>DFIS01000022.1 GCA_002372175.1 Solobacterium sp. UBA3691
GACAACAAGAATATCTTCTGGGGTATGGATCTGAATACCGAACATGAGAGATATCTGACGGAGAAGGTCGTCGGCGGACCGGTCTTCCTGATCAATTACCCGAAGGATATCAAGGCCTTCTACATGCGTCTGAATGATGACGGAAAGACAGTAGCGGCGTGCGATCTGCTTGTGCCGGGTGTCGGTGAACTGGTCGGCGGCAGCCAGCGTGAAGAGCGTCTGGATGTGCTCGAGGGAAGAATGAATGAGCTGGGCATGAACCTTGATCATTACCGCTGGTATCTTGATCTGCGCAGATACGGCGGCTGTAAACATGCCGGCTTCGGTCTTGGATTTGAGCGTCTTGTCATGTATGTGACAGGCATGCAGAATATCAGAGACGTGATCCCGTTTGCGAGAACACCGCGCAATCTCGACTTCTGATCGATGGACAGTGCATCAGGCACTGTCTTTTTTTATGCAGGATACAGTATAATATATCGGTATGCTTTATCAGGTAAGTCAGGGTTCAAAATCCTTTGGGGCTGATACGATCTTTGAAGATGTACAGTTCATGATCAAGGGGAACGAAAAGATCACGATCGTCGGACGCAACGGCTGCGGGAAGACGACTTTTCTGCGCTGCCTCACCGGTGAATATGCATTTGACAAGGGATCGGTATCGATCCAGAACGGTATCCGTATCGGCTATCTTGCACAGCAGGTGCTTGAACATGATGACTGGACAGTCGAAGAGGAACTGAAGACAGTATTTGAACCTGTATTTGCGATGCAGAGGGAACTCAATGCCCTGGAAGAGACGATGCTGACGGACAGCAGTGAGAAGGTCCTGGCACGCTATGCGGATGTACAGGAACGTTTTGAGGCGATGAACGGATATGCCTGGGAAACAGAGATGCATACGGTATTTACCCGGTTTGGTTTTACCGTACAGGATCTGCAGAAGAAGGTATCCGAGTTTTCCGGCGGTCAGCGTACACGGATCGCTTTTGCCAAGCTGCTGCTTTCCAAGCCGGATATCCTGCTGCTGGATGAGCCGACCAATCATCTTGATCTGGAGACGATCGAATGGCTGGAAGGCTATGTACGGAATTATCCCAAAGCTATTGTCATGGTTTCACATGACCGCATGTTCCTGGATCACACGACGGATGTTGTCTATGAGATCGAATACGGTCATATGACACGATACATCGGCAATTATACGTCTTATCAGGAACAGAAAAAGAATAATACGGAGAAGATGCAGGCGGCTTACAGACGTCAGCAGGCAGAGATCGAACGTCTGGAGGCACTGATCGAGAAGTTCCGCTATAAGAAAAATAAGGCAGCTTTTGCACAGTCAAAGATCAAGTATCTTGACCGTATGGACAAGATCGATCCGGTGCGGGAAGGGGATACCAAAACTTTTCATGCGCGCTTTACACCAGCCAGAAGAGGCGGGCAGACCGTTCTGGAAACAGATAAACTGGGTATCGGATATGATCATCTGCTGACAACAGTGACGATGTCTCTGCAGAGAGGACAGCGTATCGGTATCCTGGGTCCTAACGGAACCGGAAAATCCACGTTCGTCAAAACACTGATGGGACTGGTAAAACCCCTGTCAGGTACATATCTCTACGGGCATCAGATCGATCCCGGATATTTTGACCAGCAGCTGGCACAGTTCTCTTCCGGCAAGACCGTTCTGGAGGAGATCTGGGATGAACATCCCGATCTTGACCGTACTGCGATCAGGAGTGTACTGGGACAGTTCCTGTTCTCTGCCGATGATGTATTCAAGCTGACGGATGTTCTCTCCGGCGGTGAGAAAGTACGTCTGTCGCTTGCCAAACTGCTGCTGCAGAATGCCAATCTGCTGATCCTTGATGAACCGACAAATCATCTCGATATTCCCAGTAAGGAAGCTCTTGAAGACTCTCTTTCCGAATACACCGGCAGTGTGCTGTTTGTGTCACATGACCGTTATTTTATCCGCAGACTGGCCAATGCCCTGATCGTCTTTGAAAACGGTGAGGCCGTCTTCTATGACATGAATTACGATGAATACGAAGAGGGGATAAAGAGACAGGAGCTGCAGGAGGCAGCCAGAAGAAAAGCAGAGAAACCGGAACCTGTAAAGGAACGGGCAATGTCACCGGAAGCTCTGCGCCGCGAGATCAGCAGGACCGAAGATGCGATCACGAAAAAAGAACAGGAACTGGAGGATCTGCGGGCTCGGCGCTTTGAACCGGAGTATTATCAGGATTACCAGAAGATGGCAGTGCTGGATGAACAGATCGATGATGTACATAATGAACTGGCACATCTCTATGAAAAGTGGGAAAAACTATCGGAATAGTTTACGGTATAATGAATATAGCGGATAAGGAGAATGATCATGTCTAAATGCTTGATAGCACAGTCGGGCGGTCCGACATCTGTTATTAATTCCACGATTGCAGGAATCATCAAGGCTAACCAGATGAATCCTGTCTATGATACTGTGCTCGGGGGTCTGAACGGAATCGAAGGGATCCTCAATGAACGTTTTGTTGACCTGACAGACATGACAGATGAGGAAAACCGCATTCTTCAGCAGACACCGGCCGGGGCACTGGGTTCCTGCCGTTATAAGCTGAGAAGAGATAATGTAGATGATATCAAGAAACTGATCCGGATCATGGAAAAGCATGATATAGAGACACTGTTTTATACCGGTGGTAATGATTCAATGGATACGGTGGCGGCTCTCTGCGAATATGCGCAGGAACATGAGATCACCGGGCATCGGTTTATCGGCTGTCCGAAGACCGTGGATAACGATCTTCTGGGCACGGATCACAGTCCCGGGTTTGGCTCTGCCGCAAAGTTCATCGCGTCCACGGCTCTGCAGACATGGATGGATCTGAGTGTCTATACCAGACAGGAAGTATTCGTTCTGGAGACGATGGGCAAGGATGCCGGATGGCTGGCAGCTTCCGCATGTCTTTCGGGTATCGTGGATGTTCTGGTGCTTCCGGAGATGGTGTTTGACAGAGCATCATTCCTGGCGGCAGTCAAGGCATGCGTCAGAAAGAAAAACAAGTGCTATATCGTGATCAGTGAGGGTATACACTACGCTGACGGTACACTTGTATCGGCTGCCGGTGAGAAGTATGCCGGACAGACGGTGCCCGGCAGTGCCGCAAATACGATCAGGAATATGATCCTGACATCCTATACAGCTTCACGCTGCCGTGTACAGGATCTTAGTACATCACAGAGATGTCATGGGACGGAGCGTTCGCTGACAGATGTTACGGAGGCTTTCCGGCTTGGTGTATCTGCGCATATGCATTCTGCCGATCCTGCCTTTACCGGTAAGATGGTCGCCTTAAAGCGGCGGGATATGGAGACATACGACACGGAGTTCATCGCTGTGGATGTGCATGAGGTGGCGAATAAGATCCGGTATTTCCCTGCGGAATGGATCCTGCCTGACTATCAGGGCATCACTGAGAAAGCATATGCATATCTCAGACCGCTGATCAAGGGTGAGCCGAGCGTCATGATGAAGGATGGTCTTCCGGTCTACTGTAAGCCGTATTATCTGCGTTAACTGACATAATAAATACCGGTATCTGTGAATCAGATACCGGTATGCTTTTATTTGGTAATATGAACTATCGTGGATAAG
>DFIS01000080.1 GCA_002372175.1 Solobacterium sp. UBA3691
TGTCTACTTGACAAGGGTCATATCATCCCAAGATTCTGTTTTATCATGTATTCATTTCGGTATTGAATTTCTTCTGCAGCTGTTTCCTGCATACCAGATATGCCGGTATCGCAAACAGTGCTGTAAAGATCCAGACCAATGCATTGGCACAGCATACCCCGGTAAAGCCAAACGGCCCTGCCAGGATATAACAGGCAAAGGCTCTGCCCAGTACTTCTGTCATTCCGGTCACGAGTGATACCACCGGATATCCCATGCCCTGGATAATACCAGGTATGCACGTTGCAGGACCCAGTACCGCAAAGCCGATCACAAGATTCATGAAAAACGCTGTGGCACCGAACCCCGCAAGCTGATTCAGGCCGAGATATCGGCCGACGATCATCGTATCCGCGATGTTGTACATCTGCTGGAAAAGAATGCCAAGCCAAACCGGGAAGGCAAACCTGAGCAGATGCGTTAACGGTGAACCCGATGTCATATTATTGATCATACGGGAACTCCGGTATTATGCACGCATCAGTGCCTGCGCATCCTCAGCCGCAAACTTCTGTGCGAGACGCTTACGCAGGATAAAGTATGCCGGATATGCGAACAGTGCTGTTAACAGCCAGGCCATGACCGAAGCCGAGGCGACCCCGGCAAAGCCCCACCACTTTGCAAAGTACCTGGCAGCGATGATTCGTCCGACAACTTCCGTGATGCCGGTGATGAGACTCGCAATCGAGAAGCCCATGCCCTGCAGGATATTCGGCACTGTATTCACAGCCATCAGGAAGATAAACCCGGAAGTACTGATCATGTTCGCAAGATAACCAAGCCGGATGACTTCCTCCGGGGCATCCTTGACGAAGATACCGATCAGCTGTCTGCCGAAGAAGAACGAAACCAGCATGCCGAAGATCCAGATGCCGATCTCCAGCATCGAGGCAGCACGCAGACCCTGTGATACACGGTCCAGTCTTCTCGCCCCGATATTCTGTCCGGCAAACGGTGCCAGTGACTGTCCTACCGCCATGATCGGTGCTGACAGGATACCGTAGATCTTGCCGGAAGCCGTCATCGCCGCAACCGCATTGGTACCCATCGAGTTGACAGCCACCTGCAGGATCGAGATGCCCGAGGCAATGATCGTCAGGCGGATACCCATCGGTACGCCATGACGAAGCAGTTCCTTCGTATGTGCAGGTGAGAAAGCCAGATCTTCCTTATGCATATGCAGCAGGGGAACACGCCTGTATATGTGATACACACAGGTAAGACCGGAGATCAGCTGGGCAAGCACCGTAGCCAGCGCAGCACCCCGTACACCCATGTTAAATGCCAGGATAAACACCAGATCAAGGACGATATTGATCAGGGAGGACATCACCAGCAGAAGTACCGGTGTCTTACTGTCACCGAGGGAACGGATGATCGAAGCCGTATAGTTATACAGCATCGTAAACGGAAGACCCAGGAAGATGATCTGAATATACGCATGGGCATATTCGTAGATATCCGCAGGTGTCTTCATCGCTGTTAACAGCGGACCGCAGAACACAGATACGAGTGTCGTGACTACAGCCGCAATGATCACAGCCATGCGGATACCGTTAGCCAGGTATTTCCGCAGTTCGTTATGTCTGCCGCCGCCGAAGCTCTGCGCGATCGGTATCGAAAACCCGTTGCATGTGCCGTTGCAGAACCAGATCACAAGGAATGACAATGAGCCGGTGGAGCCGACGCCTGCCAGCTGATTCAGACCGAGAAAACGTCCGACGATCAGCGTATCTGCCACATTGTATAACTGCTGGAACAGGTTGCCCAGCAGAACAGGGATTGCAAAAGAAAGGATATGCCTGAGCGGAGAACCAACCGTCATATCTTTGGTCATACTGCACCTCCCGATGATACCGGAATTAAAAACCGAATTGCTCTTGGTTATATACTAACGCAGAGAATTCGGCTGTATCTATCGCAAAAACTGCATTGTATGCGATGTTTCTTATAATACCAGTGTCTTTAATGCTTTATGCATACGCATATCAGGATCCTGGAAATGCCCTCCCGGATTCAGTTCATACGTTACCGTACAGTACTGTCCCAGAAGATCCCGGACCTGTTCTGTCTTTTCTTCCACCGCAGACATGACCGGGTTCTTCGTCTTCTTCTCTTTCTCGCCGACGGAAAGGTATACCCGCTCACAAAGTACCGGATGCGTCTGTAAATACGCTGTAAAATCAGGAAACCACAGTGATCCCGATACCGAAGCAGCACCCGTAAAGCCCCGGATCTTTGTGACGGCATACAGCGAGAAAAGACCGGCCAGGGAATATCCCATCAGATACGCATGATCATACGTCTCTCCCGCAAGCACGGAAGCCACTGCCTGTACCATCTCATCCGCCTGTCCGCCGAAGTCTTCACCCTGTCTGAATATCTTCTGTGCCGGCCACGGTGACATATACATGTTCCAGTCATAGTCATAAATATTGACTGCCCGGATACCCTGCAGATCACCCAGGATCTTTGCGGGATCCTCCTCCCGCATCATGATCACGAGATCTTTTCCTTCCCCGTATCTGCTTACCTTGTACTCCATTGTCTTCCTCCGTTTTTACAAATCCCTTCATATCCGCTATGATTAATTTCAGCGGAGGTGATGTATATGACTTCTCAGAAAAAGAGATTCCCGCTGATCCGTTTCCTGGTCAGTCTGTGTCTCATAGTATGTGCCTGCCTGATGTGGGTACTGTATCATACGACATTGTTCGTCAGTAACCGTACAGCTCCCGAAGGCTATCTCGATATCAGTTCCTACAAACTGTATGACGAAAGCGGTAAGGCAGACAACGATCCCCTGCGCTCGATCGACGGCAGCTCCTACACCTGGTATACCGACATGAATACGCTTAAGACGGCGGAAGGTATCGGTCCCGGCAGCTCCTGGGAAGAGTTCCTGCAGGCCTACGGCTCATACAAAGTCAAGTATATCGATATATACAGCGAAAACGCTGACTACGAGAGTGATGAATACTATGCGACCCATCACCTCAAAGATATTACGCCCGAAGAATTCGACAGACGCTTTCTGCAGACCGGTATTATCGACCCCGAAAACGAGGACATCGATATCACCTTCGGTGTCTATGCCCGCGGTACGGAACTGCTGTATACACAGTCAGAGATCGATACTGCCCTTGATAAGTACTATGACACGTTCTTCATGGTCGGTCCCTGGCGTTTCTCCCTGAGTCCCCAGTATCATACGGTCACGATGGACTTTGAGTTCCGTCCCATGAAAGAAATATACGGACATGAGGACGAAGCAGGCTCCGTCCTCTATTCCGTCAGTATTTACAAGTACTGATCACCTGACGATCTCAAGACCATCTACGGTATTCAGTTTACCCTCGGCTGCCACTACACATACGGCAGCCTTTTTCATGCCCTCTTCGAGCCAGTCCGCCAGCTGTACAAAGTCCTCCGGCGTCGTATGCAGAAGCTCTTCACGCAGCTTTTTGCGGTATTCATACGTAATACCGCTGATCTGACGCAGATCTTCAAGACGTATTCTGGACTGCGGAGACTGCAGCGGATCACCGGCTGCTACAGCACCGATGATATACGCGTCCAGCGGGGTATCGCCCCTGGCCAGCTCACGTGTGAATTCACCCAGTGTCTTTGTGATATGGATCGTATTCGCCGGATCGGGATCACGGAAAGAGTATGCGGTAAGCGTACCGTCAGCTCCCACGGAAAGTCCGGTACCGTAGGCACCGCCCTTGACTCTGACTTCATTCCAGAGATAGCCATACGTCAGGATATGACTCAATGCCCTGATCGCTCCGGAGATCCTGCCGCCGACATCCTTCAGGTTGAACGAAGCTGCACTGTAGGCAATACCTGCAGGAATGACCATGCCCTCCTGCTTTCTATCTTCGATCGGGAAGTGTACAACACCTCTCTCGAATCTCTGTGTCTGGTACTTATCCGAAAGATCGGTCAGAGCTTTCAGATTCTCTTCACCGGTCATGCTCAGGATCATGCGCTCCCTGTTGAACAGGATATCCCTGTACATCTCCAGATTGGCGATGAATTCCTCAGCTCTTTCATCATAGTGTTCATACAGATCACTGACCCAGCAGATCGAGGCATAGCCATCGAGGTCTTCCCTGGCACTGCCGCCGGCACTGCACTGTGACGCTGTTCTGATCATCGCCGCAAGATGACCGCTGCTGATCATCGCCTGTCTGTTGGCTTCGACCTCCTGTGCCAGAAGAGCCCTGATCATCTCCTTGTCGAAGATCGTCTTCTGGGTGATCTCCCATACCAGATCCATCGCCGTCTGCAGGTTCTTCTTCAGTACCTTGCCGGTCGCATACAGCAGCGGAATCGCCGCATCACGGTCTTCAGGCAGGGAACTGACCGTTGTCCCGAAAGCCAGTCCGCCAAGGTCTCTGCGGATGATCTGGCGCAGTTCTGTCAGGGTATGATCTTCGGTCGGAAGACTGCCGAGCAGATCCGCGAACTCACCGACTTCCGCCAGTGACTTCTTCGTAATACCGTTCATCAGGAAGTACATGCTGAAGTAGACGATACCTGTCTTCTCCTCCGGATACAGCATGACCGGTATGCCCCTGTATTCACGCTTCTCCGGTTCATAACGCATCGGTTCTGCCGGTACATCACTGATCTTCAGCTGCGGCAATGTCGCCAGCTGTTCCGGTGTATCCGGTGTCTCCTGCCATTCATCCAGGACCCTGTTGATCTCCACGAAGGCATTAACATCTTCCCAGCTCTCTTTCGCCTTCTGCAGACGTGCTGCCTCTTCCGCTTCTCTTTCTTCACCGAGCGTCTTTGACGGTATGGCTGTCAGAATATTGACATCTTCTGCCAGAAGTCCCTCTCTGATCAGTTCTTCAAAGTATCCCTGATTCAGCTTCTCCCGCAGCTCATCGTAGTAATGTCCGGCATCGAGATACATCGTCGGATCACCATCATACAGCCAGCTTCTGAGCATCATCTCGGCATAGATGACACCGCTGGGTTCCTTGGGCTCATGGTAGCGGAACTCCATCCCGTTAAGGACTGCCTTTACCTCTTCCCTGTCGATACCCTTTGTCACAATATCCGTCAGTACTTCTCTGACCGTCTTTAATACTTCGTCCTTCTTCTCAGGATCGGTATTTCTGACTGACAGTGTAATATACGGCTGGATCATCTCATCCATCAGGGCGATCTCCACATCCTGCCCAAGACCGCTGTCAATAATAGCCTTCTTTAACTGTGTCTCATTACTTCCGGTCAGTACACCCGAGATCACATTCCAGGCGATCTGTTTCTCCGGCTCCGTGTAGTCACCGACGATCTTGGCCAGTGTTACTACAGTCTTGGCACTTTCATCCTCATCCGGGGCGATCTCATAGATTACCGTACGGTCTTCAGCAGGCAGGATCTTCTGCATATCGATATGTACATGCATATCCCTGGCTTCATATTCCTGCAGTACTTCATCGATCCTTGTCAGTACGGTATCGATATCAAGATCTCCGTCCAGGAAGAAGTACGCATTGGAAGGATGATAGAATCTTCTGTGATCGGCAATAAACTGCTCATAGGAAAGATCAGGAATATGCCTGGGATCACCTCCCGATACATACTGATAGCAGGTATCCCTGAACATCATTCTCTGCAGTTCATCGATAATGATCTCATCCACGGAAGAGAAAGCACCCTTCATCTCGTTAAAGACAACACCCTTGTATATCGGTTCCTCTTCAGGATCTCTGATCTCATAGTGCCATCCCTCCTGATAGAAGATATTCGGATTTGTATAGATCGCCGGGTGGAATACCGCATCCAGGTAGACATCCATCAGGTTCAGGAAGTCCTGAGGATTCCTGCTGGATACCGGATACATCGTCTTATCGTTGAAGGTCATCGCATTCAGAAACGTCTGCATACTCCCCTTTAACAATTCCACAAACGGTTCTCTCACAGGGTACTTCTTCGAGCCGTTTAAGACACTGTGTTCAAGAATATGAAAGACACCCGTATCATCCTCGGGTACGGTCTTAAACGCCACCGAGAACGTCTTATTCTCTTCATCACGCTTTAACCAGGCAAGCTTTGCGCCGGAGTGAGGATGTTCCATCACGATCAGCTCTGCCTGTATGTCATTAACCTTACGGATCTCCTTAACCGTAAAACCATGTATGATCTCATTTATCTGCATAGTATTCCTGCCATTTCTAAGCCCATGGGCAATCTATGGATATTGTACCAACGGATAAGAGAAAGAGGCAATAAAACAAAATACTCCTGTTGGACAAGAGTATTTCTTTGCTGTCTCTCCCTGTTACTGCGGGACAGATATCGATTTACAGGACAATCAGCCACGGGGATGGGATGCATCACATGACAAGTAACACAAACTTCTTCAATGCGTATTTCAGCAGAGAGTATCCCGCTAGATGTATGAAGAATTATCAAAAGATGATCAACTTCCGTACCGATGCTCTAAGACATCATATTTCTTATTTAGAAACTGTAGAATTATAATTGCTGATCAATTGATTTTCACCCACATAGCTGGACGGATCATGTACTCGTATTTTTGTTTAACAATCGGAGAATATCCATCAACGTATATACCATACAAGCCAATGCCTCCATCATGTACTCCAAAAGCAGCAGTATAAGGTTCTTGACCGGGCGAGCGCAGCCACCAATTAGAACCATTAGTGACATCGTTGACATAAACACCTTTCCCGAGTGTATATGGTGTTGCTTTTGCCAATCTTTCAGCATCAGAATTAAAATACTGCTGAGCTTCCTGTATTGATAACAGGAATATCTTATCCTGTGTATCTTTTCCCGGATCTGTATTGTACTCCGGATTCTTGTCTGCTGTCACAGTGCTTGTTTCAATGAGTGATTGTTCTTCACCGGTAAATGCTGATGAAATAAAATAACTATTCAACCATTTTCGAAGTGAACAAGTTTGCCATGTACCATTCTCCCTTGATGTATCATATGGCTGACTGTCCAATCCGTATTCACTGATCAAAAGGATCCTGTTATCTTCTTTTGCTAAAACTTTCCATGTAATAGCTTCTTTGCCATTAGAAGTACTCGCATCCTGTTCATATGAACCAAATGTTACTATTTCTCCGGGCTTGGCAACCATAACTGTAACATACGGATTTTCTTCTCTAATAGATGCTGCCAGTTCAGCGCTGTCTTTATATCCATTCAAACCCATCAATATCTCATATGCGCCGGCATAATCTCCATTTTCTCGCATAGCAATTGCGGATTTATACTTATTGCTTGGAATTACCGTTGTTCTTATGATCACAAAAGCAACCACACAAAGAACCAAAACAGCAGTAACTATGCCAATTATGCTCTTTTTCTTTTTACGGGAGATTTCTTCCTGTTTTCTCTGAATCGCATACTGTCGCTCTATTTCTTTGCGATTCTCTTCTGTTAATCTGTCTATCTCCTTCTGGCAATACTCTGAATAACCGCCGCTTTCCTGATAACCCTTAAGCGAATCAAATACTGTTTTTGCTTTTTCAAAAGACGTTATATCTGTTGCGGCATTCATCGCAGTAATAGCTTGTGTATAGTCCAGATTTCTCCTTTGCTCTGCCTGCTCAGCCAATGCCTGCACTTCTTTATCTGCTTGTATAAGGAAAGCAGCATAATTACTCTTCACCTTAGAAATACTGTTCTCATCTGTCTTTTTAGCAAGGGTGATACGCTCGTCCAAAATACGGTTTAATTCTGAGAGTTCATTTTCCAGCTTCTTCTTTGTTTCACCTTTAGCGTATTGTAATGCTCTGGTCAGATTACGTTCTGATTCCAATTCTTTTTGCAGCTTTGATTTTTGAATTCTTCTGCTTTGAAGATAAGAGTCAAATCCAAGATCATATTGATATTGTCTCAGAATAGCTTCTCTGTCCAGGTATCCGTCAATACTGTATTTCTGTACTGCTGCATTAATATGATCATTATCTTCCTGTCCTGCTTTTACTCGCTGGATGCCGGCATGTTTATACTCTTCTTTGTAATGATTAAACAAAGCTTCAAGATTTGGCTGACGGTTTTTCAGCAGAAGTTTTCCAAGATATGCTTCTGCAGATTCAGGCTCCTGATTCAGTGCTTCTTCAAAGAAACTATCGGCTTTATCCCATTCCTTGTCCTCAAGAGCTATCATGCCTCTTTTGACAAATGCCGAGGCACCACCTGAAGAATTGTTCTGAGTAACCGCCTTCTGAACAAACGGGGCTGCAGTCTCCTTTATAACCACCTTTTTGATTCCACGAACCACATCATTGATAAATCCAATCTTACTCATGTCCTGTGCCTGGAGATGTGAGAATTCTTCAGGCAGGTCATATGCATCCATATCTCTGTAGCAAGGAATCAGCAGCTTGGTACGGTCTTTTTTCATCAATTTCAGGAAACGTGACCATTCGTTCTTTACCCATACTGCATTGAAATACTCCGGTCTAGTGCCAATCACCAGCATTACTTTTGCTGTATTCAGTGCTGAGAAAATATACGGTTCATATTCTTTTCCCAGTTTATCTTCCAAAGTAATAGCCGCAAAGAATACTTTAAATCCTTCACGTGTCAGTTGGTAATAGATTTCATTGGCAATCACACTATCCTGTGTTCGTTTCCCAGATTCATCCGTCTCCTTATAGCAGATGAAAACATCATATGGATCTTCTTTCTGTGCAAGGGCAAGGATTCCGCGCTGGATCTCATCGATCTCTTTAGCCTGAGCTTCATAGATTCCTCTTTGGGCAGTATCTGCGTAATATAATGCGTTCTTATAATCTTCATCCGCAGTGACTGATTCATATGACGCACGATGGCATGTCGGAACTCTCTTATACGTCACCGGATCTTCAACATACTCAATACCGTACTTACAGAGGATAAGCCCCCAGTATGCTTCAGCTTCTGTTTCACTCCTCTGAAGGATCTTTTCATAGATCTCTGCTGCTTTATCAAACTCAGAGCGCATACGAAGCGTATTTGCTCTGTTGAAAAGCGTCTGCAAACCTTCATCATGAACAGAAGGAATTGTTTGTCTGGTACCGCAGAACTCACATTCACATACCCTGCTTCCCTCTATAACGGTTAAATCACCGCCGCACATCTTACATTTCCATACCACCATACTTAAGTCTCCTTCGTAGTTTTCTGGCAAAAGCTATTCCTATTACATTTTTGGTTTATGATTCACCTATTTGTTATATTTCTATCCTTCAAAAATATCGGTCAAATGCTCATCCAAAAAGTTTTCTAGAGCAGCATTTACCAATCTCAGACACTTCAAATCCAAATCATTTTTAAACGCTATCAGCTGTATCGGTCTATTTGCATGAAACAGTGTGCACCGAAGGTAATATGACAGTTCACCGACGATAAATCCCTCTACGGTGATATCCTTTTTGACATGCTTTTCTATATAATGACTGATGATCTTATATGTTTTGGTTTCACTGTCCCGAATATCCTTCAGGAAGGTGTTTTCGCTGACTTCCTGCAGTGCCAAAAGCGGAGATTTTCCTAAGCTTTCTCGTTCTCTCTGTATCAGCATTTCATTTCCAAGATGATATCGCCTTAAAATTCTCTCTATATTGGGTTTATCCTTATGTTTTTCAGCATCACGTCTGGATGAATAAAAACCATTAAATGCCATCCAAAGATTCTGAAACCGTTCTGTTTCATATGCTCTGCTTTTGCTGTACAAATATGCAGATAAAGCCGCGCTCTCACTTCCCTTTTCGGTTTTTGTTGCCGACATCGCTTTTTGAAGGAATTGAGTTTCCTTAACGTATTCCGGCAGGGGTCTCAACAATTTGGAATTGATCATCGAGTAAGGCATAAAGCTTGTATCGATAATCTCCTTACATTCATTCCCATCAATCACAGTTAATTCAAAGCATTGATTCTTGATAGGTGCTTCATATAGAAAAAGATGCAGGATCATTGCACGCCTGATTCCTTCTCTCATGAGATTGATAAGATACTGATTATTTGTTTTTCTATAATCTTTACCAATCAAAGCACTGATCGTGTACTTATCCTTTGCTATCCGAACACTAATGTGATGGGTTCGCTGAAAAGAGAATTCAAACTTTTTAGCTCTTCTCAATTCATCATTACAGTTTACCTTTAACAAGTATTTCAGTTTCATTCTTTTTCCTATTAACGTGACAGCCCTGAGGAACAGGGTGTTTTCACGTCTCTTATTGATCTGTTTTCATTTACTTGTTTCGTGCACAAAGCACATTTCTTTCTTTCAGCTGTGCAGTAATCTTTAAACAGCTTTTCTCTGCTTCTGAACTATTCTTTTCCGTCAGATATTTCTTCAATTTTTCCATCTCGTTCAGAAGATCATATTCATGCTGGATCGTCGCATCAGACGATACCGGATCACTATATTTAAACTCTTCTGTAAGATCCTGAAGTTTTTTCTTTAATGACCCATCCTCACAAATACTAACTAATGCTGAACAGGCTGCCTGTAATGAACGCATGTTCGTAGTATCTTTCTTTATCTTTACTTCCTGTCGTTCTACTTCTTCTCTTGCTGCATCTGCTGCTACAGTACCTATAACAGCCAATGCTGCGGGCAGTATGTTGATCACGACAGCGATCCATGTCTTTATATATGGCGCAGCAATCATCCCAATCAGACTGATCACCAACTGGGCAATCATATACATGACTCCTACACGTGCAATAGGAAAACCATAGAATTTACTTTTTGTTTCTGCTCCGTCAGCAAACGATATTTTCAGAACATACACCTGGAATACGATGGCAATTACACCAAACAGATATGAAATCCAGAAAACAGCATTTTTATTAAATGGAGCCGCAAACGCTATAACACTGAAGACGGCAAATATTACAGAAAGGATGATATACCGACGAAGTTCGTTTTTAGACATGTCTATTCACCTCTTCTCTTTCCGCATATATTGCAGAAGTTACCGATTATATTCTTGTTACCGCACGAGCAATCCCATGTTGCAGGAACCGACGGTTCCGGTCTCCTGGCTCCGCACATATTACAGAAATTGCCAATGATATTCTTATTGCCGCATGCACAGTCCCATGTATCCGGTTTAACAGGCTGCGGTCTTCTGGTTCCGCACATATTGCAGAAGTTACCGACGATATTCTTATTACCGCATGTACAGTCCCATGTATCTGCAACCGGCTGTGTACTTGTTGCAGGATTCGGTACTGCACCTGTCTGTGTCATGTTCATATTTTGGAACATACCGCCAATCTGCGGTGCAACTGCATTCATTGCAGCAAGTCCTACACCAAGACCAAGCATGTCACCCATAACATTGGAGCCCCCGCCTGCAGAGATTGCCGGTCCCATATTCCCGATTCCTTCAGCATATGCTTTCTGCACTTCAGCCTGCAGTACGTCCCTTTGAGAATATCCCTTGGCAGCCATAACCTCTGCTTCTGTTAAACCTGCCATTCTCTGTGCCTGCGCTTCCGCCTGGGCAGCAATGACTCTTCTTTCAGCTTCACGTCTGGCGATCTCCGTTTCAGTCGTCTGTCTCTGCAGTTCAGCTTCACGGCGTGCTGCTTCGATCGTCGCTCTGCTTTGTTCCTGCGCGGTTCTGTACTGAGTCTCTGCCTGTGCCTGTACAGTCTTTATCGTTGCATCTGCCTGCACAACTCTTGCCTGAAGGGTAATTGTATGCAGTTCTCTTATCCGTTTGAAATTCGGATCATTTTCCGGAAGCACCACACTTGTTACATATAACTGAGGGATGGTTAAACCATATTCTTCAAATCCCGGAAGAATCTTCTGTCTGAGATTTTCAGATATAAGATCCAGCTTCTCATCAATCTCCAAAAGATCAATATTCTCATTTTTAATTACTGAAGACAGATTGGTTTTTACAGCATTTGCGATTAATGGCCGGAAGGATGCCTGAAGTGATTTTGTCATACCTTCCCCACCGTCCCATGAAACTCCTTTTGTTGTTCCTACAAGCTTTACAAGCAGTTTCCTGGCATTAGATACCTGTAGATTCATTTCACCGGATGCTCCGATCTCCAACGGTGTACCGGTCAATGGATCAATGAAGCGTACTTTTTCCGGTGTCCCCCACTTAATAGCCATCTGAACAGTCTTATTAATAAAATACACTTCAGAGTGGAAAGTCCTGTCTGTATCTGTAGGCAGCTGATAAATAGAATCCAAAATCGGAAGTTTCTGAGTTTCAAGTGTGTATCTGCCCGGTCCAAACAGATCTAACGCCTGGCCATCTCTGAAAAAAACCGCTTCCTGACTTTCGTGCACGATCAACTGAGATCCCATATTGAAATCTTCTATAGGATGCTTCCAGATAAAAGTATTATTATCTCCTTCATATTTGATGATGCTTGCCAGACCGTCTTTTCTCATCTTTTCAGCCATCAGGCGTTCCGGAACATTATTCACAAAGTCACAAACTGGACATGTATAGGAAGATGCCGCCTTGCTGGTGATCAGTTTCACACCACATTGGGCGCAGGAAAATTCTGCCATTTTATCTTGGCCTTCCATCGTATTGATTGGTTCTCCGCAGACAGGACACTTCGCCTTTGCTCCTTTTGACTGATCAAAAACAACATCATTGCTGCAGTGAGGGCATTTTCTGCTTATAAGTTTATCCATACGAACATTAATCGTGTAACCGCAGGAACAATCAATTTTCTTTCTTGCAAAGAACCCACTGCTTGCTTCTACATATTTGCCGCAGTTCGGACACTCCATTACGAATTTAGACATTATAATTCTCCCTCTTCAGTGCTTTTACTTATCTCCTGAATCACTTCATTAAAAACAGTCAGACTGTTCTTCTTGTTAATTGGTATATCAAGAATTTTTGCGTCATGATCCATATTCATTTCTGCTGATAGCCTACAAATATATACCGATATTATTTTGCCGATTTTTTGCGATCTACCACGATATATGAACATTGATCTTTTGACTTTGTTATTACAGCAAGTTCGCTCTGTCCTGCCTTACTTCCGTAAATCTCAAATACATTGCTATGTGATTATGGGATCGACGCTTTGCAACATTTCCCGGGCTTCGCTGGATTTCTGATTTTAGGATTAGTCGATTTTCACCCATAAAGCGGGGCGGACCGTGTTACTGTCATCATCCACGGAGTCGCCGATCACATCGACAAGAACAGAGATCTTAGCAGCAAACCCGGAATCGCTGCCGGGCGACCGCAGCCACCAGGAACACATTCCTTTGTCATTTGTATAAGCTCCATTCTTTTTTGCGTATGGCGTTGCTTTAGCACTTCTATTTTCATCGGATTTGAAATATTTGTTTACTTCAGGCACAGATAAGAGAAATATCTTATCCTGTGTATTCTTACCAGGGTCTGCAGGATACTCAGGATTCTTATCCGCAGTTACTTTTGTCGTAAGAATCCGTGCTTTTTCCTGTCCATTAAACACAGTATTATAGAACTCTTTATTCAACCATTTTCTTATCGAACATTTTTCCCATGTTATACTTTCGTATTCTTCGTTGTATGGCTTCGCATCAATTCCATCTTCTGTAATCAGCAGTGCTCTGTCTTTTTTAACTTCAAGTATTCGCCATTTAATTGGTTTCTTCTGAGAATCATATTGATAAGTGCCAAACCCTTGACTTATTATTTGAGCTTTATTAATTAACGGGTTTATTGCATTTATAATCATTGCCTTTGCAGAGACAGTATTATTTTGATGTATGATTACTGCTTTCTTTTCCGGCTTTGGCTTTTGTACGGGTTTATCTGCTGGCTTGGTCACTGGTTTCGTTTCAATGAGTGTTTTTTTCAAAGCCGCAATATTATCCTCCAACTCTTTTCTCTTTTTGCCGGAGAACAAACCTTTCAAATTCTTTTTTTCAGATTCTAATTTCTTTATTTTCTCTTCCAATTCACCTTTTTTCTTCTCTGCGGTTATACATGATTCTTCATAATCAATTTTGGATTGTTCCCATTTCTTTACAGCTAGATTATTATCGTTTTCCCATTGACTAATATCTCTCTGGTAAGAATCTTCAGCGTCTTTTTCCGCTTTCTTTCTTGCTGTTTCTTCCTCTATTTTTATTTTGGAAATCTGATCAGCATTTTTTTCTAAACGATCAGAAATATCTCTTTTAAACAATTCTGACTGTTCAGCCAATAATTTTTCTGCATTTTTTCTCTTTTCTAATTCTTTTGACATTTCAGATTTAAGAAGATCCCTGAGTTTGTCGATCACTTTGTTTATTTCTTTTTCAACATTTCCATCTTTGTATCTGCATGCGCGTTTGTAATCGCGGTTGTTAAGAAGTTTCCCAAGACCTTCAACTGATAAATTTCTGAATGCCTCCCTATAGCACACAGGATCCTCTAGTGTAAATGTTATTTTTTCAGGATGTAAGCCAATCAGCAATTTATCCAGTTCCTGATCAGAGAATTCATCGAGGAAGTGCCGAGAATCTGCTTCCCTTGCATATGCATGCGCCTCAAATGGAAGCGTCTGAACCCATAAATGTTCTTGCGCGTGCTTTTTAATCTGGTCAAATAATTTTTTTGCCAATTCTGCTGAGCAATTCGAATTATACACGCACAGTACTTTCCCCCAGTAAGCAGCGCCACATTCTGCATCATTGTTAAGAACCTGCTCATAAAACTCATTAGCTCTTGTAAAATCACCATCTTCAATTGCCATATTGCCACGTTTCAATAGTGACTGTGTCTGCGCGTTCAAAACTGACAGCCCGCTGTCAGTATTTTTTTCTTCTTTTTCCTTATTATCTTTTCTCAGAATTTTATCGATCCCTCTCAAAAGATCCTGCATTGCACCTACTTTTCCCATATCTTGTGCCTGCAGTCTTGCAAATTCCTTCGGCATATCATATGCATCCAGATTTTTATATACCGGGATCATTGTTTTCTTTTCTCCTGAAGCTATAAGATGAAGATATCTACTCCATTCGTTCTTTACCCATACCGCATCAAAATATTCAAATTTTGTTCCAACGGCCAGCATCAGTTTGGCGGAATGAAGTGCCGCAAAGATATATGGTTCATATTCCGTGCCGAGTTTATCTTCTAACGTAATTCTGGAGAAGAATACCCGATATCCCTTTTCAGTTAAAGCATTATAAATATCCTGTGCCAGAACACTGTCCAGTGTCCTTTCTCCGTTTTCATCGGTTTCTTTGTAGCAAATAAAGATATCATACGGCTGTTCATTGGAAGATACTTCTATTATGCCTTTTCTCAGATCTTCAATTTTCTTAGCCTCGTCACGATATACACGCTTTGCAACTGCATCAGCATATTCCATGACCATCTCATAATTATTGTCATCAAAAATACTTTCAAACGAGGATCTGTGGCAGGTAGGCACTTTCTTTCCGGTTAGCGGATCATCAACATACTCTATTCCATACTTGCAAAGAACCAGTCCCCAGTATGCTTCTGCTTCTTCCTGAAATTCAGAAATGATAGCTTCATATACACCGGCAGCTTTGTCGAATTCATTATTAAAACGAAGTCTGTTTGCCCGTGTAAACAAATTCATCTTTTTTTCATTATCCGCATTTGGAATTGTCTGCAAAGTTCCGCAGAATTCACATTCACATACTGTACTGCCTTCTATCGGTGTAAGATCTCCACCGCACATTTTACATTTCAGAGCCACCATGATGATCCCTCCATTTCCCCTTATAATTGATTAAGATTATCTATTTATCGCAATTCGCTCAATCTGGACTAAAACGTGTACTTTTTTGCTTGGTAATATGTCTAAATCAAATTTTAACATATACCGCTCTTTATGCGCATAACAATAAGGTACTTAGAAGCTAATACTCACTGTTCAATAAGTACACGTTTGCAACACCCCCTCCTTTCCCGGGATTCTGTGTGCTCATGTGTACTTTTTCTGTGTTTTATTGCTTTATACCTGAAGGTAGATTTGGGCATTCCGCATAATTCTGCAGCTTTCCCCGTACTGATCTCTCCTGCATTCCAGCTTTGGCATACTCTTCCAAAAGCTTCCGGTATCTCTTTCTCCGGTCTGCCGAAGCGTACGCCTCTTGCCTTCGCTGCAGCAATGCCTTCCGCCTGTCTCTGCCGTATATTTGCTCTTTCGTTCTCTGCCACAAAAGATAATACCTGCAGTACGATATCTGCCAGGAATGTTCCCACCAGATTTTTCCCCTTCTGGTATCCAGCAGAGGCATATCTATGACCACAATGTCTATCTTTCTGTTCTTTGTCAGATACCTCCACTGTTCCTGGATCTCTTCGTAGTTTCTTCCCAGTCTGTCGATACTCTTGATGTACAGCAGATCGTCTTCTTTCAGCTCCCTGCATAAGTTAATATACGCAGGTCTGTCAAAGTCCTTGCCTGACTGTTTGTCTGTAAAGATGTTGTTTGGTGACACTCCGCAGTTGATCATCGCTGTAACCTGTCTGTCCTCATTCTGTTCTTTTGTACTGACACGTACATATCCATAGATTACTGTCATGTGCGTCTCCTTCCGGTTCTGTGCAAGTACTCATCCATGTTTTCTGCGCATGCATATATGAAAAAGTCACCTGTATGTAACCCTTGATTTGATACAGTTGACTTTCTTTCTTTATTATTTGTTTACAACGTTTACCGGTTCACCCTGCAGGTAACCTTTGATGTTATCTACCGTCATGTCCATGATACGCTGTCTGGCTTCCTTTGCGCCCCAGGACATATGCGGTGTAATGATGCAGTTCTTTGCGGTAAGCAGAGGATTATCACCCTTGATCGGCTCGGTGCTGGCGACGTCTACACCGGCTGCGGCGACCTTCCCTCTGTCCAGCGCATCCGCAAGATCCTGTTCAACGATCAGCGGTCCCCTGGAGTTATTCAGGATGATCACACCGTCCTTCATCTTTGCGATACTGTCCTTGTTGATGATCCCCTGTGTCTCCGGGAATAACGGACAGTGCAGGGCGATCACATCACTCTTTGTGAACAGTTCATCCAGTGTCACATAGTCTGCGATCTGTCTGCCTGCCTCATTCTCAAAGCTGTCATATGCCAGTACATGCATACCCAGTGCTTTGGCGATCTCACCGGTCCTTCTGCCGATGCGTCCGAAGCCGATGATGCCAAGTGTCTTGCCGGCCAGTTCGATCAGCGGATAATCCCAGTAACAGAAGTCGGGGCAGTTCTCCCACTTACCTTCCTTGACAGTTCTGTCATGGTGACCGATATGATGACAGATCTCCAGCAGTAAGGCAATCGCAAACTGGGCTACGGAATCTGTACCGTATGTCGGTATATTGCATACCGGGATGCCCTTCTCTTTCGCATATGCGGTATCGACAATGTTGTATCCGGTTGCCAGCACACTGATCATCCTGATCTGCGGACATGCGTCCAGTACATTCTTCGTGATCGGTGTCTTGTTGGTCAGTACGACTTCTGCATCCCCGATGCGGCTGATGATCTCCTCTTCATCATGCAGAGGAGTTCTCTCATAGACTGTCAGTTCACCAAGTGCTTCTACACCTTCCCAGGAGAGATCTCCGGGATTCTCTGTATATCCGTCCAGTACTACGATCTTCATCTCTCACTCCACTGCGTAGATCACATCCAGAGGCTGATCCAGTCTGTCCAGTACCTCGGCAACGATCTTATTCTTGTTTACCTTGATCTCGGCAGGAATACCGTTCATCTTATCAGCGATCTCCTTCAGTTCCTGCATCGTCTTCATCGGCAGCCTGGCCTTGGCAAACTGCTCAACGAGATCTTCTCTCTTCGGATTGACCGCAATACCATACTGTGTAACCAGGATATCCACATCCTTGCCGGGTGTAGATACCGTCAGTACTTTGTCTACGACGACCGGCATTCTGGCTCTGCTTACCGGAGCTACGATCATCGTCAGTTTCGCTTCTTCCGCCACATCGGTATGTCCGCCGGAGCCGCCGATGATATAACCACGGGAATCCGTATGTACATTGACGTTGAAATCCGTATCGATCTGGGTTGCGCCTAAGACAACAACATCCAGGTTTCTTGCGGCATTACTTTTAGCCGTAGGACTGGCATACTGTGTGGAAGAGATCTCGAAGTGACCGGGATCATCTCTTAACGATTCAACAGCCTTCAGGTCAAAGCACTGTACATCCTGGATCGCCTCAAAGAGTCCTTCTCTGTACATATCCACGATATAGCCGGTAATACCGCCGAGGGCATAGCTTCCCTTGATACCGCGTTCTTTCATGATGTCACGGACATATGCTGCACAGGCAAGCGAAGCCCCGCCGGCACCGGTCTGGAACGAGAAACCATCCTTCAGAAGACCTGAGGCATCGATTGCCTTGGCCGCAAGCTCCGCAATACGCAGAGATACAGGGTCCTTTGTTACCTTTGTTGTGCTGGCAACGATACCCTGGGGATCACCGATCGCATCAACTTCGACAACATAGTCGACATAGTTTTCAGGTACCGAGAAATCCGTCAGAGGATACGGTACCAGGTTATCGGTAATGACAACAACTTTATCCGCAAAGTATGCATCCTCAAAGGCATAGCCTAGAGAACCGCAGGCAGACTTGCCGATCTTACCTGTAAAGTTACCCATCGGGTCACTTGTCGGTGCTGCGATAAACGCAACATCGATATGCGACTTGCCGGCAGCCAGTGAACTCGGTCTGCCTCCGTGTGTACGGAAGATCAGCGGCTTCTTCATATATCCTTCGGATACTGTCTTACCGACTTCAATACTCATGTAGTTTGTCTCTACGCACGTTACGACACCGCTCTTGATATGTTCAGCCAACGGCGCATGTCCGGGATGGATCGAGCTGGCATTGATCGTCAGATCCTTAAGACCGAGCTTGGCGATCTCATCCATGACCAGATTCAGCACAAAGTCACCGGAGCGCAGATGATGATGGAACGAGATGGTCATGCCATCCCTGACACCCGCAAGCTTTACAGCTTCGGCAATACTTCCGACAAGTTTACTCATATTTCTTCTACCTCCATACCCATGGCTTTGGCGTTTTCCAGGACCAGTCTTGCACGCATGACGATCGGTGCATCGACCATCTTACCGTTCAGGGATATCGCACCCTTGCCCTGTCTCTTGGCTTCTTCGATCGCTCTGAAGACAGCCTTGGCATGATCAACCTCAGCAATCGTCGGGCTGAAGATACGGTTGACAGTCTCTACGTGTCTCGGGGAGATAACCGCCTTTCCGGTATAGCCGAGGCTCTTCGCAAAGGCCGCATCTTTTGCCAGGCCTTCCAGATCTTCGACATCGGTAAACGGTGTATCGTAGGCTTCAATACCGGCAGCTCTTGCGGCTGTGACGAGTCTTCCTCTGGCGTAGAGGATCTCGTTGCCTTCCTTGGTACGCTTGCATCTGAGATCTGCGGTGAGGTCTTCCGCACCGAGATACAGAGCTTCCATACGCGGTGTGCTCGTGGCGATCGCAAAGGCATTCTCAATACCAATCGCTGTCTCCAGCAGCGGGATCAGCTTGATCGTACCTACCGGAATACCACATTTCTCTTCGATCTCATCCATCTTCGCAGACAGTGTCCTGCAGTACTCGGCACCGCTGACCTTGGTAGGCATGATCATATCCGGCTTCAGCGGGATCACCGCTTCCAGATCATCCACCCAGTACGGTGTATCCAGCGCATTGATACGGACAATGATCTCGCATCCGCCGAAGTCTACAGACTCCAGGGCATTCTTTACGAGTTCTCTTGCGGCATCCTTCTGATCCGGTGCTACAGCATCCTCGAGGTCGAGAATGACACTGTCAGAGCCCAGAATACCGCCGTTAATGATCATATTCGGGTTATTACCCGGCAGAAACATCATCGTACGTCTCATGTCAGTCCTCCTTCGAAGAACGGACAAGCGCCGTCTTCAGTCTTGCCTTGATCGTACAGTCCAGAGCACCGTGGTCAACAGCACTGACCTGTACCGAGTCCACGCCCTCTGCCCGCAGAACATCTTCGATCACGCGAATAATTGCGTCGTGGTAGTACATGTCCACCGTGGAGTCAAGATCGATCGCTACCTCACCGTTGCCGGGTGCCACCGTGATCATGACATCACTGGATTCCAGTGTACCGCACACTGCAGGATGTTTAATTATCATACGTATGTCCTCCGTTCTGTATACTGTTAAATGTATACATTTGACATTCTCAAAATACCACATACAATATATCTAGGCAACAAAATATTGTCATGACATCACGGAATACTCCGATGAACCACAGGAAAGAGGCAAGTATGCGAGCATTAACAAACAATCTGACCAAAGACAGAGTCGTTGCCGAACTGCGCAAGGAGATCCTGTACGGCAGCTATGAACCCGGTGATACCCTGTATCAGGAGAAGATCGCCGAAGAACTCGGTGTATCCAGACTCCCTGTACGGGAAGCTTTTCAGATCCTGCACAATGAAGGACTGATCACCGTCAAGCCCAACAAGGTAGCCTATGTCAACGAGATCTCTCTGGACTTCCTGCGTGATCATTTCGCCGTCAGAGCCCTGATGGAGAAGGAAGCCGCTAGACTCGCCTGTGTCAACGGTATCGACACTGCCCCGCTGTACGAAGAATACAGGAAGGCCGAAACAGCGATCGCACGCGGAGACCTCTCTGCCTTCGACGACAGTAATCATGCGATCCATGCCATGATCTGGGAAGCGGCCGGCAATGTCGTCCTGGAGAGAATGATCTCTTCGATCTGGAATACGATGATCAGCAGTGAGGAGACTGCTCTGGAATATGCCAAAGCATCCAACCGTGATCATTTACAGATCATTGAAGCTCTTGAGAAAAGAGACACGGAAGCTGCCATGACCCTCAGTGAGAACCATGTCAGACGAAGCTATGAAAGGATCCGCAAACGGATCTGTAAAACCGTGAAGTAGACAAAAGCCGGTCGATTGACCGGCTTTACTGTCCTCAGATATATACTAATTATTCCTGGCATACAGTGCCTGCATTCTCTCATAGAATGCCGGATTCTCATCACCGTACTGTTTCTGGCACTCATCCAGAGCAGCCTTGTACAGACTCGTATTGATATGATTGTCGATATTGATACGGATACCCTGTGCATCCAGGAGACCCAGACGCTTCATGTAAGCCCAGGCTCTCTTTACCGAACTCCTCATCGGATCGGTATTGACCTCAAACCTCGGATTATCCATGAATGCCCTGACATGTTCCTCATCTTCACCAAGCTGCTCAGCCATCAGCTTTACAGCCTCCTCATGATGTGTCTCATAGTAAGCCATAGCCCGGATCCACGCCTTCATCAGGCCCTTCACCGCCTCCGGGTTTTCTTCTACCCACGAAGTCAGTGCCTCCGAACGGCAGCACGAATAGTCAGGCAGGACATCACTCGCATACGTCAGGATCTTGAGATTGGGATTCGTATTGATCTCATAATTTAATCCCGTACCGACAAGTCCGAAATCCGCTTCACCCGACTCCACCGCCGCAATACGCTCTTCCTGATTCTCTGTCTCGAGCCAGGTGACCTCCTTCAGCGGATCATAGCGCATCTCCAGCAGAGGACCGGTGATCGCGTAGAGGTTCGGCTCCCAGGCAACCGTCTTACCGATGATATCTTCAATGCCGTGCCATTCCGCATCAGCCCGCCCGAATACAGGCATACAGCCGGTAAGCAGATAGCCGCCGAAGATCGTCAGATCCATGCCCTCAGAGATATGCTGAAGAGGCAGATTCGTACCGGAATTGGTCGCAATATCGATCGTACCGTTCCTGATACCTTCAAATACTTCGATATCATTCTGTACTTTGACATATTCAATGATGATGCCCTCATCCTTCAGGTACCCCTGTGCCTCTGCGATCGCTGTCAGCACATGCCCGTTGGGATGATCCGCAAGCCGTACCGTGATTATCTCCCGCGGTGTTTCTTCGGGGATATCCTCCTGCGGTTTTTCCGTACAGCCGGAGACTGTCAGCACACTGCTCAGGAGCACTGCCGCAATCATACTGCGTTTATTCATGTTTCACAGCCTCCTCATTTGCCCTGGCTTCCTCTTCGGCCTTGAAATCCTCGATCGTCTTACGTCCGCTCATATCCAGCTGGGATATCGTTACATTCGGGAACGGTACATTGATACCGTTTCTGTAGAAGATCTTCAGCACCTCCGCATTCAGGTATCTGTTCATGCCCTTGACATCCTTCTCAAAGCACTTGCAGATGACCAGGACATCGATACCGCTGGCCCCGAGATTGGAAACACCCAGATATGTAGGACCATCCAGGATCAGATCATTCTTCTCTCTCAATGCCGGCAGTTCACGCTTCATGACAGCTTCCACATAGTCGATATCCTGTCCGTATTCGATACTGATCGTTGCCGAAGCGATCGAAGCTTCCTTCGTCATGTTCAGTACACCGGAGATATGACTGTTGTTGTAGATCTTGATATTTCCGCCGGGCGCCTGGATCTTGGTCGTACGCAGACCGATATCCATGACCGTACCTCTGGTACCGTCGATCGTCACGATATCACCGACCCGGAATTCTCCCTCAAAGACGATGAAGATACCGGCAATGATATCCGTGATCAGACTCTGGGCGCCAAGACCGATGACAAGTGACAGAATACCGGCACTGGCCAGAACGTTGCTCGAATCCATACCCACAAGATACAGACAGTAGAAGAAGGCACCGATGGCACCGCCGTACTTCAGCACCGACAGTAACAGATGACCCAGGGTCTCACCTCTCGTGCCAAACAGCGACACAACAAGCTGTATCGGGAATCTGCACAGGGATACACCGACGATCGCCACGGTCATGATCAGCACACAGGAAGTCAGCGCAAAGATATTCCATCCTCTGTCCCAGGAACTGTAGACGATATACTTGATGATCGACTTTCTGTGGATCAGACTATCCGCCCCAAGTACGGAGATCAGCACATAGATCATCAGCAGGATACAGATGATCTTGATCATTAACATCAGTTTCTGTTCGGGACTGCGCTCACTCCATGATAAACGGCGATTGCTCCAGCGTGCTGCCGCCGTCACCGTCGAAGCCGTCCGTCCGGAAGGAAGAATAATACTGTAGACAGCCGCATTGTTTCCGCTCTCCATCTCCTTATTGAGGGACTCGTAGAGCTTCTCTTCTTCTCTGTCTGTCAGCGTGATCGTTAACGACAGGATCAGGATCAGCACAAAGCAGATCACCGACGTGATCAGGGCGATCGGCAGACGTGCCGCAAACATACTGCTGCGCGGTATTGCCGTACAGATATAGTATCCGTCAAGGTAACGGAAATACTGGAAGTATGTCTCCGTACCGATCCGGTTAAAGCCAAAGTAATTCTCACTCAGGAAGGCCTTGTCAGGAATGCCGAGATCTGCGGCCTTCTTGCCGACATTCACTTCCAGCGGTGAATACAGACATATATGATCATCGGTCGTATCAAACATGGCAATGGAACCGCCGTCCAGCATATTCGAAGACAGAATACTGGACACATCCGTAGCCTCCAGCAGTGAATCTGTCAGTGAATCATCCAATTCGATCTGGATCATCGACCGGTGTGCCGTAATACTGCCTTCTTCCGTCTCTGTCAGCCCGGATCCGTTGATCATATCCTCATATTCAAACCGGGAAACATACAGTGTCTCCCCGTTTTCATCCTTTGCGGTATAGTAGTGGAATACCGTACCGATATACCGGGATGTCTTACCGAGATCATTGACCATCCTCTCCTGGATATAGCTGTCTTTCCTGCCGTCGATCACATCCAGGAACGGATAGGACTGATCTCCTTCATTATGACTGATCCGGAAGAACCAGTTCGGTGTACTTGTCGCAATGGTCCTGCCGTTTTCATCATAGATATAGATCTCATTGATGCCGTTAACCTCACACAGCTTCTTCAAAGCCTGTGAATTGGCCACAGACTTCAGTCTGTTGCCCTCATCATCTGTCAGATATACTTTATTGTTGTCTTCATCATAGATACTGTGATATCTGTCTGACTCTTCATTCAGGATCGCAGGGTCTTCCTCCGCGCCAAGTGAGACAAGGGCTGCCGTCGTCAGGAAACGCCTGTCGTGGTACTGGTTGATCAGCTGCCGGCTCTCCTGGCTCTCCTCATATCTGCCGATCACTTCCTGCAGGGCAACTTCCGACTTCTCGATGCCTTCCGTCACCTCCAGCAGTGTCTGTGTATAGAACGACAGGCCGAACATGGCCATGATGCCCGTAAGCAGCAGCGGGAAGATCTTCTTGAATATGGACTTATCCAGGTAGATCGGATCTTTCGAATTACCGCGCAGGACGATCCTGTCGGTCTGTACCTCCCGGCGGACAAAGTCATTGCGCACAATGACCGCATATGCCAGACACAGGATCATGATGACATTAAAGGCCAGGACTGACCAGAAAGCAACATAATTGACATCCTCACGGATCATGTCATATTCTGCTGCCGCCAAGATCACCGTATGATCCGGAAGCTCCTCGGTAACCACATAATACTCATGACCGCCGATTCTCTGCGTACCTCTGTATCCTGCTGTCAGCGCCTCTTCCGTAAGTCCGCTGTTGGCTGTCTTCTGTCCTGTTAACAGCTGATCTCCGCTGTTGTAATACCTGAAGATCCTGTCGGAGGGATCCACAGCGAAAAGGAAACCGTCGTTGATCACGGCTGCACGCTTCAGCACCGACTCAACATTCGTCAGCTCTTCCGTCTGATGATCCAGAATATCTGCTTCGGCACCGATCGCCAGGACATACTCCTGATCCTCATACCGGTATGGCTTTGCGTAGAAATAAAAGATACCGAACCGGTTTTTCACCCGCACATATGCCGGCGCATCAGTACCGCCTGCGGCACATGCCAGCAGTTCGTTGACATTCTCCTGGGTCATATATGCAGGAACAGCCGGATTCAGCCCGATCAGCGCTTCGTCCGGAGATAACAGCACCGTCCCGTCCTGATCCATCAAAAACAGCAGCTTCGTCTGTGAACGTTCGGCAATATTCGCAAAGATCTCCGCCTGTATCATACTGTCCGCATCCTGCATTGACGCAAACAGCCCGTTCGACAGGATCATCTCCACATCATCCAGCATCTGCCGGTTGCCCGCATGAAAGACTTCAGTCAGCTCTTCCGCACTCTCCCGGTTCCTCTCGATCACTGCCGACACCTGCTCGATCGCCTGCAAACTGTTCTGTTCCTGTTTCCGCAGAGATGCTGTTACCTGCATTTTCCGCAGCAGAATACTGATCAGTGCCGATCCCACCAGCAGCAGGATAACATTAAAAGCCATCTTCGCGAAAAAGTAGACATTCGCGCGTCTCTTTGTCTTATTCTTCTGTTCTGTCACCTTGGTATCTTCACTCATATTCGATATTATCTGTATTTTAGATTATATACCGCAAATAAGTCTCTGCTCAATGCGCAGGTTCATAATGACGCACCGGGAATGTAAAGAATGTCTCCGGATACGGTTCCTGCGCCAAGGTAAAGTGCCACCACTCCTCTGCCAGAGGCACAAACCCGTGTCTTTCCATGGCATCCCTGAGAAGTTTCCGGTTTCTCTTCTGTCTCTCCGAAAGCCCTGCATATGCATAATGACTGCGTTCTCCGAAGTAATCAAAGATACCGCCCATATCGATATCCTCCCCGGTCATCCTGTCGGTCAGGGTCAGATCCACGGTACTCCCGCGGCTGTGTCCGGAATGTTTACTGACATACCCAAGAGGGATGATCTCTCTTTTCTCCGTATCGGGATAGAAGATATCCTTCATCCGGATATCCCCCGGATCCTCTGCCCAGCGCACAAAGTGATCCACGGCCTGCTGAGGACGGTAGGCATCATAGATCTTCAGTCTGTACCCTTTTGCATATACTTCATCACTGACTTCCTTCAGCGCATACGCCGCTTCCCGCGTCAGTAATGCTGCAGGCTCCTCATAGCCGCAGATCCTCTCCCCGACAAAGTTAAATGACGTATAATACCTGATCTCCGTGATCACTTCGGGAATGATATCCCGGATATTCACAAAGTCTGATCTGTCATCCGCATACTTCATATTTTTATCTCTTCACACCTGCCCGTGATCACATGATCCTGATCAGAAACATGTATATGACCGTACCGGCCAGGATACTGATGATCGAATTGCGCTTCCACACATGTGTCAGGACAACGCACACAGACGCGATCAGCTCCGGTATACCGTACGGATAGCTTAGAACAGCCGTATCCTTCAGACAGTATACCACCAGCATGCCGATGATCGCCTGCGGGAGAACCTTGCCAAGATAACTGATGTATGCCGGTGTATGTCTGCGGAAGACAAGAAACGGCAGGAATCTCAGCAGGATCGTTACGGCAGCCATCACTGCCACAAGCACAGCCGCCCTCATACCCGTTTCTCCATCCTTCCCCGCAGAAGTGTCAGCACCAGTGTAATCACCAGCATCGCCGGGATCAGGAATCTCTCCGGTCCGAACAGGATCAGACACACAAGCGTGCTGAAAAGCCCCGTCAGTGCCGAGACATGATCATGTGTATTCAGCCACTGCTCCGTAAACGACGCAATGAACAATGCTGTCATGGAGAACTCGATACCGGCCGTAGAAAACGGAATGACAGCCCCTAGCAGACTTCCCAGAACACATCCGGTGATCCAGTAGCTGTAATTGAACATGGAGACCAGAAAACGGTAGAGATCCGCATGTTCACGGTCCGGTGTATCCCCGTCGCAAAGCAGGGAGTACGTTTCATCGGTCAGCGTAAAGATCATATACGGCTTATACTTACCGGCATCCTTATATGTATCGATCATCGAGATGCTGTAGAACAAGTGCCTGGCATTGACCATGAGCGTTGTGATCGCAGTCGTCAGCACCGACGCTCCGCCTGCCAGAAGACTCACCCCGACATACTGCATCGATCCCGCGTAGATAAACGCTCCCATTGCAAATGACCAGAGCACACCGAAACCGGCATTCCGCAGCAGAATGCCAAAGCCTATGCTCAGTACGATATAACCCGCCATGACCGGCAGGGAACGCAGAAATGCCTGCTTAACGATCCTGCCCATGCGTTACCTCTCCAAGACTCATGCATATATTGTACACAACGGAAAACTTTACAGTATACTCATTCTGTATATATCAGTACTAAAAATGCCACCCTGAGATAGCATTTGAATGTATTAATCCTTTCCGAACCGTTTCCTCATCAAGGGCTTGATACCGCCTGCTTCAAGGATCATCTTCTGCTGTTCACCAAGCGGATCACAGGGCAGTACTTCACCCGTTTCCTGTACCGTGACTGTACCCGCATCGAGATCCAGTGTCAATGTCATACCCGTCTCCACCTTCTCACTGATCCCGTGACAGACGATCGGCAAAAGTCCGAGATTGACCGCATTCCTGTAGAAGATACGCGCAAACGAATCTGCCAGGACAGCTTTCGCACCCATCGCCAGCAAAGCGATCGGCGCATGTTCACGGCTGGATCCACAGCCGAAGTTCCTGCCTGCCGCAATGAAACCGCCCCGGGGCAAGTTCTTTGAGAAGTCAGTGCTGATCCCTTCCATACAGTGACTGCCGATCTCCTGCGGATCGGTCAGCGCCAGGTATGCCCCGGGATAGATCTGATCTGTGTCGATATTATTGCCGACAACGGTAACCTTACCGGTGATCTTCGTTTCCATGTCCATTCCTCCTAAAGATATTCACGGGGATCGGTGATCTTCCCGCTGATCATACTTGCGGCAACCGCAGCCGGACTGGCCAGATACAGCTTCGCTTCCTTGGAACCCATACGTCCCGGGAAATTCCTGTTTGTACTGGTAATGCAGGTCTCCCCCGGCGCAATGATACCGCCGTGCACACCAAGACAGGCAGCACATCCAGGTGCCATGATCGTTGCCCCGGCATCCATCAGATCCTGGATATACCCAAGCCTGATGCACTCCTGCATGACCTCTGCCGAAGCCGGCACGATGACAAGACGTGTATACTTCGCAATATGTCTGTCCTTAAGGATCTTTGCGGCAACCGCGATATCCTCGACTCTTCCGCCCGTGCAGGAACCGATGTAACCCTGATCGAGGAACACATCGCCCTGTGCCACTACACTTTCCAGCGAATGGACATTTTCAACACTGCTCGGGCAGGACAACTGCGGAGACAGCTCTGCCACGTTGAACACATAGCTCTCGGCATATGCATAACCGGGATCGGTATACTGCACCTCAAACGGTCTGACCGCACGCTTTGATACATATTCGAGGACTTCCTTGTTCGGCTGCATATACGCTGTCTTGGCACCCATCTCCACAGCCATGTTGCAGATGACCATGCGTCCTGCCACACCCAGCTCTTCAACATAGCTGCCGGTAAAGTCGATCGCCTTGTATACGGCACCGTCGGCTCTGATCTTACCCAGAACAGCCAGGATCACATCCTTCGGGAATACCCCGGCAGGTGCCTTGCCTTCCAGTCTTACCTCAATGATCTCCGGCACCCTGAACCAGAGCTCACCGGTCATCAGGATCGTAGCCATGTCGGTCGCTCCGCAGCCTGTGCCAAGAGCCCCGAATGCACCATGTGTCGTCGTATGACTGTCCGTTGCCACAACGATCATTCCGGGATAGATGACACCGGCTTCCGGCATCACCTGATGGCATACACCGCAGTTGGTGTCGAAGTGAAAGCGCAGGTTGTTCTTCTTTGCGAACTCACGCATCTCCTTATGGTTTGAAGCACTCTTCACATCCGGACACGGAGCATAGTGATCAAACACAAACGCACAGCGTTCATTATCCCAGACACGTTCACCGCCCATCTCGTAGAATGAATAAACAGTCTGCAGGTACAGGTCGTTGATCTCCGCAAAATCGATCTTCGCGGTAATGATCTCCCCGGCTTTTACGGTCTCTCTGCCGCTGTTCTTAGCCAGGATCTTCTCCAAAGCGTGCATGTTGTCCTCCTTTTTGCATATTGTATACAATATACGATTTACAAGGATAATCTAACACCAGGTTTTGCGTGTGTCAATATCATGTATAATATATTCTGTATACGATATACAGGAGATGTATGATGGAACCTTTTGAAGTGATGCCTGTCAGAGTCCGGCTGACAGCTGTATTAAAGAAAGCGATCTATACCGGTGAGATCAAAAGCGGACAGGAGCTGAGCCTGACGGATATTGCCGAAAAGACCGGTGTCAGCCGCACACCTGTACGTGAAGCCTTCCAGGCCCTGGCTGCCGAAGGACTGATCACCCTGCGTATGAACAAGGGTGCGATCGTCAACCCGATCGATGCCGGCTTCATCCGTGATCACTACGAACTGCGGGCACTGCTGGAGGCTGACAGCGCTGCCAGAGCCGCCGGACAGAAACCGGATGTATCCGCCCTGCTGGAACGCCTGCAGACAATGCGTGAACATACCGATACTGTTTCTGCTGAAGATTATGAGAAACTGAACCAGGATATCCACATGACGCTCTGGAACGTATCCGGAAACAAGCGCATCAAGACCCTGCTCATGGATCTCTGGAACGGTCCGAGCACCGGTGAGACTGCGGAGGAAAAACGGCAGCACTACGCTGAATCTACCGCTGAACACATCGAGATCCTCGAAGCTGTACAGCGCGGAGACAGCGAAACAGCCGGAAAGGTAATGAAAAAACACATCCTGCGCAGTATGCAGAATATCCTGAAGTATTATCAGTAGAAAGCGTATGAAAGATCTACTGCATAAATATCGGAAACTGCTGCTGACTTCAGCCATCCTTATCATTACCATTGCCGTAGTTTTTGTGCTGAATTACCGAAACAAACCAGTCACATATTCATGGGATGAAAAAGAAAAAGATAATCATCTCAGCAGGAAGATCACAACGGCGATCAATGTTTATACAGACGGCAAAGCACAGGAAGTGTTTCATGAAAGCGGAACGCTGGAAGGAATCCCGTATGACATACTGAGAGTCACCCCTTCTGAACATACATTTCTGCAGGTCGATTATTCAGAGGTTCCAAAGCCGCTGAGCGAACTGGCTGATGAAGAAACGACGGCGGCAGGATATGCGTATGCAGGAGGAATCAACGGAGGATTTTTCCAGCTGACCGGAAAAGAATACGGCAGACCCGTCGGGGCAGTCCGCAGAAAAAACAACTGGACGAAATGGCAGGGTGAGGATAATACACCTGCTTACGGCAGCGGTTTTGCCACAGTATACTTTACCGGTGACACGATGCGTCTGAAGTATCACGGTTGGCAGAACGGTATCTGGATCGGAGACGAAGACTGGACATACGAATCCGGTTATGCGATCGATGCCGAAAACGCTCTTTCAGGGTCGTATACATATATCGCTGACGGAGAGGTAAAGGATATTACCGGAGACGATCACGGCAGTATCGATTACCGTACATTCGGCAGAGCCGCCACAATATTTGCCCAGAATACGCAGCACGAATACTTGCTGATCACGATTTTCGGGGTAGTTGACGATACGAAGATCCTGGAATTTCTCCAATCACAGAATACCGTGAATGCACTGCGCATGGACGGCGGTATTTCAACGCAGATGGTATATATCCGGAAATATGTCACCGAAGTCAAATCATAGTACTGTGCAGAAAAGGACTGCTCAGATCCAGCCTGCGGCTGTTTCTCAGCAGTCCTTTATATAGATCAGATATGTGCAGTTTCACCATCCGGGGGAAACTTCCGGTATACCGTCAGATACATCGCCAGCGCACAGGCACTGCCGCCGATCAGGTTGGAGATCGCCTCCGCCCAGTATACACCGTTGACCCCGAAGCCCATCCTCGGCAGAAGAATCGTTAACGGCACAACGATAATGACCTTTCTGAACAGCGAGAAGAATACCGCTCTTTTCGTACACCGCAGAGCCGTAAATGTCGACTGTCCCGCACTCTGTCCGGCCATGAACGCAAATGCAAAGAAGTAGATCTTCAGGGATTCCGTACCGACTCTGATCATCTCTTCATCACTGGTGAAGATACCCATCAGCGCATGCGGGATCACCAGTACCGCGATCCAGGCAATGATCATATACAGCAGACCGGCAAATGACATGAACCGGATACCCTCTTTGATACGTGTATACTTTCTGGCGCCGAAATTGAACGACAGCACAGGCTGAGCACCCTGGGTGATACATCCGCCCGGCAGCGAGAGGATCTCACGCACACTGTTGATGACAGTCATCACACCAACGTAGATATCACCGCCGTATGTACGCAGCGTAACATTGCACAGAATATTGACCAGCGTATTGGTTCCCTGCATGACAAAGCCCGCAAAGCCAAGCGGAACGATCTCCTTCAGAAGAGAGATATCCGGTTTCATATACGCTCTGCGGATATGATACGGCGCATTCTTCTTCAGGAAGAACGAAACCGCCCAGACACAGGAAACGACCTGACTGATCACGGTCGCAAGCGCAGCACCGACAACGCCCATATTCATGACATAGATGAATACCGGGTCAAGAACCAGGTTGATCGCCGCCCCGATAAAGATCGTTAACATACCGATACGGGGATACCCGGAAGCATTGATAAACCCGTTCAGACCTGTCGACAGCATCGCTGCCGTCGTGCCCCAGATATATACACGCAGATAATCATCCGCATACGGATAGGTCACATCACTGGCCCCGAACAGATACAGGATATCCTTTTTCCAGATCAGGGAGACAATAAGCAGCACAAACGAAGTCCACACCAGCATGCCTGCCACCTGACCAAGCACACGCTCTGCCTTTGCCTCGTTCTCCTCACCGCGGGCAATTGCGAATAACGGTGCACCGCCGGCCGCAAACAGACTCGTAAATGCCCCGACCAGTGTTGTGATCGGAAAGGCCAGTCCGATACCGGTCAGAGCCAGTGAACCCGTCCCCGGCAGATGACCGATGTAGATCCTGTCCACCACGTTATACAGCAGGTGTACCAGCTGTGCGAGCAGCAGCGGGATCGCCTGCGACATGATCACTTTCCAGATCTTACCTTTGCCAAAATCATTTTTCATACAGCGTCTATCTTACCATACCAAAAACTGCGTGATAAACACGCAGTCCTGTCTTATCTTGTCAAAATACTTACACATCCCGGTATATGCACACGTGAAAGTATCTCCTGAGGAAGATGATCTTCCCCGATCCTCTGCACATGCAGCTCATCACTGTACCGGTTTGCCGTAAAAAGATACCCATCCTGAATAAAGATATCCCGGGGATGGTCACCTTCCGCAGATACCGAACCAGTTACCTGCAGGTCTTCCGCACGCACACAGAAGATCCTGTTCGTCTCCCGCACCGAGATATACAGATGATCCTCATACAGCCTGACGGCCGCCGGCGCCCCGCCGAGCACGACCGAATGCAGGATCCTGTGCTCCTTCAGCGATACCGCGTAAAGCTCGCCGCTCAGCTCTGTCGCAATATACAGGATATCCCCGATGATCACACCGTGTCTCGGCCCGCTGCCCTTCGGAAGGACGATCTCATCACACATGCGCAGATCCCGGTCAAGGATAACGACCCTGTCCTGCACAAGTGAGGGCACCAGCAGATGCTCACCATACGGGATCACCTGGTGACAGCCAGCCCCGTCCCCGATCAGCACCCGGTTACGCAGTGAGAGACTGCCATCTTCACAAACGATATCACTGACGGTACCGGCATGATAATTCGCTGTATACAGGTGATCCCCCTCCCTGCAGATATAACAGGAAGGTTCATGTTCAAAGATCACCTTGGCGGACAAGGTTCCGTCTGACGCATACGCAAAGACCCCGCAGCCTTCGTCACCCCTGCCGACCGCAAAGATCCCTTCACCTGTACAGAGATACTTGGGATCCCTGATCCCGGCGAATACCTGTACATCCGACAATTTCCCGTCTCTGCACTCTGCCGTGTAGATACCCTGACTGCCCCGTTCCGCGTAGGTCCCGATATACAGTTTCATACTTATATAACGAAATCGTCAGTCACGGCAGGCTTCATCGTGTAGATCTTCACTTGCGCATCCGCATTCACTCTGTAGTTATGTTCGACATCGGTCGGATAGACATGTGCTGTAAAGGTCTGTTCACCGCCGTTGATGAAGATCTCTGCCGAGCAGTGATCGATAAAGATACGCATATCTTCAAGCTCTCTGTCCAGCGGTACTTCCAGCACTTCCCCGATCTCCTTGTTAAAGCTGAGCTCCATGCCTGACTTATCCACGGTCAGTACTTTCTTTTCCGGATCCGCGGTGATGCGCAGACCGCCGTTTCCTTCCAGATCCGCAAACAGGGACAGATCACAGGCTTCCTCGCCGAATCTGATCAGGATCTCACAGGCATCCGGCAGGCTGCTGTCACCGGGGATCTCCTCCTCCCGCAGCTCAGCGATCTTTCTGACCGGTTCCTGGATCAGCCTGCCATCCTTCAGTGACAGTACTCTCGGGATCGTCATACTGCCTTCCCAGTCGATCTCCGCTGTCGGATAGTGATTGTCCGGAAGTCCGATCCAGGCGATCACAGCCGCATGGTCTTCATCAAGATTACTGCCGGCAGCCTGTGCCGCATAGAAATCAAAGCCGTAATCAAGATATCTGTATCCGGTCTCCGGCGTGAATGTCAGTGTATCATAGTCCATCGTACCGATGATATAGACCGTATGGTTGGTGCTCTCTGCTCTGCCCGGAAGCTTCGTATACTGCGGCGAGAAGATCAGCACATCCTTACCGCTGAGCCTGATGACCGAAGGACACTCCCACATACCGCCGAAGTCTTCATAGCCCGGTATCTTCAGCTCTCCCGCAAACGTCCATCCTGTAAGCAGTTCATCGGAAACATAGACCAGTACAGCACCATGTTTCTCTGCTGTCTGGGCACCGATGAAGATATAGTACTTCTGTTTCTCTTCATTCCATACAAGCTTGGGATCCCGCTGATGTTCCGTATATCCCGACATCGGTCCAAACAGAGGCTCCGTAAGCTTGACCGGCTTACCGTCCTTCATCTCTGCTGCACATGTATACGGTGTCCGGATCCACTCCTCATCCCGGTGATTGCCTGTATAGAAGATATACATCTCACCATCTTTGACAAAAGCACTGCCGGAATGCACACCATGACTGTCATAGAACGTATCCGGCTTCAGACCGATCCCTTCGTTCTTCCAGTGCACCAGATCCCGGGAACTGACATGGTACCAGTATTTCAGCCCGTGTACAGCACCCCATGGACACCACTGGTAGAACAGATGCCACGTATCCCCAAGCTTGGCAAAACCGTTGGGATCACTGGACAGACCTGTCACCGGCTGGACATGAAAGATCTGTCTGTACTTGGTACCGGCTATTTTGTCATAAATCTCACGGATCTCTTCAGGATCCTGCAGAACACGATAGCGTTCTTCTCTTGTCCACTCTCTCATCATCCACCTCCGAACAAAAAGACCCGGCATACACCGGATCAGACAGTATTAAAGAATATCGATAACTTCCCCGATAAACATCGTATGGGGAGCTTCTTCCGTATAGTAGCGGTCTCTTGCAAAATCCGGTATCGCATCGATATCCAGATCCTGGGTGTAGATCTTCCGGCACAGCAGTGTCGTCTTCGCTTCCCTGAATGTTACCGCATTCTCGAGATATACCGGTGTAAACCCTGTCTCTTTTACCTTATCGGTATCTCTGCCAGATTTCGACCCAAAGACACCCAGGGCCTTCCTGTACTGCTCATCATAAAAGCTGACCGTGAAGTAATCATTCTCCTTCAGGAAGTTCCAGGTATATCTGACCGGCTTGACATAGACTGTCGCCACAGGCTTTCCCCACAGCGTGCCAAGACCGCCCCAGGAGACCGTCATCGCATTGCATGACTCCTTCGTACCGGCCGTAACCAGTGCCCATTCCCGATCAAATACCTCAAAGCTCTTCGCGTTAAACTCTTTCATATTCCTCCTAGTACATCGCTCTGTCCCGGCGTGATCCTCTGCGGATCAGTCCGCTCATGGTCAGATACATCACAGCAATAAACAGCCAGAAGACGATCATCGCCGTATCCGTGCCAATCATTGCGGCCGCATCGTAGATCCCGTGGAAAGCCGCTGCCGAAGTCCAGGCCAGCAGAAGATGCCGGAAGCACTTCCGCTCATCGCCCCAGATATCCGCCAGCTTTGCCTGACCGTAGAAATACCCCATCAGCACCGCAAACGCCGTATGCCCGGGAATTGCCAGCACCGCCCGAAGACCCGCAACCTGCAGACCGTACTCATAGACGTAGAAGATATTCTCAAAAGCCGCAAAGCCCAGTGACACAAAGACAGCGTAGACTACACCATCGTAGAGATAATTGAACGCAGGATGATTCCACGTATACTTCTTCAGGAAGAAGAACTTGCATCCCTCTTCGATCATACCGGTAGTAATACCGATCAGCGCAAAGCAGACCTCCTCACTCTGTATATCCGCCATCGGCAGGATCACATTGCCGACAAACTGCTCCAGTAACGCGGCCGGAAAACAGGACACAACGCCAAGCACCAGCAGTCTGCCCAGCAGAGGCAGAGGCTCCTTCTCATGTTTATCGGAACGGTAGATACTGATCATCAGGATGACCGCAGGGATCACCGCCGCAGCGATCAGCAGCGCACTCTCTCGAAACATCGGCAGAAACATAACTCACCTAACTGCACTTCTCGTGCACAAGATCATAGATCTTATTCTTGGATATCCCTGTCTTCTTCGCTGTCTCACGGATCGCCTCCGAGCGCGAGATTCCCTGTTCGACATACTCTTCGACCATATGCATGATCTCTCCGTAATCGATATCCTTCTCATAATCATCATGATTGCCTTCCACGACAATGACCATCTCCCCCTTCAGCGTATCCGTTTCCTTACGGATCTCACTGATCTTACCGCGGATAAACTCCTCGTGGACCTTGGTCATTTCCCTGGCAATACATATTCTTCTGTCCCCGAGCACATCCTGCAGGCATTCCAGCATCCTGCTGATCCTGTGCGGTGCTTCATAGAAGACCATCGTCATCGGATAGCTCCGGTACTCCCGCAGTTTCTTCCGGCACTCTCCGGCAGAGCTGGGCAGGAAACCGACAAACAGGAACGGCTGGGCAGGCAGACCGCTGGCAACCAACGCATTCAGCACAGCACTGCTTCCCGAGACAGGAACGACATTGTATCCGGCAGCGGAGGCTTCCATGACCACACGCTGTCCCGGATCGCTGATCAGCGGATATCCTGCATCACTGATCAGGGCAACATTCTGCCCCTGTGACAAGAGATGCACGATACCCCTGGCACTTGGCTCTTCGTTGAAATTCTGGTAGGAGATCAGTCTGGCATGAATATCAAAATGCTTGAGCAGCACACCCGAAGTCCGTGTATCCTCACAGGCGATCACATCCACCTTCTTCAGGATATCCACAGCTCTCGGTGTCAGCTCATCCAGATTGCCGATCGGTGTCGCCACCAGATACAGCGTTGGCATATCATTTTCAAAACTCTTCTGCCGTATCATGCCTGACCTTCATCTTTATGTTTGGAACTCTTGAAACTTCTTACCGTAATATTCGGATTATTCGCATTCTTATCCGTACGGTTATCCTGTCTGCGCCTGTTTCTGTCCTTCTGACGGTTATTGTTCCGGCGCTGTTCATTCTTCTCTTTTGCCTGTTTGTTTTCTTCCTTACGCTGCGGTTTCTCCGGCTTCTGCTTTCTCGGCTCGTTATTTACCGCAAGCTGTGCAGGTGCCTTCTCCTGCGGATTACTGATATTGTTTTCACGGCGGAAGGTACGCACTTCTGCCTTGTTCTTCTCTTTCGCTGTCTCTGCCTGCTTGGCTTCGATCTGGGCGCTTCTGACGACCTTGACAGACCTTCTCTGTCCGTCTGCTGCCTTCTTGACCGATACACCCTTGCGGATGATACCCTTTTCTCTCAGCTCATCCAGCGTCAGGATACGGTATGTCTCACTGTTTTCAATACGTGCTTCATTCGCGATGACATTGATCGAAGTGACTTTGTACAGTTCATCCTCGTATTCAACATTGCCGCCTAGCTTGGGCAGTCCGGCAATACACTGCTTGTATACATCATCCTCAAACTTCAGACAGCACATCAGCTTACCGCACATACCGGAAAGCTTTTCGATATTCAGCGCCAGCTGCTGGTTCTTCGCCATATTGATCGAGATGATGTCAAAGTGGTTCTTAAACCGTGTACAGCAGCACTCCATGCCGCAGATACCGATACCGCCGGTCATCTTCGCCTTATCTCTGTCACCGATCTGACGCAGTTCTATACGGCAGTGCAGTCTGGCCCCGAGACGCTTCAGCAGCTCACGGAAGTCCACTCTCTGTTCAGCCATGTATACGATCAGGATCTTGGATCTGTCCAGCAGGTAGGAAGCACTGAGCAGACGCATCTGCAGACCGAGATCGGAGACCTCTTCCTGACATACTCTCAGGGCATCCTTGGCATAGATAAAATTGTCTTCAAAGTTCTGTATATCTTCTTCTGTAGCTTTTCTCAGTACAGGACTCAGTATCAGTTTCACAGGCTGCTTTTCAATACTAACGGATGAAGACTGACACTGTCCGAGTTCTATCCCCTGCGATGTCTCCACAACAACACGGTCTCCCGCACACAGTGTGGGGTCATCGGTTCCGAATGTATATGATTTACTGGTGTTATGAAACTTCACCTGTACTGTATATAGGAAAGTCCGGATCTCCGGTACGGCTTCCTGTGTATTTTCCACAACCGTCATTTTCCCAATACCTCCATTCTGTATATCGCCTGATCCATAAGCAGATTCAGGTCGTTATTCCGATTGATCAGATCCCTCTCCTCTACTGCGATCTTCAGGATCTTCGCAGTATCGGCATACCGGGGATGCTTTACAGCTTTATGATACCACGGCGGACCGTCTTCGGCACCACGCAGGATATCTTCACAGTATGTGATGATCATCCCGAAAAACATCTGTACCAGAGCCAGATTCACATCCTTCACATTCTCTCCGGGACCGGCATCCTTCGGCTTTACCCGCATACGTACGTCGTAGTCCACCAGCAGATATGCCCGGTTTCCTTCCTCACCCAGCCATTGCCTGAACATGGTCTTGGCACGCTGGTATGCGGGGGAAGCCGCCATAGCCCCGTAATCGCCGGTCTTGCCGGTGATGCGGGAAAGAAAGTAAGCATCTTCGGGATCGAGCCCTTCCTGCAGGGCAAGTTCATAGTATACGCTGCTGTCGATTGGTTTGAAGGGAACCGGCACACAGCGTGAGATGATCGTCGGCAGCACTCTTTCGCGGTTGTCGGTGATCAGGATCGCATAGACATTGTCAGCGGGTTCTTCAAGAAACTTGAGCAGGCTGTTCATGGCTCCGTAGGTCATATTCTCACAGTGTTCAAGGATATACAGCTTGCGGTCTCTTTCCTCCATGGATGTCTTGGCAAAGGCTTCCTGCAGATCATCCACATCATTCTTGTCGATTGCCTGACTGCCGGAGCCGTCATAGTACAGAAGATCGCCATAGGTGCCTTCAGCGATCCTGCGGGCATCTTCCTTGTCCTGACCGCTGAGTTTTTCCTCATCGATCAGTTCATGCGCACCGAGGATGATACTCTGGGCAAACAGTACCGCCATCTCCTTCTTCAGGGAACCTGCGGTACCGGTAAACAGGCAGGCATGGGGTACCTGATCCTGTTTCAGCGCCTGTTCAAGCATACGAAAAACCACCGGCTGATGTTCCGCCAGCAGTTTTCTTGAAGCGATCCTTGCGTTCAGCTGTATGCGTTCCGACTCTGTGCGTTCGTTGGCTTCTCTGACCTGTTCAGCTTCCTTCTTTGTCAGTGATACCTTAGGCATCAAGGATCTCCTTGATGATCCTGCAGGCATCCTCTATGACTTCTTCGGGAGTGCGGCCGGCATCTACGCATATGATCCTGTCGGGATAGCGTCTGACGACTTCCTGATAGCCTTCGTATACAGCTCTGTGAAACTCTATGCTTTCCTGGTCAAGACGGTCAAGGAAACTGCGGTCAGCGATACGCTTCAGTCCCTCTTCGGCAGAGATGTCAAGAAAGATCGTCTTGTCAGGCATGGCCCCGGCAATCGCAAATTCGTTGATGGCATAGACTTCTTCAATGCCAAGTCCCCGGCCGCAGCCCTGATAGGCCAGTGAGCTGTCGACAAAACGGTCACAGATCACATGTGTGCCTTCTTCAAGAGCGGGGAAGACTCTGTCGACGAGGTGCTGACGTCTGCTTGCGGCATACAGTAAAGCCTCCGTACGGGCATCCATCTCCGTATTCTGCGGATCAAGGATGATACCGCGGATCTGTTCAGCGATATTACTGCCTCCGGGTTCCCTTGTATAACGTACGGGATAGCCCATCTCCTGCAGTTTCTTTACCACTGCCGTGCTGACGGTCGTCTTGCCGGATCCATCCGGACCTTCAAATGTAATAAACTTTCCTCTGGTCATCGATAAGATTATACCACGGGAGAAGCCTGTGATTC
>DFIS01000044.1 GCA_002372175.1 Solobacterium sp. UBA3691
CAAGCATATCGTAGAACCCGGAGCAAACATCACGTTCCTTAATAATGTCCTGCTGCTTGGAAAACTGCCTTGCATAGGAGATCAGCATAGTTTCCAGGGAACTGTCATCTCTGGAAGTGCTATGGCTTTCCTTATCTTCGATACGAGGGATTATAAGTTTGTCGATCACCGCATCAGAAGTTTTGAGATTACTGAAGTATTTGCTCAAGCCATCTTCATTTGAATTCAGTTCCTCGATCATGCGCCACTCACTTTGAACAATGCCGTATTGAGCAAGACGTTCCGCCCATTTCACACTGTCATCAGAAGCATATCGATCAAGCTTGCCTCCGGACTTCTTGGCGAGATTTCTCACATCGTCAAAAGAAGCCGGAACGAACCTGCCATTTTCCTTTTTTGACAGTGGCAGAGAAATAATATCGTAGTTGCCCTGATAATTCTGATAGCTGGAAATAAATGTGTAGTATTTGATCTGAAATCCGCGATCCTGATCCATATCACGTGAAGAATCGCTGGCGGCCATAGCAATCCCTGTCAAAAGCTTCATCTTACTTCCATCCAGGACCCATTCAATCGCAACATAGCAGTGGTCAGAAGATTTTGTAAAAAAGCTCTCGATACGTCTGCCCGCAACTTTAGCCTTCGGTATGATCGGCTGCATCATCAGTTGGACCAGTACGGATTTTCCGCCGCCGTTTGCCAGATTGATCAGCACATCTGACGGACCTTTATCTTTGCTTTCGAAATCATAAAGCTCATCCGCAATCAGCCGCTTTCCGTCATTATATTGAAAGTTTACAATCCTGATTTTAGAGATCTGCGGCATAGTCATTTACCTCTTTCAACCATTCCTGCATTTCGGCAATGCGATCCTTGCGCAGAAAATAAGGCATCAAATTGTCCAGTTTCCTGGTCGGACGGATATTTCCTGATTCCTGATAGAAAATGTCATCACGGTCAGGACTGAACTTCACCAGCAATCTGTTAAGGATCCCGTATTTCTCACCAAACTTCATGGAATCTAAAGGGCCATCTGTTTTGGATAGCCATGCGTTTGCCAGCTGAATGAAGTTATCGCTGTAATCGGTCTGTTCTGATACTTCAGCACCCTTAATACATGCCTTGCAGTGGTCCGAAAATTCTTTTATCGCATCTTCTTTCGAAATGAACTCACGGCATTTAGGATCTGTTCCTTCTCCGTGATAAAACATGTAGATAAGATAAATAGAGAAATAATTCATTAGATACAAATCGCGGGTACGAACCTCGTTGCTTGCACTTATATCCTTTCGGTAATCCACATTGTTTTTCAGGAACAGATCATTATCCTGTGTGGGTACCAAATAGATACGGTCACCGCTTCGAATCAGTTCAAAACCAAGGCCCTCTTTCATCGTTTCAAGCTCTTCCTGGATTTCCGGATCTTCGTAATATCTCCAAACATCAATGTTTTCAGAGCGATCGATCCATCCTTTTTTCATGAGGGCATGGAAAACCTCTACTGTCTGCTTCCTCATCTCTTCACCTCTATTACAAAATCAGACATGCTGATTCTGTTTTGCTTTCCATCTACATTCACGGCAAAGGCAAATTCCCGGTCCAGTTTTTCGACTGTAAAATAGTCGATTTCCAGATAATAATCAGGAAGTTCACTCAGGCACCATGAGAGCTCAAACTCGCCCATTGGTTGAACAATCATTTCATTTGATTTCTTCCAGTCAGAAATAGATATTTTCTGAAGAGAGTACAGTGACAGCACCATCTGTGGCAGTGCGTTCTCTTCACAGAATTCATAAAGTCTTTCATCGTTCAGAGAAGCTACGAATTCACTGATTCTGAATTCTGTCTTCGTGATCAGATAGTCGAAAAATGACTTACAGATTTCTGAAAATCTTGTGTTGCGGGCCTCTATAGGATTTTCTTCTTCAATATCGCTATCGATATCTTCCACATCATCTTCTTCAAGTTCTGTAATCTTTGTCTGCAAAGCATAAAAATTCTCGACGCTGAATCTGTTTTCAAATTCTGGTTTTGTAAGCGGGAACAGCAGGTATAAAGCCACAATATCCAGCGGTATATTGCCGTTTCGCATCTCTGCCATAATATCTTTATCAAAGTTCAGCCGCTCATATCGGTTCATCGCGTAACTATCACTGAGGATGCTTTGATACGCGTCAGAAAGAGACATTTTTTTATTGATCAGGCTGCGCTGTTCTTCAATAGTCAGTTGTATATTATGAATAATCTCATTCAGCGCTTTACGATGCTTCTGAATATCCTCCCGGCCCACACCGCTCTGCTGAGCCTGTGTGAGACTGTTTGCTCTCTCTTTTGCATTGTCCTGGATGATCTTCAGTTCCTCATATTCCGTTTCCAAAAGATTCCGTACTCTGGAGACAACAGTCTCATACTGGTCAATCGATATCTTTGCAATATTTTCACGGCACCGACGCATAAAGTCATCCATACTGACTTTCATATTCCGGATCTTGCTAACCAGTTCGCGGCTCTGATCAAGCGCCTCTGCATAATTATCACGTTTCATATATTCCGCCATACGGAACCGAGTCACTGAGTAATCAAGCTCGGATTCAATTTCTTTTGAGCGGAACAGGAAATCAAAGGCATCATCGGTCAAATGATAAGTGCCTCTTTCTTCCTCAATCAGGCGGACCGGTACAAGCTCAAAGATCTCTTTACCCGATATATAGACTTCGTAATTTGTCAGCACACCGCCTTTCTGCAGAACATCCACCACAATGAATCTGGCGAGTTCAGCAGAATTAATCGTGATTTCATTCGGTAATATCACAGCAAGGTTATCCAGAAAATCAGCAATATCCTCCAAAGAGCAGTTCTGTTCTCTGCCAAGCGTACGCTCTTTGATAAATACCAGCACCGCTACAATGATATTGTCTAAAAGATCCCTGTCCGGAATCATTTCCCTGATGTTGTCCCTATAGGAGTATTCAATCAGAGACCTTGCGATATTGATGAACTTCATCCGTTTTTCAAAGCCAGCAAGCAATTCAGCTAATTCGGGTCGTAACTTCATAGCCTCACCCCATCACTTCAAGCAGCTTCTCATAACTGATGATTTCCTGCGGGATACGTTTATTCGCGTTAATGTAATCTGACAAACGATGTTTCATCTCATTAGGAAAAAGTTTATAAATCGACTCGTAATTTCTGTTTTGTTCACGATGATCCAGGCTGTCTGGAATATTACGTAATTCCGCCAACCGCAACATTTCTTCATAAGCAGGTGTAAAAAGTTGAATATCAAGCTGCGGATTATTCTTGACCAGAGACATGAATATATTCAGGCCGGCCCTGTCAATATCTCCCCAGTAAAGATATCGAACACTTTCAGCACCCATAAACTGTGTATATGCAGACAGAGCTCCAAGTTCACTTATTTTATTTCCGCTTCCATATACAACCCCATCAATACGAACGCCGAAAATACTTCGCGCGGAATCCTCATATATGCGTCTGCGGATGTTAAACCAGATATCCTTGTTTTCGCAGATCAGCAATGTCATCTGCGGTTTTCTCTCGGGGATATAATCGTTGAAACAGTATTCCGGCGTGTCATAATAACAAAGCACTTCTGCCGTTAACCCAAGACGTTCTAACAGGCCATGAAACGAACTGTCATCAAGCTGTTTCTCCTCGTCAAAGATTACAAAAGAACGTTCTTTCCTCGATACAGGCGTTGAGGCCTGTGTCTGGAACAGATAATGATTCAGTTTCTGAAACTGAGCCTCATATTTTAAATACAATTCCGGTTTTGCCTGCAGATATCCGGATTTGATAATAGCCGGATGCAGCATAGAGATGGCTGAGACTGCTTCGGTGTAATCTTCAGCAATGATAATCCGGTATTTCAGATAGATTGGATATGCACGATTGCCATTAGTTCCTGATGTTTTAACCGGAGATATTAATCCTTTATCTACAGCATCAGAAACCAAATTGCATAACTCAGTGTCCGAACTGGTATGCAAAAGGCTTTCCAGTTCGGATTTGCTGATGGTTTTCTTTTTCCATGACTGTAATATGGTTTTGATGCTTGTATCCCTCATGTTCCTTAATCTTCTAAACTTTCTCCGTAAATATTTATTGTTTGTTCTGATCCTTTATTCATATTTTACAATATTTGCAGAGCTATTTTAGGGTGTACTCTATTCTATTTTTTTCATTTTTTCTATGTTCTAATTCTTCATACATAGCACTAATCAATTCTAAACAATCCTGTGTAGTTCTTATCCATGTCAGTAATATATACAGACTTACCGGTGAAAACAGATGGTTCCTGCCCTGTCTGCTATCACGCGATCTTTCGATGATCTTCCTTGTAAATGCGGCTGTCCGTCCCCCGGGATCCGGATAATGATCAGACAATGACAGTAGTTTCTCCTGCAGTTCATACATGGCTCTGTCGTATGCATTATGATCAAATCGCTTATTCACGTAGTATTTCTTCTTATCCGGCATATGCAGATCATCTACTGTAAATGCTTCGGTTAAGCGGTATCGATTTGTCCTGTCCGTCATGTTATTATCCTCCGTGTCTATACTTTCTCACTCCCCACCAGCAAAAAACCCGCCCACTAACATGAAAAAGACACTTGCGTGTCTTCTTCATCCGTGATAGATCACCGTACTTCCGGAAGCTACCGATGCAGTGATCCAGACATTGCCTCCGATGATACAGTGATCTCCGATCACCGTATCTCCTCCCAGTATCGTCGCATTGGCATAGATGACAACGTGATTGCCGATATCGGGATGTCTCTTGCCTCCTTTGATCAGGTTTCCCTCTTCATCCGAGACAAAGCTCTTCGCACCGATCGTTACGCCCTGGTACAGTTTTACATGATCTCCGAGTACGGCTGTTTCCCCGATGACGATACCGGTTCCGTGATCGATGCAGAAGTATTCTCCGATCTCTGCTCCGGGATGGATATCGATACCGGTTTCCGTATGGGCATATTCGGTGATGATTCGGGGTATATAGGGCACCTGCAGCTGCTGCAGTACGTGTGCCAGCCGGTATGCCATGATGGCCCGAAAGCCGGGATATGCCAGGATGATCACTGCTTCATCAGCTGCTGCAGGATCCCCTGCATAGATTGCCTGCAGGTCCTTGACCAGCAGTCTCTTGACCTCCGGAAATGCTTCGATATACTTCTCCGGTATATCCGTGATCTCTTCTTTTTCAGCAAACTGATATGCCAGCTTGCTCTGCTTCTTCAGGGCATGGTGAATATACCTGAGATCTTCTTCGTCAGTGCTGTTTTCACTCCTGTAACAGTCCGGAAAAAGTACAGCGAAGGATGCCAGCAGGATCCTGATCACTTCTTCTCTATCCGGCGGTTTCTGCTTCTTTTCTTCACGTATGCTGCGCAGTCTGCGGATCACTTCTTCATACATGTTATTCCTGAAACAACGGCGTGGAGAGATACCTGTCACCGCCGTCAGGCAGGATCACCACGATCGTTTTGCCGGTATTTTCTTCCCGTTTTGCCAGCTCTGCAGCAGCCTTGATCGCTGCCCCGCCGGAGATCCCGATCAGGATGCCCTCGGTACGTCCGAAGATCCTGCCGTAGGCAAAGGCATCTTCGTTTTCTACCGGGATGATCTCGTCATAGATGCCTGTGTCCAGCACCTTCGGCACAAACCCGGCTCCGATCCCCTGGATCTTGTGGGGACCGGCTTCTCCCTTGGATAATACCGGGGATGATGCCGGTTCCACCGCAACCACCTTTACCTCTGGATTCTTCTCCTTCAGATACTTCCCGGTGCCGGTGAGCGTGCCGCCCGTGCCTACTCCTGCCACAAGGATATCGACTTCCCCGTCCGTATCATTCCAGATCTCCGGACCGGTCGTACGGTAATGGATCTCGGGATTGGCAGGATTATCAAACTGTGCCGGAATGTAACTGCCGGGGATCTCTGAGGCGATCTCTTCAGCCTTGGCGATCGCTCCCGACATACCTTTGGAACCTTCGGAAAGAACGATCTCAGCACCATATGCCTTCAATAGCTGTCTTCTTTCCACACTCATCGTTTCCGGCATGACCAGGATCGCTCTGTAGCCGCGTGCAGCTGCCACACTGGCTAAACCGATACCTGTATTACCGGAAGTAGGTTCAACGATCACACCGCCCGGTTTGAGCAGTCCTCTTGCTTCAGCATCTTCGATCATCGCCTTTGCGATCCTGTCCTTGACAGATCCTGCCGGATTGCGGTATTCAAGTTTGACCAGAATTCTGGCTTTCAGTTCATATTTCTTTTCAAGATTGGCTGCTTCAAGCAGCGGTGTATTGCCGATCAGCTGATCCGCAGATGTATAGATCTTTGACATGTTTGTTCCTCCTCTTCTGTCTGATCTCTGTAACATTGCCTGTGCTGATGGTGCAGATGCATGAAGATCTGTGTCTTCTCATGAGATATCACCTCCCAAAACAAAAGATCCGCCTCATATTTACGGCGGATCTGACAAAACATATATACTCAGAATGCGTTTGAAAACCCGCCCGATCAGGACAGATGACAACACAGATTCTGACTGTACTTCTTGTTCATACTTTAAATTTATGACTAAAGGTGACTGATTGTCAACGCTGATAAACTCTCACTAATTTCTTTGCTGTATCTTTACCACCCATGGTGTTTCCATCTCCTGTATCAGTTCTTCATACAGGTTATACCAGCTGATGCATTCTTCCAGGATCACAGAATCTCCGGTGATGACATTCTCCTGTTTCTTTAACTCCGTATCGGCATTTCTGACCATCTGTATATCTATGGGAAGCTGTCTTTTCTCTGCTGCCTCTGCGATCACCTGTTTCAGTCTTCCGGAATTGGATACAGGACTGTCTACCCAGAAGACTGTTTCCCGTACACCGTGTTCCTTCAGTTTCCCGATGATCATCTCTGCTGCAGGCATCGTCTTGGCAATGACTGAGTATGTCCCGGCAAGGCCGCTGAGGTCCCTGTAGCAGCCATCTCTGCCCCGCAGGATCATACTCCCGGACAAGGCCGTTTCAAGCAGGACAACAGCATTAAACGCGTCCACATGCACGGTACAGTTCTGAGGGAGTGAGGTTAATTGTTTCTGCTTGCGTAACCTGTACATCTCATCACTGCAGGTAATACGCATCAGGGCTGTACGCTGTCTTTCTGAAAGCAGGTAATGATTCCCGACAAAAGTAATTGCCTGCTTATGTCCGTATCCTCTGTTTAACAGATATGTAATATCATCTGCACATGAGGAAAGGATCCTGCAGGCATCTTCACCAAACAGTTTGTGATCGTCTTCGTGATATCCTCTGCGTATATCTTTCATCCCGCCAGTGCGTATACCCCAAACGACAGTGTCCAGATCAGGATCAGCAGTACGATGAACCAGATCACCGATGCCGGTACTGACTGGTTATGTACGCGGAAGAACGGATACGGACCATCTACCCTGCGTATGTAGTTCAGATACATCATCGTTACGCCGTAGATGAATGTAAGCAGTACCGAAGGCAGGATCATGTTACTGCCGGCATGTGCTTCAAAGAAGACATACGAGATCACGGTCAGGATCGGACATGCGACATGGTGGTAGAACCCGTTTCCTTCCAGTAACAGATCTCTGGGATCTCCTCCCATCGGGATCAGTACACATGTCGTTACCAGGAAGGTCATGATCAGCCCTACCGTTGCGATATACCTGAGACCCGTGACCCAGTATCCGTTAAATAACAGGTAGACCAGACAGGATAATGCACAGACCATGTTGGATAACTGTGTATAGAAGATAAAGTTACCCAGTTTTCTGGCACTGAAGCTGATAAAGAGTCCTCTTGCTTCGAGGATCAGAATAATGATGTTTAATATGATTGCTGTCATACTATCATTTTAGCACGCAGTTTCATGCATGTATCTTTCGTATTGTGCAAAGAAGTCCTGTACGGTGATGCAGGCATGTGCTGAACAGGCTGCTGCCGTCACTGTCTGTATGTATGTTACGACACGTGTATCCACATCGATGATGACCGGAAAACGAGACCTGAGCATACCCTCACGGCTGCAGCCCTCACGATAGCTGAAACCCTCCCGATCCAGCATCTCCGTCAGGACTTCCCTCTCCTCCTGTGTATACGGTCTGACAATAAAATGTGCTTTTCTCATACCCACCTCCGGGTATAGTAAAACACATTGTGTGTACAATAATTGTTCCAGGATATTACAGGGCTTTGATCACTTCCGCGGTCTTCATCGAAAGAGCCATGATCGTCAGGATTGGCGGATTGCCCATCGACTTAATACAAAGGAATGCTTGAGTGCCTGCCCTGCTCGTGCGATAATGTCCCGGTATGAATATTCCTGCAGGTATCGCATTATTGCTGGCAACGATGGGCAGTGCTTCGATCTCGATCGTCCTGCGTCTTTTCCGTGCCTCTGACAATAACCGCTATGCGATGATCCTCGGCAATTATCTGACCTGTACGCTTGTCGGATTCCTTCTGATCCCGGACAAGTCTTTGTTACTGAATGCCCACCCGGTCACGTATATCTGCGGCTTTGCCGGCGGCTTCCTGTTTGTGCTGTCCCTGGTATGCATGCAGACGAGTGTGACCCAGAGCGGTGCCATCCTCTCTTCGGCTTTCTCGAAGCTTGGCTTACTGGTCCCGTTACTGATGAGCGTGCTGTTCTACCGTGAACAGCCCTCCCTGCTGCAGGCGGCAGGACTGCTTCTGGTACTGGCATCGATCTGGCTGATGAGCCGAACCGGTCATAACGAACGTCAGGAAGATATCCACCTGCTGTTCCTGCTTGTTGTCTTAATTACCAACGGTCTTTCCGACTGTATGGCCAAGATCTACAGTGTCAACGGTATCCGTGAAGAAGAGTCTGTATACATGTTTCTGGTCTTCTTCTTTGCGGCTGTCTTCACCTTCTTCCTGCTGTTATGGGAAAAGAAAAGAACCGGCAAGTCTGCTGCTCTGAAAGACCTGGCTGCCGGTATTCTGGTTGGTTTACCGAATTACTTCTCTTCGATCCTGATCCTGATGTCCTTACGTACGATCCCCGCGTTTATCGTCTATCCGGTCTTCTCCACCGGTGCGATCTTGTTTGTGACACTGATCAGTATTCCTCTCTTCAAGGAATACCTGAACAGGAATCAGATCATCTCCCTGGGCCTGATCCTGGGAGCTCTTGTATTACTGAATATCTGAACTAAAGAGCGTATATCACTGCTCCTGCGGCTGCCCCGATGCAGATCAATTGGATCACGGATATACCTTTTTTTGTGATCTTCCGTGAACCATAGAAGATAGCTAACAGTCCTGCGGTCAGGATCAGAGACTTCCCCGACTGTTCAGCCATACTGTTTTTCATGATCATGTATATGCCTGTAGCCGTGATGATGCCGGCCATGCATGGCTTTAACCCGCGCAGGGCAGACTGCACATACCGGTTCTTTAACAGTGAACGCAGCAGTACCGAGATCACCAGAATGGTCACAAATGAAGGCAGTACGACCGCAGCCGTAGCCACCAGAGATCCCGTGATGCCTGCCTTGACACTGCCAACATATGTCGCAAGATTCACCATGATCGGACCCGGTGTACTCTCACTGACCGCGATCATGTTGGTGAGTGTCACATCATCCAGCCATCCGTAAGAGAGCACTGTCTCGCGGATCAGCGGTATTGCCCCATACGCACCGCCAAAGGCAAAACAGCCCACCTTCAGAAAGCCGATAAACAGTTCCAGAAGGATCATTTCGATACCTCCTGCCCGGTTCTGAGGTCCCTGATGATACTGACCAGGGCAGCTATGACCATCAGAACAACGGAAGAAATCCGCAGTGATAACAGGCTGATCACCAGCATCGCTACCCCCGAACAGAGGATGACAGACAGCGCAAACTTCCTGTTTTTCATCTTTCTTACCATCTTCAGTCCGGCATCGAGGATGATGATCCCTACAGCAATACGTATACCCGCAAAGGCATGGGCGATCCAGGTGATCTGCAGGAAATTCTCAAGAAACAGCGAGATCAGATAGATGATCACAAACGACGGCAGGATGATTCCCAGTGTCGCTGCCAGTGATCCGGCAAATCCTTTCTGCTTATACCCGACATAAGTAGCACAGTTGATCGCGATCGGTCCCGGTGTAGATTCCGCAATGACGGTGATATCCATCATCTCATCCTGGCTGATTCACTGCTTCTTCTCCACACATGTCTCTTCGATCAGGGCGATCATCGCATATCCCCCGCCGAACGTGAAAAGACCGATCTTGGCAAATGTCAGAAACAGATCAAACATTCTTTATCTCCCTGATCATGTGTATCACATGTACCTCTTCAGCAGATACAGGACAAGCAGATGTCCCGGATAGAACAGATAGAAGAACCACTTCAGTCCCGGTCCCTTCTTCCCGTTATAAAGCAGTAAAGGAATAAGACTCAGGAACACATACGCATGCATACCCTTGGTCCGTGAAAGGATCAGAAAGCCCGTACCTGCCAACTCCCGTATCCAGAGATCATACTTCTTTAAGAAGTAATAGATATATACGGCAAAGACCGCAAAGAAGCGGTAATCACAGTGAAAGATATAGGCCAGAGCTGCACATCCCGCCAGACACAAACTGCCGGCAAATACATTCGGTATCCACTCATACAGGGTAATACCCAGTACCGCCAGAAAGAGCGTAAACATGATGTTCTGGTAATTCGGATAGAAAACTCTGTGGTAGAAAGCCAGATCAAAGGGTATCTCGGTGATCAGTCCGAACAGAAAAAGACGCAGCAGATACTGCCTGCGGTCACGGGTATAGATGCACCCTTCTGCTACACAGAACGCAAAGCAGGGCATCGCTATACGTCCGATTGCTCTGTATACCATCTGACCGGGAAAGAAGATAAAACCGATATGATCAATTAACATTGTCACGGCCGCAATGATCTTCAGTGTTGTCCCGTCCAGTACTCTCAGTTTATTCATGAAACAAGCATAACATAAAATACCCGGATCATCTCCGGGTATTACATTACTGCATATGTACAGAAAGAAGATACACGCAGTATTGATTCATACTGACGCCTTCATGTCTTGCCTGTTCTGCCAGACGCATATGAAGACTTTTCGGTATTCTCAGCTTAAACTGTCCTGAATATTTCTCAAGTCTGCGGGGATCGGGAATCGCAATCTGTTCCTCGATTGCGGCCGTAAACCATGCCCTCTTTGCGTCTTCCGCATTCTGCACAGCCTTCTCGATCGTTTCACCGGAGGTCAGACAGCCGGGAAGATCCGGAAACGATATAACATAACCGCCCTCCTCGGTATCCGGCGTGATCTCCATCCTGTACGGTTCCTTCATATACTCATCAACTGTTTTCATTTTGCGTTTCCTCTTCAACGATCTTTCTTACCATTTCAACATATATCTTTTTTATTGGCTCATGTTTTGGTACAGTAATCGGGCTGTGCCCTTTCTTACGGAATGTGAAATGACTGCTTCCTCCCTTCGGCTGACTCATCACATATCCATAGGCTTCCAGTACTTTTCTCAGTTCATCAAATCGCAGATCATTTGACAGTTCTCTGATCCTGCTTAATAGTTTTTCCCACTTGGACATATAATCCGTATTGATATTATATACGGTGTCATATCCGGTGTCAAAGTAAAGAAAACCCGGATCATCTCCAGGTATTCCTTACTCTTCTACATCCATGTAGTGCTTTACCATCTCCAGCAGTTCCGGTTCCACTTCCCTGCGGGCTTCGGCATACTTCTTCTTATTCTCTTCAAACAGGTTATTTCCTTCGGTATCGATCGTTACGATCAGCGGTCCAAACTTCTCCACCTTCATGACCCAGACAGCTTCCGGCATGCCCAGCTCCCGCCAGTAGACATCCTCGATCTCTTCGACATGCGTTGCCGCAAGTACTGCACAGCCGCCCGGAAACACCGTATGGATTGCCCCGTAGGTCTTACAGCCGGCTGCCGTCAAAGCACCCATACTGCCCTTGCCGACGATGACTCTTACGCCTGTCCTGCGGATGAATTCGGACTCCTCTGCCTCCATGCGTATTGAAGAGGTAGGACCGATCGCCACCATCTCGTACTTATCGCCTTCCCTGACGATAGGACCAGCATGCATGATTGCACGGTCATGCAGATCAAAGGGTATCTCCATACCTTCCTGTACGACCCGCTTATGTACATCATCTCTGCCGGTAGCCATATATCCCGTAAGATAGATAACATCACCGATACGCAGATCCTTGATATCCTCATAGGAGATCGGTGTCTTCAGCATCTTTTTCATTTCTGTTCCTCCTTACGGAATGTTCCCTTCATGTATTCTTCCGCATCCGCATACCCGGACACTTCACAATTCAGATCTCTGTCAAAGCGGATAATACCCCTTCTGTGCATATAGCAGGAGAC
>DFIS01000066.1:0-1469 GCA_002372175.1 Solobacterium sp. UBA3691
CTGCAGAAGGCTATCGATGACAACGATATGGATGCCCTGAAGACAAAGCTGGATGCACTGGAACAGGCTGCGAATGCAATGGCTCAGCAGATGTATCAGAATGCCGGAGCACAGCAGCAGGGTGCACCGAACCAGGGACAGCCTCATGACGACGATGTTGTGGATGCTGACTTCACGGAAAGACACTAAAACGGCATATAGAAGACAATTCCTGGGAGTGATTCTGGGAATTTGTCTTATCACGGCATCTTCGTGTTCTGTTCAGGAAGAACATGAACCGGTACCGGAAAGTACTCCGGAGGTAACGGAGACTATCCCGGCTGAAGATTACCGGATATTTGCCGGGAAGAAGGTACATCTTGGCATGGGTACGGTGCTTTGGACAGCGGATGCCGGCGGAAATATGCTTCAGGCCGGTACACTCACGCAGGACTATGAAGCAGATATCCGGCAGGATGCTTCCGGTAAGTATCTGGCTCTTGCGGACTGCAGTTTCTTCGCAGATGGTGCAGAGATGACAGACAGTCTGCGCTGGATGCAGCATCGCTGCGAGCTGACCCCGAACGGACACACAGTCACCACAGACGGGACATATCATCTGCAGGAACGTGACGGCAGGGAGATCGCACTGATCACGCATACGGATACGTATGACGTATATGCCGAACCCTGTGCCGATGATCCCCGTTACGGCATACGCTTTAACGGTCAGCTGGCATATATCCCGGAAGCAGAGATTGCGTCTGTAAGCGGAGAGGTACGTAAACAGGGGGCAGAGAAGCTTCCTGTCCTGATGTATCACTTCTTCTACAGTGAGGCAGACGGCGGTACGCGCAAGGATACGAATCATGTCGAAGCCGGTGAACTGGATGAACAGCTTGACTGGCTTGAACAGAACGGCTATACAACGCTCTCCATGGAAGAAGTCCTGTGCTTCATGCAGGGCCGCAGCAATATTCCTGAGAAGAGTATCGTGATCACCATTGATGACGGTGATCCTACGGTCCATCAGTATGCTTATCCGGTGATCCGTGAACATAACATGCATGCGGTGCTGTTTCTGATCACGGGATGGGCAGGACAGAGCCCGCAGAATTACGACTTCTGGGAGATGCGTGAAGATGGTCTGGAACTGCAGTCACATGGGTTCCTGACGCATCAGGGAGGATGTCCCGGCATGGGTCATGGGGGCAGGCTTCTGTGCATGGACCATGATGAAGGTGTCGCTGACACAAGAATGTCATTTGATACGGCGGACGGCGGTTTTGTCTACTGCTATCCGTTCGGAGATTATAACGAGAATGCCAGAGGGATCCTCAGGGATGCCGGAACCGAAATGGCATTTACAACAGATTCAGGTATGATCAGACCCGGTATGGATCTGCTTGCGCTGCCCCGTATACGTGTAACGGGCGGTGCCGGACTGCAGAGGTTCATCCAGAGTATCGGGCAATAGGAAAGGCAGGTCA
>DFIS01000066.1:1651-37136 GCA_002372175.1 Solobacterium sp. UBA3691
GATGCGGCGGAGAAGTTCAAGGAGATCAATGAGGCACACGAAGTGCTCAGTGATCCTGAGAAGCGTGCTGCGTATGACCGCTTTGGTTTTGCGGGTATGGATGGTTCTCAGACAGGTCAGGGCTTCGGCGGTTTCAGTGCCGGCGGTTTTGATGACCTGAATGATATCTTCTCATCCTTCTTCGGCGGTATGGGCGGTATGGGAGGCGATCCCTTCGGCCGTACTTCTTACCGGAATACAGGACCGCAGAGGGGCAGTGACCGTCTGATGCGCATGGATATAGACTTCATGGATGCATGTTTCGGTACATCCCGTACATTTGATCTGAATGTCGATGAGACCTGTTCGGTATGTAAGGGAACCGGAGCGGAGAATCCTTCAGATATCCAGACGTGTTCTACCTGCGGCGGCAGCGGTACGGTGGTCAGACAGCAGCGTACAGCCTTTGGTGTCTTCCAGACCCAGGGTGTATGTCCGGACTGTCAGGGTACCGGCAAGAAGATCCGCAAGCCATGCCGTGAGTGCGGCGGAAAGGGCTTTAAACGCATCAAACAGAATATCACGGTAGATATTCCTGCCGGCATCAATTCCGGCCAGAGAGTGCGTGTAGCGGGCAAGGGAGAGCGCGGCACAAACGGCGGTCCTAACGGCGACCTGCATATCGAGATCAATGTACTTCCGCATGAGAAGTTCGAACGTGAAGGAAAGAATATCTTCCTGGAGATCCCGGTATCAGCCGTAGACGCAACGCTTGGTACGACTGTCGATGTACCGACGATCCACGGCGAAGTGACGATGAAGATCCCGGCCGGGACCCAGAACGGTACGATCCTGCGTCTGAAGGAGAAGGGTGTGCCGGATCTGCGCGGAGGCAGGAACGGCGATCAGCTCTGCACCGTGCATATCGAGATCGACCGCAAGCTCACGTCAAAGGAGAAGGAACTGTATACACAGCTGCAGAAGCTGCAGAATAACCAGAAAGAATCAATTTGGGAGAAATTCAAGAATCAATTCAATTAAACACAAAAAGGAGGTGGCATGAATGAATATTGAACAGATGACAGAACAGCTGCAGGCTATTATTATGGCAGCACTGACAAAGGCACAGGAGAATCATAATCCGGAACTGACGCCTGAGCATATTCTTCTGGCCATGCTTGAGGATACAAATCTTGACGGCATCTGGACAAGACTCCATGCTGAAAAGAGCGCACTGACAGGTTTTACGGAGAAAGCTGTACAGAAGCTTCCGCGCACCAGCAGTGCTTCCCAGCCGAATATAGCTCAGCATGTGATCGACGGCTATCTCAAGGGTCTTGACTACATGAAGACACTTGGAGATACATACATGAGCTCAGGCGCATTCCTGATCGGTCTCTTTGAGACCGGAGCTTCTGTATGCCAGGAGATCATGAAGAGATTCGGCTTTACGGTAAAAGAACTGAAGGCGGCTGAAGAAGACCGCAGAGGAGGCGTAAAGATCACAGATAAGGGAAACGAAGGACAGCTGGATGCCCTGCAGAAGTACGGACATGACCTTGTACAGGATGTCAAGGACGGTAAGATCGATCCTGTGATCGGCAGAGATGATGAGATCAGAAGAGTCATCGAGATCCTGTCGAGAAAGACCAAGAATAACCCCGTACTGATCGGTGAACCAGGTGTCGGTAAGACAGCTATCGTGGAAGGACTTGCCTGGCGTATCATGAAAGGTGACGTGCCGCTGGGACTGAAAGACAAACAGCTGATCGAACTGGATATGGGAGCCCTGATCGCCGGTGCCAAATACCGCGGTGAATTTGAGGAAAGACTCAAGGGTGTACTGAACCAGGTAAAGAAAGCCGACGGAAATATTATTCTGTTTATTGATGAGCTGCATAACCTTGTCGGTGCCGGCAAGACAGAAGGCTCCATGGATGCCGCAAATCTGCTCAAGCCGATGCTGGCAAGAGGCGAACTCAAATGTATCGGTGCCACGACCTTCGATGAGTACCGCAAGTATATCGAGAAGGACAGAGCGCTGGAGAGAAGATTCCAGAAGATCATGGTCAATGAGCCTTCGGTCGAGGATACGATCTCGATCCTGCGCGGTCTGAAAGACAGATTCGAGAGTCATCACGGTGTCGAGATCAAGGATGAAGCACTGGTTTCCGCCGCCGTCCTGTCACACCGGTATATTACGGACAGATTCCTGCCTGACAAGGCGATCGATCTGGTCGATGAAGCCTGTGCATGCATACGTGTGGAGATGGACTCCATGCCGGCAGATCTGGATGAACTGCAGCGTAAGATCATGACCCTGGAGATCGAAGAGACATCGCTGAGAGATGAGACCGATCCAAGAGCCGTGGAAAGAAGAGAAGACATCACCCGTGAGCTGGCAGACCTGAAAGAAGAAAGCGAAGCCAGGATGTCCAAATGGCGTGATGAGAAAGCCGAACTGGATAATGTCAAGCAGTGGAAAGCCGAACTGGAAACAGCCAAGCTACAGCTGACACAGGCCCAGAATGATACCGACTACGAGAAAGCAGCCAAACTGAAGTACGATACGATCCCGAATCTGGAAAAGAAGATCGCTGAAAGCAGTATCAGTGACAAGGATGCGATGATCCGGCAGGAAGTAGACGAAGACATGATCGCCAAGATCGTCTCGCGCTGGACGCATATCGAAGTCAGCCGTCTGCTCAGTACGGAGAGACAGAAGATCCTGCATCTGCATGACCGTCTGCGCCAGCGGGTCATGGGTCAGGATGAAGCCCTGGAACTGGTCAGTGATGCGATCATGCGTACCAAGGCACAGATCCAGGATGAAAACAGACCGCTCGGATCATTCATGTTCCTGGGACCTACCGGTGTCGGTAAGACAGAAGTAGCCAAGGCTCTGGCCGAACAGCTGTTTGACGATGAGAACAAGATCGTCAGGATCGATATGTCCGAATACATGGAGAAGTTCAGTGTATCAAGACTGATCGGTGCTCCTCCGGGATATGTAGGCTATGACGAAGGCGGACAGCTGACGGAAGCTGTCAGAAGAAATCCGTATTCGATCGTTCTGCTGGATGAGATCGAAAAGGCGCATCCGGATGTATTCAACATTCTGCTGCAGGTGCTTGATGACGGCCGTATTACCGATTCCAAGGGTGTTACCGTGGACTTCAAGAATACGATCATTATCATGACCAGCAATCTTGGCTCCCAGTATGCGTTTGAGCAGGATCAGGCCATGCGTCATACCCATTACATGAATGAGGTAAGAGCAGCCTTCAAGCCTGAATTTGTCAACAGGATCGATGAGATCATCGTCTTCAATGCGCTGAATGATGACATCATGAAGAAGATTGCTGACAAGTTCCTCAGCCAGCTCAGAGACCGTCTGCAGAAGAAGGATATCGAACTGGTAGTGACCGATGAAGCAAAGCAGATGATCATCCGTCAGGGTGCCGATGAGACATACGGCGCAAGACCGATGAAGCGTCATATCCAGAGAACGATCGAAACGATGATTGCCAGGAAGATCATTGAAGATCCGAATATCGAGGGCAGAACTATCGTTGTCGATGCGGATGAAAACGGGTATACCGTCGATGTGCAGGGTATGCTTGCCTGAAAGCATATAACATCTTAAAAAACACTGGAAACGGTAGAATGTCCGTGCTAGTATAGGTATGCCTATGAAGAGCACACGAGGGACAAGCCCGCAGACTGTGCAGCAACCTATCCGTAACGGACAAGGTGCTAATGCTTGAACGATGGGAATACATTGTTTAAGGAGATCTCGTCATAGGTGACGGGATCTTTTCATTAGAGGTTAGAAAGAAGGAGAAAATGAAGGTTTACAGCAACGAGATCGTATTCAGAGGACATCCTGACAAAGTATGTGATCAGATTTCAGGCGCTATCCTGGATGCCTGCCTGCGTCAGGATCCGCTCAGCAGATGCGGTATTGAGACCGTCGGCGGCAAGGGTAAGATATTCATCACCGGTGAAGTGACAACGAAGGCACACTTCAGTGCAGCTGAGATCGCCCGCAGAGTATTAAAGGATATCGGCTATCCCGATACCTATGAGATCATTGACAATATCGGCAGACAGTCTGCGGATATCGCCCTCGGCACAAATGAGGAAGTCATGGGTGCAGGCGATCAGGGCATGATGTTTGGCTATGCATGCAATGATACACCGGAGTATCTGCCGACAGCGATGGTCATCCTGCAGAAGTTTGCGGCAAAGTATGATGAACTGGTACATACACATGAGGATTTCTATCCCGACGGCAAGGCGCAGATCACCGGTATCTATGATGATGACTTCAACATGACCGGGATCAGGGATTTCACGATCTCCTACAACAACAGTGAAGAGCACAGAGATGTGACCGATAAGATCCTGATCGATATTGCCGAGGAGCTGTGTGCTGCCTATGGCCTGAAGACAGAGAACTATCTGATCAATCCTACCGGCAAGTTCCTGATCGGCGGCTTTGAAGGTGATGCCGGTCTTACCGGAAGAAAGATCGTCGTTGACGCATATCAGTCATTTGCCAATGTCGGCGGCGGCTGTATGAACGGCAAGGATCCGACCAAGGTGGATCTTTCCGGCGCATATTATGCCCGTGTACTGGCGAAGGAACTGCTGCAGAAGAAACATCTGAAGTGGTGTGAGATCCAGATCTCCTATGCGATCGGCATGAGAAGTCCGCTGGCGATCTACATTGATTCGGACCAGGGCAATCTGGAACCGGAGGAAGAGATGTTTGTCCGCGGAGAGCCCAAGCATATCATCGATGATCTGAAGATGAGGGAGATCTGCTACGAGGAACAGGCAAAGTACGGACATTTCCGTGATTAGTTCCTGTCGATATATGCCCGTATGGTGTATAATCTATACAAATAAGTGAGGGTCTTATATGAGTTTATCTACAAATCTTATCATGGGCGCCATTTTCCTGGCTCTCGGCATCTGGCTGACGATCGGTGTTGTACGTACACGCAGTAAGCTGACGATCACGGATAAGATGTGGAATGCAAGCCGTATCCTGTTTGCAATAGCAGGCGGTCTTTCGATCGTGTCTTTCTTCAGCTATGAAGGGCCGCAGGACTTCCTGAGGATCATTCCGACAACATACGCAATCTGTATCTTCCTTTTGCTGAGAGATGGCATCGGTGAGACTGGGTTTGCGTCATTCGGCAAGTTCACAAAGTGGGAAGATGTCCGCGCATATGATTACAGCAGGGAAAGCAAGAAGTTCGTGCTGTACGTCAGTTCCGCCAAGGAAGACGGCAGAACAACGTCCGGCTCTTCCATTCCGATCAATTTTGAACTGAAAGATGAACAGAGAGTCATCGACTTCATGAAGGAACATCTGCCGAAAAAATACCGCAGAATGAGAAAAGCCTGAGCCAAGAAGATCTTCGGATCTTCTTTTTTTGGATAAATACTGAAAATGTAAACTGTCATGTTACATTCTGCACAGGAGAATTGCTTGTGGGAGTTCAGATGAACAGGTACGATGAGGATGCAGAAAGGGAGTATGCATATGAATGAACTGGGAAGAAAGATCGCTGCAGCCCGTAAGGACCGCGGTATCACGCAGACAGAATTTGCGGAGAAGCTGAATGTGACCAGACAGACGGTCAGCCGGTGGGAAGCCGGAACGGTGCTGCCGGATATCGAGAAGATACCGGATATTGCCTCGCTCCTGCAGGTCAGCTGTGATTACCTGCTGAAGGATGACATTCAGGAAGATAGGAATGCTCCGGTGACAGGAACCGGTAAACTGCTTGCGGAAATGGTCGGGAAGAAAGTCAGACTGCAGTTTTTTGACGGTGAAGCAGATCCGGATCTCTACGAAAGAGACTGTCTTGTGCTTGGCTTTGAGGGCAGCTGGATCAAAATATCTGCGGAGACGAAAAAGGGCGTACAGGAGAAGCTGATCCCGCTCTCTTCGGTATTATCAATGATGATCACGGAGGAGGCGTAGTATATGCAGTATGCGGCATTTATATTCGGCATCTTCGGCATGCTTGCGTATGTTGAACTGTCCGCACTGAAGAAACGGATCAGCGAACTGGAAAGACAGCTGACAGGGATGCAGGGAACGGCATATCACGAAGAACGGCAGGGGCTGCTGAAGGCAGTCAGAGAACTGACGGGCAGAAAAGTAAATATTGATCTGAAGGAAGACTATGAGGATCCGGATATCATCATGTACGGTAATACAAAACACGGGTCCAATACAGTTCTGGATGCGGATAATGAATGGATGCTTATAAGGATCGATACACCGAAAGGCAGTAAGACCAAGCTGATCCGCATGGAAGCAATGGAGCGTATCACGGAAGTCAGGGAATAATGATCATACAGACAGAGAGATGTACTCTCTGTTTTGTTTTGAGAATGTCTTGACATCAGCAGGTATATATATTAGTATTTGTATAGTCAAAATGACTATACATGAAAGACATGACAAAGATCACTGATAAAAACGGACAGACACTGGATCAGTTCCTGGCTGCGTATGATGAGACGATGTACAGACATCCGTCCTGTGCTGTCGATCTCATCATGATGACCGTGACCGAGGATAAGCTGAAGATCCTTCTGCGCAGACGGCAGGAACATCCCTGGCTGGGGCAATGGGCCATCCCCGGCGGTTTTGTCGGCTATGACGAAGATCTCGACCAGGCCGCAGAACGTCTGCTGAAGGAGAAGACAGATCTCAGCAGGGTCTATTTCCGGCAGCTGTACACGCTTGGACAGACTGACCGTGATCCCAGGACCAGAGTGATCTCGACCGTCTATTTCTCGATGACCCCGGCAGGATGTATCCTTAACAGCGAAGCCGGCAGTCATGATCTCTGCTGGTTCAATATCGCCAAGATCGTTGAATCGCTGGATGAACGCGGCAGACGCAGTACGCTGACACTTGACAACGGAGATGTCCATATCGCCTACGAAGTTGAAGATAAAGCAATGGGCAACTATGTGGAGACCCGTTCACGGCTGCTGGAGTCCTCGGACAGTGCTCTGGCTGCCGATCATATCAAGGCGGTAAACATGGCCATGGATATGCTCAGAAACCGTGCTGCTTCCACCGGCATCATGTTCAATCTGTTACCGGAAGCCTTCACGCTGCGGGAAGCCCAGACTGTCTATGAAGGCATTCTCGGGCATACCGTAGACACCGGGAACTTCCGCCGGGATATCCGCAGGATGCTGCGGGAAACCGGCGAATACAGGCTTGTACACGGCAAGAAAGCCGCGTTATATACATTTGATCCGTTATATGAATACCTGGAGGAAAACTGATGAAAAAGTATTTGATTGTGATCGACATGCAGAAAGACTTTGTTGATGGCGTACTGGGCAGTCCGCAGGCGGTGTCTGCTGTTAGTGAAGTGGTCCGGGAAGTAACGGATCCTGCCTATACAAAAGTGTTTGCGACAATGGATACCCATACACCTGAATACATGTCGACACTGGAGGGAAAATACCTGCCGGTGCCGCACTGCATCAGGGATACGGAAGGCTGGCAGATCAACGGACAGATCGCGGAAGCTCTGCAGAAAAGAGATGCCGTGATCGTGGAAAAGGGCACCTTCGGCAGTACTGACATGGCTGTGCAGATCGCTGCCGAGAACCCGGATGAGATCACGCTCTGCGGTGTCTGCACGGATATCTGCGTCATATCCAATGCACTGCTGCTGAGGGCATATCTGCCGAATACGGAGATCCGCGTCAAGGCAATTGCCTGTGCGGGGACAACACCGGAAAACCATGAGGCAGCTCTGAAAGTCATGAAAAGCTGCCAGATCGTAACAGAGGAGGAATAAAGATGAGCAGAATACAGGCGGAACCGTTTATCGCAGATGAAGAGTATGAAAACCCTGCGATGATCACAGATTTCTATGAATTTACCATGGCCAATTCGCTCTTTCTGCACGGATACAAGGATACCGTCATGGTCTTTGACATGTTCTTCAGAAAGAACCCCGACGACAAGGGATATGCGATCAGTGCCGGACAGGCAAAGCTCACGAAGTTTCTGCTGAACTATCACTTTACCGAAAAGGATCTGATCTATCTGCGCTATAAGGGCATGAGTGAAGAATTCCTCGAGTATCTCCGGACATACCGCTGGAAGGGAACGATGTATGCACTGCCTGAAGGTACGGTATGTTATCCGCAGGTACCGATGGTGCGTATCGAGTGCGATATGACCGGAGCGATCCTGATCGAGACATATCTCCTGCAGACGATGAACTTCCATTCCCTGATCGCGACCAAGGCAACACGTATTTCCGGACTCAGCACGCATACACCGCGCAATGTCATGGAATTCGGTACCCGAAGAGCACAGGGAGCTTCCGCCAGCATCGACGGTGCGTATGCTTCGATCCTCGGCGGGTGTATCGGTACCGCCAACTGTCTGGCAGAGATGCAGTTCGGACCGGATGTGCCGGCAGTCGGAACCATCGCCCACAGCTTCATCGAATTCTTCCCGACCGAGATGGATGCCTTCAGAGCATATGCAGAGACCTATCCCGACAATGTATCCTTACTGCTGGATACCTACAATATCTTTGACAGCGGTCTGCCGAATCTGATCAAACTCGATGATGAGCTGATCGCCAAATATCCGGATGATCCCAATAAGAGAGTAAAGAGCGCCCGTATCGATTCCGGTGACCTGGCCCACGGATACAAGCGTCTGCGCAAGGCACTGGACAAAGCCGGCAAGTCATACGTGAAGATCGTAGCGTCCAACTCGCTGGATGAAAACAAGATGGCAGATATGGAACTCTATGAGAATGCGCACTTTGATTCCTACGGTGTTGGTGAAAAACTGATTACCTCGGCCACAGATCCGGTCTTCGGCGGTGTATACAAACTGGTGGCGGTAAAGACACCGGAAGGTGAGTATATCCCCAAGATGAAGTGCTCCGATTCGGCTTCCAAGGCGATCATTCCCGGCAAGCTGATGGCATGGCGTGTCTTTGATGAGGAAGGCAAAGGACAGTGCGACATCATTGCCATGGATGATGAAGAGATCCATGCCGGAGAGAAGATCGAAGTGATCAATCTTGACCCGGATGCTTTTGATCCGGTCAAGGTACTGACACCGGTGAGTGTAGAGAAGCTGCTGGTGCCGTTTATCGTTGACGGTGAACTGGTCAGAGAACTGCCGGATATCAAGGCGAAGAAGGCATATATCCGTGATCAGCTGGAGAATAAGGTATGGGAGAGCGAACTGCGTCCGCAGATGCCGCATACCCACTATGTTGATCTGACACACAAGGTTGCAGAGACACGTGAGATGATGTATCAGAAGCTGCACGGAGGAACGATCCGGTGAGAGCACTCTTCTATGGAGGTGCCTTCAATCCTGTAACACTGGCTCATATCGAACTGGCAGATCATGTGCGTAAGACCCTTGGTTTTGACAAGGTACTGTATGTCCCCAGCAAGATGTCCTATATCACCGGTGATGAGAAGAAGGATATCCTCTGCAGTGATCTGAACAGGGTGGCCATGTTACAGGCATGTGCAGAGACAAGACCGTGGATGGATGTCAGCGAGATCGAGCTCAGACAGGACGTACAGCCGCGTACCTACATCACCATGTGCAGACTGCGTGAGGAAGGATATGAACTGAAGCTGCTGACAGGCAGTGACTGGCTGACAAAGCTGCAGAGCGGGTGGCTCTACATTGACGAGATCTGTCATGAATTCGGTATCGTCATGATGCAGAGAAATCATGATCCGGTAGAAAAGATCATTGCCGAAGATCCGTACCTGCATTCGTTATCACCGTATATTACAGCCGTACCGGTGCCGGAGGATTACCAGCATATCTCTTCGACAAAGGTCAGAACAATGATCAGAAATAGGGCAGACAGCGAGGAACTGCTGAAGTATGTACCGCGGGAGATCATCCCGTATCTGCCCGAAGGAGGCTCAAAATGAACCAGACAATGCTGAAAGTAACCGCCTGTGTACCGGATGTCCGTATATCCGATGCTGTTTACAATACCGATGCCATCCTGCAGATCCTGAAGGCATACGAGGGAAACGGACTTCTGGTCTTTCCCGAGCTCTGTCTCAGCGGGTATACCTGCGGTGATCTCTTTTATCAGGAATATCTGCTGAAAAGCTGTGCCGAAGGTTTGTGCAGGATCGCCAAAGAGAGTGCTGCACACCCGGGTGTAACGGCCGTTGTCGGTCTGCCTGTCAGACGACACGACGGCATCTATGATGCGGCTGCTGTTGTATCCGGGGGAGAGATATGCGGCATCGTACCGAAATGTGAACTGCTTGCGCATGACGGTCACAGCGAAGGGCATATCTTCATGTCCGGAAAGAAGGCAATCGGCAGTACCGTGAATATCGGCGGCAGGGAAGTACCGTTTGGTATCGATCTGCTGTTTGAAGATACCGAAAACGGAATCATACTGGGAACGGAGATCGGCAGTGATGTCTTCAGCGCCGACCGTCCGTCTGTACATCTGTCCCTGGCCGGGGCGGAGGTGATCGCAGTTCCTTCAGCACTGCCCGCAGGCGCCGGAAGAGCGCAGAAACGCCGGCAGTATCTGCAGGATGCCTCAGCCTCAGTACACAGCGCATATGTGTATGCCTCAGCAGGCACCGGAGAAAGCAGTACCGATATGGTATTTGCCGGTGAGACCGTGATCTCCGCAAACGGCAGGATCCTTCATGCGAATGACTTCCCGCAGACATATCCGTATATGTGTTCAAAGATCATTGACCTGACCATGATCCGTCATGACAGACTGGAAGAAGCATCCTTCCGCGGTGAAGATGAGGGCTGGTACCGACGTATGCCGGTATCCCTCAAAACCCTGGACAATGCCTCGGATACGGTCAGCACGTTAACAGAAAAGCTGAAGGCTGAAGGCTTTGCGCCGCAAAGATATCCGTATATTCCGGGAGCTGAAGCAGAGCGGAATGAACGCATGCTGGAGATCCTGCAGATCCAGGCCCAGGGACTTGCGACGAGGCTCAGAAAGACCGGGATCAGACAGGCTGTGCTGGGTATCTCCGGCGGCCTTGACAGTACGCTGGCACTGATCGTCTGCGCCGAGACACGAAAGCTGATCCCCGATCTGAACATTCTGGCGATCACGATGCCCTCGGAAGGCAATACCTCCTCAGCGACCTATGACAATGCGACAAAGCTCATGCATGCCTTCAATGCTGAGATGAGAGAAATACCGATCAGAAAGACGGTCACCTCACATCTTCTGGATATCCGTGAGAGTGCGGAATACCAGGGCAGCAGTGATACGACATATGAAAATGCCCAGGCCCGCATGCGTACGATGATCCTGATGGATGCCGCAAATGAGACCGGGGGACTGGTCGTCGGCACCGGCGATCTCTCCGAACTGGCTCTTGGCTGGTGCACATACAACGGCGATCATATGTCCATGTACGATGTCAATGCGGATATCCCCAAGACACTGGTACAGGAACTGTGCAGATACTATGCGGAGAAACATCCCGGTGATATCGGTGATGTGCTTACCGCGGTGACGGAAACACCGATCTCTCCCGAGCTGACACCGAACAGGGAGGGACAGATCGCCCAGAAGACAGAAGATCATGTCGGACGTTATGATGTGAACGATTTCATCATGTATCATCTGCTGAGATTCGGCATGTCTCCCTCAAAACTTGCGGTCTATGTTCTCTGTGCCTATCCGGAGCTCGGTATTGAAGATGTCAGACAGGCCCTGCAGAGATTCTTCCGCCGCTTCTGGTCGCAGCAGTTCAAACGCAGCTGTATGCCTGACGGTCCGAAGACGGGAAGGACGGGTCTCAGTCCCCGCGGCGGATGGCAAATGCCCAGCGATGCTTCTTCCGCAATGTTTCTGAAGGAGATCGGAGAAATTCAATGACCGGCAGGATGATCGTCTGGGATTATAACGGTACGATCCTGGATGATACGGAGATCTGTCTGGAGATCGAAAACCGCATGCTGAGGGAAAGGGGACTGCCCAATCCCGTGACTCTTGAGGATTACCGGAGGAACTTTGGTTTTCCTGTGATCAACTATTACTACCGCATCGGTTATACATTTGAGACCGAGACGTATGAAGAAGTATCGGATGAGTTCAATCTTCTGTACGAGCAGGAGTTTCCGCGGATGAAACTGGCTGAGGGCTTTCTTCCGTTTATTGATGATGCCTGTGCGAAAGGATATGAACATGTGATCGTATCTGCTTCCCGTCAGGATAAGCTTGAACGGCAGTGTGAAACTTTGGGTATCAGTTCGTATTTCACGGAACTGATCGGTATAGATGATCATCTGGCAGGCAGTAAGATCGACAAGGCTCTGGCCTGGCAGCAGCGCACCGGCTATGATCCCAAAGATATGATCTATATCGGTGATACTGTGCATGATCTTGAGACGGCTGCTGCTCTCGGCATTACGAATTACTGGCTGATCGCCTGCGGACATCAGGCCGAAGAGGTACTGCGCAGAGAGACGGACAGAGTCGTCACATCATTCAAAGATATTAAAATATAAGGCATATCTCACAGAAACGGATATAATATACATATCGGAGAAAATGATGAGATACAGACCGGCTGAAATACATTGCGCATACGGCAGTACAGGGAGGACATATGCTGTTTAATTCCTGGCAGTTTGCGGTATTCCTGCCGGTCGTTTTTGCGTTATTCTGGGCACTTCCTAAGCATCTGCGGCCTCTGGTGCTGCTTTGTTCGGGGTATGTTTACTTTGCCTTCGGAGGACTGCGCTATACGGTCCTTTTAGCGTTTATCACGCTCGTCTCGTATGTTTCCGCTGCTTTGATCGAAAAGAACCGGGAGAAGGCCGGGACAGTGCTGCTCATCAGTCTGGTGCTGAATTTCGGTATCCTCTTTATCTACAAGTACTTTAACTTTTTCTCGGTCTCGCTGAGCAGTCTTTTCGGCAGACAGGGGCTGACACTGGATCTTCTGCTTCCGGCCGGAATCTCTTTCTTTACGTTCAGTACGGCATCCTATATGATCGATGTTTACCGCGGAAAGCTTCGTGCGGAGCGTTCACTGGTGAACTATGCGGCATATGTGGCATACTTTCCGAAGCTTCTGGCAGGTCCCATCGAACGGGCAGAACCGTTCCTTGCACAGCTGAAGGAAGCGAAGGATTTCGATGAAAAACAGGCCATGTACGGGGTCAGGCTGATAGTCTGGGGCTTGTTCAAGAAGATGGTTATCGCCGATACCCTGGCAAAGTATGTCAATCTTGTCTATGCGGATGTACACGGCTTTGCGGGCGGTACGCTGTTTGCGGCAGCTTTCTTCTATACCGTACAGATCTATTGTGATTTCTCCGGATATTCCGATATTGCCATGGGTGTATCCGATCTCTTCGGCATCCGGCTTGCGGATAACTTCCGAAATCCCTACATGGCACAGAGTATTCAGGGCTTCTGGAGGCGCTGGCATATTTCTTTGTCTTCCTGGTTCCGTGATTATATCTATATTCCTCTCGGCGGCAGCCGGAAGGGTGAACTGCGTACAGCACTGAATACGATGATCGTCTTCCTGGTCAGCGGTCTCTGGCATGGTGCGAACTGGACATTTATTCTGTGGGGACTGATCCACGGTCTTGCGCAGGTCATTGAACGGAAGCTTGGTATCGGCAGGAAAGAGTCAGACCGTTTCCTCGGACGCTGGGGCAGACGTCTTCTTGTCTTTGCGTTTGCGTTACTCACATGGATCTTCTTCCGTGCCGATTCGATCTCTGATGCGCTCTATGTCGTTACACATCTGTTCAGCGGTATTGCCAGTCCCATCCGCTATCTGCGTACAGCATATGCACAGCTGGGCATCGATTCCTATACCGTGCTGTGTCTGCCGTACATGTTCCTGGTGTTATTCATCTTTGAGGTGAAGGCGGTGAAGAAGGATCCTGTGGCTGCTGTCGGGGAGATGGGCAGAGTGAAGCAGTTTATCTTCTGTCTTCTGTTTGTGCTGATGTTTATCATGGTGCTGCCGGTGCGTTCAAGCAACGAGTTCCTGTACTTTAAGTTCTGATGTCTATGGAAATGAAACGTTTTCTTAAAAAGATCGGCTTGTTTCTGCTGGTGCTGATACTGACTGTCTGCGGCTGTACAGCGCTGTTTTTCGGCGTTGTTCCGCCGGAATACGTCAGGATATATACACAGGCCATGGTCGACAAGGTCGATCGTCTCGAAAGCATAGAGGGCCCCAGGATCGTGCTTGTCGGCAATTCCAACCTGGCGTTCGGCATTGATTCGGCGAAGATCGAGGAAGCCTTCGGTATCCCGGTCGTGAATATGGGCATGCACGGCGGTTTCGGCAATGCGTTTGATGAACAGGTATGCACACTGGATGTACATGAAGGGGATCTCTATGTGATCGCGCATAATACATACAGTGATGATGATATGATCCCGAATCCCGAGCTTGTCTGGATGACGATCGAGAATTATCCCGAGCTGCACCGGCTGATCCGCCGCAAGGATTATATGAACATGGCCAGAGCTTTCCCGCGGTACGCCTTCAAGGCAACCGTCAAGTGGGTGCGGGAGAAGATCAGCGGTCATGAAGTTTTTGTGGACGGCACCGACGGATTCATGTCCAGGGCTGCCTTCAACGAGTACGGAGATGATGTCTATCCGCGTCCGGAGAATGATTTCCTGTTTACGGAGGGAAGTGTACCGCTGCCGCAGATCAATGATGCCTGTGTGAACAGACTGAATGAACTGAAGGCATGGCTGAATGCCCGGGGGGCTGAGATGGTCATTGCCGCATATCCGATCGGTGATGGTGAATATACTCCGGCAAGAGAAGAATATATCGCTTTCCAGCAGGAACTGGCAGACAGGCTGGATGCGGAAGTGATCTCTGAGTTTACCGATTATTTCTATGATTACAGTCTGTTCTTCGACAGCAACCTGCATCTGACCGATGAAGGCGTAAAGCTGCGGACAGCACAGCTGATCAGGGATCTTACAAAAGTGATCAAACCATAGTATGGATGAATAGAAAGAGGTAATGTTATGAACAATATGCGTCCGCTCAGTGCAGAAGATCTTTCTCTGATGGAAGAAAGCTATCTGGCTGATGAAAAAGCACGTATCGTCAGAAATGCCCTGACAAACAACGACATCGCAAAGATCTCTTCTGTCTTTGAGGCCGAAGTACAGAACCCGTTCATGTTTTCGATCGACATCAAGACAATGCCGGCAACCAACCAGAAGCGTTCCGGCAGATGCTGGATCTTCTCCTCGCTGAATGTGCTCAGGGAGATGATCGCAAAGAAGTATCATATTGAGAACTTTGAACTGTCCCAGAACTTTATTACATTCTATGACAAGCTGGAGAAGGTAAACTGGTTCCTTGAGGCTGTACTGCAGGAGGTGGATACACCGTTCGCTGATGAGACGATGCGCTATCTGATGGAGACTGTAACCAATGACGGCGGTCAGTGGGATATGATGGTCTCTGTCGTCAAGAAGTACGGTCTCTGTCCGAAGACAGCGATGCCGGAGACATTCCAGTCCTCCAATACCCAGGGCATGATGCGCCTGATCAACGGCCGTCTGCGCAAGTTTGCGGCTGACAGTAAGAAGCTGGCTGCGGAAGGCAGAAAAGAAGAACTGACAGACCTGAAACAGAAGTGTCTGAGAGAGTGCTACGGCGTGCTGTGCAGCTGTCTTGGTGTACCGCCGAAGAGCTTCACATTTGAATATGTGGATGAAAAGAAGAAATACCATGCGGTATATGATGTGACACCGAAGCAGTTCTATGAGAAGTATCTCGGCACCGATCTCGATGATTATGTCGGCATCATCAACGGTCCTACGGCAGATAAACCTTTCCATAAGATGTATACCGTCAAGTATCTTGGCAATGTCGTAGACGGCAATCCTGTTTCCTATCTGAATCTGCCGATGAACGAGTTCAAGAAACTGATCATCGATCAGCTGAAGGACGGCAGTATCGTCTGGTTTGGCTGTGATGCCGGCAAGGATATCAACCGTGACAGCGGTTTATGGGATGACGGACAGTTTGACTATGCCGGTACCTTTGACATGGATCTTGAGATGACCAAGGCAGAGATGCTTGACGCAAGACACAGCGCGATGAACCATGCGATGGTATTGACCGGTGTCAATCTTGTCAAGGGCAAACCCAACCGCTGGAAGATCGAGAACTCCTGGGGTGATCAGGTAGCCCATGCCGGATATTATATCTGCACCGATACATGGTTTGACAAATATGTCTTTGAGGCAGTTGTGCACAGGAAGTATCTGAATGCCAAACAGACAAAGGCACTGAAGAGCGAGCCTGTTGTTCTGCAGCCCTGGGATCCGTTTGGATCACTTGCGGATTAAGTATGCAAGGCACTCCCCGGAGTGCCTTTTTTAATTCTGTCCGGTAGTGTAAAATCTATACAGGAAAGAGTGAACGAATATGAAGATCGGTGTAATATCTTTAGGCTGTGCGAAGAATCTTGTGGATACGGAAAATCTGCTGGGTCTTCTGCAGAGTGCAGGGCAGGAACTGGTCGTCGATCCGGCAGATGCGGAAGCGGTGATCATCAATACCTGCGGTTTTATTGAAAGTGCCAAAACAGAAGCCATAGAGACGATCCTGGATGCGGCAGATCTGAAAGAAGGCGGACTGCAGAAGCTGATCGTGATGGGGTGTCTTGCCAAACGGTACAAGCCTCAGCTGATCGAAGAGTTTCCGGAGGTGGACCGTTTCATATCCATCGATGAATACGGAGATCTCGGACATATACTGACTGAGGTGCTGGGGGAAAGGATACCCAATACATACGGAAAGACGGAAAGACTGCTTTCGGGCAAACCGTGGATGGCTTATCTGCGGATCGCGGAGGGATGTGACAACCGCTGTGCATACTGTGCGATACCGGGTATCCGCGGCAGTCTCTGTTCATATCCGGAAGAAGAACTGGTCAGGGAGGCGGAGCGACTGGCTTCGGCCGGGGTAAAGGAGCTGAACCTGATTGCCCAGGATTCGTCACGGTATGGATTTGACTGGGACAGACAGCTGCATCTTTCTTCACTGTTAAAGAAACTGGATAAGATCGAGGGTCTGCACTGGATCCGTATATTATATCTGTATCCTGATGAGATACCGGATGATCTGCTGGAGACGATCAAGGCATCGAAACATGTGCTGCCTTACTTTGATATTCCGATACAGCATGGTTCTGACCGTATTCTGAAGCTGATGAACAGAAGAGGAAGCAGGCAGGAGATCATTGAGAGAGTCGAAACGATCAGAAATGCGTTTGCACATCCGACACTGAGAACGACCCTGATCACCGGTTTTCCGGGCGAGACACTTGAGGATCATGAACTGAATCTCTCACTGGTGAAGCAGATCGGCTGGGATCATTTGGGTGCCTTTACCTATTCTAGGGAAGAAGATACGCCGAGTTATGAGATGGATGATAATGTCGCACCGGAAGAGAAGGAGAGAAGACGTGATGAGATCATGTCGGCACAGAGTGTTCTGGTCAAAGAATCACGTACTAAACTGATCGGGCAGAAGTGTGAGGTTTTGATTGAAGGTTATGATGAACTGACAGGCATGTATCTTGGACGCAGTGAGATGTTTGCGCCTGACGGTACCGACGGAACCGTGCGTCTGAAGTCTTCCCGTTCTCTTGAGAGCGGTGAGTTTGTCAGCGCTGTATATACGAGAGTGCTCGGCTACGGCATGATCGCTGAGGAAGATGACGCATGAGTACGATGTATCATCTCAGTGATCTGCGCAGGTTTGTCCGCTGCCGCAGAGCTTTTGCGTTATCACGGGATGCTGAATACCATGAATCTCCGAAGTATATCCGCATGGATGAGGCAATGACCGAACTGCTTGTGCAGAGATTCGGCATGACTTCGTATTTTGAGGGTATGCGTAATGACCCGAAAGAGCGGTTTCTCGAGGCTTTTTCTTCGTATGAGTGGTTTATCCGTCCGCGCCTTGAATATGGCTCTGTACGGGCTAATATACCGCTTCTGCACCGTACAGAAGAGGGGAATGAGCTCTATTACATCTACATGGGTCTTTATCCCAGAGCCGGGGATCCGATCTATTACCAGGGCATCCGCTTTCTGCTTGAAGCTAACGGCATTCCCGTGCACAGGATCATGATCATACACTTTAATGCGGACTATGTCAGAGGCGAAGAACTGGACATCGATCAGCTGTTCTGCATCAGTGACTGTTTCTATAACGACCGCTGTCATCCGTCCATCACCGTGCAGGAATACCTGGACCGCAATCCCGTGGATCTTGAAGCCTTTACGCAGCAGATGAACACATACGATACGATCGAAGACCCAAAGCGCACACCGGCATGTACAGGAAGACAGAAATGCATGTTTTATGAGGAGTGTTTCCCTGATGAGGAAGCAGTGCCCGATGATTCGATCCTGACACTTCTCTCCAGTGCACATAAATATGACATGTATGAAGAGGGCAGAGTATCTCTGAAGGATGCGGATCCGAAGAGGATCGAAGGTCAGCAGATACAGTATGCACAGATCAAAGCTGCCGAAAACGGCGGTCTTTTCGCTGATACCGAGGCTCTGAAGGCGTGGCTCTCTCACATCAGTTATCCGGTCGCCTTCATCGACTTTGAGTGGGAGCGGTATGCCGTACCGCCGTATCCGGGCATGCGTCCGTTTGACGTTCTGCTGTTTGAGCATTCCGTGCATGTGCTGCAGGAAGACGGCAGTGTCAGCCATGATGTCTTTCTGTCCTTTCATGATGACCGCAGGGAGCTGCTCGAAGATCTTCTCGCAAAGATCCCGGAGACAGGCAGTGTTGTTGCATATAATGCGTCCGGAGCCGAGATCATCCGTCTGCGTGAACTGGCTGAGCAGTTTCCGGAGTATCAGCAGAAGCTGCAGAGCATCATCGGCAGAATGCGGGATCTGCAGGAACCGTTTGAGAACGGACTTGTCTATGACACACGTCTGCGCGGCAGTATCTCCCTGAAGACGATCACGGGAATGCTGGATCCGCATCTCTACAATGATCTTGAGATCAACAAAGGCATGAATGCGGTGTTTGAGTGGCGCCGTCTTGACCGTGAAGAAGACAGCAGTGACAGGGAGAAGATCATTGCCGAACTGAAGGATTACTGCGGCATGGATACCTATGCGATGCTTGTTGTATACAGATGGCTGACAAATTTATGCGGAAAGTGTACCCCGAGGCAATAATCTGTTAAAATAAAGACAGATAAATACGGAATAAAGATAATCAATCTATTTCAAATAGTAGCGAACAGAAAGAAAGAGGTGTGTTTATGTTATTTGAAATCGTTGGAAAGAATATTACCGTGACTGATTCGATGCGTGAAAAGATCGAAAAGAAGCTTTCGGGGCTGACCAAGTATCTCATCATTGATGAGAATACGGTCGCCAGGGTAGTGACCAGAGTCTATCCGAACATTCAGAAAATTGAAGTAACGATCCCTACCAAGGTAGGTCTGCTGAGATCCGAGGTTCAGCATGAAGATCTCTACGCTGCTGTAGATCTTGCGGTAGATAAACTGGAAGATCAGATCAGACGCCAGAAGACAAGATTAAACCGCCGTCATAAAGACAGCCTCGCAGAAACATTCATTGATGAGATGGAAGCCGAGAATGTTGATGTTCCTGTCAGAACAAAAACGGTCGAGGCCACAAAGATGGACCTCGATGAAGCAATCATGCGTATGGAACTTCTCGGACACAGTTTCTTCATCTATACAGATGAGGAGACCAATAAGATCGCGGTTGTTTATAAGAGACACGATCAGGGATACGGTCTGATCGAAGTTGAGTGATCACAGAAGCATCAGTATTCTGATCAGATTGATCAGACTGTAGGCAATGATGCCGGAGATCAGAGATCCTGACTGATTATACAGATAGGACAGGATGATGATCAGCACCGTATTGTACAGATAAGTAGGCACAAACATATTCAGGGACAGGGGCGTATAGATCGCTGTCAGGATCAGGCCGAAAACAAAGCCTGAGGACAGAATGATCAGGAGTTCTTTGTCCCTGATATCAAATCTGTCGGTAACCGCCTTGAAGCTGAGACTGACCAGTACCGACCAGATAAACGTAAAGGCAATGATGATCGCCGGTGAGGCAAAGAAATACCTCCGGATCACTTCAACATCCGGGAACATCTCGACACAGTGCAGGAAATGCTCGTTGACATATGTCCACCCGCCCAGCAGGATCATGCCGATAAACGCGAAAAGGAGCCCGTCACCCGGGTTCTTTTTAAATCTGTTGTAGTGGATCCCGAACAGGTTCCAGTCATAGATGATCATTACCCAGCCGATGAAATTCAGCGCAAATGTGTACGATATCGTGGGCATACCGACATACCGGTCCAGACCGTCTCCGATCAGTCTGACAGCCACAAATAACAGCAGGGTAATGAATATGCGCTTGTATGAAAGACGCGATAAAGGATAATTACTCATTTTGCCTCCTTTTATGGGGAAATGCAAATATTCTGCAAATATGATAAGTGAATGCAGAGAAATGTGCAAGATTTATACTTAACATGGGCTTGATTAGTGCTAATATAGTTGATAGTGCACAGACCGGTCTCTGCTTCTTAAGGAAGGAGGGTATTGTATGAGCACAAGAAAAACCGACGTTGATCAGGCTCTTACCGAAGAAGGTAAAGAGAAGATCTGTATTTACATCGGCAAGATGTACATGCGTGCACGCAGACGTATCGATATCTATGAGATCGCCAGATGCGTGCGCGAAAACCAGAAGTGCTACGATAACGATCAGCAGTTTGTCAGGATGATCGACAGATCACTTGAAGACTGTACACCGGATACGCGTAAGATCATCCGCAAGGAGTTTCTTGAGAATCTTGGCACACTCTGGTATTTGGATTTCTACGCAAAATCCACTTACTACAGATTGCGCAGAAAGGCTATTGATGAATTTATTCAATGCCTGAATCTGTAGGATCAAAGCGGAGATACAGGCCTGCTCCGCTTCTGATCTGCGCTTTTTTTCGTTTGTCAAGGGTAGTAAAAATGCCCGAAATGACATAGAATACTGCTTATGAAAATTAAGGGAATAGCGGCAGCCAAGGGAATTGCCGCCGCAAAACTGTTCGTGATCGATCTGCCGCAGCTGCGCATACTCCGGTATACATCCGATCCCGATGCAGAAACAGCCAGATTTGAGCAGGCGCTTTCAGCTGTGATCGGTGATCTGGAAATGCTCAGAGATACGGTCAGCGGACGGGTCAGTCAGGACGATATCGAGATCCTTGAGGCACACCGGATGATGGCGGAAGATCCGGATTTTACTTCTTCTGTCAGAGAGATGATCCGTTCGGGCAGATGCAATGCTGAATATGCGGCAAATACTGTCGGCAGACATATTGCGGACAGTTTTGAAGCGCTCGACAATGAATACATAAAGACAAGAGCAGAGGACGTACGCAGTATCGTATACCGTATAAACTGCAAGCTTCTCGGCATACAGATGCCGGATCTGTCCCTGATCAGGGAACCGGTGATCATAGCCGCAAAGGACCTGACAGCCGCCGATGTGCTGATGGTCGGGCGTGAATATCTGTGCGGGTTTGCGACCGTGACAGGCAGCTGGACCAGCCATATTGCGATCATGGCCAGAAGTATGCAGATACCTGCCGTTGTCGGTGCTGACAATCTGATGAGAAATGTCAGACACGGTGACCTGGCGATCCTTGACGGAAGCGAAGGGTGTCTGATCACGGATGCTTCCGAAGACGTGGTCCGGGAATACGAAGAGAAAAGAGAACAGTTCATTCATGAACAGAACTCTCTGTATGAACTGAAGGATGCGCCGACAGTTACCGTAGACGGTCACGAAGTGGAGATCTATGCCAACGTACTGCCGCAGTTTGAGGCTGACAGCTTCCCGCAGACAGGAGCGCAGGGTATCGGTCTTTACCGTACGGAGTTCCTGTATCTGGAGAGAGATTCGTTTCCTGATGAAGAACTGCAGTTTCAGGCATACAAAGAGATCCTGGAGGGCTGCAGGGGACGGCGTGTCATTATCCGTACACTGGATATCGGCGGTGACGAGCTGCCCAAATATATCAGGCAGGATAAGGAGAGCAATCCGTTCCTGGGACTGCGTGCGATCCGCTACAGTCTGCATGATCCGAAGATCTTCCGTCTGCAGCTGCGGGCCCTGTTACGGGCATCGGTGTACGGAAAACTTGCGATCCTGTTCCCGATGATCACGACCATCGATGAACTGCGGCAGGCAAAGGCATATCTCGAAGAAGAAAGACAGATCCTGGAGGCGGAAGGCATTGCGGTCGCGGATGATATCGAAGTCGGTGTAATGATCGAAGTCCCGGCAGCGGCTGTTTCGGCATATGCGCTGGCTACAGAGGCGGACTTCTTCTCGATCGGCACCAATGACCTGATCCAGTATGCATTTGCGGCAGACCGTATGAGTGAGAAGGTCTCCTATCTGTATCAGCCTCTGCATCCGGCTGTCCTGTCGCTTGTCAGGATGGCGATCGACGGTGCTCATGCACAGGGCAAATGGTGCGGCATGTGCGGTGAGATGGCCGGCGACGAGGATGCGATCCCGCTTCTTCTCGGGCTTGGCCTGGATGAGTTCTCCATGAGTGAGGGACTGCTTTTATCCTCACGCAAACTGATCAATTCACTGTCCTATGAGAAAACCAGGAAACTGGCGGAAGAAGCTCTGCGGAAAGCTACGCAGGAAGAAGTAGAAAAGCTCGTAAGAGACTTTATGATAGAGAATAGAGTATAATACTGTTAATGAAAAAGATCCTCTTTATATCCAGTACCGGCGGTCACTTGACGGAGATGCTCCAGCTGGAGCCGATGTTTTCGTCGTATGATTATCATATTATTACTGAGAATACGAAAGCCAATACCTATCTGCCGGAGAAATACGGAAAGGACAGAGTCAGCTACCTGGTATACGGAACCAAGAGTCATCTGTTCTCCTATCTGTTCAAGTTTGCCTATAACTGTATCAAAAGTTTTTTCCTGTATCTGAAGGTCCGTCCCGATGTTGTGATCACAACAGGTACGCATACAGCCGTACCGATGTGCAGGATCGCGCATTTCTTTCACAAGAAGGTGATCTGGATCGAAACGTTTGCGAATTCTTCGACACCGACGATGGCCGGCAGGATGGTATATCCGATTGCTGATCTGTTTGTCGTGCAGTGGGAGAGTATGCTGGAAGTCTTTCCGAAGGCTGTATACGGAGGGTGGATATTCTGATGATCCTGGTTACATTAGGCACAAATGATAAGGTCTTTACAAGACTTCTCGATGCTGTGGAAAAATGCATCGCTGACGGTGTGATCAGGGACAGAGTCGTTGTTCAGGCCGGATATACTGCATATACCAGTACAGATATGGAGATCTTTGACTACCTGGATACAGATCAGTTTGCACAGCTGATCAAAGAGGCAGATCTGATCATCACACACGGCGGTGCCGGCTCGATCATGACCGGTCTCAGGGAAGGCAGGAAAGTGCTGGGATGCGCAAGACTGGCAAAGTACGGTGAACATGTCAATGATCATCAGGTACAGCTTCTTGAGGCATTTGACAAAAGGGGATGCATCCTCTATGTCAGGGACCTTGATCAGCTTGGTGAATATATAAAAAAAGCAGAGACTTTCGTCCCGGCTCCGTATACTTCCAATACGAACAACATGATCCGTCTGCTGAATGACTGGATTGCTGAAAATGTCAGCGAAAAATAAGCTTCTTATATCCTGAGGGGATATAGAATTCCTGCATATCATCAAGACGCAGGCAGCCAAGCGTTCTGCCGAAGACACATCCGCAGTCAATGTGGATGGTTTTTGTTTTCTCACCGGTGATGATCCTGCCTTCATATTCCTCACCATAGGTAAATGTAGGCTGATGGCCTGTGATCATCGTGACATCACGGTACGGGTTGGCTTCCACGGGGATATGCGTCCAAAGCAGATCGTGGGTACTGACGGCACTGACCGGCACACCGCTCTGCGGGAGGTCCCCGAGACCGGCATGAACAAGCAGAAAGCTTCTGCCCATGACACTGATCTGTGCATACAGAGGCTGCACTTCAAGCCATGTCTTCAGATCGTAACATGAAGGCCAGGGAATGGACAGGAATGCATCTGCTGTCACAAAGCCGCCGTTAGGTCCCAGCCACTGATAGAAATCCAGTGTTTTATAAGCACTGCCGGCTTCTCTTTTCTCCGCAAACAGGGTATCCATCAGCTGCAGAAACCAGGCATCATGATTGCCCATGATCATGTGCATGTTCGGTGTATTCATGATCATCTGATAGATACGCATCGGATCTCTGCCGCGGTCGCAGACATCACCGACGATATACAGTTCGTCATAATTGCTGAAACGGATCAGTTCCAGCATTTTTTCGAATTCATCCGCACAGCCGTGCAGATCACTGATTACATAAACAGACATATGACTATTATGGTCTGAATAAAACGGAATGACAATCTTCACTTTAAGATAAGTCTTTGGTATAATTGAAGCGCTTATTTGGAAGGTGGAATGAATTATGGGAAGAGCACATGAAGTACGTGCAGCATCTATGGCTAAGACTGCAGCAATCAAATCCAAGCTGTATTCTCGTTTTGGTAAGGAATTATACATTGCGGCTAAGTCTGGTGTCCCTGATCCGGATATGAACCTTGCACTGCGCAGGAAGATCGCAGAAGCGAAATCCAACCAGATTCCTGCGGATGTAATCAAAAGAGCTATCGATAAGGCGAAAGGCGGCTCCGATGAGAACTATACGGAATGCCGTTATGAGGGCTTCGGTCCCGGAAGCAGCACTGTCATCGTTGACTGTCTGACAGACAATACCAACCGTTCGTTAACAGCTGTCAAGACATGCTTTAACAAGGCACGCGGTGCCAAGATGGCAAATAACGGTGCTGTATCCTTCAATTATGATCAGGTTGGTCTGTTTGTCTTCAACTATGAGGATGAAGAGGCTGTGCTGGATGCCATGATGGAAGAAGATATCGATGTCAAGGATATTACTGTAGAAGATGGTGAAATGACTGTCACTACGGCATTCCAGGACTTTGGCAAAGGACAGGAAGCAATCGAAAAACTGATCCCCGGTGTAACATTTGAGATCTGTGAGGCAACGATGCTGCCGAATGAGTATGTTGAACTTGAGGGTGAAGAATTAGAAGCTTTTGAGAAGCTGCTGAGTCTGTTGAATGAAACAGATGATGTAAACAAGGTTTATCACAACGTCAGACTCTCTGACTGAAGCTTACGGTAAACAGGACCCTGAATCTCGCGTTTATTGATATAAACGCGTTTTTCTTCGGGCAGAACCAGGCCGTAGACGTTGGCTGCACGCAGTTCGATCTCACGCCAGGGACGGGGATTCTCGGCATATGTGCTGGCAATACGCACACCGCTGTCCTTCAGCTCGCGAAGATGCTTTCTGCCGGTATCGTTAAAAGCCAGCACCCGCAGGGTATCCCATGCCGGCAGGCGTCTTACTTCTTCGTATGTTATACCTAAGAGCAGATGGCATAGACAGCGTCTGATCCGGCTGCGTGTATATCTTGCGTTGACACAGCTGTCAAGGAATCCCTGATAAGTGGGATTTTCTTCTGCCTGTCTGACCAGGTGGCGTTCAATGCCTTCGTTGAACAGGAAAACAGACTGCAGCTGATCACGCTTTGCTGTAAGCAGATACATGCGCAGATACGGATAATAAAGCTCCAGACGGTTCAGATCCGCATGGATCAGGATATCTTTCATCGGTGTGGAATCACCGATATCACGGCTGTTATACAGGGCCTCACGGATCGCCAGGGCACTGCTGTATTCACCAATCGCAGGATCAAGATAATCACCTGTACGCTGTATCAGAACCGGTCTGATGTCCGTATCAGCCAGTTCTTTCAGGTAGGCAACAGCGAGAATATCATTCGGTGCCATCTCTCTTGTCAGCAGTCCGTAGGCTTTCGGATAACCGATACCGGCAGAAAGGGATGCCCGCAGATGGTCCGGGTCTATACTTGTAGAAGCGATATCCTGCAGATTATCCAGATCGCCGCACTCACTGCCGAAACTCAGGTGTGTGATGCCGGCTTTTTTCAGGACGCTGATACTGCCATGGGCAAAGGCAGAGGCAGCCTGCAGGGAATAGATCGTCGGCAGCTCAAAAACGATATCGATACCCTGATCGACAGCCGCAGCTGCTCTTGTCCACTTATCGACAACGGCCGGCTCCCCGCGCTGTACGAAATTACCGGACATGACGGCGACCATCACATCGGGAGATACTGCCTCCTTTGTCAGTTCGATCTGTCTTTTATGTCCGTAATGAAACGGATTATATTCGGCAACGATGCCGCATACTGTTTTTCCATACTCTGTCATAGCTATATGTTACAATAAATACAAAGAGAATCGAGGAAAAATCATATGAGCAAACTGGCTGTAAGTATCTTCAGACCTGCAGGTGCTGCCAAGGGTGCCGTGGAGATCATACACGGTATGTCGGAACACCGTAAACGGTACGATGACTTTGCAAGGTTTTTATGCGAAAACGGATATGCTGTATATACATTCGATCTTCCCGGACATGGCGAGAACGAAGGTCTGCGCGGGTGGTTCGGTGAAAAGGACGGATGGGATTACGTGCTGTACAGTGCTGCCGAAGTGATGAAGACCGCAAAGAGCGAGAATCCGGGTATTCCGTTTATCCTGTTCGGACATTCGATGGGAACGATCGTTGCCAGATGCCTTCTGCAGGAGTATGACAGTGAACTGGATGGGCTTGTGCTGACCGGAGCGCCGAATTATCAGCCGGCGGTCAAGGCCGGTATTGCTCTTGGCAAGGTGCTGAAGATGACCAAAGGCGCAAGAGGGCACAGTGCGGTCATGGACCAGGCTGTTACCGGCAACTTCAACAAGGCTGTAAAAGACCCGAAGACCCCGTATGACTGGATCAGCTATAATACGGAGAATATTCAGAAGTATGTTGATGATCCGCAGTGCGGTTTCCCGTTTACGATCCAGGGCTATATCGATGAGCTGACCGGTCTTGAACGTCTTCATGATTCGTCAAAGTACAGATGCACGAAGAAGGGTCTGCCGGTGCTGTTTGCGGCCGGTAAGGATGATCCCTGCATCGGCGGTGAGGCGGGCTTTGCGGATTCGATCGCAACACTGACAAAGGCAGGATATACGGATATTGATTCCAAACTGTATGACGGTATGCGCCATGAGATCCTCAATGAGACCGATCATATGCGTGTATATGAGGATATTTTGAACTGGATCAGACAAAAAGTATAAACTTAAATTGACTTTGGATATCTGTTTGCCTATAATATTTAACGTTACGAACTGGAGATTTTTATTGTGAAATGGTCACGTTCAGAACTGGTGAATGCACCGGGCAGAAGTGTTGTCTTCGATGAGGAGGTCAGGATCGATGCCAAAGCCTTTGCCGGAAATTCACGGATCAATAGTGTAAAAGATGTCCGTGTATCCGGAAGAGGGAATCTTGATCTGGAGAATGACAGTTTCTATGTGACACTTGCAGTAAAGGGAACGATGCTGGTTCCTGATGCTGTGACAGGCAGAGAGATCGACTACGATTTCGAGACCGACAGTGAAGAGATCTATACCTTTGCGGAGAGCGAGGATGAGGAAGTTCGTACTGCGGAAAATGATGTCATAGACTTATTGCCTGCGGTAATAGATATGATATTATTGGAGGTGCCGCTACAGGTGACACACGCAGTTCCTGAAGAATATCCTTCCGGTGACGGCTGGCGGATTATTACTGAGGAAGAGTATCAGAAGAGTCAGGAAGATCGCATTGACCCGCGCCTGGCAAAGTTAAAGGATTATATCGAGGAAAAGTAGGAGGTATCAGGAAATGGCAGTACAGCAGAGAAGAAATTCCAAGACAAGACGCGATAAGAGAAGAACTCATTACAAGCTGAAGAGTGTAACGGTTGTTAAGTGCCCGGTTTGCGGTGCCGCTAAGCAGCCTCATCATGCCTGCCCGAACTGTGGTTCAACAGGCAAGCTTGCAACACCTGCAGCGTAAGATTCCGGAAATGTAAAAAGAAGATCTGTCTGGTAATCAGGCAGATTTTTTATGTTTGAGATTATCATATTCGTTATGTGGTATCATATACAGAGAGTATGGACAGAAAACTGATCAGAAACTACATCTATAACATACTGTACCAGATCGTCAGGGTGATCATGCCCTTACTGGTCACACCGTATGTTTATGAACATATCACAGCTCCTGTGGTGGGTATCTCCGACTATGCCGGCAGTATCATGCAGTGGTTTATCCTTGTGGGTATTCTCGGTGTAAATACTTACGGCAACAGAGAGATCGCCAGAGTCAGGGATGACCGGGATAAGCTCAGTACGACATTCTTTGAGATCCTGGCCATGCAGATGACCAATATGGTCATTGCGGCTGCAGCATACTATCTGTTTATCCGCTTTGCGATCACGAAGAACTATACGATCTTTGTGCTGGCGGGGACCACGATGCTGGCATCCATGCTTGACATTACCTGGTTCTATTACGGCGTGGAGGACTTCCGCAAGGCCAGTATACGGAATATCATCGTTAAGCTGATCGGGGTCTTCCTGATCATGACTGTCTGTAAGACACCGGATGATCTCTGGAAGTATGTGCTGATCAATTCCGGCTGTGAACTGCTTGGCCAGGTGATCATGTTTGTGCAGCTGCGGCAGTACATCGACTTCCGTCCGATCTCTCTGAAGCAGGCATACAGGAATCACTTTATCCCGACCTTCAGACTGTTTGTGCCGACCGTAGCGATCTCAGTGTATACGATGCTCGACAGGACGATGCTGGGATACCTGCACAGTGAAGAACACCTGAATTACTACAAGACAGCGATGAGCTTTGTACAGATGTTCCTGTACTTTATTACTTCGATCGGGGCTGTTGTTCTGCCGCGTGTTTCCAATATTATCCATAACCGGGCGGATGGTGAAAAACAGACTGCCGAGCTGATCAATACGACGATGAAGATCAGCTGTATGCTGGCTCTGCCGATGTGCTTCGGCATGTATGCGATCGCCGATAAGTTTATCTCCTGGTTCCTGCCGACGGCACCGATCATTGCCGGTCTGATCCGTTTCGGAGGTCCTATCGTTGTGTTTATCTCAATGTCCAATGTTACCGGTATACAGTACATGGTGCCCAGAGGCATGGAAAAGCAGTATACGGGAAGTGTGCTGGCAGGGGCTTTGATCAACTTTTGTCTGAATGCTTTCCTGATTCCTGCCTACGGCGCGTATGGGGCTGTTATTTCGAGCGTTGTGGCAGAGTGTACGGTATTCCTCATCCAGTATATTTCGATCCGTAAACTGGTCAGGATCAACTTCCTGCAGAAGAGCTATCCTGTCTATCTGCTGGCATCAGCCGTCATGTTTGTGCTTGTGCGCATGGTGATCACGAGGATGCCCGGCAATCTGTTCGGGACAGTCGTCTCCATTGCGGCCGGCATGGCTGTATATGCACTGATCCTGATCATCTGCAGGGAAGATCTGATGATGAGAGTATTATCACGTTTGACAAGGAGAAAAGCGAATGCCTGAAGTCAGTGTAGTGATCAATCTGTATAATTCCGAGAAGTATCTGGCCAAAGCCATAGAATCGGTGCTGGCACAGACATACAGGGACTTTGAACTGATCCTGGTCAATGACGGCAGTAAGGATGGTTCACTGGCGATCTGCAGGGAATATGAACAGAAGGATCCCCGGGTCAGAGTTATTGATAAACCAAACGGAGGACTTGCGGATGCCCGCAATGCCGGTCTTGAAGCAGCCGCAGGGAAGTACATCGAGTTTATTGACGGAGATGACTGGATCGAGCCGGATCTTCTCGAGAGATGTATTGCCAGGCTGAAGGAGACGGATGCGGATATCGTGATCTTTGATATCTACCAGTATTTTGTACAGACGGATACGAAGGAGATCATCAGTCATGATTATGATGAAAAGCAGGTATACCGGCTGTATGATCATCCCGAGATGATCACGAAGATGAAGAATGCGGCCTGGAACAAGATCTACCGGCGTTCGCTGTTCATGGACAACAATATCCGTTATCCCTGGGGATATAATTATGAAGATCTCGGAACCACGTACAGACTGCTGGCAAGGGCGGATAAGATCGCCTTCATCAACCGTCCGCTGTATAACTATCTGCAGGATCGTCCCGGCAATCTGACAGGATTATTCAATATGTCTGTCTACTGTGTTCTGGATATGATCAAACTGACGATCGATGACTATACGAAGCTCGGGATCTATGAACACTATTATGAGGAGCTGAAATACCTGGGTATTATCAATATCATGGAATGTCTGAAGAAGACAAGAAACTGCCGTGATACGAAGATGGCAGACAAGTTTATCCAGGTATGTTTCTGGTATATGCGGAAGACCTGGCCGGAGTATCCCAGGTGCAGATATCCTGTCCTGAGAGAGAAATACGACCGGATCTATGCGGATGAAAGACTGCTGAAGATGTATCTTGCGGTCAAACGCCTGAGAATGAAAAAGGAGGGCTGAATATGCCTAAAGTAACGATCATTGTACCAATCTATAATGTTGAGAAATACGTGCGGGCATGTTTTGAGTCTCTGCGTCTGCAGGCAGGAAATGATCATGTGGTGCTGGCGGTAAACGACGGCTCTCCCGACAACAGTCAGCAGATCATCGATGAGTATACAGAGAAGTATCCTGAACTCTTTCACAGTATCGTAAAGGAGAACGGCGGTTACGGTTCTGTCCTGCAGAGAGCGATCGCAGAGATCGATACACCGTATTTCCTTGTCTGCGACCCTGATGATACGCTTGAGGACAATGCGGTCAGGACACTGCTGGATCTGGCTGAAGTATCCGGCGCTGATATTACCTGCGGAGCCAAGTCATATGTGTATGACGGGTCTGACCGCAAAGACTACACACCGTCCTATAACGATACATTTGTGAAGCTGAAGGTCAATACGGTCTACCACCGGGACAGGGAAGATTTCGCAGATCTCTTCTTCCTTGATCCAAGTCCTCATGCCAAGCTGTATAAGACCGATGTCGCCCGGAATATCACATTCCTGACCAAGGTAGGCTATACTGACAACATGCTGTTCTATCTGAGTCTTCTTGACGCATCCAAAGTCGTCTATACCGATATCAGTCTTGCCAACTATCTCGTTGACCGTCCCGGCAATACGATGACGGATGTCAGCTACAAGGCTCTCAGCGGACAGACATCTGTATTCCGCAGTATCATCGAACAGGCAGAGAAGAGAGAGAACGTACCGGATATCTTCTGGTACAGAATGTTTGAAAGCTTCAAGTATATTCTCTATCAGACAAGAAGGCTCAGCTGTACACAGGAACAGTATGAACAGGCGATGGATCAGTTAGGTGAACTGGTTAGCTGTCTGCGTCCGCATGCGGATGTGATCAGGCCTCTCTACAGGAAGTATACGCGCAATGCCTTTGTTGAGAAGCAGAGGGATGCTTTCCTGCTTACGGAAAGATTCGGTGACCGTACATTCGGCAGACTGAAGAAAAAGATGGCAGCGGAGTTTGCGGCTGCCCATCAGGGTCAGTAGTCTGTGGTATAATTAACAAATATGAAAGTATCTGTGATCGTACCTGTATACAACGTTGAGAAGTATCTTGAGGAATGTCTGGAGTCTCTGCTGGCGCAGACGCTGCAGGATATGGAAGTGATCATCGTCAATGACGGGAGCACTGACAGCAGTCCTGTGATCGCAAGGCATTATGCCGACCTCTATCCCGAGAGATTTACACTTCTGAACAAACCTAACGGCGGTCTTTCGGATGCCCGCAATTACGGTATTCCGTATGCCGGGGGAGAGTATATCGCTTTCCTTGACAGTGATGACTTTGTTGAGAAGGATCTGTATGAAAAACTGCTGAATAAAGCTCAGGAAGGCTATGACGTCGTGGTGACGGATATCGAGTACTGGTATACCGATCCTGCCAGGCGTACGGTCATGAAGGGGCTCAGCGAACGGGATATCCCGGATATCCGCAAACGGGCGCTGCTTTCACCGATGTTTGCCTGGAACAAGCTTTATAAAGCCGAATACTTCAAGGACAGGGGATACCGCTATCCGCTGAATACATGGTATGAGGATCTGCCGGTAACGACGATGATCTTTGCGGAAGCTGAGAATATCGGTTATCTGCCGGAGTGTCTGATCCACTACCGTCAAAGGGAAGGCAGTATCATGCAGAACAGTGATTCGCCGCGTCTGGCGGAGATCTTCGGGGTCATGGAGATGGTCCGGGAGAACTTCCGCACCAATCACCTGGAAGATACATACCATGATGAACTGGAGTATCTGCATATTGAGCATCTGCGTCTTTACGGTATGTTCCGCTTCATCCGTTCCAACAGCTGGGAAACGTATTATGACCGCAGTGAACAGGTCATGAAGCAGTATTACCCGGAGTGGAAGAAGAATAAATATATTTGCGGCCTTGGTCTCAAGAACCGGGTCTTCCTGCAGTTTTACAGCAAATTTACCGCGGGGATCTTTCACCGCCGGATTAGAGGAGCCTGATTACGCGTACTAAATACTCTTTTTACAACTTTCTGGTCAGTACGATCGCTGCGGTCGTGCTGCCGCTGATCGGCTTTGTCAAAGTCAGTCTTTTTGTTGGTCTTTACGGCAGTGATATCAACGGTCTGCAGCTGACATGTGCACAGTTTATTACGTTCATCAATATCTGTGAACTGGCATATTCGCTGGCTTTCCGGCAGCTGCTGTACAAACCGCTGGCAGAGAATGATCACGAAGAAGTCAACCGCATATACAGCGGTGCTTTAAGAGTGTTCAGGCGTACGGGTATTGTGGTGATCCTGGTCAGTGCCGTGGCTTCGCTGCTGTTCCCGTTCTTTGCGGAATCACCGCTGGATTATCTGCGGACAGCAGGCGTATTCATGTTACTGGCACTTCCTTACGGGATCTCCTACTTCCTGATGGGTCCCAACTTTGTCATCATGGCTGATCAGAAGGAATACCGCATCAATATCTGGATACAGTCGATCTCTATCCTGCGTATGGTGCTGATGATCACGGCGATCCTGTTAAAGATGCCTTTCCTGACCATCCTGTTGATCGAAGGCGCAAATATCCTGTGTGCCAATTTTACAGCCCGCAGGATCGCGTTAAATGCCTATCCCTGGCTTAAAGATACAGGGGAGAAGGACAGCCGCTTTGCCTCAAAAGCACGCTATGCGGTCATCCAGAGGCTCTCAGAACTGGCAACGACACAGACAGACAATATCGTTGTTACAGGGTTCATGGGATACGCGATGTCTTCGGTCTACGGTACATATTCCTATCTCTCTGACAATATCGGAAAGATCACCCAGACCATGGTGCAGAGTCCGATGAACTCTTTCGGCAATCTGTTCAACAGTGATAAAGTCAGAAGCTTCAGTGTATTTACCGAGTTCTTTAACTTCTCTACCTTTGTTTCGACGATCGTAGCATGTGAGATCTTTATCGTCATGCCTCAGTTTGTGCCGATGTGGATGCGCAATCCTCTGTATCAGACGAGTCTGCCGATCTGTTTCTTTCTGGCCTGCAATATCTTCTATATGACCTCCAGACAGCCGGTGATGATCGCCCGTGACACCAACGGTCTTTACGTCAACGCCAAGAATAACGCATATCTGCTTGCGGCTGTGAAGATCATCCTGTCGGTGATCCTGGTTTCCCGCTTTGGTCTGCTCGGTGCTGCCATGGCCACAACATTTGCCTACTGGACAGTCGATCTCAGTTACAATCCCGGACTTGTCTATCGAGAAGTCTTCGGGCTGCCGGTCAGCCGGTATTACCGGATGTTCCTGCTGCGTTTTGCGATCGCGCTGGTACTTGGCGGGGCAGGCTGGCTCTGCTGGCAGAGGTTTATCCCGTATGTCAGTTCATCACTGATCCACTTTGTGATCTCTGCACTGATCCTTGGCATCGCACTGTCTGTATCCGCATTTGCGGTCTATACGGTACTGTTTGCGTCATTCCGCAGTCTTCTGCAGAGGCTGATGTCGGTGCTGCGCAGATAATCTAACTGACAATTATTCATAATTCAGTTTATAATTTACTCATTGCAGGGTGTTATCGCCTTTAGAAAGAGATGATCATGAGAGATTCATTACTTCCGATCCGCAGTGAGTTTTTTAGTTTTCATACTGACAACTGCGGTAATAACGGCACAAATCTGACTGTATGGAGACCGGTGAAGGATCACGAAAACAGCAGAATCGCTGTTCTGGCGGTCCATCGCAGCAATTACATGAATTTTGCGCCGATGAAGGAGATGGCGAAGCGTGGTTTTACAGCTGCCGGAGTAAGTCTGAAACCGCGCCGCAGAGGCAGAGAGACCGATGCGCCGGCTGTGTGGACGAAAGAAGTCAGTACATGCGTGGATTTTCTGCGCTCACTTCCGGGCGTAGATAAAGTCGTGCTGATGGCTCACAGTCAGGGCGGCTGTATACTCAGTGCCTACCAATATATCGCTGAAAACGGTACCGCAAGGTTTACGGAGTCCGAACGCCTGATTCCGTTTCCTGAGATCAGCGGATTATCTCCGGCTGACGGTCTGATCCTGATGGACGGAAACTACGGCATTATGAAGGTGCTTGCCCTGGATCCTTCTGTCCGCAGTCTTGATAACGGGTACACACGTATTCCAGAGCTTGATCTGTATAATCCTGATAACGGCTATGATCCTTCGGTATCCAACCAGACATATCCCGATGGTTTTGTGAAGAGGTTCCAGCGAGCGCAGATCGAATACTATCGGCAGATACTCGAATATGCAAAACAGCGGTATGATGTCATACGTTCCGGCAGGGGACATTTCGAGGAAAATGAGATCATATTCATTCCCGGAGCTGCCGGCGGTTCTCACAACAATAAGCTGTTCAATCAGGACAGACGGTTTCTCGGACGTACCGCAAAGCCCAGAAGACTCCTGCATGCGGACGGGACGATCACCGAGGAGATCGTATACACAAACCGGAAGAGTGCACCGTCAACTCCATCCTCAAGGTATGCGGGAGGCTTTTCAACGACTGTCGTTGATCTGCTGGAAGATGAAGTACGTTTCTTTGATGATTATGCGTATGGGGATTGCTGGATCCGGGGACTGGATGAGCGTTTTAACGTAAATCCGAAGAAGTCCCCGTCTTCTTACGAAGTGTAAAGACGGGGATGAATTTGGGCTGCGGATGTGGTATAATAAATTCAGTCGTAGATAGTATGTATTAAGGTGTTATCAATGAAACTGGATAATAATAATCATTCAGTATT
>DFIS01000033.1 GCA_002372175.1 Solobacterium sp. UBA3691
CTTTTATTATACAACAAATGTAGATATTTATCTAATCTGCATCTATTGAATTCTCCCTTTCTCAGCTCTCATCCGCTCGGTTAAAACCGTGGGTTTTCCCGCGGAGATTCGTTATAATGAAGAAAAGGAGATTTAGATATGGGAATCCTGCGTTATAATTTCCGCAGTCTGGCGCTTGGCAGATATGTAGACATCACCGTCATCTATCCTACAGATAATATTGCTTTCTTCACGGATGCAGAGACCGAAGCGCGCATCAAGTTCAAACCTGACAAGAAAGATTACTATCCCTATACACCCGGCATGAAATTCCAGACTCTGTATCTGATGCACGGAGGCAGTGAGGATGATACCGGACCCGGCCGTTTTACCAATATCGAAAGCTATGTACAGAAACATCATCTGATGGTCGTTACCCCGGATGTATCGCTGAGCTTCGGTCTGGATACCGAATACGGATTATCCTATGAGATCTTCCTGGCCGAGGAGCTTCCGGCTGTCATGCAGTCACTGTTTGCGTCATCACCGAAGCGCGAGGATAACTTCATTGCCGGATATGCCATGGGTGCCAATATCGCTCTGGGCACGGCGATCCGCCACCCCGACCTCTACAGCGTATGCGTGGATATCTCCGGAGGTATTGGCATGACCCTGGATACACAGACACTGGTGGATGAACTCAACGGCGATCACTTCCCGGTACGTATGCCGCTGTACAATGCGTCCTTCGGAAAAGCCGAAGATCTTCCGGGATCTTCCAAGGACCTCTATGCCTGTGCGAAATACTTTAAGAAAAAAGGTGTGCCGCTGCCGAAGTATTACCTGATCTGCGGCTCCGAAGAGTTTATCCGCTATCGTGTGGAACGGGATGTACAGAGACTGCAGGAACTCAATTATGATGTTGATTATATCCTTGCGGAAGGATATGACCACAACTATGACATGTGGGACTATTATCTGAAGTACACCGTGGATGAACTCCTGCCGTTAAAAAACAAACCGATCTATCCCGGCGAATGATCCATAGAACCTAACAAACAGTAATCACACACTTAGCATGCATATTCCGCGTAAATATATTTGTTTAACTGCAGAAATGTATGCTAATTTATTTGCTAGAGGGGTGATTGTGCATGGATACCAGAACACTGCAGATCTTTTTAAAGACTGTTGACTACCAGAATATTACACGTGTTGCCGAAGAGTTTAACATTACCCAGCCCGCTGTCAGTTCTGCCCTGAAACGTCTTGAGGATGAGACCGGGTGCCCGCTGTTCATCCGCCGGAATAAATATCTGATTCCCAATGAACAGGGCAAGATCTTTTACTCCTATGTATCGGAGATGCTCAACGATATCAATCACATGACTGAAAGCATCCACGGCGGCTATCAGCCCCGCGAAGAGATCTTCATCAACATGTTTACGACCAGTGACCGCATCTACAAGCTGATGAGTGAGTACCGCAGTACACATCCTGAGACAGGGTTTGTCTTACGTCCGTATATCGGCGATTACGACGATACTGCCCACTTCGGTCTTTCCCTGAAGCTCAGGCAGTATGTCAATAATGAACAGTATGTGCCGATCGATGTGGAAAATCTGCTCTATGTGATCATGAACAGGAATCATCCCCTGGCCCGAAGAGAACAGATACACTTTTCGGATATCCGCAACGAGGACTTTGTCTTCATCCGCTCCAATACCGCTACCGGTTATGAACAGAGCTATGATCAGTGTCTGCTTGCCGGCATTGTACCTCATGTTGCTCTGACCGTGGATACCGACTATGCCAAGTATGCCGCAATCAATAACGGGGAGTGGATCGGTCTGGCTTACAACCATGAGCTTTCTTTTGCGCCGAGGATGAACTCCTGCGTTGTCATACCGATGTATGCGGCTGTACAGGGCAAGCTGATCTGTCTGACATACAGGGAAGAGCGTATCTCCCCTGCCGGAAAGGAATTTGTGGAGTATGTGCGCAATGCGGACAGAAAGGGGTTAGTCTATGGAGATTGAATACCTGAAGGCCTTTGTCAAACTTGCAGAGAGCGGGAATATGACGATTGCGGCCGAAGAAGCCAGCATCTCACAGTCTACCCTGAGTGCAGCCCTGTCCAAGCTCGAGAAGGAACTCGGCACAAAACTGTTTGACCGTTCCGGCAAACGCATGACCCTGAACCGTGACGGGCAGTACTTCCTGACCTGTGCCAGACGCATCATCCAAATGCAGGAGATGACCCTGCGGCGTCTGAATGAGTCTTCAACTGTCAGCGGTGTGCTGAAGATCGGTGTCATGATCGAGAATGATTCGCTGTACTTTATGATCTCAGACTTTCAGCAGGTATATCCCGATGTGCGCATAGAACTCTTTGATGAACGTTCGATTCTGGATGATCCGCTGATGAGCGATCTTGATTTCTTTATTATCCCGGAAGCGGATGTTGGTGATCTTCCCCATGTGCGGATCGCTGTGCAGAACGGTCTCTTCCTGATGGTCAGGTCGGATTCCCCGTATGCGTCCAGAACCTCTGTTACTCTGGATGAGCTGAAGGATGAACACTTTGTCTTTAATGCCCGCAATAACGGACATATCGAGCAGGTATACGATGTCTGTAAGAAACATGGGTTTGAACCGGATATTGCCTATCTCTGTGAGGGCATGGATGCCAAGCTGAGCCTGATCCTGAACTCTGAGGCTGTCGGCATCACGTTCAACACGATGCGTCACTTCCGCCGGAATATCCACGGTCTGACGGCTGTACCGATCGAACTCGGTAAGACGGAACAGACCAGTATGATGCTGACCTGGCGTAAGGAACCGCTGAATCCTCTCGCAAAGCTGCTGGCAGACTTTGCCGGAACATGGCAAAGAGACAGACGTACGCTGGAACCCGGCATTAAGTATCAGTGGTGATCTGTCAAATGGAAGATTTACTCTAAGAATGCACACAAGCCGGTGTCTTAATACACTGGCTTTTTTCTTACAGAAAACTCGCTAAGGGTTGTCAATAGAAATTAGCGTAGCTATACATGGGCATTATGAAAATCCGTTCTGTACAGGACGGTTTTCTTTCGGGCTGTTTGTAATGATTATTTATTCGGATCTGTAAGCTTCCACGGCTCTTGCGTAGTAGATGCGGAAGAACTTATTCATGGCTGCTACGATTGCCTGCTTGTCTTTCTTGCCTTCTGATCTCTTCTTCACATAGTAATCATAGACGGCTGTATCCTGGACAGGTTTGATTCTCTTTAGATTCTTTACCAGTAGATATCCGAGCTTTCTGAGCTGCTTGGAGCCTTTCCTGGTGATCTTACGTTCGGAAGCTTTGTACTGCCCGCTTTCATATGAAGGCACATCGATCCCTACACATGCGATCAGCGCATCTCCGGAGTGATATCTTCTTGGATCTCCTACTTCTGCTATCAGTAAAGGAGCCAGTGTGTCTCCGACTCCGCTCATCGCTCTGACTGCAGCGTATTCAGGTCTTTTCTCCGCAAGTTCCCTGATCTGTGCTAGTATTTTATAGAGCACTTGATTCAGACTTTTCAGTGCCGCTACAGCTTGTTCTACAAGCAGCCGGCTCGTCGGATCATATGCCAGTGTAGGGAT
>DFIS01000078.1:0-15921 GCA_002372175.1 Solobacterium sp. UBA3691
TTTAATTCAGGCTTGTCATTAATGTCATAGATCAGTTTCATGAATCCATCCTCCTCTTGATCTGCAGAAAACAATAGGCCTTATCCGAAGATAAGGCCTATGTACAGTATCAGGATAGAGTAAACATATCCACGCTGACATCTTGCCAATATCTCCGTATTGGACTTAAAGAATGCGTGCAGTTCCAAGTCATTATATCCCAAGTCAGTTATTTGTCAATCTGCTGCTTGAACTCCTCAAACTCCGTATCCGCATATACATGGATACCATTCTGTATAAACATCCGGGAAGTCATTCCCAGTCCGTCGATCACTGTTGAACTGAACGTACCGTCATAGATCTTCCCTTTCCCGCAGGATGGACTCTTCTGTTTGAACAGCGCATATTCCACCCCGTTCATCTTTGCAATCTGCAGGGCCATCTCAGCCCCGCGGCGGTAATTCTCCGTTACATCTTTCCCCTTGTTGGAGAAGACCTTATCGCCGTTAATCTCCGAAGGATCCCGCGGTGTGGAGAGTCCTCCCATCTGTTCGGGACAGACAGGAATGATTGTATGTTTCCCCTTCAGCTCTTCGATCTCTCTGATATAACAGTTCTTCCCGTCATAGCGGCAGTTACAGCCAAGCAGGCAGGCACTGACAACGATCTTAGTCATGAGTCACTTTCTCCAGCAGTTCTACATTGGTCTTTCCGTCGGTCTCTTCAAGGTTGACCGAGATCACTTCGGCAGAAGATGTCGGTACATTCTTACCGATGTAATCAGGACGGATCGGCAGTTCACGGTGTCCGCGGTCCACCAGGATCGCCAGGGATACCTTGGCCGGTCTGCCAAGATCAAACAAGGCATCGATCGCCGCTCTGACCGTTCTGCCTGTATACAGAACATCATCGACAAGCACTACCGAACGTCCGTCGATCTCCACCGGCAGATCATCCTTTGTGACCTTCGGATTATCATAGACCTTTTCCAGATCATCACGGTAGTACATGACATCCAGCTCGGCCATCGGTATTTCAACGCCTGTATGCCTGCGGATATTATCACGGATAATACGGGCAAGAGGTCCTCCCCTTGTCTTGATGCCGATCAGGACGACATCTTCTAGGCTGGCATTCTTTTCGATGATCTCATAGGAAATACGCATCAGTGCTCTCTGCATTGCCTGCTCATCCATCAGTACTACTTTTGTGATCAGTTCTGTCTTTGTCATGGCGGTCTCCCTGCCTCAATTTTACTAAAAATGACCCTTCCGTCAATTGAATCATGATAATATATATCACAGTGAAGGAGAGTAACTATGGAAAGCTTTGAGAAGAACCTGACTACCTTCGATGACCATCCTCTGGTGGCTCATAAGATCACTAAACTCAGAGATCTGAATACCGGATCCAAGGAGTTTGCGGAGATCATTACGGAGCTGACGATCATCATGGGATATGAAGCTCTGAAAGACCTGAAGACCGAAGATGTGGAGATCGATGCACCGCTGATCACGATGAAATCACCACTGCTTGCGGAAACGATCACGATCGTACCGATCCTGCGTGCAGGTCTCGGCATGGTGGACGGTCTGCGTACGTTACTGCCTACCGCATGTGTCGGTCATGTCGGTCTCTACCGTGACCAGCAGACACTGCAGCCTGTAAAGTACTACTTCAAGATGCCTGAAAACATGGAACAGTATCCGGCTGTGATCGTTGATCCTGCGCTGGCTACCGGCGGCTCCATTGACGCTACCATCGGTTTCCTGAAAGAAGCCGGCTATACACGGATCAAGGTCATGTCGATCTTCGCTTCCGATGTCGGTGTAAAACTGCTGTATGAGCATCATCCCGATGTTCATATCTACGCTGCCAAGTATATTCCGGAAGGTCTGAACAAGGATGGCTTTATCATCAAGGCTGCCGGTGATATCGGTGACCGTATCAACGGTACTTACGGATACAAGGGAGCCCGTCAGGCGAAAAAGTAAGGTATATAAAAACTCTGAGGTCAGGCCCCAGAGCTTTTTTCATGTTATTCGCCGAACATCTCCGCTGCCTGTTCAAGCAGGTCACGGATCTGTAAGTGCTGAGGGCACTGGGCTTCACAGGCACCGCACTTGATACATGCGGAAGCTTTGCCATGGTCACCTCTGGTAGCCATGTTATAACTGCCCTGTGCTCTCTCTTTGTTCTGGAAGACAAGATTTGTATTCATTGCCGAGAAGATACTCGGAATGTTGATCTGCATCGGGCATCCTGCTACGCAGTACCGGCATCCCGTACACGGGATCGAAGGAATACTGGTCAGAGCGTCCTGTGCCTTTTTCACGGTATCTGCTTCAGCTTCGCTCAGAGGCTTGAAATCCTTCATATAAGACAGATTATCTTCCATCTGTGCAAGATTGCTCATACCGCTGAGAACGACGAGAATACCAGGCTTTGATGCGACAAAGCGAATCGCCCAGGAAGCCGGGGAAGCATGCGGATCTGCCTGATTAAAGATCTCTTTTACAGGTGCCGGAGGATTCGCCAGCATACCGCCCTTGACAGGCTCCATGACAACGACCGGCTTGTTGTGCTTGCGGCATACCTCATAACAGAGTCTGGACTGTACGGAGTTGCTCTCCCAGTCTGCGTAGTTGATCTGCAGCTGTACAAACTCCGCTTCCGGATGTGCCGTCAGGACCTCATCAAGCATCTCTGCCGTATCATGGAAAGAGAAGCCGACATGTTTGATCAGTCCCTTTGCCTTCTGTTCCTGTGCAAAACCCCAGATATCCCAGTTATTGTACTTATCGATATTACCCTTGCCGATGGCATGAAGCAGATAGAAGTCAAAGTACTGCGCACCTGTACGCTCCAGACTGGTATAGAATTCCTGCTTGGCTGTTTCCTCGGTCAGACCGGGCATACCTGCATTCAGCTTGGTAGCCAGATAGTAAGACTCTCTCGGATAGCGATCTACCAGAGCCTGACGGCATGCATCCTCAGAGCCTTCATAGACAAATGCTGTATCAAAGTACTTCATACCGGCAGCGAGGAAAGCATCTACCATCTTTTTGGTCTGTTCTACGTCGATTGTTTTGCCGTCTTCAAGTCTGGGAAGACGCATAAGGCCGAATCCCAGTTTAGGGAGTGTTGTGACAAATTCTTCTGTCAGCTGAGTCATTTCCGATGTCCTCCTTTTTTCTGCGGATCCCTCCAAAGATCCGTTGATGATCATGATATGATCACATCTGTTCCTGACGTCCAGTTCCAGGAAGTATTTCTCTTCCAGGGGGATCCAGCGCTGTATGAACATCTGCAGCACCTCTTCCCCGTTGCGTCTGCGGATCCTCTCCTGCTGCTTTGCCGGATCGATATCCAGAAAGACCGTCAGGTCGTAATACGGTGTCAGCTCCGGACGCATACTGTAGGATCCCTCGATCACCGTAATGTCTGTCCTGGCGGCATGTACGGCTTTGCCAAGGGTAAATCCCTTATGCTCAAACAGATGGTATGTCAGCCCTTCCGGGTCGTCGAGATGTTCCAGGACTTCTGCCGTAAAACGCTCCCAGTCGATATTCCCGCCGGCTTCCGCATACCGCTCCGGTGTACGCTGATGCGCCTGCAGATAAAAATCATCCATGTGAAACAGTCTTGCATGGAACTGCTCTGCCAGCCAGGCACCTAGTGTGGATTTGCCGGCACCGCAGCGTCCGTCTATCGCAATCACTGCTTTCCCTTTGCGATGATATATCTCCTCGATCTTCTCGCACAGCTGCTCCGGTGTGATCATTGACCTGTTCATTAGTTATATTTTAACTGATTTCATCGGGAAATGATATTTGAAGTACACTCAATAGAAGATGCGTATCCGTGCTATGATATACACATGAATACACAGAAAGAACTCCCGGATGTTCTGATCTACGAGACGGAATATGTCGACGGACACCGTATCCGGGTATACGAAAATGAAGACGGATGGCATTCTGCCACATATCTGGAACCTGATCTGCGGACGGAGCTGATCTTCGAGTATATGAAGAAGTTCAACCTGATGTTCGCCCTTCCTCTGGATATCTATGATGTACTGATGATCGGCGGCGGCGGATACTCCTATCCGAAGTACATCCTCTCCCACTATGAAGATATCACCATGGATGTCGTGGAGATCGATCCCAATGCGGAAAAGAGTGCCAGGCAGTTCTTCTTCCTGGATGATGTACTGGAAAAATATGATCCCGAAGAGAAGCGTCTGCATACCATCGTCGATGACGGCCGGCATTACATAGCGAATACCGATAAAACGTATGATGTGATCATCAACGATGCCTATACCGGTGTCATGCCCGAGGTGTCGCTGTATACGCTTGAAGCAGCAGCCCTGATCAAGACAAAATTAAAGGAAGACGGCGTTCTGGTTGCCAATCTTCCCGGTTTCTACCGCTTTGAAGGATCACGCTTCCTGCAGAATACCCTGGCCACATTTGCGCAGGTATTTGACCATATCCTGTTGGTCAGGGCTGATAATCCGCTGTATGAGAGCCACACCTGCAACTACGTGATGTTTGCCTCAGACTGCTATTCCGAGATCCCCGGACGCATGGCATATAAGCTCAAAGATCCGGTGATCATGCATGATCAGCAGAAGAAGAACATCGAAGAAAACTACGAGTTCTGATCCTCTTCGTGTTTTGCGATGATCTGCATAACTGTCTCAATAGCCTGCGTCACATCGATGTGGGCTTTTTTGCACAGATCCGTGACTGTCATGTTTTTGATCATCGCTCTCGTGATCGGTGAATTGAGTACAGACAGTCTTTCATCGATCTTGACTGCCTCTTCTACCAGCCAGGGATATGCCTTCAGCACTTCCCCCATCTTTGTATTACTGTTGATCTCCATCCTTGTTACCTCCGTCAGTATTATACTATACCCAGTTTTTCAAGCGTATATGCCACCCCGTCTTCACTGATCGAGGGGGCGATGATATCTGCAGCTTCCTTGATTCCGTCCTGTCCGTTTCCCATTGCCACACCGATCGCAGCCTTCTGCAGGAAAGGAATATCATTGCCGGCATCTCCGAAGGCGATCATATTCTCCCACGTATATCCCTTGATCTTCAGATAGTCTTCTGCTGTCAGTACTTTATTTACTTCGGTTCTGAACAGATCAAATCCGGGCTTGGATGAATGTGCCAGCGTAAACTCCGGGAAAGCTTCCTGCAGGGGGATGAAGTCCTCTTCATCTGCGATGATAAATGTACCAAGAGGATATCCGTAAGTCTTATGATGTGTATGATCACAGCCGTTTTTGATCAGATATCCCTTCTGTTCCTCTCCGACCAGATATCCGTCCATGAATCTCTGATGATGCGCATATGTCACAAGACTGTCTCTGAACTTGAAGCCAAGACCCAGTCCCTTCTGTTCACAGTACGCCGTGATCCTGTTCATGTCGTTTTCACTGATCTCTCTGGCTGTGAGCACGGTACCGTCCCGTTTCACCAGAGCTGCACCGTTGATCGTACCGATATACTCGATCGGTATATCTATAAAGAACGAATCCGGTATGAATGTATAGTGCCTGCCGGTATTGACAAAGATCTCGTATCCCTTTGCGGAGGCTTTCGCAAAAGCTTCTCTGGTTCTTTCGCTGATCTCTTCGCGGCCATGGGGCAGGATCGTGCCGTCAGCGTCAACAGCGATCACCCGTATATTTGTAATGTCATATGTCATGGCTCAATCATACCACTTTAGTCCAATGATTTCTTTCTTATCCTTGCAAGGTGTGATAATATTATTAGGCACTGTGCCCGTAGCTCAGCTGGATAGAGTACCAGCCTCCGAAGCTGGGGGTCAGGGGTTCGAATCCCCTCGGGCACGCCATTGAAGATATACCCGCAGAAATGCGGGTTTTTCATTGAAAAACAGTACGGATATACCGTACTGTCTGTCACTTAGAACTGAAGCAGGATCCCTGCCGCTGCCGCGATCATGATCACAACGATGGGATGCAGCTTCGGCTTCCACTTCATGAAGGCAAGAAGAGCCGCAAACAGCACAATACCCTTGATGCTGAACAGGTCAATGATATTGCCGGTAGCCTTGAAGAGATCGACCCTGAACAGTGAATTCAGGAAGATACTGATGACTGCCGAGATGATAAAGCCAACGACAGCCGGACGCAGACCGGTGAAGATACCCTCAACGATCGGCGAGTCCTTGAATGCCTTCAGCGCCTTGGCTACGGCACAGATAATGATCAGGCTCGGTGCCGTAAGCGACAGTGTGGCACAGATCGCCCCCGGGATCCCGTACATTGTATAGCCTACATACGTAGACATGTTGATGCCGATCGGACCGGGTGTAGACTCACTGACAGCGATCATAGTCGTTAACATATCGATCGTATACCAGCCGTACTTCAAAGAGATCTCACGCAGGAACGGAATCGTTGCCAGACCCCCGCCGATCGCAAACAGACCTGTCTTGAAGAATTCCCAGCACATCAGAAGAAAGTTACTCATGAGCCTTCCTCCTGTTTCTTACCGTATAGATGACATATCCGCTGAGCCCGGCCAGGATGACCAGGAAGACCGTTGAAATACTCGTAAAGTATGCCAGTACCAGTGCACACGCGAAGATCACAAAGCCGGCGATATCCTTGACACCCTGCTTATACAGCTTGGTCACAGCCGTATACATCAGTACGCATACAGCGACCTGGATACCTTTCAGGGCATGCTGGACGACCGCCAGCTCGGAGAAGTTCGTGATCAGTCCGGCAATGATCGAGATCAGCACCAGCGACGGTGAAACAACGCCCAGTGTCGCAATGATGCCGCCGATGACGCCCTTCACCTGATAGCCGACGAAGGTAGCCGTATTGACAGCGATAATGCCGGGTGTGACCTGGCCGATCGCATAATAATCCATGATCTCATCTTCGGTAGCCCAGTGATGTTTCTCAATGACTTCCCGCTGAATCATCGGTAACATCGCATACCCACCGCCGAAGGTAAACAGTCCCATTCTGAACCATGTACTGTACAGATCCCACAGTGTTTTCATGTTAACCCCTCTTTTCATAAAGAGTTTATCATCATCTGTTTCATCCGTAAAATACATGCAAAATTACATAACAGGCATTGGTATAAATATTCACTGTTCATGATAAAAGGGTCAGACTTCGGAAGTCTAATCCTTTGCGTCTTACATATTCTTGATCAGTTCGGAGAGCTTCGGCATCAGCTGCTGCTTGCGGGAGATGATATGACTGTCAAAGCCAAAATGCTCATCGAAGTTCGTCTCGATCACTTCACTCATCACATTGGATAAAGGTCCGTAGAACAGGAAGGCAGAACCTCCGCCCATCACATCCGTAAAGCACATGACCAGAAGATCCAGATGCAGAGCTTCCTGCTGCTTCGGCATATACTCGCGGAACGAAGGTACGATCAGCGTAACATCCTCACGGTTGCTGTAGTTGGTCTGACCGATCGCAAAGCGATACTTACCGATCTCATACGTCTTCAGATCGCGCTTGAGAATATCCTCAGGTGTTGCATTCTTCAGATCAACAGAAGCACCAAGCATGTTTCTGGCATATTCATCGACATCCTTGATTCCTGCGATTTCTGCAAGTTCCTTTACCGCCTGGCGGTCCATATCGGTAGTCGTCGCCGACTTGAAATTCAGCGTATCGGAGAGGATCGCCGACATCATCAGGCCTGCCATCTCTCTGCTCGGTGTGACCCCGTGCTCCTTATACAGCTTGGAGATGATCGTACATGTACATCCGCAGCGTACATTTCTGTAATCGATCGGATAATCTGTTTCGATATTGCCGATATGATGATGGTCAACGATCGCCACGATATGCGCATCTTCGACATGATTGATCGACTGATTCCTTGCGCTGTGGTCAACCAGAACAATATTTCGTCTGTGATAGTTCAGTGTATGATATCTGGAAATAGCCCCTACGACATCACCGTTTTCATCAATGACAGGATAGGAACGTACTCTTGAGCGTGTCATCTTGGCAGCCACATCCGGCACATATTCCTCATCTCCGAAGCAGATCACATCTCTCGTCATGATCTGTGAGATCGAATAGGATTCGTTGATCGCCGCCGCTGTATGCATCGTATCCTCATCTGTTTCAATGATCGCAACACCGCGTTCCCTGGCGGCTTTGCGGATCACTTCATGCGCCTTGACACCGCAGGTCAGTACCAGACAGCCGACCCCTTTTTCAATCAGGAAGATCTGCTTGTCCATACCGCTGGACATGATCGCAATACTGTTTTTCAGCTGATAGCGGCTTTCATCCACACCGTCCAGGGTGATCACGAGAGCCTTGCCGTTTGAATGGAAATCCTCGATATCCACAGCGATCGTACCGCCGATCGTACGTGCGATGTTCGCCAGCGTAGCTGTCGCCATCAGGTCTTCGATGATCTTATTCTCCTGCAGACGGTAACTGCTCAGATTCGATGTCGTACATACACCGCAGAGCTTGCCGTTCTCATCCACAACAAACAGCGATCTGTTTCTTGTCCTCAGCATGACATGCCAGGCATGATGCACGGTCGCATCCTGCTCGATCAGTGTCGGTGTATCCAGATCGATATCCTTCAGCTTTGTTCTGGCATCCGTCATCAGCAGAGGATTCTCAAGACCGAAATATTTCAGCACATACTTTGTCTCTTCATTCAGAGGTCCCTGTCTGCAGGCTACCGCATCCTCTCCCTGCTGACGCAGCAGTTCGGTATAGGTGATGGCTGCGCAGATCGAGTCGGTATCAGGGTTTTTATGTCCGGTTACATAGATCGTGTTATTCATTTCTTTCTCCCTAGTATGTAAGAATCTCGTTGCCGGTTTCCGTGATCAGTATACTGTGTTCCCACTGTGCACTGTCAGAACCATCTTTGGTATATATTGTCCATCCATTATATGCGTCAATAGAGACAGAAGCACCGCCGATATTGATCATCGGTTCGATCGTGATGATCATACCCGGCACCAGTAACATGCCTCTTTTAGGCTTGCCTACATGCGCGACAAACGGATCCTCATGGAACTCGATGCCTACGCCGTGACCGCCGAGATCTCTGACAACACTGTATCCCTTGGAGCGTGCATATTTGGAGATCGCATAGCCGATATCTCCGACAGTGTTCCAGGGCTGTGCAGCCTCAAGACCGATCTCCAGACAGCGCTTTGTCTCCTCGGTCAGACGTCTTCTCTCCGCCGAAACATTTCCGATCATGAACATCCTGCTGGCATCACTGTAATACCCCTTGTATATCGTAGAAACATCCACGTTGACGATATCCCCGTCATGGAGATGACGCAGTCTGCTGGGAATACCGTGACAGACCTCATTGTTTATGGATGTACATACACTTTTGGGATATCCCTCAAAATTCAGCGGTGCACAGACAGCCCCGTGACTCAGTGTATACTCACTGACGATATCATCGATCTGCTGGGTCGTCATGCCCGCTCTGATCTCCTTTGCGACCGCATCCAGTACACCTGTATTGATCTCACTGCTGGCCTTGATTCCGGCGATATGCGAAGGTCTTTTGATCAGACGCTCATCCGGTACTTCATACCCCTTCCGTTCATATTCCTTCATTTTTGCCAGAATATGCTCAGGAACCGGTTCCCTTTCAAATACTTCTTCGATTTCTTTTCTGTAATCCATATCTGTCACCTCTTGTCTGTACTGCCGAACCCGCCGGTACGCTGTGCATCCGTATCATCGGATACAGTGATGCCAAACGGCAGGAAGATTCCCTGCACCATGCCGTCTCCGGCTTTCAGTTCAGCTGTTTTCTCCTCATGCGTATCATTTGTCAGCTTGCACATAATATGACCTTCATTCGCCGCATGATAATAATCCGAATCAATGATACCGGCAGTGTTATTTAACTGCAGCCTGTATTTAAATCCAAGAGAACTCCGCGGAAAGAGAATCAGCACGTAGTCCTCTCTCATCTTTGCCCGGATCCCTGTCGGTATCAGTTTCTCTTCACCCGGCAGGATCTTCAGATCTACAGGCGCAAAAAAGTCATAACCGGCAGATCCTGATGTTGCCCGTCTCGGAAGCCTGATATCTTCATAGATCCTGCGAACTTCTGCTTCTTCAGCAGTAAAGTTCTTCTGCCAGTCTTTCAGGAATTCCTCCCAGCTGACTTTTTCAAACTCTGCTATTCTCTCCATTCGGTTCTTCTCCAAGCTCAATAAGCATATATATGATCACATCTGCCAGTGCCTGTGCAAACGGATTCAGTGTAAGGACAGCATTCTCCGGCAGATGGCCGTGCTCAGGATAGATCTTTCTGTGAACCAGTTTCTCAACAATACCATGCAGATCCATGGTCTGAAGATATTCTAATACAGAAGATGGAATCAGTCCCGGCAGGATCGGATAATCTTTGTCTATACATGACGCAAAAGACGCAAGGACCGCATTTCTTGCTTCTCTGTATGTCCACACTCTGGTCACATCACACCCTGCAAGATCCATCAGATCATCCATCAGTCCAAAGATCATTTCTCTTTCAGACAGTGATCTGCGGTGCAGCTGTTCACACAATCTGTCATAGATATACGATCCTGAACGAAAACTGTCATTGATCGCATTAGCCTGTTTGATTCTGGCCTCAAGCTTGAGCAATTCCACCTGAAATGTATCCGACCACTCGGGAAGTGCCATTCTTTCAAATGTATATTTCTCACCATCCAGTGCTCCGAAGCACTTTTTTGCGTCCAGATAGCCAAGACGGTTCAAAAGATCCAGGGTTTCTCTGTCAAAAGAGAGGAATGATCCGGTCTCAACCCGCGGGTATATATATCGGATATGTTTTCGGCCGATGTAATTTGGATGCTGAGGCTGATGACTCAGATCAACAGCGATAATCTCATCTGCCCCCATACGCAGCGCCAGATCGATTGGAAGATTGTCATAGTATCCCCCGTCAATATATTCGTTGTCATTAAACTTATGTACCGGAAAAGCAGGAAAAGCTGAAGCAGACGACAGCAGCCAGTCAGCTCCTGATTCTCTCATCATATCTTTAGTAATAAATACAGGTTTCAGCGTAATGTGATGTACTGCCACACAGGCAAAATCAATATCAGACGCAAAGAACTTATCTGGATGATACAGTCTTTGAATGTTACTGAAAAACGGGCTGATATCTGCCCCTTTCTCACGCACATAACTCCGCAGAAAAGTCGCAAGCTGCTTCCGCTCGTCCACTATGGTTTCCAGTTTCAGGTCAGTAGAAAAAGAGCCTTTGATGATCATATCCTGTGTCAGAGTCGACCACAGTTCATGCATGGCTTCATCATCACCCTGAACGACCATAGCCCCATTCAGAGCCCCGATCGAAGTCCCGGTAATGATCTGCCAGTGATCCTCATGCAGCTCTCTGAGTGCCCTGACAGCACCATCCTGATATGCGCCGCGGGTTCCTCCGCCCGCCAGTACCAAAGCTCTCTTTCTCATCAGTAATCATTCTATCACGGTTTACAGGTTTATATTCTCTAACCAGTAAAGAAATCAAGACTGTTTATCCCCGCATCACGAAGTGTATAGCCTCCGCCGCTGATTTTTCCTTCGGCTAATGACATCTGCAGTTCCAGCACTTTTCGAAGTTCAGTATTATCTACTTGTACATTTCGGCAGAAAACTGCTGTCCGTTCGAACTCACCGATTCTTCTCAGCATATCCGCATACTGCAGTATCACCTGTGTTTCAGTACGAAACGAAGGATTGCTGTCTTCGATCATCTGCAGAGCTCTTCTGCGCAGATCTGCAGATTCATCTTCAGCAGAAGGATCATCGTCACATACCCAGGCAGCCTGCAGAATACTCTGATATGCATACGGATCATCACAGGCTTCCCTGAGCATCCCCTCTCTGATCAGTGTTTCCGCAAGTGCAGGCAGTCCTGTTTTCTTCGTATACGCAGAAGAGCGCATGATACGGCGGATCTTCTCCCTCGGCAGTGGCTCCTGCAGTACATTGCCGTCTCTTTCGATAAACCCGCAGACAGGACAGGTATGTGTCCAAAGATCCATGGTTACCCGTTTCATCATCGCCGGGCGAAGATCTGTATCCGGCAATGTGATCTCTGTGCATTCTGCCAGATACGCATATTCATAGATATAACCGCAGAGTGCGCACCTGCATTTTTTCGTTCCTATTTCCGGCATGTCATTCTCCTTTTGTACACAGCAGGTATGTTTGCTATGTGTACTTCTTAAACACCGTTGACATACCGGTCTCATGAAGAATACAAAGCCGAAGAAATGCGCTTTTCTTTGCGGAGCTGTGGTAGAATACCCTGTGATATCGATCTATCTGTTAAGTACACATTTCCAACAGTATCCGTGTTCCTCCTCTGTCAGTTTTCCTTTCTTTTTCTGGCATGGTAATAGAAAGTTCCGGGAGTGATCCCGCAGAATGCGGCTGCCTTCCGCACAGACAGCGCACCTGTTGTCCATAATTTATAAGCCTGTTCAAAAGACGCCGGAAGCGGTTTTGCCGGTCTGCCGAACTTTACACCTCTTTCTCTGGCTGCCGCAATCCCTTCCGCCTGTCTCTGCCGGATATTATTCCGCTCGTTTTCTGCTACGAACGAAAGAACCTGAAGAACGATATCGCTCAGAAATGTACCGATCAGGTCTCTTCCGCGCCGTGTATCTAGAAGCGGATTATCCAGCACAACAATATTGGCTTTTTTTGTTTTGACGATATACTGCCACTGCTCCTGTATCTCGGCATAATCACGTCCGAGGCGGTCAATACTCTTAATATACAAGAGATCATCTTTCCGAAGCTTCCGCAGTAATTTCCTGTAGTTTGGTCTGTTAAAATCTTTGCCGGATTGTTTATCCATGTAGATATTCTTTTCAGGGACTTCCTGCTCACGCATGGCGATCATCTGTCTCGCCTCATTCTGATCTGCTGAGCTGACCCTGACATATCCGTAGATATTCCTCACCTTTGTATCCTCCGACAGGATCCCACCGTAGCTCATATCCGGTTCACAGACCATCATACCGCAGACAAATATCGAAAGATCAGGATAATCATCACTGTAACTGCTGATATTCACTTTATTCATATCTGTATTATACCGCAAAGTTGCATGTAATTCATATACACGCAACACATTTATATGCATAACCCTGTCATATTCATTTACACACTGCTTTCACGGGCATTTTTCAGATTATTCGTTATAATATGTAATATATTCGGAGGTACACGTATGAAACTGAATATAGCGGTATTCTTCGGCGGTGAGTCTGTCGAGCATGAGGTCAGTATTATTACCGGTCATCAGGCTATCGCAGCACTTGATCCCGAGAAATATAATGTGATCCCTGTCTATGTTGCCAAGGACCGCAAAATGTATACTTCTCCGCTTCTTCTGGACATGAAGAATTACAGGAATCTGAACAGTCTTATCTCTCAGATCACACAGATCGATCTTGTCCAGGTCGACCAGAATGTCGTGATCAAACCGGTGAAGACATCTCTCTTCGGCAAGAAGGAATTAGGTACTGTTGATGCGGCTGTCCTGGCGATGCACGGCACCAACGGTGAAGACGGTACGATCCAGGGCTATCTGGAGATGCTGAAGCTGCCGTATGCCGGCTGTGATGTGATCAGTGCTGCTGTCGGACAGGATAAAGTTCTGCAGAAACATATCCTGCATGATAACGGTCTGCCGATCACCAACTGGTTCTGGGTCTACGGACATGAGATGGATGAACATCCCGATGAAGTTCTGCGCAAAGTACGCAAGCTGATCTATCCGGTAATCGTCAAGCCGGCATGTACAGGTTCCAGTGTAGGTATCAGTATTGCCCACAATGACGAAGAGTATATGGAAGCTTTTGAAGAAGCCCGTCAGCACGATTTCAAAGTGATCACCGAGAAAGTGGTCAAGCCGATGCGTGAGATCAATGCTTCCGTTCTGGGTGACTGCTTCAGTGCCAGAGTCAGCGTGCTTGAAGAAGTCGGTTCCTCCAACGAACTGCTGAACTTCAAGGATAAGTATCAGTCCAATGCCAAGAGCGGCTCTTCCCAGGGTATGGCGAGCACCAAGCGTATCGTTCCTGCTCCTCTTGACGAAGCGACAACGGAGTATATCCAGAAGCTTGCCCTGCAGACATTCAAGGTGCTCGGGGCTTCCGGTGTCTGCCGCATTGACTTCATGATGGATGCTGAGACAAAGACGATCTATGTCAATGAGATCAATACGATCCCCGGTTCTCTGGCATTCTATCTCTGGACAGAGAGCGGACTTACCTTCCCGCAGCTGATGGATGAGCTGGTACGGATCGCCCTTGACCGCAAGCGCAGACGCGACCGCATGACATTCTCTTATGATACAAACCTTCTCGAGACATACAGCGAAGGCACAAAGGGTGTGAAGAAATAACTTCACCCCTTTTTTTTCATACACTATAATGAAAGAAAAGGATGGTGATAATATGTCTACACCCCATAATGGTGCTGAAAAGGGACAGATCGCAAAAACCGTATTGATGCCCGGTGATCCCCTGCGCGCCAAATTCATTGCTGAAACATTCCTGGAGAATGCCGAACTGGTTACCAGTGTAAGAAATGTACTGGGCTATACAGGTACCTACAAGGGAAAGCCGGTATCGGTCATGGCTTCCGGTATGGGTATGCCCAGTATCGGTATCTATTCCTATGAATTATTTAAGTTCTACGATGTGGATGCGATCATCCGCATTGGTTCTGCAGGAGGGTATACAGCAGATCTGAAGCTGTATGATGTTGTTCTCGCGTCTGCCGCATACTCTGAATCTTCATTTGCCAGAGTCCAGAACGGTGAGACTGCCGACACTCTGTATCCTTCCGAAGAGCTGAATGACAAGCTGAGAGAAGCTGCCAAAGCTCTGGACATTCCTCTGCACGAAGGTGTGATCCACAGTAGTGATGTCTTCTATCATGAAGGAACCGACTACCTGAACGCAGTACGTGATGAGAAGCACTGTGTTGCCGTAGAGATGGAGAGTTTCGCCCTGTTCCACAATGCCAGAGTTCTGGGAAAGAAGGCTGCCTGTCTGCTGACTATCTCCGACAGTTTTGTGACACCGGAGATCACGACTGCCGAGGAGAGACAGAAATCCTTCACCAATATGATGAAGATCGCTCTTGAAGCTGCCGAGTAATGAAGAAAGCTGTACAGTTTATGCTATACAGCTTCTTTTTATTTCGTCTTCAGGATAAATCTGCGTGCTGCCTCTATTCCTATCTTGAACGGAAGCGGTCTCAGAGCCTTATCTGCTTTCTTGAGTTCTTCAATGATATGTATGCCCTGGGGACAGTGTTTCTCGCACTTGCCGCAGGCAACGCACTGTGAGGGAAAAGCCTTCTCCTTGCGCAGACCGACGACCTGTGCGTACTCGAATCTGCCGGCAAACTTACTCTCCGTATACATCGCATTATATGCCTTGAAGGCTCCGGGAATATCCACACCCTGCGGACATGGCATGCAGTATCCGCAGCCGGTGCAGCCTACCTTGATCTTACTGTTGATGATCTGTTTCACCTTACTGATCAGCGCAAAGTCTTCTTCCCCGAGCATACCCGGTTCACTGTCGGAAGCGATCCGGCAGTTCTCCTCTACCATTGCCAGTGAATTCATTCCGGAGAGCACACAGGTCACTTCCGGCTGATCAAACAGCCAGCGAAAAGCCAGTTCCGCAGGACTGTACTTCTTCGGCGAAGATGCGATCAGATTCTTCGCTTCCGCCGGCAGCAGATCCACCAGTTTACCGCCCCGCAGAGGCTCCATGATCACGACCGGTATACCCTTATCGTGGGCGGCCAGGAGTCCGGCACGTCCGGCTTGTGAGACTTCATCCATGTAGTTGTACTGGATCT
>DFIS01000078.1:15969-32480 GCA_002372175.1 Solobacterium sp. UBA3691
ATCTGGCAGAAATCCCAGTCATACGCATTCAGTATCTGCAGAAACATCGGTGTATTGCCATGGAAGGAGAACCCGATATTGCGTATCCTGCCTGTTCTCTTCTGCTCATCGATCCACTCCTCGATACCGTTTTTCTTCAGGTTATTCCAGACCTCGATATCCGTTAACATATGCATCAGATAGTAGTCCACATGATCTGTCTTCAGTCTGCTCAGTTCTTCATTAAAGAAGCGGTCTAAAGCAGCTCTGTTACCGATCAGATACTGCGGCAGTTTGGTCGCGATATTTACTTTGCCGCGCAGATTATTACGTGAAAGGATCTCGCCCAGAGCAGCTTCGGAGCCGCCGTAGATATATGCTGTATCAAAATAGTTTATACCAAGTTCCACAGCCCGCAGGATCTCCTTCTCTGTCTTATCGATATCGATCCCGGTTCCTTTTTTAGAAAAACGCATGCAGCCGTAGCCAAGCAGTGAGATCTTCTCACCATGACGATCCTGTCTGTATTTCATACCTTCCTCCCGTATCCTCTGCCAAAGTATCAGAACTGCACACAGTACCATACTCTATCCTGTATCAGTATAAAGAAAAAACCGCATTACTGCGGTATTTACACTAATGGAGCGAGTGAGGAGAATTGAACTCCCGTGTCCACCTTGGCAAGGTGGCGTTCTACCATTGAACTACACTCGCAATGGCGGTTCCGACGAGAATCGAACTCGCGATCTCCTCCGTGACAGGGAGGCATGTTAACCGCTACACCACGGAACCGTATCTGGCGAAGAAGGAGGGATTTGAACCCTCGCGCCGGTTACCCGACCTATGCCCTTAGCAGGGGCACCTCTTCGACCTCTTGAGTACTTCTTCACAGCTGCCAAATCTGTAAGATTTTTAGTGCTTTCATAATATAGCATACCCTTTTGAATTGTGCAAGTACTTCTCTTCACTTTTTATTCTTTGTTCGCACAGTCTTCAGAAACGTGTGCAGATCCGGAGCTGTCCGGAAGCCGGCAGCAACAACTGTTCACCTTTCTATCGATCATTCACCTGTACGTTTATCAGAAATTCTCTCTGCTTACATACTTTCTCCAGCCATGCAGCAGAGCAGTAAACATAATGATTGCGCTGAGACTCATATTGGATGTTGCAATCCCGTTGATCAGTGCTGATCTGCCAAGAAAACGGACCCCGTTGAATACTGCCTTCCCGACCAGCATATTAAATACGCAGTACCATCTGGGAAACGGTGTATTCCCCCTGATAAACGCAATAAACTGCACCAGACAGGTCCCGATGAAGAATACCGCAAATACTGCCGCAGCCGGTACAACAAAGTACATAATATACCGCCGTGTGATATCATAGGCGGCTTCTGTTCCCGCCGCCTCTGTAACAGACCTGTAAAGCCAGAGAAAAACACTGCAGGGAAGATGTACGGCACCTCCTCCAACAGCGAGATACACATACATTGCAAGCTGATAAAACCTGCCGCATGCGGGTATATTTTTTCTGATCAGCGGACAGATCGTCATCAGGGCGCAAAATTCCAGGCAGATTCCCAGAAAACCGATCAGTCCTCCTGCTGCCGGACGCCATGCGGGTACAGCCAGAGCCACTGCAAAGTAGCCAGAGATCATATCTGCGCCTTCCGGGAACTCTCCGGCACCGATCAGAAGGTCACCGATCAGTGTCAGTACAGCACCAAACAATCCGATTTTTAAATATCTCTCCGCATTTTCTCTGCTCTTATTCGATTCTTTGCTTTCCTGACCTTCTGCCCTGCCGTCTGTTTATTTCCTGATCTCATCTGTCTCGATAATGAAACGTACACTGCCTTTAGTACCGCAGTTTTACCGCTGTAGGTGTCATAGTCAAGATCAGCAGTACGCAATGCTCTGACCCTTGTCAGAAGCTGCTGCAGGTCTTCTCCGCCCATTCTGGTGATCTCCCGTATACCTTCATCATTGAACTTCTTTACGCCGTCTTTGAGACTCAGAACACCATCCAGTATCTCATCATATCCTTCACTCATTGCATTGCCTGCTTCCCAGAGCGCGCCGATACCATCATTGAGTGCCTTGGTGCCTTCATATGCTGCGGATATACCTTCCGTGTATTCCTTCATGCCGTCACTGAGCGACTTGCTTCCTGTACTTAACTGGCTGATTCCCTTCAGGACCTCCACCTGGTTTTCCCCTTCACCGTAGCTTTTACGTATGTTTTGAAGTGTTAAAAAACTCATACGTTAGACCCCACTAACCAAGTTTATCACAGCACTATTTCCTCCACAAGCGATATATTGTAATAGAGAGATTATCATTTTGATTAATAATCTATTGTCCAATATATTTTACTGTGCTATAAAAAAATTAAACTACAGTATACATACAATTACAGGAGGGGTATATGGAAACTTTAAATAATTTTGTTCTTACCCTGCAGGGATATCTGGCAGATTATATTCTGATCATCCTGCTGCTGGGAGGCGGTCTCTGGTTTACTTTTAAACTGAACTGGATCCAGATCAAAGGTTTCAAAGAGGGTTTGAGAGAAACCTTCGGCGGTCTCTTCAAGCGTAATCTGAGTGAGACCGGCGGTCAGGCCGGCGCAATGTCTTCTTTTCAGGCTCTGGCAACAGCGATCGCTGCTCAGGTCGGAACCGGTAATATTGCAGGTGCTGCTACAGCCCTGGCGGTCGGCGGACCCGGTGCGATCTTCTGGATGTGGATCGCTGCCTTCCTCGGCATGGCAACGATCTTCGGTGAAGCCGTCATGGCCCAGAGGACAAAGCAGGTTGGTGAAGACGGTGAAGTTACCGGCGGTCCGATCTACTACATCATGGATGCCTTCCATGGACCTGTAGGCAAGTATATGGCAGGTGCCTTTGCGATACTGATCACACTGGCTCTTGGCTTCATGGGCAATGCGGTACAGTCCAACTCGATTGCTTCGGCATTCAATACCGCCTTCGGTATTCCGCAGTGGATCATGGGTGTGATCGTCGCTGCTGTTTCCCTGTATGTCTTCCTTGGCGGCACCGACCGTATTGCCAAGGTCACAGAGACGATCGTACCGTTCATGGCTGCTGTCTATATCATCGGCAGTCTGGTCGTTATCCTTGTGAATATCAAGATGGTTCCCTATGCGTTCTATTCCATCGTTTACGGTGCGTTTGCTCCGCAGGCGATCGTCGGCGGTGCTGCCGGTGCCACAATGAAACTGGCGCTGACCAAGGGTGTTGCCAGAGGCCTCTTCTCCAATGAAGCAGGTATGGGTTCCACGCCGCATGCACACGCTGTTGCGAAGATAGATCATCCTGTCAAGCAGGGTTTCGTTGCCATGATCGGTGTCTTCATCGATACCTTCGTTATCCTGAACCTGACTGCGCTGGTCATTATCGTTACACAGTCGATCCCTACAGGACTGCGCGGTACGGCTCTCAGCCAGTACGCATTCTCTACCCTGTACGGCAACGGCGGCAACATCTTCATTGCTGTGTGCATGCTGTTCTTCGCCTTCTCCACGATCATCGGCTGGTACTTCTTCGGACGTGCCAACATCAAGTATCTGTTTGGTCACAAGGCGCTGAAGCCCTACGCTTTCCTGGCAGCGATCTGTGTCTTCCTTGGTTCTCTTGCAGAAGTTGATCTTGTCTGGAATATGGCTGACTGCTTTAACTCACTGATGGTCATTCCCAACATCATTGCTCTGTTCTTCCTGACCGATAAGATCAATAAGTCCAAAGCAGATTACTACGACAATTATCTTCCCAAGCATCCTGAAGAGAAGTAATGCGTAAAAATCAGAGGTCATCCTCTGATTTTTTTAGTCTATCGTAATATCCTCCGGTCTTACCTGACGCAGGGATTTTCCCGGTTCGAGCAGATATAATACGGGTTCTTCCCCTTCACAGGCATAAACAAACGGGAATGGTGAATTGGCACCGGCACCGAAGTTTCCGTCCTTATCCATACAGATCAGGCACAGCTGTTCGCAGCTGCCTTTTCTTTCGGTCAGTTCGGCTGTCAGTTCATCTACAGCTTTCTGCGCCGCATCCATGGCGGAATGACCGTCTGCCATCAGCTGTGTGACCCGGTAGGCAAGTACACCTTTGGCGATCTCTTCTCCAAAGCCTGTACAGGCAGCTCCGCCCTTCTTACTGTCCGCATAGAACCCGCAGCCGACCATCGGTGTATCTCCCAGTCTTCCGTTCTCTTTCAGGAACAAGCCAGAAGTGGATGTCGACACGGCGATCGTTCCGCGGCTGTCAAGAGCGATGAAACAGACCGTATCATGTTCCTGATACGCTTTCAGATGCTCATGCTTGTCCTTTTCCTCCAGATATCTGGCATAACTCTCCGGTGTCAGATTATTGCGCTTCTCAAAGCCGTGAGACTCAGCATATTCTGCTGCTCCGGGTCCGGCAAGGAAGTTATTGGCGCTTCTTTGGGCAAGACTGCAGGCAATATCCGCCGGTGAACGAAAGCCCTCCAGAGCCCCTACAGCCCCGTAGTTCAGCGTATCTCCGTCCATGAAACCGGCATCTGTCAGCACTCTTCCGTTCCTGTCGGGAAGACCTCCGTATCCTACCGAATGATATGATGGCTCATCCTCGATACAGTGTATGCCGCTCAGGATCGCTTCAGCCGCTGTGCTGCCCTTCTGCAGCAGATCTGCCGCTTTGGCATTCCCCTGCAGTGACATCTTCCATGTCGAGATCACAGCCCATTTCTTCTTCATCAGTGGTTGAACGCATCAGGCAGATCATTCTCAAGCAGTATCGTTTCGCTTCCGTCAGTGGTCTGCCATAGATGCGCAAAAGCCTCCTGTACCGTATCTTTTACCATGACGTGATTCATATCATAGCCGCTGTCCTGCAGACCTTGATAGATCGGCTGTACCTGATGTTCACCGACAAGGATGACCTCATCACAGCGGTCCTTCATATATGCACCGAACTCGCGGTTCATCTGTTCCTGGATCTCTCCGAGATCGATCATGCCGGGAGTGACAATGATCCGTCTTCCGGGCATCCTGCTCAGCACATCCAGAGCCATCCTGGAACCGCTGGGATTGGCATTAAACGCATCATCAATGAACACTCTGCCGTTGATCCTCTTCACTTCCAGACGATGTTCTACCTGCGGTGTTGTCTTTACTGCCCTGGTAATGACCGGCCAGGGAACCTGCAGATATCTTGCACAGGCGATCGCCGAAAGAATATTGAGGATATTCAGTTCACCGAGAAGCTTCGTCTCCATCGGATACCTCTCTGCACCATGGACAAGCGTAAATGATGAACCATGGGCACTGTAGACGATATCCTCCGCACGGTAATCCGCTTCTTTACAGCGAATACCGTAGCTGATGATCTTCACCGGATTCTTTACCTGATAACTGCGTATCAGGTCATTATCGTAGTTCAGTATCCCGCAGCCGTCTGCCGGAAGCAGTTCGATCTCCTGCATCTTTTCACGGGTGATATTCTCCTGTGAGCCGAATGTCAGCAGATGCTGGGGACCGATCGAAGTCACAATACCGATCTGCGGTCTGACAAATTCCATCAGTTCCGTTATATCACCGACATGGTCAGCACCCATCTCGCAGACAAATACCTGATGGATAGGCTTGAGATGCTCTCTGACCGTACGGGTAATACCCATCGGTGTATTATAAGAGGCCGGTGTCATCAGTGAATCAAAGCGTTCAGAGAGCACCGACTGAATAATATTCTTTGTCGAAGTCTTCCCGTAACTTCCGGTGATGCCGACGATGATCAGATCACTGTGCGAGCGCAGGATCTTCTTCGCATCATTCAGGTACCACTGCTTTACCGCATTCTCGATCGGCAGTGTCAGTGCCGCCATCGGATAGATCAGCAGCCAGATACCGACACCGGAGATAAACATGCATACCCAGAGGATCCAGTTCTCTTTTACGGTATTCAGCAGGATCACATAGATCAGCACCGAAAGCAGGATCAGTACAGCGATCTGTCTTTTTACTCTGTCTGTCAGCACCAGAGGCTTGATATACTTTGTCCTTGTCTCCTGCAGGATCTCCCATACCGTCAGAATACAGAGAGCGCCGATTGCCAGATACCGGGCATCTGCGATATTCATCGCTGACAGGATAATACAGATGATCAGTACAAGGATCTGCAGCAGCGAGCTTTTCAGTACGACCCCGGGGTGCTCACGCAGCCAGCCGGTATATCTGCCGAATTCGTAACGATTCTGCTGAAACATATGCAGCGCATGCCTGGCGGGCACAATACTGTTGGCCAGCAGTGCCGTGATCAATACCGCTATCATTGCTCATCCTCCTTCAGAAATGCATCAAGCACACGGTTAAACCTCTCTGCCTGATGCCAGTATGCCCAATGATCATCATTCTCAAAAATGACCAGAGCTGCGTCCGGCATATCTCTCTCCATCTGTTTTCCCATCCAGAGAGGTGCTGCCTCATCATTCTCCCCAAATACCAGAAGCACCGGACAGATGACATCCTTCAGTATGGGACTGACATCATCATTGACCACTTTGACAAACGTCTCTCTCATCACACCCGTAACATTCCGGTAGTCTTCCGAACCGCGTTTTCTCTTCAGTTCTTCCAGAAGCTTTTCCTGTCCTGTCTTCTCAAGGAGCCAGCGGGCTGCTTTATAACTGCCGGTGCGCAGATGCCAGGCTGCCCCATGCGGAGGACGGATCCCGGCTGCTCCGGTCAGACACATCTTGCGGACATCGTGATGTACAGCCGCATACCGTATCGCTGCCCGGCAGCCGAAGGAATGCCCGATAAAGATCGGTTCCCTGATCTGATTCACCGTGATAAAGTCTTCCAGAAAGTGCATATACTCTTCTACAGACCAGGCGGAAGAAGGCTCATCACTCTCTCCAAAACCGGGAAAATCCAGATTCCATACCGAAAAGCGATCCGCGAGATGCTTCTCCACGGCAGACATCATGATCATCTTCTGTCCCCATCCGTGAAGCAGGACAACATCCCTGCCGGCACCGCTGTGTCTGTATGCTGTTCTGACTCCGTGAAATTCCCTGTATTCTGTCATTTCTGTCTGCGTGTACTGCCTTTCTTTTCGCGTTCCTTGTTTTTCTTTTCCTTTTTGGTGATCTCTCTCCATATCCGGAACGATACACCATCCTGCAGGTTCTCTGCCTCTACCCTGTATCCGTATGTTGTTGCGACCTTCCAGACGATCGAAAGGCCGAGTCCGAACTTACCGTCGCTGCCTTTCTCATACGGTCTGAACAGTGATGCCAGGTGTTCCTCATCGATCTGTCTGCCGTCGTTGATGACCTTCAGTTCCCCTTCATGAAGAACGATACGGATCGTGGTACGGGCATAACGCAGCGCATTGTCGATCAGATTCTCAATAACGATACGCCAGGGCTCTTCATCTCCGTGGAAACAGATATTATCATCCAGTTCCCGATGGAAATTGATCTCAGGACGGATCACACTCAGTGACAGCAGGACCTTATCGATCAGCCGGTTCATATTCAGGTTATCCCCTTCCGGAAGTTCATCGAGGAGATATTCCATCTTGTTCAGGGTGATCAGACTGCGTACTTTCTTTTCAAGTCTGTCTGCGTGCTCGATGATCACATCGATCGACTTATTCAGTGTACCGTACGGGTATACACCGTCTCTAATACTTTCGCTGTAACTCTTGATCGTTGCAATCGGTGTCTTCAGGTCATGTGAGATATTCTGGATCATCTCCTGCCGTGACTGCTGCTGTCTCTGCAGTTCTGCCTGCATGTCTGTCAGCGCAGAAGCAACCTCACCGATCTCATCTCTCCGCCGGATATTCAGTACTGCCGGTTCATCATTTTTGATCTTGTTTATATAATTTCTGATCTGATACAGAGGCCTGATCAGAGAGACGACCCAGAGAATCAGCAGGATGAACAGAATTGCGACAATGATCACATTGATATTGACAACATTGATCACCAGGGAAGCTCTGAAATCATTTTCAAAGTCTGAAGGCAGATAAGAGATCAGATATGTTCCGGGTTTATACTCGGTAGTTGAATACAGTATCTTTGCGGTAGATGCGAACAGTCTTTTGCCGGTCTCTATAACGTGATCACCCAGGATGCCCTCTTCCGTGCCGAGAAGACGCCTGATATCTTCCTGTACCATCGTATCCGGCACCATTTCGCCAATGCCCGAAAAATTATCTGTATGCTTGTCATACAGCGTATGATATACCATCTCCCCGGAGATATCACTGACATCATCGATCTTCTCAAGATATACCAGATAGGTATCCTGGGAAGCATGAATGATCCTGAACATCTCATTTTCGGTAAACGCATCGATCGAAGGTGACAGAAAAACAGACAGAAAAAAGGTAAATCCGGCGATGGCTAAAATAGCAATCGACAGCAATTGCTGAGTTAAGCTGAGCTCTCTGACCCAAAGATATACCCTTTTCATTTACCCAAGTCTGTATCCGAATCCGTAAATGGTATGTATCATCAGTTTCGGCATCTTCCGCCGCAGACGTCTCATCGTATCATCTACGACTCTGTCATTTCCGTAATAATTGGTCTCCCATACTTTCTCGAGGATCTGTTCTCTGGTAAAGGCTGTACCGCGGTTTCTGACAAACAGCATCAACAGTTCAAATTCCTTCGTCGTAAGATCGATCATCTCACTGCCGTCTCTGACTGTTCTCTGCCCTTCATCGATCACATAACTGTCTACCGTGATAGCCGCATTCTCATCCTTGTATGTACGCCGGATGATATTGTTTACGCGCAGGACCAGCTCCTTCGGCGAGAACGGTTTGGTAATATAGTCATCACTGCCTTTTTCAAGACCGATGATACGGTCAAATTCCTTGTCTCTGGCAGACATGAAGATCACAGGTGTATTCGGATTATGTCTTCTGATATCTTCGATCAGATCAAATCCGCTCTTTTCTCCCAGCATGATATCCAGAATCCAGAGATGTACATCTTCATCTGCTGTATGTATGGCTGCTTCATCGAAAGTCAGATATGCCCTGACTTCATATCCCTCGTTTTCCAGATAATGCCTGACCAGTTCATTCAGGTCACGCTCATCCTCAACGATACCTATCACTTTTTTCATTCTTTCCCCACCTAATAATTAAGGCGTATATACGCCTTAATCAATACCGTACTTTTCACGTACGATCTTTGCGATCTTTTCTACTTCCTCATAGCAGATCTCGTCGGTTTCCGCCTCAGCCATCACTCTGACCAGAGGTTCCGTGCCGCTGGGTCTGACAAGAAGACGTCCGTTGCCATGCAGTTCCTCGTTGACCTGGGCAATTGCGGCTGCGACATCGGCATCGTTCATGGCTTCTTCCTTGTCGGACACCTTGACATTGACAAGCAGCTGAGGATAGATCTTCAGTCCTTCACAGAGTTCAGCAGCCGTCTTTCCTGTCTCCTTCATGATCTTCAGGAAGATCAGTGCCGTCACAAGACCGTCTCCGGTCGTTTCGTGTTCACTGAAGATAATATGTCCGGACTGTTCACCGCCGACAATATCGCCTTCCTGGCACATCTTCTCATAGACGTATTTATCACCGACCTGCGTAGACGCAACCCGGATATTCTCTCTTTCCATCGCCTTGAACAGACCGAGGTTTGCCATGACAGTCGTAACGACCGTATTGTTCGAGAGCTGACCATGGTCACGGAAATACTTGCCGGTAACATACAGCATATGATCGCCCGTGATCAGTTCACCGGACGGTGAAACAAGGATCATTCTGTCGGCATCACCATCGAAGGCAAGACCGAGATCATACGCACCGTTTCTTACCGTCTCCTGCAGCATCTCCGGATGTGTAGAACCGCATTTCGTATTGATATTCGTACCATTCGGTGTGCTGTTGATCACATGCACATCCGCTCCCAGTGCCTTCAGCACGCGCTCTGCTGTCACACTGCTGGAACCATTGGCACAGTCAGCCGCCAGACGGTAACCCGAAAGATCCAGAGGGAATTCCCTGCAGATCCAGTCAATATAATCTTCAAGTCCCTGATGATAGGAGACGACCTTGCCGATCTGATCATCAGACTTGAACGTCAGAGAGGTCTTTCCGTCGATATACTCTTCGATCAGATCTTCGATATCGGAAGAGATCTTCAGTCCGTCCTTGGAGAACAGCTTGATACCATTATCATAGAACGGATTATGGCTGGCACTGATCATGGCGCCGCAGCAGAAATCCTCTTTCTGTACCAGATAAGAGATCATCGGTGTCGGACCGTAGCCAACAAGATAGGCATCACAGCCCTCACTGGCAATACCGGCTGCCAGAGCGCTCTCCAGCATGTCACTGGACAGTCTTGTGTCCTTACCGATCACGATCTTCTGTTTCTTTTCCTGACTGAAATACCAGCCAATATAGCGACCGACAATAAATGCTCTTTCTGCCGTCAAGGACACATTTGCCTTACCGCGGATGCCGTCTGTCCCAAAATACTTACCCATTGTTAACTCCTTCGCCGCTTTCGTTTGTTTCGGCATTCTGCTCACCAAGCACATTCAGAATATATGATGAATTTACCAGTGAATATCTGACCAGACCATTGCCCGGCTGTTCCACCTGCAGAGTAAACTCATTGATACCCGGCTTGGCATCTTTCATATCTACATAGACATAGATCATATCAGCAGTGACCTTCTCTACATTCTCTTCTGTACCGAAGACCGTTACAGAAGCCGTTGTAATGTTATCAGGCTGCGATGCCTTGTAGTTATTTACATTATTCCGGTAGTTGATATTAACATCTTCGATGACCTTGGATACACCTTCTGCCAGTGTAACATTCATCGTGATCTGGTTGATATTGCTGGAATTGACGCCTGTAGGCAGTGTGATCGGCCTCAGCAGAGTGGAATCCTTCGTGATCGTCGATGCATTCAGGGTAACGATGACCTTGTCAATCTGTCCCAGTACGGACTCTGCGCCGTAAATCGTTACCGTCTGCTGATCCATGGAAATCGAAGATATCGCCTTGCCTTCAGGTACTTCACCGGTGACTTCCACCTCGATCGGAACCGTCTTGTTCGGGGAAGTAACAGGTACTGTAACACTGATCGTATTCGGGAAGATATCCGCGTTGACAGGCTGTCCGTTCACATCATAGGCAATCAGTCTGGCTTCCTGGGTAAACTCCGAAGTCTGCCCGGAGACATCGATCAGCGCCTTGACAAACGAGATCGAATCCAGCGTATCCTTGGAAGCTCTGACATTGACTTTCTGATATTCAAATACAGGCAGACCGACACTGTAGATACTGTCCATCTTTTCCAGATTGATAAAGTCATAGGAAAGATCGAACTGCTGTGTCGTCTTCTTTTTCAGTGTGATATAGACATTGGAAGGATCGATCTTCACGGAAACACTGTCACCGTATCCCTCCGTTGTCAGCTTGACTTCATGGGTACCTTCGGTAAGACCTTCAAGATCCGCCACGACCATTCCCTTGGCATTGGCAGCCGACGTCACGTTGGACGCATCACCGGTGATCGTCACTTCCGCCGAGGAAGGCAGTCCGCTGAGTTCAAACGTATCTGTATTGTATTTCGCTGTTACCGACACATTGGACAGTGTCTTGGCCGTAGTCAGCGGATTCGTATACAAGGCAAGCGTAGAATCATAGTTGACAACAAAGTACATCATGACCGCAAGAAACAGCGGTACGAACATCTCCATCCAGTGATTCCTGCTGAACAGGGTCTTATCGATCAGACTGGAGAACCAGCGCACGATCCGCATGACCCAGTCAAGCAGATGCTGGTATGTATCATTGACTGCTCTCTGACTCTGGGCAGCGATCTGGTTTGCACGTCTTGTCTTATCATCATCCGTACGGCGTACGGGTATTCTCTTCCGAGGATTCTCTGACATTACTGCTTACCTCCTCTGTCCGCCGCCTTCCTGGTCGTCTCCAGAAGATCGACCATGCTCAGCGTCTGTTCCAGATCCTGATTCAGCCCGACGATACCGGAAATATCCAGATTGGTCGTATCATAGATCTTCGGTTCTTCCTGTTTCGGCTGCGGTGCAGGTTCAGGCTGAGGCTGAGGCTGAACCTCCGGCTGCGGTTCCTCACGTTTCTGCAGCCTGCGCATGCTTGCTTCGCGGGCAAGTCTGACCTCCTCTGCGGACATCCGCTGAGGCTGTTCACTCTGCGTTTGCTCTGCAGGTTCAACATATTCGGTATCGGCAACACCGCTGAACGTACGTTCACGCTCACGGCGCAGCTCTTCATCCTGACGGCGCTTTTCGCGCAGATACTGTTCCTGTTCCAGACGGCGCTGTTCAGCCTGTCTTCTCTCTTCTTCCAGACGCTGCTGTTCCGCAATCCTCTGCTCTTCTTCCAGACGTCTCAGCTCAGCCAGTCTCTGTTCTTCCTTCTGACGGCTGATCATCTCTTCCATTTCCGTCTTTACACTGTCATCAATGATCGAGGCAGGCTTAGTCGGATAACTCGGTACCGGTCTTTCTTTCTTCTTCGGCAGTTTGATCTCATCAGCACCGTGCTCCAGTTCCTTGATCACATCTTTCTTTTCCGGTTCACGGCGATGCGAGAACAGACCGAAATGACGCTTCTTCGGGGAATCTTCTATAACTACCTCAGGTTCCTCACTGACCGTATTCTCAGCCGGGATCACTTCTTCCGTTTCGATCTTAGCGGAAGGTCTTTCCGCTTCCTGCTTCTTGATTGCAAGCTTATTCAGCACACCTGTATCACCATTGGATACACGCTTATCCTCGATCACAACATCTCTTGCCGGCTCTACGACACCGCCGCCCGAACGCACTTCGGTCTCTTCGCCGCAGATCACACGCATCAGATAATCACGCAGACCCTTGCTGTCAACGCTGAAGATCTTACCGCCTTCGGTAATACTGATCGCTCCTGTCTCTTCCGAAACAACGACCGTAACGGCATCGGTGATCTCACTGATACCGATAGCTGCTCTATGGCGGGCACCGTAACGGGAAGGAAGATCCAGTGTTGTCGGCGGGAAATATGCACTCGCGCAGGCAATGCGGTCACCCTGAATGATCACAGCACCGTCATGCAGCGGTGTAGATGTCACAAACAGCGATGTCAGCAGTTCTGCTGAGACGACCGAATTCAGCTTTGTACCGGTAGCGATATAATCTTCCAGAGAGAAAGACTGTTCGATCGAGATCAAAGCACCGGTCTGATCCTTGGACAGCAGCATCACTGCCGTAACGATCTGATCGACCAGGTTTTCCTTTTCATTACCGGTCAGCGTCGTGATCTTGGAGAAGACATTGGACTTACCGATCCTCTGCAGAAGACTCCTGATCTCTTCCTGGAAGATGATAAATACCGCCAGGAATCCCCAGTTAATGAAGATATTGGTCACATACTCTACGGTTTTGAGCCCCACAAGTTTGGCGATCGTATCGATCAGCAGTACAAGCAGAATACCTTTAAAGATCTGGATCGTACGCTGATTGTTGCGGACAAGACGAATCGTATAGTAAAGCGCGATCCACATCACAAAAATATCAAAAAACATGATGACGATGGTGCGCAAGTTTTCAAAATTAAAAGTATAACCGGACAATTTTGTGTTCTCCTTCGTTTGTAAATTATAACATAATTCTCTGTATACAGAAGGAAACAGAAAGAAAAACCGGCAACTTGCCGGTTAATTTCACTCTGTCCAGAGGTCGTCCGGATAGATTCCCTGCTCACGCATCTCAGCGAGTCTTGCCACAACTCCGGGCTTGTCCTCCTGATAGGTGATGCCAAACCACTGGTCCCTGCTTGACAGCATCTTTACGGAACATTCATCTTCATCCAGCAGTTCACCGACAGCTGTCGGAATGACATGTTCGCATTTCAGCGGATTCTTCTTGATATTATCCTTGAGGAAGTTCTCAAAGACAGGAGCACACTCATCAAAGATACGCGGTGTAAAGCCCCAGAAGTTCATCGATACAAGTGTACCCTCAGGCAGCGGTTTCCACTCCCCTTCAGCACCGTAAAGAGCCTTGCCGTTCTTCTTGACGATCTTCTGGATCTCTACGATATGCGTCAGATATCCGTTAGCCTGCTGGCAGACACCTCTTGTCACACTGCCATGATCCGTCAGTGTATTGATACACTCATAGCCGACCATCGCATACTTATCATCCCTGATCTCCGTCGTCAGATACTCATACATGACGCGGAAAGCATCCTTACCGTAGAAATCATCCGCATTGATAATGCAAAAAGGCTCTTTGACCACATTTCTGCAGGCAAGCAGCGCATGTGTCGTACCCCACGGTTTCTCACGGCCTTCCGGTACCGTATATCCCTCCGGCAGATCATCCATATCCTGATAGGCAAAGCCAACCTCCATGTACTTCTCGATCCGGTCGGTCAGGTTCTTTCTGAAAAGATCTTCATGTTCACGTTTGATAATCAGAACAACTTTCTCAAAACCGGCCTCATGTGCATCGTAAATAGAAAAATCAATGATCGGCTCTCCGTGCTTACCAACACCGTCGATCTGCTTCATTCCTCCGTAACGACTGCCCATACCGGCCGCAAGGATCACTAAAGTGGGCTTTATCATTATCACTTATCTTCCTTTCGTAACTATTCTGATTATATCATCGATTTAATTCTTTTCATCAATGAGTTATGGTATGATACACCCATGAAAAAGCTCATACTCGCAAGTCAGTCTCCCAGAAGACGTGAACTGCTTGAAAAATGCGGTATTCCCTTCACCGTGGAGGCCGCCGATATCAACGAAACGATCGATCGCAGTGCCAAGATCACATCCGAGATCAAACGCCTGGCAGAAGCCAAAGCAGCCGCTGTCTTTGCCCTGCATCCCGACAGCATCGTGATCGGCAGTGATACTGTTGTCGTCGTCAACGGCAAGGTCATGGGCAAGCCGAAAGACCCGCAGGAAGCTGCAGAGATGCTTCATGATCTCTCAGACAATGTACATCAGGTGATCACCGGTCTCTGCATCATCAGTGCAAACAGAAAATACACCGATGTAACTGTCAGTGATGTCTATTTTGAAAAGATCAGCGATGAAGAGATCAACGCATATACCGCTACCGATGAACCGTATGACAAAGCCGGAGCCTATGCCATCCAGGGCTGGGCAGGCAAATATATCAAACGCATAGACGGTGATTACTATTCCATCGTCGGCTTCCCTCTCAGCATCGTATACAAAGAACTGAAAAACCTGTCCTTGTATTGATTTCCTGTTGTTTTTTGGTATTATATATACGCTTAGGCCGCTTTAGTATAATGGCAATACGCAGCAATGGTAATGCTGAACTGGCAGTTCAATTCTGCCAAGCGGCACCATCAAGGTCATAACCGCTCTTAACAGGGCGGTTTTCTTCTTTATACGGTCTTATCCGGTGTTTAAGATGCTATATAGGTGCTTATCTGTGCCAATAAAATGACCCAAATGCTTATCGGTTGGTCCGGAAGAGTATGCCACTCAGTAATGTATATACATTGTAATACATCTGTGTGTTATTATTATCTTGAGGTGATAGAAATGACAGTAAAACATGATTCCATGTATACAATGCGAATCAACAAAGAAATCAAAGAGAAAGCTGAAATTGTTGCCAGACAATCAGGACTCTCTTTGTCCGGTGTCGTAAAAGCACTTTTTATCCAGATGAACGAAACAGGAGCTATCCCTTTTGATATCCGCCTGACACAGAATGTCAGATACCATGCCGCAATGGATACTTCTCATATGACACATGATGAAATCATCGATAAGGCGATGAAAGAAGTGATCAATGAAAATATTGAAACCCTGAAGGTACTTGCCAAATGATTCTTCTAACCACGCAGGATATTCTTCGTCTGCATGAAGGTATCATCCAGGCAACCGGAGGTGAATCAGGCATCCGTGACTTAGGTATGATTGATTCTGCCGTAAACAGTATTTACGGTGGTTTTGACGATGTGGAACTATATCCCTCAATAGAAGAAAAAGCTGCCCGTTTATGCTTCGGACTGATCGTCAATCATGGATTTGTTGACGGGAACAAGCGTATTGGCACAGTCGCTATGCTCGTTTCCTTGAAGATAAACGGAATCAATATGGCTTATACTGACAGCGAACTGACTGATCTGATTCTGAAAGTGGCCAAACATGAGTCCGCTTATGATGAAATACTGGAATGGATTCATCAGAAAGAATGCTGATAAAACTGAATGTGTTGCGCTATATCTTCCGGATCCGGATCAGGGAACTCACTTTCAAAGACAATGGAATCAATTACTCTCAAAAGATCACTTTTTGAAAGGACGATGTTTTCAGCCATTTTTCCTCCTTCGGGGCAAATTACCCCATAAAAAAACGCAGCAGTAGGTTTTGCTGCGCATTTACACGATGTTAGAAATCTTGATGTCTGTGTATGTTTCTACACCCCTACAAACGAGAATTTATATGAGAATATAACCTCT
>DFIS01000077.1 GCA_002372175.1 Solobacterium sp. UBA3691
TACAGACTGGTCATGAAGTCCAACAGCGACAACTTCCGTTCTTCTTCGATCCAGGGTGTCATGAAGCGGATCAAGGCCAAGGGCATCCCCGTGATCCTCTACGAGCCGGCCATGAAGGAAGATGAGTTCTTCCGTTCCGAGGTTGTCCGGGATCTCGAAGAATTCAAGAGACGCTCAGATGTGATCCTGTGCAACCGTATGAGTCCCGATCTTGAAGATGTAAAAGAAAAGGTCTACACAAGAGACCTCTTCGGTGAAAACTAACCACGTATCTTACGATAGATTTTCTGGAGCAGATCCTTGCCCGGAAAATCTTTTTTTAACAGCATCTTTTTGAATATGTGCTTGTTATGCAGCTTGTCTTTCAGCATCCTGCGTATCTTTCTGCGTTCCGATGCCTCCATGGGTTCATGATCCAGTTCAAACAGCATATTCAGATAGCCAAGATCCTCGAATGCCGGAGCAGCCGCAAACGGTCTGTTCTGTTCCTCTGCGACCCTGCGTATCGCTTCCAGCATCTTCTCATAGCTGACAAGCATCTTTTCAGTATATCCGTGCGCCATGGAGGATTCCTGCACACGGTAGCAGTAGCCGCGGACAGGGTAGGTCATGACACGGCGGCATTTGGCAAGATAACGCAGACAGAAGTCAAGATCCTCGCCATAGAGCAGGCCTGCCGAGCGCTCACTGCAGACTTCGCGGACAAGCTCTGTGCGATAGATCTTATCCCACCGCGGGGCAGACCAGTACCGGTAGATATCCGCATTTATCTCAAAGAACGGATACAGTATCTTCTCTTCGATATCCTGTTTTTCATATACCCTTTCTTCCAGCGGCACCGGCACACTGGTCGTACCATCCGGAAGATACTTGGTATATGTTCCGTTTACACAGTCGGCATCACTGCTCACGATCAGTTCATGCATACGCGCTACCTGATCAGGCTGATACCAGTCATCCATGTCCACAAACATCAGATACGGTGCGGAGGCAGCTTCAGCCCCTGTTTTGACCGCTGCCACAAGACCGCCGTTAGGCTGGTGGATGACCTTCACTCTTGGATCCTGCCTGCCGTATCGGTCACTGATCTCTCCCGAGCTGTCCGTAGAACCATCATCGACAGCGATCAGCTCCCAGTCGGCAAATGTCTGGGCAAGGATCGAAGAAAAACACTGATCAAGGTGTTTCTCACCGTTATAGATCGGCATAATGATACTTACTTCAGGCATTCTCTTCTCCTTCCTTCAGGATCCCGACAAATCCCTGATAATAATCAGAGAGACGCATCGTGCTCACAAGCTGCTTCTGCGCTGTCTTCTGCCGCTCACACGCACTGCTGTCATTGAGCAGACGGTCAATACTCTGCTGCAGAGCACCGACAAGCGTATCATCATTCTGCAGAAGTACGGCACAGTCCTCATTTGTATATTCAGGTATTCCGCCCATCGTTGTCGTGATCAGCGGCCTGTTCATGAACATTGCCTCAAGTACGGTAAGACCGGCAGCTTCCTCACATGTGGAAGGAAAGACACAGAGATCAGCAGACGCATAATACACAGGCAGCTGTGCATGCGGCACATATCCGGTCAGGATCACCTTCTCTTCACCGATCTCATGACGCAGTTTCTTCAGTTCTTCCTCGTACGGACTGCTTTCGTCTGAGTCATAATTCAGACTGCCAATGATCATCAGCACCGTATCCGGTGTTTCCGTATTCCGGTATGCCTGCAGCAGTTCCCTGACTCCCTTGCCTTCGATCAGCCGGCCGACAAAAAGGATCAGTCTTTTTCCCTGCAGACCGTATTTCTGCCGCAGTGCATGAATATCCTCAGGGCTGACCTTTGATGGATCAAACAGCGTCTCATCCACGGTATTCTTCAGCACACTGAATTTGTCTGCTGTATAGCTGATACCGATATTATGCGCAAAGGATCTGCCGATAAACTCACTGACGCAGATGATCTTCCGCGCCTTCGCTGCCGTCTGTTCGTTTCCGGCATATCTGGCAGGATGATTATGAATATGCAGATAATATCTGTCTTTGTATCTTTCCGCATTGTTACGGTACTTCATCGTCCATAACAGTGCCATCTGATTCTCCAGGATGACTCTGTCAAAGCTCTGCGAGGCAAGATATCCTGCAGCCCTGCGGATATAATCCAGACGTTCCAGCGGTGTCTTAAAGGCCAGATGGTCTTTCCTGTGCAGGAGATCATCTGCCGTATAATGCATGATGCGGTCTGCTGCCTTTGTGATCCCGGACGGCTCCAGAAAGACAAACTTCGTATGCGGATATCCGGCCGAAGCTTTTACTGCCTCAGCATCCGCAATACTGACGAGGGTCAGATCCAGGGACTGAAAGATCTCATTCTGCTGCAGAAGACTCTCCACAAGACTCTCCGCCCCGCCGCCTCTGACTGCCGGCACCGGATATGCACCGTTTGTTACGATCACGGTCCTGAGCTTTTTCATCGGAATGATCTCCAGCGATTGACCAGGGCTTTCCAGATCCGCTTCGGGGTAAGCCTTGCCAGAATATATTTGCGGTTGCTGGCAGCACTGCCGCTGATATCCGTGTTGAAACCGCGCCTGCTGAAATCGATCTGCAGACCTTCCCTTTCCGCCAGTTCCGCCGTATGTCTGTTCCACCTGCCGCGGTGCAGAGCTGCGCCTTCCGCGTAGTTATATTCCATGATGTGATTGTCTTCAGATGCCGCAAAGAACTTCTGATCTCTGTACCTGCAGCTGCGCCTTGAACCAAGGGTCTCAAACAGCCATGCACTCTCGTGCGGACGCATATCCGCAAGCAGAGTCTCACGCCGCCACAGTGCAGCCTGACAGTTCAGTCTGTATTCCCCCTTCTGCGGTCTCTGCTCAAAACCGGGATATGCGCAGGGCAGATTCTGTCCGGCAAGGATCGGCATGAAGTTAAAGCAGGCAATCGAAGGGTCCGCATCCATCCACATTCTGCACTGTTCTATCTGTTTCGCATCGACAGGCTCTTCCAGAAAGAAATCATCCAGCATCATCAGTATATACGTACTGTCGATCTGTCTGAGTGTGGCCATGAGTCTTTCCGACCATTCCGGGTTTTCTCCGTTTTTATATAACTGCAGCGTACGGATATCCAGTCCCGGATAGCTGTATGTCTTCGCTTCCGTATTCAGAACGATCGGATATGCGGGGTTCCAGTACTTCTTCAGCAGCGCGAAAAAAGGATCCCAGCAATCCTCATATTTATCACAGCTGCTTACGATGAGGGTTATATCACTGTTTCTTTTCATACTCTTCCAGTTTCTTCTTGGTCACAGCCAGTTCGTAATTCAGCTTCTTATCATGTTCCTCAAGCGTGCTCATCTTCACATATGTATAATAGTTGAACACAAAAAGCAGTGCGATCATGACTAAAAACACAAAGTTCGTCACTGACTCGATACCGATCAGACGGGAGAAGAATTCCGCTGCACCGGGAAAGATACCCAGCAGTAAAACGATCAGAGACCAGCTGATCCACAGGATCGCATAGCGGATATTCATCTTTGACTTGATCGCATTGTAAATGACATAGAACAGCACGAAACCCGATCCCAGGATCAGGATGATCTTTAAACTCAAGGCCATGGAAACCATAACTGTACCTCCTACTGCATAAACAGGATACTCATCAGCACATCGAACATGAAGTATGCCGAACGGAAGATCGTATTGAAGTAACTGACACCGCCCATACGTTCTTCCATTTGTACCTGCACTTCCGTAAACTTATGACCGGAACGGATCACATGCGTCAAAGCATCCGGTTCGGCAATAAAGTTCATACTTTCCGCAAAGTCCTTCAGCACACTTTTGCCGAGAGCACGCATCCCGCTGGTGGGATCTGTCACTGTTTTCCCGGTTTTCAGTTTGATTGCAGCACAGATCAGACGGGATCCGATCATCCGCAGAGATCTGTTCTTTTTCTCTGTAACAAAGCGGGATCCGACCACGTAATCATATCCCTCTTCGATCTTGTCGATCAGCATCTTGATATACTTCGGCGGATGCTGTCCGTCACCGTCAACGGTCGTCGCACAGTCATATCCGTTTTCCCAGGCATACATAAAACCCATCCGGGTAACCCCCGCGAGACCGACATTATTGGTCAGATCCAGGTGGGGAACACCCATCTCATCCAGCAGTTCTCCGGTATGATCGGTAGACGCATCGTTGATCACGAGGCAGTCCCAGCCCATGGCTTCGATCTTCGGTATCAGTGCCGGCAGGTTCTTTTCTTCGTTATGTGCAGGTACGACAATCAGTACTTTCATAGCTAATCAAGAATATCTCCGTAGTATTCGTCTTCGTGCTTGGGTATGCGCTCTTCTTCCGGCGGAAGCTTCATGTAATCACCGTACAGATGTGTCAGATAAGCATCTGTATGCCCTACGGAAGGCACCGTCAGACCCTCAAAACTGACCATTTCCGGCTCATCCAGCCATTCCGCAAGGATCTGTTCCTTGACAAAGGAATAGACGCTGAAAAGATTGATAAAACGCTTTGTATCCTGTCCGGAATACCTGTCGCAGGCAGATTCCAGCCTGGCGATCAGCTGTTCCCTGGTATAGAGGGAAGCTCCGGCCCGGCTGCGCAGTTTCTCTGCAGGTCCGGAATCATCATCAATGCCAAGCTTCCGGTTATACCGGCGCTCCAGTTCCTTCTTCAGATTCCACAGCGTCTCCGCATCACGGTCATCATCCGGGATCCTCACCAGAGGATAGATATCGATCAGACAGTAACCTTCATACAGGATCTTCGGATTGTTCAGCGGATAGCGCGGATTGTTGCGGTAAGTGATCAGACGGTAAGGTGCCGGCAGTTCCTTTTCCAGAATCTCTTCAGCTCTGCGGATCATTTCATAGCGGATACCGATATCGATATCATCATCCCAGGGGATAAATCCCCGGTGTCTGACAGCCCCGAGCGTACTGCCTGCAATCAGGTAATACTCGATGCTGTGACGCTCAAAAATGTCCTTTACGACCGCCAGAGCTTTCGTCTCTTCTGTGTGCATCTGTTCAAGATCCATAACATACCTCATAAATGATATCTTAACACAAATCATGTATACTTATTACATGGACAATCAAAGATGTTTAGTCGTACCGGGGCTCTTTCTGCCCTCCAACGATACCAATTCACTGCTTGCCTACAAGCATCTGCGGCTTCTGCCTCTGCAGTACGATGTATATGCACTGAAGGCTGCGGCTGATGATGACACCCTGGCAGGAAATTTTAACAGTGATCCCGAACACGGGAAATTTCATGTACATACCGTGGGCAGATATGATGATGTGCTCTTTTCGATCCGCAACGTCAATCTGTTCAAGGGGCTGAGAAACATGCGCAAATACGTCGATACCTGCGTAAACATGTATGACGGGCAGAAATACCTGTATACGATGACTTTCCCCTGCTACAGCACAAGAGTCGGTGTACAGCTGAAGAAACAGCACCCGGAGATCTTCTGGATCGCTGCTTTCTCCGACCCTGTCAACCACAGTCCCTACAAATTTGATGAGGCCACATATAAAGCATACAGTCTGCCGGAGAAGATCGCGTTCAAGCTGTATCTGAAGTATTACGTCGTTGATCAGGATGAAGCGGATGCCTTTGAACAGGCAGACAGACTGGTCTTTATCTGTCCCGAACAGAGAGATTTCATGATCGGGGAATACCTGAAGTACTTCGGCAGATGCACACGCGAAGAACTGCTTGCAAAGTCGGTGATCGTCCCCCTGAACTATATTCCGGAGTGGAACCGCATACGCAAAGCAGATACCGTAAAGACTGAAGACACGTTTATCCTTGCCCATTTCGGCAGAGTCTACGGTCTGCGTCTGATCGAAGAATTCATCCATGCCTTTGCGGAGTTTGTCAGAAGACACCCGGAGATCCCCGTACGCGTGGAACAGTACGGTGAGTTCCGCAGGTCCGATATGAAGCTCATCCGTGCCCTTTCCCTGCAGGATCATTTCATTGTGCATGACAAGATCCCCTACGAGGAATGCATACGCAGGATGAATGCCAGTGATGCCGTCCTGCTGTTTGATACGATCCTGCCCGAGGATACGATCCAGCCCTATCTGCCAAGTAAGATCATGGAGTATTCGCTGCTGCAGAAGGACTGCCTTGCGGTGACAACAAAGACCAGTCCGTCTTACCGCATCATGAACGAAAGCAATGCCTGTGCCTGCCGCTATGACCGTAAAGATATCCTGCGCGGTCTTGAGGAAATGATCATCGGGCACCGCCCTTCCGTGATCCAATACAGTTACAGCAATGAAGAAGCTGTGGCTGATCTGAAGAAAGCCGTGTTAAATGAAGATTAAATATCATCGGTTTTCCTGTGTAGTATAATGATTTCCATGAGCAACAAGAAAAGAAAACTGTCTGCGCGGGGAAGACGTATTATCTCCGCTGCTGTTATTACCTCTGCGGTATTACTCGGTCTCGTTACCGTACCGCGTTTTTTTCATGATCATCCGGAGCCTACACCGACACCTGCAGATACTGCTGAGCCATCCCCTTCCGCATCACCTTCAGCCGCACCGGAAGAAACCGATAAACCTGTACCGTCCGATGTTCCGCTGATGAGCATCCCCTATTCCAAGGTAGGCTATCAGCCGGCGGAAGCCGATAACACAACACTGTTTGAAAGCGGCTGGGCAGTCCTGACCGACATGGCGGATGCGACCGTGGATATCTACTACGACAACGCTGTGATCATGGTCAACTACGGCGGTGACAAACCCGAAAGCATCAACATCCACAGAGATGGTATTCCCTATCCCTCCGGTGCTGATATCTATGTATACTTTGAAGCCTCCTGTGCCATTGACAGAGAGATATCCCTTTCTGCCGTAGATGCCGATACCGGAGAGATCCTCCACCGGGAGACATATGCGCTCTCAGCAGAGAGAACCGGATATGAATTTACATTTACCTGCGGAAAGAAGAATCTCTGGAACGGCAGGCTGCAGTTTGATCTCGGGGCGCCGAATACCGATCCGCACTCCATGGTCATCTATTCCCCGCGCATCGTCAACTCAGCTGATCTGACGACGGTCAAGACCAACCATATCGGCTATACACGGTACATGCAGAAGCGCTGCACCTTCCCGTATGATGCCGGTGATCTGTTTGATGTCATCGATGCGTCTACCGGCAATATCGTCTACAGCGGAGCTATCGTCGGCGGCAATACCGATGACAGCACCGGTGAGAATAACTGCTGGGGTGACTTTACGACCCTGAATGATTCCGGTGAGTATTATATCCGGGCACAGATCGGTGTCGTCTCCCATCACTTTGTGATCACGGATGATCCCTTCAGCGGTCTGCGCGAAGACGCCCTGAGTATTCTCTCGCTGCAGCGCTGCGGTACGGATACTTCCTGGTGGGCAGGTGCTATTGGACACGGTGCCTGTCATACGGCTCCGGCAAAGATCTACGGCAGTGAGCAGACGATCGACGTCAGCGGCGGCTGGCACGATGCCGGAGACTACGGACGCTACATGAAGACCGGTGCCAAGGCTGTATCCGATCTCCTGTTTGCCTACATGTATGATCCCGGCAGCTTTAAGGATGAACGCGGTCCCGAAGCCGGCAACGGTGTCCCCGATATTCTGGATGAAGCCCGGTATGAACTGGAGTGGATGTTCAAGATGCAGGGACCTGACGGCGGCATCTACAATACCGTCATGACATCTTCTTTCCCCGGTACGGTCGATCCCGCAGATGATAACGGTGATCTCGTCGTACTGTTTACGGAATCCACATCTACTTCTGACTTTGCCGGAACAATGGCAGCAGCTGCCGAAGTCTTCTGGAAATATGATCCTGAATTCAGCCATAAGTGTTATCTCGCATCCCTGGATGCCTATAACTGGCTGATGAGCAATCCTGATCATACAAACTATACAAACCCCGAGGATATTGAAGGCGGTCTGTATCTTGACGACAGTGATCTTGACGGCAGATTCTATACATATATGGCACTGTGGAGAAGAACCGGTGATCACGATTATCTGACTCTTGCCAAGGAGCTGTATGCGCAGGATCCGACCTGTGCCGACGGTATCTCCTGGACCAGCTTCGGCGGCTACGGACGCTATCTGTTCCTTACCGATGCCAGAGGCAAGGATGAAGATCCCGCCTTCTATCAGGAGATGAAGAACTCTCTGCTCAGAGAAGCCGATGAACTGATCCGCATGTCAGAAAGCAGCGGCTACCAGACAGCTCTGCATAACTATGCCTGGGGAAGCAACGGTTCGATCACCGATAACGGTGTTCTGCTGACCATGGCCTATGATGTGACAGGTATACAAAAATACCAGCAGACAGCTGTCGAACAGCTTAACTATCTGCTGGGTAAAAACGTGCTTGACCGCAGTTTCATTACAGGATACGGAAGACAGTATCCACATTATGTACACAGCCGTCTGCTGCAGTCACATAAGGCATCGGTAAACGGTGCTCTCGTCGGCGGTCCTGATGCCTACCATGAGGATCCGGTGACTGCCGATATCCCGCTGGATACACCGCCGGCACTGAACTACGCGGATGACAGTGAGAGTTATTCCACCAATGAGATCACGATCTACTGGAACAGTGCTCTGATTCATCTTCTGACCCGTGTCGAATAAAGACAGAGCAGTACGATCCCGCCAAGACCGGCAAGGACCGCAGGACCTGCAAACGAAGGCGTGCGGTCTTTTTCTTCGGCAGGCGGAGTCGCTTCCGGGGCAGCCTTCATCAGATACTCTGCCGTATACTCACCAAGCATCCAGCCTCCCTTATCATCCGGGTGGAAACTGTCTTCGAGAAAATGATTGCCTTCACGCAGAACATTCTCGATTCCTTCAAGATACCAGGCGCCGTTTCTTTCCGCACCCTGCTTATATGCCTCTCTGACGACTTCCAGCCCCTTCTGCACACCGGGATCATTCAGCCGCCAGCCGTTCATCCCGATGACGACCTGCGCATTGGGAAACAGCTCCTTCGCACTTGTACAGAATTCATCAACTGCCGCCCCGATCTCTTCGGCACTGTAGTAATGATCATTATATCCGCCTTCGACAATGATCCAGCGGAAGTGTCTGGTCTTCTTCCCCGCCGAATCCTGCATCAGGGTCAGAAATGTGATACCGTTACTGTCATTGACAAAACCGGTCCCGCCCAGTGCCGCAACTCTGTATTCTTTAATATCTGCCGCATTGACCGCATATGCAGGCCAGCTGCCGGTCTTGACATACGAATCGCCGATAAAGAGAACACCGCCGAATCTGTCCTTTGCGACAGCCATATTTACGGAAACGAGCAGACTGATCAGCGTATACAGGATCTTCATGCTTTCTTACCGAATGTCTTCATGATAAAGGACATGCACAGGAAATTTACCGGAATGTACAGCGGCAGCGAGAGGATCTTGGCAAACATCTTCGGGGCATGGAGCCAGTCCACGACGATGATGACCATCAGGGCCGAGATGATGATTCCGGGAATATAGCTCAGCGGGAAAGTGACAGCACTCTTCCAGTTTGGCTTCTGCTTATATGTGATCAATGTATTCATGAAGTAGGAACCGACCATCGAGATCACATCACCAAGAATACTGGCAGTACCTACACCAGTATTCAGTTTCACAAACAGCATATACAGTCCCTGTGATACAAGTGTGTTGATCACACCGATGATACCGAATGTCAGAAACTGCTTTGTAAAGAATTTTTCCTTGATCTTCGTAAACATATTATTCAGTATACTATCTTTTGATCAATATGCACAGAAAAAGCCATACCTCACGGCATGGCTTTCACTGTCTTAAGAATTAATACTCAGGCATCTGCGGAGCCGGTGCCGGATTCTTCTCAGGGATCTCAGCAACCGCTGCTTCCGTTGTAATGAACAGACCGGAGATGCTTGCGGCATTCAGCAGAGCAGAACGTGTAACCTTGGCAGGATCGATAATGCCCTTCTTGAACATATCTACCCAGACACCGTTTTTAGCGTCAAAGCCAACGTTCTCCTTCTTGGCCATCTGTGCCTCGAAGATCTCAGAACCATCATATCCTGCATTCTCAGCAATCTGAATGATCGGCTGTTTCAGGGCTTCCATAACGACATTCATACCCTTCTGAACATCTGTTGTCTCCGACTTCATATTCGCCTTGATCGCATTGTAAGCCTTGATCAGAGCGAGACCGCCGCCGGCCACAACACCCTCAGCTACAGCTGCCTTCGTCGCATTCAGAGCATCTTCGATACGGAGCTTCTTATCCTTTAACTCTGTCTCTGTTGTCGCACCGACCTTGATCACAGCAATACCGTTTGTCAGTTTGCCGAGACGCTCCATCAGTTTCTTCTTGTCATAGTCAGAAGTTGTATTCTCTGCTGTCTTACGGATCTCAGCAACTCTGGCCTCAACTTCAGCCTTCTTGCCCTTACCGCCGATGATCGTTGTCTTATCCTTGCCGACGATGACCTTCTTGGCGCTTCCGAGATCGGATACCTTCATCTCTGCGAGGTTGGCATTCAGATCCTTGGCAAAGAATGTAGCACCTGTTACGGTAGCAATATCACCGAGGTTGTTCTTGGCATTGTCACCGAAGCCCGGAGCTTTTGTGGCAACGACATTGAAGGTGCCTCTGAGCTTGTTGATGATCAGGGTGCTCATGACTTCGTTATCGAAATCATCAGCGATGATCAGCAGAGCTCTGTTTGCCTTGACGACTTCTTCCAGTACAGGCAGGATATCCTGGATCGTATTGACCTTCTGGTCTGTAACCATGATCAGAGGGTTCTCCATCTCTACTTCCATCTTCTCACGGTCTGTGACCATGTAAGGTGATACATAACCCTTGTCATACTGCATGCCTTCAGTCATCTCGAGGAAGGTCTCAAAGCTCTGGGACTCATCAACGTTGATGACACCGTCTTTACCGACTTTGTCCATCGCATCCGCAATGATCTGACCGATCTCTTCGCTGCCGGAAGATACAGTCGCAATGTTACGTACATCAGAAGATGTATTGACTTTATGGGAACTCTTGAGGATCGCTTCGGCAGCAGCCTTGGCAGCCTTTTCAATACCCTCTCTCATCAGGACAGGGTTAGCACCCTTCTCAACAGCCTTCAGACCGTTGGTGATCATGGACTGAGCCAGAATCGTCGCTGTTGTTGTACCGTCACCGGCCAGTTCGTTGGTGTTGTTGGCTACTTCATATACCAACTTGGCGCCCATGTTTTCGAACTTGTCTTCCAGCTCGATCTCCTTGGCGATCGTTACACCGTCGTTGGTGATCAGCGGTGAACCGTATGTCTTCTCCAGGACAACGTTGCGTCCTTTAGGACCTAATGTGATCTTGACTGCATCTGCGAGCTTATTTACACCGTCCAGCATCTTCTGCCGGGCTTCACCTGAATACTTGATCTCTTTTGCCATGATTGTCTCTCCTTACTCAACGATTGCCAAAATATCTTCTGCACTGATCAGCAGATAATCCTTCTTCTTATAGGTAACATCTGTACCTGAATACTTCTTGAAAATAACCTTCTGACCCTTTTCCAGATCGATCTCAACGAGTTTGCCGTCAACGACCTTGCCGGGTCCGACAGCGACTACAACACCGACAGAAGGCTCATCCTTGGCCTCACCAGTGGTCAGGATAATACCGCTCTCGGTCTTCTTTTCTTCCTTTGCTTTTTCCAGTACTACATAATCGTGTAAAGGTTTTAACATATTGCCTCCTCTTTTAGCACTCTGGTAATAACTTTGCTAACACATAATATTCTATGCAGATTCTATCACTCTGTCAATAGGAGTGCTAAACTCTTTTTTCAAGAAAAAGCACCCTTTGCAGGATGCTTTCACAGAGCCTAGAAACGATGTCCGCCGCCGCTTCCCGATGAGCCGCCGCCGGAGGATGAGCCGCCGGAAGACCCGCCGGAATAACCACCGGAGTAGCCGCCCGAAGAGCCTCCGGATGATGAACTGCCGGAATACATCGGTTTGTGACGCTTCTTTTCCGAGATCTTGATGGCCTTCAGTACCGTAACGCTGAGACCGCCGGCCGTGATCATATCAGACGGAGTGACAGTGTCATCTTCTTTCGGTGAACGGCTCAGGGTCAGAAACAGGAAATTAAGCAGTAACGCTGCCAGCACAGAGATCAGCAGGTTGGTGATATGCTTCATCGGTCTGGATATCTTTCCGCCTGAAAGCAGAGTTTTCTCCTGGGCAAAGATGTCGGAAGCACAGCGGTAATAGTCACCGTTTGTGGCATGGCGGTAGCTGTTGTCGGTGATCGCATCGGCATAGGCATTGGTGATCACCTTACTGACAGCACCTTCACTGTGGATATAGATGATCCGGTTCTCCATGTCGATCAAAAGGATCGTCCCGCTGTCCGTACCGTAACGCTCATTGTAGAAGCTGCGTGCGGAAGCTGCCGTACTGCCCTCAAAGTAACCGCTGACAAACATGACATTGCCGTATGATGTAAGCTCACGCATCTTCTGCAGAAGCAGTTTTTCTTCCGCATCCGTAAGCAGATCGGCACGGTCATCGAGAACCGCCTGATAGCCTTCGGCATGTACAGGCTGTATATGCATAAAACATAACAGACACAGGAAGATGAACAGAATACGCTTAAGCTTCATGTACATCACCTCCCGTGCGGTCAAAGAACGTCGGCAAAGGTCTTGTCGCAAGCAGATTATACTTGCGGATCATACCGATACTGCTTAACAGCACACTGCCGATGCACAGGATACAGCCGATATAATACATGTAGTCATGGACCTGCAGTGTATAGAGTACATAGTATCCGTAAAGAATACCGAAAGCTCCGGCCAGGATCTCGAGGATCACCGATTTCTCACGGATATGCCAGGTAAAGGTCAGCGCCCGCAGAACATTGTATGCGGCAACAGGGAACAGGAAGAAGGACGCAACCTGTGCCCTTTCATCCGGCATGCCGTCCGCGACCGCATATACACCCCATTCCAGCAGCAGAAGAAAGACCGTTACGACAACTGCAGGAACAGCCCAGGTATTGCGCATTCTCCTCCTGCGGATACGTTCCGCTCTTCTCTCCGAGATCTCCGTATCCCTTCCTTCAATGAAATACCCGCGGTCAAAGACATGCGTCTCCCGGTCATGGATCTTCTTGGTCTGCCGCTGATACAGCATCATCGCGGCTGTGGAGAGCGTCATACTGAGCAGAAGTGCCGTCGGTGCCGTCATCGAGACAAACAAGGTCATTAACGCAAAGAGAATGCCTGCCGTTAAAGCAGATACGGCAAAGAACGATCCAAGTGATACCGGTATATCCATGGTGGCTTCCCCGGTCTCTCCGTTCATCACCATGTATGCGACCCTGTCCCGCCTGCGCCAGGTCAGAAACCACACCGGCAGATACAAGGCAGCAGTCGCTTCGGCATGCGGCTTCAGCAGTTCTCTCTGCTTTCGCTTACTGTCAGGCAGGGATACCGTGATATCCTTCTTTCTGCTGAAGGTGTTTTTGATCGCAGATACAGCCTCTTCCACGGCTTTCTCTTCAGCTTCCTTCCGGTATATTTCAGGATCGACATCCGGTAGATCAGCACAGAAACCAGCCAGATACCCGGGACGGTAATTCCTGATACTTTTCTGCCGGTACGGTGCTATGCTTTCGGCAATCGCATCATCAAAGCTGCTGGACGCATCATACGGAAGACCTGTGATCCGGCTGCCGAGGTTCGCTTCGACCCTGAACTCTCTGGTATAGACATACTCACCGGAGCGTGCGTACGAATAGCCCTTGAGCTTCAGCGGTTCATCGGTAAAGCCTGTCTTCAGCCGCCAGTACGGAATATATACACCCCTGAAATTCTCCAGGAACTCCGCATCCTTCAGCTCTTTCGGCATATACGGTATCTTCTTCACCGTATTTTTGTAGTTATTTATACATGTGCTCTTGGCTACCTTGAAGGGAATGATCTTCTGGGGATCCAGTTTCTCATGCAGTCTTTCTTCAAGGATCTTCTGGGATCCGCAGTAGCTGCAGAAAGCTACGGCACTCTGATCGGGACTGATCAGTCTGGCCCCGCAGTCGGAACAGGTATATACCGACATCGCATCTGCCTGTACACTGTTATCGACCTTGTAGTCTTCCACATTGATCTCCGAGCGGCAATAGCGGCAGACAAGTTTCTGCTTACCTACGTCAAAAACCAGTGTACCGCCGCAGTTTGGACACTTGAACATGGGCATCCTCCTTCCCGGTGACTTCTGACTTAATTCTATTATATCCGGGTCATTTCTGTGAACATCCCATGCAAAAACAGGCCGAAGCCTGTTTCTGTATTAACCAAGCAGTGCCGTGAGAGCTTTGCCGCACTCTTCTGTACTGGCTGTACCGCCCTGATCAGGTGTCAGGGAGATCTTCTCCGTTAACATCTTCTCTATGCATGCGATGATCTTAGCGCCCCAGTCTTCATAGCCGAAGAAGTCAAGCAGTTGGGAGGCAGCCCAGATCGTTGCCAGCGGATTGGCAATACCCTTGCCGGCAATATCCGGTGCCGAACCGTGGATCGGTTCAAACATGGACGGGAACTTTCTCTCCGGGTTCAGGTTGGCCCCTGCCGCAAGACCCATACCGCCGCTGATCGCAGCGCCAAGATCAGTCAGGATATCACCGAACAGATTGGATGTGACAACGACCTGCAGACGCTTGGGATCCTTGACCATGAACATGCTTGCGGCATCCACCAGCAGAGTATGTGTTTCTACATCCGGATACTCCTCGCCGACTTCCTTAAAGATCTTATCCCAGAATACCATCGAGTAGTTCAGGGCATTTCCCTTGGATACCGATGTCAGTGTCTTCTTTTCTTTTCTGGCCAGTTCATAGGCATAGCGGATGACACGCTCACAGCCCTTTCTGGAGAACACACCGTTCTGGATCACGACCTCCTGCTCACTGTCAGGGTAGAGCCATGCGCCGCTGCCGGCATACTCACCCTCGCTGTTTTCACGTACGAAGATCATATCGATATCTTCACGCGGTGTATCCTTCAGCGGACAGTAGGCACCCTTGAGAAGCTTGACCGGACGCAGATTGACATACTCATCAAAGTCATGTCTGATCCGCAGTAACAGATCTCTTAACGAGATATGATCGGGAACCCCGGGATAACCAACTGCACCCAGCAGGATCGCATCATAGGCCTTCAGTGTTTCGATACCGTCCTTCGGCATCATCTCCCCGGTCTCCAGGTAGTACTGACAGCCCCACGGGAATTCCGTGAATGTAAAGCTCATCCGTCCGTCCAGTTCAGAAACTCTGTTCAATACACGGATGGCTTCCTTACATACTTCCTTACCGATTCCGTCACCGGGAATCACAGCTACTTTGATCTCTGTCATATTTGTTTCTCCTTACTCTTCTTCTATAACATCGCTGCCTAAACTGTACCACTTCCAGGCAACCGGATTCACGAACTGTGCGCCAGGGGAAAGCTTCTGTACCTCTTTCGCAACTTCATCCATATACGCATTGACAGCCTCAAGACCCTCACGTTTGATCATGACGTCATGATGGAACGGGAAGATCGTCTGAGCGCCATAGCTGGCCATCAGCTTTGCCAGTGTCTTCGCGTCGACCTGTTTGCCTGTACGCATGTCTCCCGTACCTTCACGCACACCTGCCTGTCTCAGCAGAAGATCCGGTGCTTTCTCCTTGCAGATATCGAACAGATCATTCCAGACAACACGGCCGGAAGCACACAAGATCCTGAAGTTATTATTCGTTGTCAGGATAAAGTCCAGAGACTCGATGGAGCCCCAGGTATCGCATGCCTCATGTCCGGGGACGACACCGATGGATTCCGGTGACCAGGTTCTGCCGCCGCTGGGATTATGCTTGGCCTGATAGAACTCGATCCGGAAATCTTCCAGTGTATATGAGGAATTCGGGAATACCGGGAAGATATTGTCATACGGGATCTTGTGGAACTTCACTTCATCCAGAGCACTTAAGGCACCGCAGAATACCTTAGCGTTAAACTTCTGTACAAAATAACCGATATCGAGGTCATGGTCGAAATGGGCATGCGTAAGAATGATATAGTCTGCCGCTTCGATCTCTTCCTTGGTATGACCGTCCGCAAACTCATTGCCCGTAAACCAGGGATCGATCAGGACAGTTTTTCCGTTAGGCAGTTCGATCTGAAAATTACAACCGACATTGAAGGGTCTGATTCTGATATTGGTAACTCTCATATGATTTCCTTTCCGCTTGTCAGCTTTTCTTTAAATTCAGCGTATCACCGGTATATAATTATGTAAAATATGTTATTTTTCTGTTTTAATAGTTTTTATCTATCAATGGAGGAATGATGAAACTGACACAGTTACGCTATTTCGTGACCGTATGTGAATTTGGAACGCTCGCCGAAGCAGCCCGTATTCTGCATATTACCCAGCCCTCCATATCGGCTGCGCTAAAGGAACTGGAAGAAGAGTTCGGTGTGCGTCTGTTCGCAAGACAGGGAAGAACGCTGAAGCTCACGGAGGCAGGACAGCTGCTGTATGCGCAGGCTTCCGATCTTCTCAAGCATGCCGAGAATGTGGAACAGCGGATGCTTGGAACAGGACATCATACGCATGTACTGCGGGTGGGCGTGCCGCCGATGATCGGATCCCTGATCCTGCCGCAGATCTTTACGATGTACAAGGATAACGATGCTGTACGTCTGCAGATCACGGAAGCCGGCAGAGAAAAACTGTACGAAGAACTGCGCAACGGCAAACTGGATCTGGCCTTTCTTCCCCATGAAAGCGGTGCGGACAGCGAATTCGGGATGATGCCTGTTGCCGAAGCCGAGACCAGATTCGTCTGTTCCGCCGGCAGCCCGTACGCCGCCCTGAACCGCATTCCCCTGGAAGTGATCGCGGATACCCCGCTGGTCATGTTCAAGAGCAGCTTCTTCCAGAATACCCTGATCACCGAACTCTTCCGCCAGCGCGGCATCACGCCGAATGTACTGCTGGAGACCGATCAGCTTTCGACCGTGATCTCGGTCGTCCGCTCCGATACCGCCTGCGGTTTCCTTTTCCGCAGTGTGGCAGACAGCTACACCGGTATCTGTTCAATTCCTCTGGATCCGCGCCTGCAGCTGCAGATCAGTCTGTTCTGGAACCGGACAGCCTTCATGAATCAGGCGATGTTAACATTCATCAAAAACAGTAAAGACCTGCATCTTTAGCGAACTGCGCTCTCATATGCATCGGAAACTGCTATAATTGAACATATGATGGCGATCGAACTTTTCAGTGCGTATCTGTTAAAAAACAGCGAGTTTCTTACGCTGCTGATTGCGGTGATCTTCTGCATCAGCACAATTACCGTGCTCTTCTTTGACCGTCTGCAGGATCATCAGAAGGAAACCTTCCGGACGCAGGAATACACCACAGCCCTCGGCAGTATCCGGCCTTCTTCGCCAAAACCGGTATATACCGCAAAAGATATGTATATCCTGAGCCTGATCACCATTCTGTATGCACTGGTCTCGCTCTGGAAGCTTGGCAATACAAAGATGCCGTCAACGACCTGGCAGCCCTCCGCACAGGAGCAGCAGGTCATCCTGGAACTGACGGACACGCAGGAATTCGATGCTGTATATACGTTCTACGGTGAAGGTGACAATAATGCCAATCCCGATACATACCAGATCGGCTACCGGAACATGATCATCAGCGGTTCAAATGATGCTGAAAACTGGGAAGAGATGTTCACCCTGGATGACGGTGATATCTACCGCTATACCATGACTGAAGGCAGCTGGAACTACCGGTATATCCGGCTGTACTGTCCCAGTCCCAACGCCACACTCAGCGAGATCGCTTTCCGCCATGGTGACAGCTTCCTGCCTGTTGCGGTATATGAAGACAGCTATGCCGATACGGACTATCCCGCTCTTTTGATGATCGATGAACAGGATCGTGTGTGTTATGACCCGACATATCAGGATATGAGCTACTTTGATGAAGTATATCATCCCCGCAATGCCTGGGAGATCGCCGAAGGTCAGTACATGTATGCCAGTGTGCATCCGCTGCTCGGCACCAATCTGATCGCCCTGTCCATCCGTCTCTTCGGCAATCATCCTCTGGCCTGGAGACTTCCCGGTGCCGTCACCGGTATCCTGCTGATCCCGCTGTTCTACGCTTTATGCAAGGAATTCTTCCGTGGCACGTATATTCCGGCTCTGACGACGGCGCTCTCCGCCCTCGATTTCATGCATATTACGACTTCCCGCATCGCTACGCTGGAACCTTTCAGCGTCTTCTTTATTGTCCTGATGTATTACTTCATGGTCCGTTACTTCAAGACCAACTTCTACGATACCCCATGGCGTGAACAGAGACGCGAACTGCTGTTCTGCGGTATTGCCATGGGACTTGGCTTTGCGACCAAGTGGACAGCCTGCTACAGCGCCGTCGGTCTTGCGGTCCTGTTCTTTGTCAACCTGTACCGTCAGTACCGCTATGCTGCTCTCGGAAAAACATATCAGAAAGCTGAGCTCGGCCAGGATGAAGGAGATCTCTGCGAGGATGTGATCCACGCCTTCCGTCAGCGTGCGCTGCGGACGATCCTCTGGTGTATCCTCTGCTTTATTCTGATTCCCGTTGTGATCTATTTTGTGTCATATCTTCCTGACAGGGTATGGCGGGATGGCTGGAGTATTGCCAATGTCATCGATCAGATCAAGTATATCTATACCTATCATATCGATCTTGAGGCTACCCATCCCTACCAGAGCACGTGGTGGCAATGGCTGCTCGATATCCGTCCGATCTGGTATTACTATCAGGCCCATGGTGATCTTGCGGAAACGATTGCCTGTTTCTCCAACCCTCTGATCACCTGGACAGGACTTGTCAGTATCATCTATACCTTTGTGCAGTTATTCCGTACAAAGAGCCAGCGTGCATTCATGATCACAGCCGGCTATCTCTCCGCCCTGCTGCCCTGGGTCATCGTCCAGCGCTGTGTCTTCGCCTATCACTTCTATCCGACCAGTTTCTTCATGATCCTGAGCATCGGCTATATGTTTGACCGTCTCATCAGAAAAGACCGGCAGTACCGGAAAGTGTCCATGTACATACTGGTCTTCTCACTGATCCTGTTTATTATCTATCTTCCTGTCATCACCGGTTTCATGACAACACCGGGTTATATCAAACTGCTGGAGATCTTCCCGTCCTGGTATTTCGGCTGATCACCAGACCATCGGCAGCAGACGGTATTTAACCTTCTGTGTATATTCCTCATACCCCTTCAGTTCTCTGCGGAGAACTTTTTCTTCGTTCAGGATACGCTTGACGATCACCGGGATATACCCCAGCATGATCACGAATGACAGCGGTGAATCCAGCATGACCGGCATGCTCAGAAACAGCCAGACCGTGACCGCGTACATCGGATGTCTGACGATACCGTACATGCCTGTATCGACGACTTCCTGCCCTTCCTGTACCTTGACCGTCCGGCTCAGCCAGCGGTTCTCCCGCAGTACTTCCGCATATCCTGCATACGCAAGCAGAAAGATCACCGCTGCCGCACGTCTTGCCCATACGGGAAAGTGCATCCACCCGTAACGGTGATTCAGCGCTGCCAGCACAAAGACAAGCACGAACAGAATACCGCTGATCAGGATCACTGTCTTCTGCTCGCTTTCCCTCTCCTTCATATCCAGCCGTTCTTTCAGCAGTCCGGGGTCTTTCACCATCATCACCAGCCCGGCAATAAACATCGGAACAAACAGCACGCCCATGAAAATATAAGCATCTGTCCAGTCTCTTCCGCCGATCGGGAACAGTAAAAGCCACAGCAGAATAACTCCTGAGAAATACTTGACCAATGCCGAGATAAACAGCTTTCCTGTCATACCTTCATTATAAACATAAGGCAGTGCAACTGCACTGCCTTGATCATTAAGCTCTGAGGGAAGCCTTCAGGTTCTTTTCAAGACCTGCCAGGATCGCCTGATGAGCTGCTGTGATCTCTTCTTCCGTCAGCGTATGATCGGCTGCCTGGTAGATGATCCTCAGCGCTACAGACTTATATCCCTCTTCCACATGTGAACCTTCGTAGATATCGAAGATCTCCGAAGAACGTACGATCTTGCGGTTTCCGCTCTTTCTGACCGTATCGAGCACTTCCTTGACCGTGACTTCCTTCTTTACAACGAGGGCGATATCACGGCTGACACTCGGGTACTTCTCCGGCGCCGTGTAGCGGATCTTGCCGGCTTTTCCTGTCAGCACAGGCTGGATACTCAGCTCGGCATAGACGACATCACCAAGATCGAATTTCTTCGCGTATTCCGGATGGATACGGCCGAAGACACCGAGACATGTCTTGTCGATCCAGACCTCGGCACTGGCATACGGATGGAAATGCACGGTATCTGTCTTGTTTTCGGTTACCGATACCCTGTTCGTATTGTATCCGCAGCGGGCAAGCCAGGTCATGATCAGACCTTTCATTGCATAGAAGTCACCGCGGATCACATTTCCGTGCAGAGGATCGTTGTGGATCTCACCGTCAAGCACGATCGCCAGACGCTCATCTTCACATCCCTTACCGTAGACCTTGGATACTTCAAAGAAGTGATTGTCCGTATTCTGATGTGCACGGTTGTACTGCACACACTCAAGGACACTGTTGATCAGGGATGTGCGGACATACTTTCTGGCCTCACTCATCGGCATGGCCAGGGCTACCGGTTCTCCGATCGGGCAGTAAGCATTCTGAATGTAGTCATCGCCAACCAGTGTATAGGTAACGATCTCATGCAGACCGGCACCGGTCATGACTTCTCTGATCAGACGGCGTGCTCTCTGCACAGGGGTCAGCTGACCGACCGTGGCACTGACATTCGGCAGTGTATCCTGCAGGCTGTCAAAGCCGATCATGCGGATCACTTCTTCATCGATATCGGCAGGACGCTCAATATCGATACGGTAGCTGGGCACATGACAGATGATCTCATCACCGCTGATCTCCGGCTTGAAATCCAGTGCGGTCAGGACATCCTCGACCTGTTCCATCGTGAATGCCGTTCCCAGCAGCGTATTGCAGTGTGTCAGTGTCTCTCTGACTGTCACAGGCGTATAGTTCTCACTGCCGGCGATCACCGTCTCTTCAAGACCTGAGGCATCCGCATATTCTTCGAGCAGCTGGATCGAACGGTCGACCGCCTTGCGCATCGCCAGAGATTCAAAGCCCTTGGTAAATCTCTGGGCAGCCTCAGTGATCAGATTCAGTCTGATCGATGTCTTACGGATCGCTGTGGCATTGAAGTTGGCAGCTTCGATCAGGATACCTTTAGTATTCTCATCGATCATTGACTCTTCACCGCCCATGATACCGGCAATACCGGTAGCTTCACCGTTAGTCGTGATGAGCAGATCTCCGGGATGGATATCAAACTCGACACCGTCCAGTGCCGTCATCTTCATCTCGCGGTCATCCACGACCGTGATCTCCGGTGCCGGCAGCTTGGCCAGATCATAGTAGTGCAGAGGCTGTCCTGTCTCCAGCATGACAAAGTTGGAGATATCGACAACATTGTTAATGGAGTTGATGCCTGCCGCATGCAGATAGCTGACCATCCACTTCGGTGAAGGTCCTACCTTGACATGATTGACGATCTTTCCGTAGTAACATGTGCACTTATCTGTTTTCAGTGAGATCGAAAGCTCACCCTTTTCACCCTTGTCGCTTCTGCCGGCATAATCAGGCCAGGTCACAGGACGGCGCAGGATGGCACCGACTTCCTTGGCCATATTCCACATGCTCAGGCAGTCAGCGCGGTTCGGCGTCAGCGATACATCCAGGATCGTATCATCCAGTCCCAGATAGCCAAAGACATCTGTCTCACCTACCGGTGCATCTTCGGGCAGGACTTCAATACCATTTAACTGTTCCTCACTCAGCCAGTGTCTGTCTACACCAAGCTCAAACAGAGCACAGATCATACCATGGCTCTCCTGACCTCTGACCGGTTTGTTCAGGATCTTTCCGCCCGGCAGTTCAGCGCCGATCAGGGCAACGATGACCTTCTGTCCGGCTGCCACATTCGGTGCCCCGCAGACGATCTGCAGGATATTCTCTTCGCCCTCGCCGACTCTGACCTTTGTGACATGAAGATGATCACTGTCCGGGTGTGCCCAGCACTCAAGCACTTCACCGATCACCAGATTTGTGCCGGAAGCCATCGGTTCCACACCCTCGACTTCCAGACCTGCCGTTGTCATCTTTTCAGCCAGTTCCGCAGGACTGATCCCTGAGAGATCTACATATTCACTCAGCCATTTATAACTCAGTTTCATGTCCGTTCCTCCTAGTCATAGCGGTCGAAGATCTTCAGGAACCGCATATCATTCGTATAGAAATTACGAATATCATCAATGCCGTACTTCAGCATCGTTACTCTTTCAAGACCGACACCGAATGCGAAACCGGAACACTTCTCCGAGTCAAAGCCGTTCATCTCCAGCACATGCGGATGAACCATGCCGGCACCGAGGATCTCGATCCAGCCTGAGCCCTTGCATACGCTGCAGCCCTTGCCGTTACAGAAAGGACAGGATACATCCACTTCAACACTGGGTTCCGTGAACGGGAAGTAACTGGGTCTGAAACGCACCTTGCGGCCGCCGCCGAAGATCGTATCTGCCATGTAGGTCAAAGTTCCCTTCAGGTCTGCCAGCGTGACATTCTCACCGACGACAAGACCCTCCACCTGCATGAACTGATGACTGTGTGTCGCATCATCATCATCTCTGCGGTATACCTTGCCAGGGCAGATCAGTTTGATCGGTGTCTTTCCCTCAGCCTTTTCCAGCTCTCTCATCTGCATTGCTGTTGTATGTGTGCGCAGCAGTGTATTGGGGTCGATATAGAAGGTATCCTGCATATCACGGGCAGGATGATCCTTCGGGATATTCGCCAGTTCAAAGTTATAGTGATCCAGTTCAACTTCCGGTCCTTCCGCCACCTTATAACCCATACCGATGAAAAGATCTTCGATCTCTCTCTGCATCAGCATTAACGGGTGTACCGTACCGATCTCAAATCTGTCACCGGGAACCGTGATGTCCAGCTTTTCACTCGCAAGCCGGGCATTCATCGCCGCCTTGCCGAGCTCAGCCTGTTTTTCTTCAAGTGCCTTTGTCACTGCATCTTTACATGCATTGACCAGCTGTCCGAAGGCAGGCTTCTCTTCTCTGCTGAGATTTCTCATCAGCGACATCAGCTCCTGGACCGCACCTTTCTTACTGAGGTAAGTATTTCTTACCTGCTGCAGTTCCTCCAGTCCAGAGGCCTGTGCGATCGCCTGCAGAGCTTCCTGACGAACCTGTTCAACTCTGTTGTTCATGTCTTCCTCCTGAAAATAAAAACGCTCCTGATCACAGGAACGCTTGCACGCGGTACCATCCTGATTCGCATGATCCGGGGATCATACGCTCTTGCTTACCCTTAACGCGGGAAACGGAGAGGATTAGTCTCACTGGAAAAGTGAATTCACCGGCTGTCGGAACAGGATCGTTTCACCATCAGATCCCTCTCTTTGTTCAACCTTTCCGGGTACTGGTCTTTTCTTTTACGCTTTAATGCAATTATAGTTTTCCCTCTGCGGAAAATCAATCATAACCGCAGATCATCCTCATACATCATGTACAGCCGGTCAAGATCCTTCTCCGAGGCAATATACGCTCTGCCGATGATCTCGATCTGTTCATCCGTAAACAGCACACCGCCCTCAAGATCCAGAACGATCATCTCTGTCTCGTTCAGTTCAAGATAACGGATGATCGCAGCCAGATCCTCACTGCTCTGCACATAGTTCGGATAAACACCGATACCATAGTATCTGCCGACACCGAGATTCTCTTCACCATCCCCCGGAGACGTCCAGACCCTGTCCAGTATGCGCACACACTCACCGACACCGATGACGATGCCTTCATACTGCTTTACCGCATCGGCCAGACGCAGATCCTCCAGCACATTCATCGCATATCCGGCATTGTCACTGACAAGGCAGAGGATATCGCTGCTCCGCATCATCCTGAGCATCTGATCACGGTCATGATCATACGGATCCTCGATACGGATATGTGACAGCGGTATGCCGCAGCGCGTGAACGGTTCCGACAGATTCTCGCTCTCTGCCAGTTCGTCATGAAAGGCCAGAATATCAGCACTCCAGCCGTCATTTGCCATCATCGGCAGAATCAGCACACGCATATCCCTGTGCAGGTTTTCGGTCAGTGTTTCGGCTGACCAGCTCTGCGCAAATGCCATTGTATTAAACAGAAATGTCTTCATCGCTTACCCCTGTATCTGTACATGATGATACCGCCGGCAACCGCAACATTTAAAGACTCAAAGCCGCTGATCTCGATGAACATGGACTGATCGCACAGCTGCAGGATCGCAGGACTGACGCCCTGTCCTTCATTGCCCAGCACAAAAGCCATCTTTTCGCTTTCCTGTGCCTCCGACATACTGACAGCGTTGTGCAGGGATGTCCCGAAGACACGGAAGCCGTCCTTCTGCAGGGCTCTTACCGTATCTGAAAGCGTGGCCCGGATGACCGGGATATGAAACATGGCTCCCTGTGTCGAACGAATCACCTTTTCGTTATAGAGATCGCAGGTATCCTCCGATACATAAACAGCGTCAAAGCCGAAGGAGACAGCCGTTCGGATCAATGTGCCGAAGTTGCCGGGATCCTGTATCCTGTCCAGTAACAGCACTCTGCGGGGATCTTTTACAGGCAGGGTAAACTGCCGGCAGACAGCGATACAGCTGACACCGGATACACTTGCCGAGAGCTTCTTCAATACCTGCGGAACCGCCTCAACCATCTGTACACCGTCAAAACTGTATCTGCCGTCGGTGATCACAGTTTCCACGATGCCCTGACGCATGGCCTCCTCGATCAGATGCGGGCCCTCTGCCAGAAACAGACCGGTACGGTCACGCTCTTTCTTCTCACGGAGCTTTGTCCATGCCTTGACCTTCTGGTTCTGCAGGGATGTGATCTTTTCCATCAGCCGTTCCTCCTCTGCCTGAGTACTTCGTAGGCGATCACGGCAGCTGCCGAAGATGCGTTAAGGGCATTGCGGAAATCATTCGCATACGGAATAAACAGATTCTGTTCAGCTTCCTGAAGCACCGCTTTGGACAGTCCCCGCATCTCACCGCCGATCATTACCATGACCGGTCTCTGCAGATCCGTATCGTAGAGATCTGATGCATCCTTACGCATCGCCGCATATACATATACACCGTGCTGCTTGCATATCCGGATATCCTGCACGGGATCATCGGTCATGATGATGCGCAGATGATCAAAGGCTCCGGCACTGGCTTTCAGGATCGTGCTTTCCGCATTCTGCCAGTTCCTGCGTGCGATCAGCAGTCCGTCACAGCCGGCACTGTACAGTGTACGCATGATATAGCCGAGGTTGAACGGATCCTCGATGCCCTCACAGAGCACCAGAAACGGACACTCTGCCTGTAAGGCATCTGTCAGGCTGTCATATGTACGGGCAGACACCTCCGCGATCATCCCGCCGTGGGTCTTGCCCGAGGCTCTTGTTTCGATCTCTTCGCGTGTACAGCGCACGGTCCGGATACCGGCTTCTTTGGCCAGGCGCAGGATATACCGGCTGTTGCGGTCCTCCAGACGCTGATCCGCATAGACGCATTCCACGGTTCTGTGTCTGCCCTGCAGAGCTGCCTTTACACTGATGCTTCCCTCAATGATCATAAGCCCTCCGTATGATATCCTCTTCGCTGACCGCAAACGGTGCCGGCAGTACGACCATCGCCATCGGATGACTGCTTCTTTCGATCAGTTCACCCTCTTCATTCCGGATCCACTCCGCAGTAAATACCCGGTTCTCTTCACCGGCGGCCAGAACTTCCAGCTTCTCATTCCGGTCAAACGCATTGCGGCATTCCACAGTCATCGTATGTGCCTCAGGATCATATCCGCGTACGACCCCGAGGAAGTCATGATTGACATCGATATTGCTGGTCTGATGAAAGATCAGGGACTCTGCGCCAGCCCGGTGCGGATAGAAGCCAGCAAATGTCTCACGGTTTTCTGCCCGCATGATCTCCTGACGGTGTCTTCTGAAGGCTTCTTCACTCAGTTTGCAGTCATTTGCGTACAGATCATCGATCAGGTGCCTGTAGGCAGATACGATCGAGGCAACATAGAATTCTGATTTCATCCGTCCTTCGATCTTCAGTGAAGATACCCCGGCACGGATCAGATCTGCGGTATATTCGGCAGCACAGAGATCCTTGGAGCCCATCGTAAACAGCGGATCGCTGCTGATCTCACTGTTACCGTCATACAGGTGATATGCCCAGCGGCAGCTCTGTGCACAGCCTCCGCGGTTGGCATCACGCAGTGTCATCCGGTTTGACAGTGTGCATCTGCCCGAGTAGTTAACACACATGCCGCCGTGGATGAAGGCTTCCGTCTGTACCGGACAGTTTTCTGCGATCTTCCGCACGTCGTCCATCGTACATTCTCTGGCTAAAACAACTCTGTCGATATCCAGAGCTTCTTTCAGGAAAGCTGCCGCTTCCGCATTCGTAATGCTCATCTGTGTTGAGCAGTGCACTTCCAGCTTCGGGGCATACTCCTTGGCCAGGCGCATGATCGCTGCCGAAGCACAGATCACTGCGGTTACCCCGGCTTCCTGCAGAAACTGCAGATAACCGATCAGTCCCTCAAAATCCTCATCATGCGGGATGATATTCAGCGTCACATGGATACGGGCACCGTATGTCTTTGCGAAGGCACAGGCTTCCGCAATATCTTCATTGGTAAAATTCGATGCCCGTGAACGCAGTGAATACGACTGACCGCCGATATATACTGCATCCGCGCCGAAACGGATCGCCGTCCTGCATCGATGCAGATCGCCGGCAGGTGCCAGCAGTTCGATCCTAGAGGATGGTCTTCTCTTCATAATACCCCACCCCGTATCTTTCTCTTCCGTATTCCGCATAGAATGCTTCCGCACACGCTTCACCGTCAGCACCGTCAAGGATCTTCCGGTACAGGGAAACTGCCGTACACAGCTCTTCCGTATCCGTCATCGTTCCGTCGATCTGAAAGCGTGAGAACCCGGCTTCCTGCATTCTCTTAATATAAGCAAAGGACTGCTGGATCTGGTCCGAGAAGATCTGCGTACCTTCCTCATCTTCCCATACCGGCATATGTCCGTCCCGTTTCTCCTCAACAAGATACAGTCCTTCTTTCTGTTCCATATCCTGATCCATATAGGCACTGAGCAGTCTGCGTCTTGAGACGGAAAGAACATTCCGGCCATGGATGATCACTTCTGCCTGCGGTACCTGACGGGCAATATGCAGCAGTTCATCCATCGTCAGCAGCGGCGAGATCACCACTGTTCTGATCCCCTGTCCAAGCCACCATTTCGCTTCCTCTGCAGATGTGATCAGCGTCCCCGGATGGAAGATCATCCTGTCTGCCATCCCGGCTTTGCGGGCATAGACAAGCATTGCCGGATCCGCGAAATACAGTGCCTGTGCCTCCTTTGCGGCAGAAGACGCAAAAAACGCTTCCGCCCCGGGCATCTCCTCAGGAAAAAACAATTTATTCACCAGCAGCGATACAGGTCTGCCTGTTGGTATTTCCTCTGCATCAGTTTTGCGCAAAGCCGTAAAAGACATTCCGCTTACCGCCAGGATCACCTCATCCGCCCCGCTCTGCAGCAGTTTCTCCACATCCCTGATATCATTGGCTGATACGACCAGTCTGCTCATCATCCTACTATCTCCGCTATTGTCTTCCTGGCTTCATCAATATCTTCGCAGATCACCAGTACTGCATAATTCTCATGTACGATCACAAATGCCTTGTCGATCAGTGCCAGCTGTTCCGGTTCGTACATCTTCGCTGTATTCTTCAGGCTGTTAACATAATACTCAAGTCTCTCGGCAGCCGCCAGTGCGTCTTTCTCTGTTTCGGCTTCGATCACATAGAGAAGCTGTTCATTCTCGGTCTTTCCCGCAAACGCCCTGAGCTCTCTGATCCCCGCTTCGTCAATATCCAGCATCCTGCGTATGACTTCGGGGTCCTGTTCCTCCGTATCCTCCGGAAGGTATACCTGCAGGGTCTCGATGATCTTTGCCGAAGTAGTACTCTCCTGCTTCTGTGCACATCCGTACAGACAGAACACAAGCAGTATGCACATCAGTTTTTTCATGTCTTTACCTCCTCAGTTCTGCTGTATCCCTGACATAATCCGTATACATCTGAAAATCTCCGCCCTGAATATGATATCCATCCGGCTGGAAATGTCCGGGATCCCCGTATCCATCTTCTCCGAAGAATACTTCAGAGCTGTAGATCATTGTGATATTCTTCTGTGCGCACATCTTCATCAGGCAGTAGTTGGCCCGGTTGATCTGTTCCTGGGTCGCCGCAGCTTCCTGTGTATCTTTCGTTACAGGAGTGATCGCCGAAACGATGATCTGCAGGTCCGGATCGATCTGCAGCAGCTGGTCAATACGCCACGCATACATCTCAGCCAGAACGAGCGGATCGCCGTTGCCGCACTCCGAGAGGCCCATATGCAGAACGACTGCTTTCGGTTTCAGATCACGCACAAGCTCCAGGGCATTGCGGATCACTTCCTTGTTGTTGAAGTACGCCGGCTTGTCAAAGGTTCCCGGTGACATCGCATATCTGGCGATGACTCTGCGGGGATCCAGACCGCCTTTATACTGTCCCATGATCAGGTAGTTCGAATCACCGATAAAATACAGCTGATCATAGTCGCGTTTACTCATGTATATACCGTCGCGGCGGCTGATGACATGCGCACTGTCATAGGCAAACAGATCAAATACACCCGGTGTAAAGTCGGCTTCCGAGATCTCTCCGACAATATACTTCAGGCTCTTCATACTGCAGTTGCCGGCAAGATCACAGGCGGTAACGGTACTGTCATACGTCCCTTCGGAAGTATGATCAAAGCCTGTTTCAAAAGTGATCTGCAGCTCTTCCGCCGTATCGTGATTATCCGTGATCGTGTATTCCGGCATGGATATTTCTTCACCGATCCTGGTAAAGACGATATTCCCGTTTGGCAGAACGATCTCGGGGCTGTCGATATCAACGATCTGTACAGATACCGTCTTCCGGGCAGCCGGTATGCCGAAAAGCCGGCAGACATACCTGATTTCGTACGCTCCCGGCTCATCATAGTTGATATTGTCCGTCACCTGTACAAGATCGGTCAGATCCGCTCCGAGAAACGATGCGCTGTATGCCGGCATTTCGGCCTGTTCACCGTATACAACAGTGATATGTTCATCGGACACCCGGATACCGGTGCCGGCAAATAACAGCAGGACTAAAGCCGCAGGAAGTATCAGAGACATGCTGAATACACGTGCAATACGGTTATTTTTATCAGCTTTCATGCCGCTATTATAGCCTACTTTCAACAGTGGGTCAGTAACCTTTTTCTATGTGCAGGGAACTTCCGCGGCTGTCCTTTGACTTTTCGACAACGATCTGTTTTCTGATCCGCTGCTCCAGTTCGGGACGGTGGGAGATGATACCGATGATCTTACCGTTGGTAGACAGCTTTGTAAGCATATCCACGGCATCGTTCAGAGATGTTTCATCCAGTGTACCGAAACCTTCATCGATAAACAGTGCATCGGCTGTGATACCGCCGGCTTCGGCACTGATGCGGTCGGAAAGACCCAGGGCAAGGGACAGTGACGCTTTGAAGCTCTCACCGCCCGAAAGTGAGCTGACCGGTCTCTTCTTCCCTGTCCGGTTATCCAGTACATCGAGATTCAGCGCATTCTTACCGCTGATCTCTTCGGGATCTTCATGTCTGTACAGTTCATACTGGCCGCCGCTGATCATCTGCAGACGCTGGTTGGCTGCCGCGATAATACCGTCAAAACCGGATGCCTGCACATACTGTTCGAGGGTGATCCTGATCCTCTGGGTCATATTGCCGTTGATCAGCCTGTTCAGCTTCTCCAGCACAGCCTTTTCCTTCAGGATCTTATCCGCCTCTTTCTGTACACGGCTGATTGCCCCGGCTGTGTGCTGTCTGTCCTCACGGCGGTGGATCATCCGGGCTCTGCGGGCTTCCAGACCACCGGCTTTCTCCTGCTGTACACGCAGGTTTTCCTGCAGTTCATGAATATCCCGGCGGCTGCTTCCTTCGGTCTCCTTCTGCAGTCTGTTCAGCAGCTGCTCATGGACCTGTACATCTCTCTCGTAGTTTGTGATCTGTTCTTCAAGAGCCAGCAGTACAGCTTCCGGACCGCGGTACCGTTCAAACATCTCTGCATCTGTAAAGCTGTTCTGCGCCAGTACCGTTTCGAAGTCCTTCTGCGCCTGCAGAAGATCTTCACTGATCCTCTGCCGTTCCTTTTCGTCCTTTTCGATCTCCGTACGCATGACCGTCAGGGTCTGTTCGCCCCGGCGCAGTGCTTCCGCGGCAGCTTCCGCAGACTTTTCGATCGTCTCTGCCTGTTTCAAAAGATCCTGCCTGGCTTTTACTGCCGTGCGCAGATCCGCATACGGGAGTACCGGCAGATTCGCATACAGGGCATCCGCAGCCGCATAACTGTTCTTCAGCTGATTCTGCTGTTCCTTCTTCAGATCCAGTTTCTGCTGCAGATCTGCCAGTGTCTTTTCCGCATCGGCAAGCTCATGTTCAAGCTTCTTCGCCAGTTCGGCGTCTTTCCTGCAGGCTTTCATCTCGGCTTCATTCTGCTGTACCCGCAGTGACAGTACACCTGTACTCTGTTCAAGCGTACGGATATTCTCTTCCGTATCCTGTACATATGCAAAATGAATATTGTTTTCTGCCAGTTCCTTCAGATATGTGCGTATTCCTTCCGACAGATGCTTTTCTTCATTATTCCGGGATGTCAGTGCGGCAGCTGCCTTCTGCACGGCCTGATCCTTGCGCAGACGTATGCTTTCCGCCTCTTCCCGCCTCCTGTCGACGTCTTCCTTTGTCACGTGTTCTTCCGGAAGCACAGCCGGCTGCGGGTGGTGTACGGCGCCGCAGACAGGACAGGGCTTCCCCTCTTCAAGACGGGCAGCGAAGATCCCCGCGAGGGAATGGTCATATACCTCTTCGGTATGTCTTGCCTGTTCACGTGCCTGATCATAGAGCACAGTGATCTTCTCGGCTTCTTCCTTTGTCTGCAGATAGGCAGTCTGATGTCTGCGGTAAGCAGGCAGATTCTTCTGCCGCAGTGTATCAGCTGTCTCAAACAGGTGATCAAGCATACTGGCTGTATGTTCACTTCTGGCCAGGCGTACATCCGCATCCTTGCGGGCTTCGATCTGTTTCTTCATCTCCGCTGCCGAAGATGTAAGTCTGTCCGTCTGTTCCTGCATGGCGGTGATCTCTGCCTTCAGGACTTCCGCTGCCGCTGAAAGCTTCTTACGCTCCTGACTCACCCGGTCCTTTTCCGCGTATCTTGGTTCGTCCTTTTCCAGCAGTGCGGCTGCTTCCCTGTGCTTCTGTGCCTGCGGGAGCTTTTCCGCCTCTGTACGCTTTCTTTCTTCGAGTACGGCTGTATCCTGCCGCATCTGTACTTCCTGTTTCTTTTCGCTTTCTATACGGATCTCACGCTGTTTCAGCTGCCTTGAGAGATCCGCAAGTTTGTCACTGACGGGTGCTACTGAATAGAGAGCCCGGCGTCTGTATCCGGCTTCTTCCTTCTTCTGCAGGATCTCTTCACTCTTCGCTTTCAGCTGTTCCGTGATCTGCTTTTCCCTGTCAAAATCATCAAACCTGCGGTTATTCTCTTCTGCCAGTGTCAGCTCCTGACGGATCCTGTCCAGTACCGTGTTTTCTGCAGCTATCTCTGTTTCCAGTGCTGATACAGCTTTTACATTCTCTTCATCCATGCGGGCAAGCAGAGCGAGCATCTCCTTTGTCTTGTACGCCCTTGCCGGATCCTTCTGCAGTTCTGCCAGTTCTTCTGCGTATATGCTGTCTTCATCGGCACTGATCCCGGCAAAGTACTGTTCCAGACTGCGTTCCTTCTCCTTTGCGAGATTTCCGGCAGCACTGTCCCTGTTCTTCAGGACTTCTCCGATCTTCCGGTATTTCTCGGTCATGAAGATCTTCTGCAGGATCTTTGTCCTCTCCTCCGTACCGGCATTGAGCAGCTGGTAGAATTCACCCTGGGCAATCATTGAGATCTGCTTGAACTGTGAAAAATCGATCCTGAGCAGTTCGATCACTTCCCGGTTGACTGTCCGTGCTCCTTCCGAGGGTGCCTTGTCGGGATAGTGCAGCGTAACGCTCTCATTCTTTTCTGTAAAGCCCGTACCGCGCTTCTTGCGGACTTTCTGGGCCGGTTTCCGCACGATCCTGTAGATCTTTCCGCGGTGGCTGAAGGTCAGATCCACATAGCTCTCTTCATCGTCATCGGCATAATCACTGCGCAGAGAATCCGTTCCCCGGTAGGAACCGCTGGCTTCCCCGTACAGGGCATAACTGACAGCGTCAAAGATCGTTGTCTTGCCTGCCCCGGTCACCCCGGTGATCAGATACAGTCCGGATTCCCCGAGATCCTCAAAGTTGATCTCCGCCTGCTTTGCGTAAGGGCCGAAGGCATTCATGATCAGTTTAATCGGTTTCATAGCCTGCCTCCTTTGCGCAGTCACGGATGATCTGCCATTCCTCTTCGGTCAGTTCTTCGCCTGTCACCATCCGGCTGAAATCAGTGACCAGCTCACGCAGATCCTTCTTTTCCTGCAGGACCGTAAAGTCATAATTGCTTATTGCCCTGGTATGACTGTTCTCATAATTCAGGCGCATTACATTCGGGTAGTATCCCTTTACCCGTGAGATCGCATCGGGGACCGTCTGCTCATCTGTCAGTGTCACCCAGAGATAGTCGTCCTTATCGGTAATATTGACCGGATCCAGCAGGACATCGATCGGTCCCTTCAGGTGTCTCATCTCATGCAGGGGATGCAGAGGAATCAGTTCGATCTCGATATCCCCCTTCTGATGCAGTGTTACTAATGGTACCGACTTGTTGTGTCCGATCTCACTCAGTGAATACTTGAGCGGAGAACCGGCATAACGGATCGTTTCCTCTTTTACCCGCTGGGGACGGTGAATATGCCCTAATGCTGTATAGTCAAAGGCAGAGAACGCATCAGCACCTACTTTCTCTACAGTACCGACACTCTCACTCGTGATGATCTCGGAACCGGCGATCTCGGGTTCACTGTCACCGACAACGAACTGATGCGCGATCAGCACATTTCTCTCTGCTGTATCGACCGGACACAGCGAAAGCGCGGAACGTACAGCCGCATCATATGTTTCCGCAGGCAGCTCGGGATGGAAATATGCCACCCGTGAAGCTTTGACAAACGGCAGTGACCAGATATGTACATCCCCGTACGCATCATGAAAGATATCATGGTATACCTCTCCGGCATAGACACCGGCGATATGCACACCGCGGGCATCCAGCAGTGTACTGGCAAAACCCAGCCGTTCATCAGAGTCATGGTTGCCGCTGATCATATACACCTGTACACCGGCATCGGCCAGTCTTGTCAGAAACGAACTGAGAAGACTCACTGCCTGTTCGCTGGGGATACTTCTGTCATAGACATCCCCGGCGATCACCACGGCATCCGCCTGGTTTTCCTTAACGATATTCAGGATCTCCTCCAGGATATATACCTGATCAGGATACATGTTTATTTCATTGACTGTCTTGCCGAGATGCAGATCAGCCAGATGCAGGAATTTCATGATTCACCTCCCTGTTTATGTCCGTAGTTACGGATGCGCGGAAGATTCCAGTGATAGTGATCTGCCAGAAAACGCACCAGAACGACCGTCGCAGCCCCAAGCCATATACCGATATCGGCATGGCCTCCCAGCATGCACAGATACGCTGTCAGCGCTCCGCAGAAGGAAGCTGTAGCGTAAACATGCTTGGTAAAGATATACGGGATATCATTGACCAGAATATCACGCAGCACACCGCCGCCGACACCGGTCACGACCCCGGCAAACAGCACAGAGAAGCCATGTCCCGGACCAAACAGCTGATATGCGGAGTGCACACCCATGACCGTAAATACAGCCAGGCCCAGGGTATCCATCAGGAAGATCATCTTATGGTAACCCCAGGATTCCACTACCCGGGAGTCCTTGTCTACCAGTGCTTCAAGAAGGAAGATGCCAAGGGAGACAACAGCTGCCGTGATCACGTATACAGGATCGATGAAGGCACTCGGCGGTGTCGTCCCAAGGATAATATCCCTCAGGATCCCGCCGCCCGTGGAAGTGATCACACCAAGCAGGATCACACCGAGCAGGTCAGCCTGTTTCTTCAGTCCCGTGACCGCACCGGCTGATGCGAAAGCCACGGTTCCCAGTAATTCTACAGCCAGGATCAGTTCATCCATGATTTGTATATTCCTTTCCCTGTACGATATCATTCTCTCTCAGATACCGTTCGATGTGGTTCAGTACTTCACGTTTGCACAGGCTCCATAACGGTGCCAGAAGTGTCTGTGCATTGCCGTCACCGGTCAGCCTGTGGATCACCGTATGCGGATCAAGCCAGGCAATACACATGCCGATGATCCTGACATACTCGTCTTCACTCATCTCCCGGATCTCTCCGCGTTTCCAGAGTTCCGCCAGATCGGTCCCCTCAAGGATCTGCAGCAGCTGCAGCTTCACCCCTTCGACATGTAAAGCATTCAGGTGATCGATCGTCTTCCCTACCTGGTTTTCATCTTCATCGGGCAGCCCGATGATCAGATGCACAATGACATCTATGCTGAGGGCATGTAAGTGCATGACTGCCTGATCAAACACCGCCAGCGGATAGCCGCGCCGCATCCATACCGCATTCTTCTCGCTGATCGTCTGCAGCCCCAGTTCGACCCACAGGATCTTCTCCGGATATGTCATCTTCAGCTCCTTCAGTAATGCCAGTACATCCTCTCCGAGGCAGTCCGGTCTTGTGGCGATGGCAATACCGGCAAACCGTTCATCCTTCATGACCGGTTCAAACAGTTCCCGCAGTCTTTCGGCAGGCGCATATGTATTCGTATAGGCCTGAAAGTAGGCAATGTATTCATCTTTGGGATCTCTGCGGGCATGCGTATACGGGATATCCTCAGGATCGGGAAGTACCCCTGTATATCTGTAGGCAAAGTCACCGCTTCCGCCCGCGCAGAAAATACAGCCGCCGTAACCGATCCTGCCGTCACGGTTGGGGCATGTCATCCCGGCATCCAGCGGTATGCGGAAGATCCGGTGTCCGTATTTCTGTCGGCAGTATGAAGAAAAACTGAGATAGCGAAGATCTGTCATACCACCATTGTCGCACACTTGCACAAAATAAAAAACCGCACCGGCATAACCGGTACGGTCAGACAGATCAGTCTTTCCTGTTGGAATCCTCAAAGTTAACATCGCCGAGTCTTTCGACCATCTCGCTGACGCCGTCCTGGAAGTCATCTTCCTTTTCCTTTCCAGGATCACGGTTGACATCATCGAATTCGACATCGCCAAGCTTGTCTACGGACTCGCTGACACCATCCTGGTAGTCATCTTCACCGGTCCCCATCGTACCGCGGTTGACAACGAGGTTGGTCAGGATACCTGCCACAAGAGCTGTTGCCAGGCTTGTCATTGTCAGCAGTGCAGAGCCTGTTACAGGGTTGGAACCGAAGTTCAGGGTCAGACCGCCGATACCTGTGACCAGGATCGCCGAGACAACGAACAGGTTCTTGTTGTTTCCAAGATCCACGCGCTTGAGCATCTGCAGACCGGATACAGCGATGAAGCCGTATAATGCTACACAGGCACCGCCCATGACACACTTCGGGATCGAGTTGATGATCACGACAAACGGTGTGAAGAAGGACAGCAACATACAGCCGACACCTGCTGTCAGGATCGTGGAGACACTGGCATTTCCGGTGATTGCCACACAGCCGATGGACTCACCGTATGTCGTGTTGGCAGCACCGCCGAAGAAACCGCCGACGATGGAGCCGATACCATCACCCAGCAGTGTGTTGTCAAGACCGGGATCAGTGATCAGATCTCTGTTGATGATGGCACCGAGGTTCTTGTGATCGGCGATATGCTGAGCAAGTTCAACAACCGCGATCGGTACGAAGGTCATCGCAATATTGCCGAGAGCAGCTCCGTCAATCGCAAGCAGTCCCTCAGGATGCTGCGTCAGAGCCTGAATGAGCGTAAACTTGGGAACCGAAACGATCGATGTAAGGCCGAACGGTACGAAGGCATTCGCAAACGGTGTGAAGTCCATCAGCTGAAGAGCTTCGGAACCGGTCGCCCTGCCGATCAGCGTCAGGATCAGGGCAATGATATAGCCGACACCGACACCAACGATAAACGGGATCAGCTTCACTCTTCTGGAGCCGTGTACAGACGCATAGACGATCGCCAGGAAGGTAATGAAACCGATCAGGATCGTTAACAGGCTGTAACCGCCGCCGCCGTTTCCGGACATCCAGCCGGTCGCTGTGCCGGAGAGTGAAAGTCCGATCAGTGTAACAATGGGACCGATGATGACCGCAGGCATCATCTTGTTTACCCAGGCACTGCCGACAGCCCGGATGATCAGCGCGATCACTACATAGACAAGACCCGCAAACAGGATACCGAGAATAACACCCCAGTAGCCGTAATTCATGCCGATGATCGCCGCATAGGCACCGAGGAATGTAAACGAAGAGCCAAGGAAAACCGGGCTCTTGTGCTTTGAGAAGAAAATATATACGATCGAGCCGATGCCGGCACCGAACAGTGCTGCCGCGGGGTCAAATGTCAGTGTTGTCACCCCGTCGCTGAACGTGTAACTGGACATCAGAATCGGTACCAGAAGTGTCGCCGCCATGATCGCAATCATCTGCTGGAACGCGAAGACAAGATTCTGCTTTAATTCAGGCTTGTCATTAATGT
>DFIS01000076.1:0-136653 GCA_002372175.1 Solobacterium sp. UBA3691
TTTACTTAGTTCCTCCTACTCGATTCTGTATAAGTTCTGGGTAATCCGCATATCTTCGTATACAATGTAAAAGATGCTGACAGGAGAGACTATGGACGCTATATTGTTTGATTTTGATGATACCCTGGGTGACCGTGAGGTATCTGCTTACAGGTATTACAGGGGACTGCTTAGCGCATATCTTGCGGAAATGGATGATGTGACGGCAGAGTGCGTTATCCAGGACTGTCTGATCGCTGAACAGCACGGCAATGCGAATAAGAGAGATGTACAGAATCTCCTGGAGAGAAAATACGGTATACATCTTGATTTTGATCTGAATGAATACTGGAACGATCACTTCTACAAGTATTATGAGCTCTTTGAGGATACAGAAGATGTACTTTCTTATCTGCACGGAAGATACAAGCTTGGCATCATTACCAACGGCAGTGCGCTGGGTCAGGGCATGAAACTGCAGAAGACAGGTGTTGAGAAGTGGTTTGATACGATCCTGATCAGCGGTAAGGAGGGTGTTGCCAAACCTGATCCGGAGATCTTTCACAGAGCAGCCGAAAGACTGGGCGTACCGGAAGAGCGCTGTGTATTTGTCGGTGATACATTCTCCAATGATATACAGGGGGCCCTGAAAGCGGGGATGGATGCGGTATGGTTCTGGCCCCATGGCAAGAGGTGCTGTGCGTATCCGGTAAAGAGGATCACAAGTCTCTCCGATCTGAAGAAGATGTACTGAGCAAACGTCTTTACATCGTCTAAACGTATTGTTAAAATTGATATATCGCGGTGATTCTGCAGCAGTAAGTACCGTAGCAGCGCAGAGAGACGGTGGCTGGTGTAAACCGTCCTGTGAACATACCGAACTCGGCAGAGGAGCGATCGCATATCCTGCGTTATGGGACAGTGAAGTGCACAGGAATGTGAACTAAGGTGGTACCGCGCTTAACAGGCGTCCTTAGACGGACGTCTTTTATTTTTCAGGAGGAAAGCAAATGGCATACGATCACAAGAGTGTCGAAAAGAAATGGAAAGCTTACTGGGAAGAGAATAAGACTTTCAAAACAGATGTATGGGACTTCTCCAAACCGAAGTTCTATGCTCTGGATATGTTTCCGTATCCCAGCGGAGCAGGTCTGCATGTAGGTCATCCGGAGGGATATACGGCTACCGATATCATCTCCCGCAAGAAGAGGATGGAAGGCTATAACGTTCTGCATCCGATGGGTTTTGACAGTTTCGGTCTGCCGGCAGAGCAGTACGCGATCTCTACCGGCAATCATCCCGATATTTTTACAAAGAACAATATTGAGATCTTTACCGGTCAGCTGAAGAATATCGGCTTCTCCTACGACTGGGACAGGGCTGTTTCCACCTGTGATCCCTCATTCTACAAGTGGACACAGTATATCTTTAAACTGCTGTTTGAGGACGGTTATGCCAGATGTGTGGATATGCCGGTCAACTGGTGCGAGGAACTCGGTACCGTACTGGCCAATGATGAAGTCATTGACGGCAAGAGTGAGCGCGGCGGTTATCCTGTCGTCAGAAAGAACATGCGTCAGTGGGTCATCGATATCGTAAAATATGCGGACAGACTGCTGGAAGGTCTTGAGGAAGTTGACTGGCCCGAGAGCACAAAGGAGATGCAGAGAAACTGGATCGGCAGATCCTATGGTGCACATGTGAACTTCCGGGTTGACGGGTATGATGATACATTCACCGTCTTTACGACCAGAGCAGATACGCTGTTTGGGGCTACTTACTGCGTGCTGGCGCCGGAACATGTACTGGTTGAGAAGATCACCACACCGGAGCAGAAAGAGGCTGTAGAGGCATATGTAAAGGCCTGTGCGGCAAAGTCTGATCTGGAAAGAACAGAGCTGAACAAGGATAAGACCGGTGTCTTTACCGGTGCATATGCTATCAATCCGGTAAACAATAAGAAGATCCCGATCTGGATCAGTGACTATGTCCTGGCCACCTACGGAACAGGTGCGATCATGGCTGTTCCTGCCCACGATACCAGAGACTATGAGTTTGCGAAGAAGTTCGGTCTGGAGATCATTCAGGTGCTGGAAGGCGGCGATATCTCCAAAGAGGCATATACGGAAGATGGTCTGCATATCAATTCTGAATGGCTCAACGGACTGAACAAGGAAGATGCCATAGCCAAAATGATCGCCTGGCTGGAAGAACACCATGCCGGACAGGAGAAGGTCAACTACAGGATCAGAGAATGGATCTTTGCAAGACAGAGATACTGGGGTGAACCGATTCCGATCATTCACTTTGACAATGACGAGATGATCGCACTGTCCGAAGACGAACTGCCGCTGATCCTGCCTGTACTGGATGACTACAAACCTTCCAAAACAGGTGCTTCTCCGCTTGAGAAGGCGACCGACTGGGTCAACGTAGAAGTCAACGGCCGCAAGGGTAAGCGCGAAACAAGCACGATGCCCGGCAGTGCCGGTTCCAGCTGGTACTTCCTGCGCTATATCGATCCGCATAATGATCATGCGATCGCTGATCCTGAGCTTCTGAAGCACTGGATGCCGGTCGATCTCTATGTCGGCGGTCCTGAGCACGCTGTCGGACATCTGCTGTACAGCCGCATGTGGAACAACTATCTGTATGACAAGGGTATCGTACCTGTTAAGGAACCGTTTAAGAAGCTTGTGCATCAGGGGATGATCCTCGGCTCCAACGGTATCAAAATGGGCAAACGTTTCCCTGAGTATATCGTTGATCCTAACGATATCGTTGATGTATACGGTGCCGATACACTGAGACTGTATGAGATGTTCATGGGACCTCTGGAAGCTTCCAAGCCCTGGAGCGAGCAGGGTGTAGAAGGTACCCGCAAGTGGATCGAAAGAGTCTGGAGACTCTGCATGGAGTCTGACAAGATCACGGATGAGGCTACACCGGCTCTGGATTACGTTTACAACTTCACGGTAAAGAAGGTATCGGAGGATATCGATTCACTGAACTTCAATACGGCGATCAGCCAGATGATGATCTTTATCAACGAATGCTATCATGCCGAGAAGGTAAACCGTGACATGATCATTAACTTCGTCAAGATCCTGAGTCCGTTTGCGCCGCACATGTGCGAGGAGATCTATCAGCACTACACCGGAGCTGATACACTGGCATATGCGGAATGGCCGAAGTACGATCCTGCCAAACTGGTGCTGGAGACGACAACGATCGTCATTCAGGTCAACGGCAAGATGCGCGGCAAGTTCGAAGCAGCCAAGGATGCATCCAGAGAAGAACTGGAGAAACTGGCACTGGCCACGGAAAGTGTCAGACAGTTTACGGAAGGCAAGCAGATCCGCAAGGTCATTGTTGTTCCCGGCAAGATCGTCAATATTGTCGCCAACTGATAAACAGGCATACAGCAATGTATGCCTTTATTCTGTAAAGATGCGGTGGTTAAGCGTCTCTCTTTTTGGTATAATCCATATGATATGGAAGAGTTTAAGGTTACCATAGAACAGTTTGACGGACCGCTGGATCTGATGCTTCATCTGATCAAGGAAAAGGAACTTGATCTCTTTGATCTGGATGTAAATATCCTGACGGATCAGTATATTACATACCTGAATACGATGCAGCAGCTGCATCTTGAGGTTGCCAGCGAGTATCTGGTGGAGCTTGCGGAACTGATCGAGTACAAGTCGAAGAAGCTTCTGCCCAAGGATACGAGCGAACTCGATGATGAGTATGAAGAAGATCCGAAGGACAGACTGGTCAGAAGACTGCTTGAGTATCAGCAGTTCAAGGAAGTATCGGCAGCCTTAAACGAGATGTACGGGGAAAGACAGATGCTGATGTCAAAACCGCAGTCACAGGAAGCTGAACAGTGGATGCGCAGCGATGATGATCAGCACTATGAAGGCAATCCGTATGAACTGATGAGGGCTATGCGCAGGGTGCTGCTGAGAGCGCATCTGAGCAGACCGATCGAGACGAAATATACAGCAAGAGAGATATCGATGGAGGACAGGGAACTGGAGATCAGAGCCCGTCTGGATAAGCTTCCGCATACTTTCCGCTTTGAAGCACTGCTGGAAGACTGTCACGATCTGCCGATGTTTATTGCGACATTTCTGGCTGTGCTGGATCTTGCCCGCCAGCATACGCTTTTCTTTACCGTAGATGAAGATGAAACGATCTGGTTTTCCAGAGGGACTGTAAACTATGCTTGATGAAGAAAAGACAAACGAAGAGAATACCGAAGAAAGACATTATCTGGATTATCCGCTGCAGATGGAGATGCCGCTGGAGACCGGACATGCCAAGGCAATTCTGGAAGGATTGCTGTTCATTGTCGGTGATGACGGCATCACGGTAGAACAGGCCATGAGTGCTCTCGAGATATCCAGAGAGAGGGTGGAGATCCTCTTTGACGATCTGATGAAGGAATATGCTTCGGATGATAACCGCGGCATAGAGATAGCCAATTACGGCGGTACATACCGTTTTCTGTCGAAGGCGATCGTACATGATTATGCCAAGAAGCTGTTTCAGCTGAATAAGCAGGCGACACTGTCCCAGGCAGCTCTTGAGACACTGGCGATCATTGCCTATAAGCAGCCGATCACCAGAGTGGAGATTGAAGAGATCCGCGGTGTCGGTGCCGATATGATGCTCAGGAAGCTGATGGCAAGGGATCTGATCAGGGAGTCCGGACGCAGTGAAGCTCCCGGCAGACCGATTCTTTACGAGGTCACGGATGAATTCATGAATTCATTCAAACTGCTGAGTCTGAACGAACTGCCGGAGCTGCCGGAATTCGGCGAAGGAGAGGAATCCGATGAATTATTCGGCCGTGAGTAGAGTACTGAAGGGAATCCTGGCTTCGGCGGTGATGTGCACGTTTATGGCTGCTGTACCTGTATCGGCAGCGGAGACGGAAGAGATCACATATACCTGCCGGAAGATCGACATGTATGATTATCAGAGACCTGTCCCCATGAGCATGCCTGTTGATGAGAGTTATTACGATCAGGCTTTCTTTGCGGGTGATTCACGAATGGGTTCGCTGTACTACTACGGTACACATCCCAACCGCAATGTCGCCTTTGTTACGTCTCTGAGTCTGATCATGATCAAGGAACCCGGCATGAAGGTCGATGAGCGTGATGATGGTGTAACGCTGTGGCAGCTGCTGGAGGATAACGACAGGAAGTCTGTATATCTGCTGTTTGGCATCAATGAGATACGCAATCCGAACTTCAATGCATTCGGCGAGATGTATCAGGAACTGGTGGATATGCTGAGAAAGAAAGACCCGGATATGGATATCTATGTGATCCTTTCCTACCATCCGGATCTGATCACAAATCTGCCTGAACCGGCTCTGACGGAGCACCTGAATGATCTGAATTCGACACAGGTCGAGATTGCAAAGAAAAATCATCTCTATTACCTGAATCCCGATGAAGTGCTGAATGATGCCCAGGGGACGATAATAGATGAATATGTATGGGATGGTCTGCATTTCAATCCTACAGGCACAAAAGCCTTCCAGGATTTTATAGATACACATGTAGTAAGGAGAGAAACTTATGTTAAAGAAGTTTGTGAGTAGTTTTCTGGCTCTGATGATCCTTGTCGGATGTTCCGGCGGTTCATCATCTTCGCGTAATTCGGCGGAGAGTATTGCGCAGGGTCTGATCAAGGACCTGAAACTGGAAGATAAGGTTGCGGCAACCGAACAGAGGATCCTGCAGGGACTGATGTTCTTCCCGGAGGATACCGTGGATGATGCCAGCCTGTATCTGTCCAATGATAAGAAAGCCGATGTTGTCGGTGTCTTCCACCTGAAGGATGCCAAACGCAGTCAGGAAGTTCTTGACTGTGTTGAGGCATACAGACAGACATTGAAGGCACAGATGGAAAGCTACGCGCCGGGAGAGACGTTCAAGGTCGACAGTGCCATCGTTGAAGTGATCAACGACAATGTTATCTTTGTCATCTGTGACAGTCTTGAGGATGCCCGCAAGGCCGTAGAAAAACTATAAGTTCTCAAGTTCTCTGAACAGAGCATCTGTTTTGCGGATATCGGTGCGGTAATACATGCCGTCCTGATAAACCCGGGATTTGGCGCTGAAATGGATCATGTTCGTACCTGTATTCTGTATCAGTGTACGAACATTTTCGGCAGTGATACCGCCGCCGGGCAGGATATCGATCCCGGTACTGTATTTCCGGATCAGCTGCTGCAGTATCGGACTGCCGGACAGGGCATCCGGGGCTGTACCGGAAGTAAGAACACGGTCAATACCGCATGCGATCAGTGTTTCACAGGCGGTGAAGGGATCCTTTACAAGATCAAAGGCTTTGTGGAAGACAGCTTCGGCATGATACCTGTGGGCAAGATCCGCAAGTGCTGCTGTCCGTGTCTTATCGATCTCATGCCCGTCATTCAGGAAGCCGAAGACGATGCCGTCTGCACCGTTTTCAAGCATCTCCGCCGCATCTTCCAGCATGATCCGGTATTCCTGCTCCGTATATGTAAAGCCGGCTGTGTGCGGTCTGATCATGCACATGATCGGCTTGTCTGTATATGAGCGCAGAGTGCGCAGGGTATGCAGCGTAGGTGTCAGTCCGTCCAGTTCAAGGGCAGAGTTCAGTTCAAAGCGGTCGACCGGAGAATCGATCATCGCCAGGCAGTCATCGATATTGCCGGTACAGAGTTCAAGCGTTATTTGTTTGATCATATGATTCACCTTTTTGATAAGTATACTATGAAGGAGTAAGGTAATGGTGATCAGAAGAGCACAGAAAAAGGATATCCCCGATATCCTGCGTCTGCTGCAGCAGGTACTGCAGATCCATGCGGACATCCGTCCTGATATCTTTATTCCGGGAACGACCAAGTATACAGAAGAAGAGCTGCAGGAGAGGATCACCCATACGGAAGATCCGATCTTTGTGGCGGAGATCGACGGCAGTGTGCGCGGTTACATCTTCTGCGAAAAGCAGGGCAGAGCGCATTCATCAAACATGACGGATATTACTACACTGTATATCGATGATCTGTGTATAGATGCGGAATACAGAGGAAGACATATCGGTCATCAGCTGTATGAATATGCAGAAAAATATGCCGGGGAAAACGGCTTTTACAACATCACGCTGAATGTCTGGGCAGGCAATGATGATGCTGAGATCTTCTATCAGAAGATCGGACTGAAGCCGCAGAAAACGACCCTGGAAAAAATACTGTAATAATGGAGGAATAAGAAAATGAGCAATCAGAACCCTGAAAACTGCAATCATGCATGTGAGGGATGCACAGCAGACTGTGCGCAGAGAGAAGGCGGAGTACCCAACTTCCGCATTGAACCGAACAAACGGTCCAGGATCGGCAAGATCATCGGTGTCGTATCCGGCAAGGGCGGTGTCGGCAAATCTTTTGTGACATCGATCCTGGCTTCGCATATGCAGAAGAGAGGATACCGCTGTGCTGTTCTGGACGGTGATATCACGGGTCCCAGCATAGGTAAGGTATTTGGCATTCATGAAAAGGCCAATGGTGACGGCGAACTGATCTTCCCGGCGATCACCAGAACAGGCATCCAGGTGATCACGATGAACATGTTATTGGAACAGGATGATCAGCCTGTGATCTGGAGAGGTCCGATGGTTGCCGGTCTTCTGAAGCAGTTCTATCAGGAAGTATACTGGAATGATGTAGATTATATGTTTGTGGATATGCCTCCGGGTACAGGAGATGTTCCGCTGACAGCTTTCCAGTCTCTGCCTCTGGACGGTATCGTGATCGTTACCAGCCCGCAGGAGCTTGTCGGCATGGTCGTTGAGAAGGCGATCAACATGGCACGCATGATGAATATCAGGATCCTCGGCCTTGTTGAGAATATGAGTTATGTTGAATGTGACAACTGCGGCAGTAAGCTGTATGTCTTCGGTGAGTCCCATATCGATAACATCGCTGCCAAGTATCAGCTGCCTGTTCTTGGCCGTCTGCCTTTGACAACAGCCAATGCAGCAGCCAGTGATCACGGCAGCATCGAAGATGTAGAAGTGCCGCAGATCAATGAAACACTTGATATGATCGAAAAACTGTAATATTCAGAAATTCTTCACTTTATCTTCACTTAAGCGCAGTAGGATTGCATCAGGAGCAAAAGATATGGCCAGATTACTGATAACGGATGATGAACCTAAGATCAGAGAGATGATCAGAAAGTATGCCGAACATGAAGGACATACGGTATTTGAGGCGGCTGACGGCATGGATGCCGTGGATAAATGCCGTACGGATACATTTGATCTGATCATCATGGACGTGATGATGCCGAACCTGGATGGGTTTTCGGCCGTCAGAGAGATCCGCAGGGAAGATCCGCATGTACCGGTGATCATGCTGACAGCACTGGGGCAGGAATACGATCGTCTTCACGGCTTTGATCTCGGTGTTGATGACTATGTTGTCAAACCGTTTTCCATCCGTGAACTGATGATGCGCATTCAGGCGATCCTGAAACGTACACAGGGGGTATCCGCCGGTTCCGAGCATCTGATCGTGGATACGATGGATATCGATCTCTCTGCACGTACGGTAAAGATCGACGGTGAAAGAGTCAGCCTGTCACCTAAAGAGTATGAACTGCTGGTCTATCTGGTAAAGAATGCCGGTATAGCGCTGACGAGGGAACAGATCCTGCAGACCGTATGGGGATATGATTTCTTCGGGGATGACAGGACACTGGATACCCACATCAAACTTCTGCGCAGGAATATCGGTGAATACAGCAGGTATATCGTGACCCTGCGGGGAGTGGGATATCGTTTTGAAAAAGAAGATTAGTCTGAAATGGAAGATTGCCGGATATCTGAGTATATTTACGGCAGTGATGCTGCTGATCATCGCTTTGCTGCAGACAAAACTGCTGGAGCCGATGTACAGACAGTCACGGATCGAAGCAGTGAAAGAGGCAGAACTGATCGTTGAAAACCGTCTGGATGACGATGATGACGATCTGCTTACACTGATCTACCAGGTGGCAGAAGAACAGAACGTATGCATACGTGTTCTTGAAGACGGCAGTGATTTTACGACCGGAAACATGGGCTGCCGGCTGTACCGGATGAGTGAGCGTGAGGTATATACCGAACTGTCCAGAGCCGCATCCAACAATAACACCTACATGAATGTCAGTGACCGTGCCGGGTTCTTTGAGGGTCCTTTATCGGATATCATGTATACCCGGATCATTGAAGATGACGATGATGAAGACATGACAGTGATCATGGTCAATGCTACGATCTCTCCGCTTGATGCGGCTGTGGATACGCTTGCCAAACAGCTTCTGATCATTGCCGGAGCCATGGTTGCCGGAGTTCTGATCCTGGTCGCATTCCTGAACCGCAATGTCGCAAGACCTCTGACAAAGATCAATACGGCAGCACGTGAACTCTCGCATGGTGCATACGAAGCCGATCCTTCGGCAGATAAGTACAGAGAAGCAGAAGAGCTGAACAAGACTCTGACACAGGCTGCAGAGGATATACGCAAGGCAGATCAGGCGAAACGCGACCTGCTGGGGAATGTATCCCATGATCTGCGCACACCGTTAACGATGATCACCGGATACGGTGAGATGATGCGTGATCTTCCGGAAGAGAAAACAGATGAGAATCTGCAGGTCATCATCGATGAAGCAAACAGACTTTCTGTGCTTGTCAATGATCTGCTGGACCTCTCAAGACTGCAGGCAGGACGCATTGAACTGCATCCGGAAGCTTTTGATCTCTCGATGCTTGTCGAGGATGAACTGCGTAAATATGACGTATACAAGGTCAGAGACGGCTTCACGATCAGATCGGAGATCACCGATGATCTGCAGGTCATTGCCGACCGTCAGAGAATTGCACAGGTCATCAACAACTTTATGACCAATGCGATCAACTACTCCGGTGATACAAAAGAGATCACAGTCAGAGTTATACGACAGGATGATCTTGCCAGAGTGGAAGTCGAAGACCGCGGCAGGGGAATCGAACCGGAAAGACTGCCGGATATCTGGGACAGGTATTACAAGATTGACAGGGAACATGTACGCTTCAGTCAGGGCAGCGGTATCGGTCTTTCCATCGTCCGTGAGATTCTGGAACTGCATCAGGCAAAGTACGGTGTCAGCAGTAAGCCGGACGAAGGCTCACTGTTCTGGTTCTGTCTGCCGCTAGTGAAAGAACAGCATCAAGTAGAAGGCAAATGACAGATACGGTCCGAAACGAAGGATCGTATCTTTCTTTTTCTTCATCATCTGGATGAACAGTGCAGAAACACTGGCGATCAGCAGGACCCACGTGATCCTGTCACCGTAAGCCGCAGACATGACCAGAAGCAGCTGTGTGTCTCCCCAGCCAAGATACTCCTTCACCGATGCAGGAACGGTCAGCAGCAGCGTAAACAGGATGCCGGAAAGGGACAGATGAAACGGATACGGAAGCAGACACAGGATCCCGAGAATACTGACATACGGGATCTCACCGCAGCGTATATCCGTCACCGAGGCAAGATACAGATACGGAAGAAGCAGATATTCGGTGTCCTGCAGTTTTGCCGGCAGCAGAAGATGCAGTGCAAGCACACACATGACAGCCGCAAAGGGATGGACATCACTGGAGTTCCGGTGTGCATAGTACACGGAGTAGTATTCAGAGAGAACTGCCAGAAATATGTTGATTGTCAGAAGATATGTTTTCATCATCTCTTATATTTGACGTATCTGTGCGATTCCCCCAAAAAGGTTGTCTTATGATGTAAAAGTGGTATTATATAGAAGTTTAACGGAGGCAGTAAAAATGTCAGAAAGATATGAATACAGACCTGCCGGTGTATGCTCAAACAAGATGGTATTTGAGCTGGACGGCACAAAGATCAACAGCTGCACGATCACAGGCGGATGCCCGGGTAACTCGATCGGTGTTGCTAAACTGATCCAGGGGAAGGATATTGATGAAGTTATTTCCTTACTCGAAGGAACCAGATGCGGAAGAAAGATGACTTCCTGTCCCGATCAGATTGCCAAAGCACTGAAGAACTACAAAGCCAGCCGTTAATTGAACTGGCTTTTTTATGGATAGAATATGACAAAACAGCAGTTTATACGAAAGTATTTAAAAGGAAATTACGGATGGATGGCGCTGATGATCTTCTTCGCTGTTTTTGCCGTATTCCTGAACCTGCTTTCGCCGCTCGTGTTCAGTTATTTCATTGACTATGTGATCGATCTGAAACCGATAGAGAATCCGCTTACTGCTGCTGTTTTTGATCTGCTGGGCGGTACGGCTTATCTGCGTCAGCATCTGTGGATCGGCGGTCTACTTGTCATATGTATCTATGCTCTGCAGTCATTATCTCTGTTTCTGCGCAGTTATCTCAGCGGCAAGGTCTCTGAAGACATGGTCTACAGACTGCGCAATGATCTCTACAGACATCTGCAGAGACTTCCGTACAGTTATCATGTACAGTCCAAGAGCGGTGAACTGATCCAGAAATGCACCAGTGATGTCGATACGATCCGCAGGGTCTTCGGCAATCAGCTGCAGCAGATGATCCGCTCGGTATGCATCGTCATCATCGCCTGTGTGATCCTGTTCCGCATCAATGCGTCCCTGGCCTGGAAAGCCATGATCCTGATGCCGGTGCTGTTTCTGTATGCTTATTACTTTTACAAGCGTAACCAGAAGGCATTTCTTGATTCTGATGAATCGGAAGCCAGGCTGACCGCGGCCGTACAGGAAAACCTCTCCGGGATCCGTGTCGTCAAGGCCTTCGGCAGAGAAGCATACGAGATCGAACGTTTTGAAAAACATAACGATGAGTACAGAGATCTGACGTTCCGCATGCTGAAGCTGCTTGGCAGATACTGGTCCAGTTCGGATGTCATCAGTATGATGCAGACGCTGATCGTTGTCTTTGCCGGTATCTTTGAGGCAAGAAGAGGCAATCTTACCGTCGGTAACTTCTTTGTATTTGTTAATTATGAGGGCATGATCCTGTGGCCTCTTCGTCAGCTTGGCAGGATCCTTGCGGACTTCGGCAAGAGCAGTGTCTCGATGGACCGTCTGATCGACATTTTCAACGCTAAAGAAGAAGATCTGGAAAGCGGGGAAAAGCCGGAGATCCGCGGTGAGATCGACTTTGATCATGTTTCGTTCCGCTATGATGACGGCAATACCAATGTATTGGAGGATATCACTCTGCATATCGATCCCGGAGATACCGTAGCAATCATCGGTCCTACAGGTTCCGGCAAGTCTTCGCTCGTGCATCTGCTTTCGGCATTATATGATTATACGTCCGGCAGTATCCGCATAGACGGACATGAACTGCGGACGATCAATAAAGAATATCTGCGTAAGAATGTCGGTATCGTTCTGCAGGAGCCGTTTCTTTTCTCACGCTCTATCTACGAGAACATACACCTGAACAATACGTCCGCGAAGCAGCGTGATGTTGAACGTGCCGCATCCATTGCTTCTGTGCACAGGGTGATCACGGAATTCGATCAGGGCTATGATACGATGGTCGGCGAACGCGGTGTGACGCTGTCCGGCGGACAGAAGCAGAGGATCGCCATTGCCAGAACGATCCTGAACAACAACCGCATCCTGATCTTTGATGATTCGCTCTCTGCCGTGGATACGGAGACAGATGCCGAGATCCGCCGCAGTATAGCTAATCTGAACGGCATGATGACGACGATCATCATCACCCAGCGTGTAAACAGTGCACAGGATGCCGACCGTATCTTCGTGCTTGAGGACGGACGTATTACACAGCAGGGAACCCATCAGGAACTGATAAAACAGGAAGGTCTGTACAAGCGTATCTATGAGATACAGTCTTCCTATGTGAAAGGCGGTGAGCAGGCATGACCGTCACAAGATTTCAGGAAAAGACATATAACACGGATTCACTGGATCTGAAGCTCTGGCGAAGGATCCTGGGTCTGCTGACCAACCAGAAGAAACGACTGATACGGATCGGTCTTTTGAATGCGTTTATCGCGGTCTTTGATGTTGCAATTCCGTATATGAACAAGATCGCCATCGATACCTTTGCCACAGGAGGAGGCACCGATACACAGCTGAAGATCTTTGCATGTGTCTTCCTCTGCGGTGTTCTGCTGCAGGCAAGTCTTGTCTATCTGTACTTTCTGCAGGCAGGGCATATGGAAATGGATACCGCACATGAACTGCGTTCACGTCTCTTTTCCAAACTGCAGTCATTATCATACTCGTTTTTTGATGTGACACCTGCAGGATGGCTGTTATCCCGCATCACCGGTGATGTATCAAGACTTGCCGAGATCCTGTCCTGGTCATTGATGGACTGTGCCTGGGGTATCAGTACGATGATCGGTGCAACAGTCGTCATGCTGGTGACGAACTGGCGGCTTGCACTGCTGGTCTTTGCGGTCGTTCCTGTGCTGGCCTGGATCGCCAGATACTTTAATATCCGTATTCTGAAGAATTACAGAGATGTGCGCAGGATCAACTCAAAGATCACAAATGGTTTCAGTGAAGGCATCAGCGGTGCCCAGACGACCAAGACACTGGTTCTTGAAGATCTGAACTTCCGGGAATTTGAAGGGGATACCGGCGAGATGCGCAGAGCATCCATCAAGGCTGTATCGATGTCTGCACTTCTGTATCCGCTGGTCATGCTGATGAGTTCGTTCTCGATTGCCGCTATCCTGATCTACGGAGGTCACCGTATCCTGCTGAATGTGCTGCAGTTTGGTACGGTCGTCATGTTTACACAGTATGCCCAGCAGTTCTTCGATCCGCTGAACCAGATCGCCAGTATTGCGGCAGAGCTGCAGATGGCACAGGCCAGTGCTGAGCGTATTCTCTGGCTGCTTGATGAGGAGCCGAAGATCACAGATACACCGGAAGTCATTGAAAAATACGGTACGGAACTTGCCCCGAAGACAGAGAACTACGAACCAATCGAAGGAAATATCGAATTTGATCATGTCAGCTTCCACTATATCGAAGGGGAAGAGGTCCTGAATGATTTCAGTCTCTCGGTCAAGGCCGGAGAGACGGTTGCTCTGGTTGGTGAGACAGGATCCGGAAAGAGTACGATCGTCAATCTTCTCTGCCGCTTCTATGAGCCGACCGAAGGCGAGATCAGGATCGACGGTACAGAGTACCGGAAGCGGTCGATCGGCTGGCTGCATGCCAATCTTGGCTATGTCCTGCAGTCTCCGCATCTTTTCAGCGACAGTGTTAAAGAGAATATCCGTTTCGGAAGACTTGATGCGACAGATGAAGAGATCGTCGAAGCCTGTAAACTGGTCAATGCCGATACGTTTATCAGGGAACTGGAAAACGGCTATGATACGGATGTAGGAGAGGGCGGCGGACGTCTTTCGACCGGTCAGAAACAGCTGATCAGCTTTGCCAGAGCTGTGATCGCCGATCCCCGTATATTTATCCTGGATGAAGCAACCTCGTCGGTAGATACGGAAACGGAACAGATCATTCAGGATACGATCGAACATGTAATGCAGGGACGCACAAGCTTCATCGTTGCGCATCGTTTGTCAACGATCGTAAATGCAGATAAAATAATAGTGATCCGCAGCGGTGTGATCCGTGAACAGGGAACACATCAGGAACTGATGGCGCTGAAAGGTTACTACTACAGACTGTATACAAATCAGTTTAATGAGAAACTTGAAGCAGGCATCATGGGTGTACGCAAAAGTGAGGAATAAATGTATATAGCACTGATGATACTGGTCGTCGTGGTCGATCAGCTGACAAAATATATCGTACAGGCAAGACTTCCGCTATACGGGGCGATCGAAGTGATCCCGGGATTCTTCAGCCTGACATATGTGCATAATACGGGTGCAGCCTGGAGTATCCTGTCCGGGCAGCAGCTCTTTCTGATCCTTGTATCACTTGTGGAGATGGCGGTTCTTACCTGGTTTCTCATCAAGTATATGAAGGAGAAGAATACGATCTACTGTGTTGCCCTGAGTCTGATGCTTGGCGGAGCAATCGGCAATCTGATCGACAGAGTAACACTGCACTATGTAAGAGATTTTCTGGATTTCATTATCTTCGGATATGACTTTCCTGTATTTAATGTGGCGGATTCGGCACTGTGCATCGGTGTCGGCATCCTGTTTCTGGCGATGATCCTGGAAGAGAAGAAACATGCGTGAAGAGAAAATGATCTGTGAAACAGAGGGAATACGTCTTGACCGGTTTGTCAGTGAACAGCTGGATCTTTCGCGTTCCCGTATTCAGCAATTGATCGATGACGGACAGATCCTGGTGAACGGGAAAACCGTAAAAAGCAGCTACAAGGTGGAAACGGGTGATGAGATCACTGCTCTTATCCCGGATGCCCAGGAGATCGATCTTACCCCGGAGGATATTCCTCTGGATATTCTTTATGAAGATTCCGATATCATCGTGATCAATAAACCCAAGGGACTGATCGTTCATCCGGCTCCCGGTGTATATTCAGGAACCCTGGTCAATGCGCTGCTGTACCATTGCAAGGATCTTTCCGGCATCAACGGTGAGATCAGACCCGGTATCGTGCACCGTATCGACAAGGATACGACAGGCTGTCTTGTGGCATGCAAGAATGATTTTGCGCATGAGGCGATCGCCGCACAGCTTGCGGACAAGACCTGTTCACGCAGATATATGGCTCTTGTCATGGGCAGTCTTGAACATGATGATCTTTATATCAGTGCCCCGATCGGCAGAGACCCGAAAGACCGTCAGCGCATGAAGGTCACGGAAAAGAACTCACGGGAGGCACAGACGCGTGTACATGTCGTGGAGCGTTTCCGTACACATACACTTGTTGAGTGTTCGCTGGAAACCGGGCGTACACACCAGATCCGTGTGCACATGAAGTATATCGGTCACCCTGTTGTCGGAGATCTGAAATACGGCCGTAAATGCAGGGAAATGGATACGCAGGGGCAGGTTCTGCATGCGTTTGAACTGACCCTTGTACACCCGCGTACAAAAGAAAAGATGGTCTTTCATGCGCCGCTGCCTGCGTATTTTGAAAAACTGCTTGAGATTTACCGGAAAGAGGATCAATGAAAAGAAGACAGAAAACACCGGTGACGACAGGACTGATCGTGATCTGTGTGCTGGTCTGGCTGGGCGTTAACTTCCTGCCGATGGGTGAGCTTACAGAAGCATCACGGGCGATCCTTTTCGGTGCGTATTATAAGATCCTGATCTGTTCCGGAGAATGGTGGCGCCTGCTTACCGTAGGCTTTGTGCATTCTTCGTACTGGCATCTGTTGATGAACATGTACAGTCTGCATAATCTCGGCAGGATCCTGGAGATACGCTATGGCATTCTCAGGTATCTGACGGTATTGTTTGTCAGTGTGATCGGCGGTTCTCTCTTTATGTTTGTCATGGAAGGGAATACGGTAGGTGTAGGTCTTTCCGGAGGTCTTTACGGACTGATGGCCTCACTGATCATCACTCTGGTTAAAAACGGATCCTGGAAACATCCTGTCCTACGTGCATATCTCCTGCAGATCATTACGATCAACCTGCTGATCAATTTTGCGCCGGGCATAGCTTATACAGCACATCTCGGCGGGTTCCTGACCGGGGCTTTACTGACAGTGATCCTGGACCGCCAGGAGAGCTTTACAGGGGTCAGAATCCATGGTCTGATCGCCGGTATGATCCTGATCGGTGTACTGATCTGGCGCATACCGCAGTCGACGTATATACGCAGGGATGAGCGGTATCTTGGCACCGACAGTGATATACTCATGTTCTACAGGGATCACGGACTTGAAAACCATGCGGTGAAGCTGGCAAAGAAGATCGACAGTCAGTATGATACAATTTATCTTGAAGAGATACTGAAGGAGGGTTAAATGCCTAAACGTGAGAATACATTAAGCTGGGATGAATACTTCATGGGTCTTGCCCATCTTTCCGCACTGCGTTCCAAGGATCCCAGTACACAGGTTGGCGCTGCGATCGTAGATGAGAATCACAGGGTAGTATCCGTAGGCTATAACGGCTTTCCCAAAGGGTGCGATGATGATGAGTTCCCGTGGGACAGAGAAGGCGGCATGCTGGTGACGAAGTATGCCTATGTTGTGCATGCGGAACTGAATGCGATCCTGAACAGTCCCCGCAGTGTCAACGGATGTACATTATACGTATCGCTGTTTCCGTGCAATGAATGCGCCAAGGCGATCATTCAGGCAGGTATCAAGAAGATCGTGTATGAGTCTGACAAATACGCCGAGACGGAAGCAATCTACGCCAGCAAGCGTATGTTACAGGCAGCCGGTGTAGAGATGGTCAGGATCGAAAATACGATCTCCCTGCATGTAGAGAAAATACCCAATACGACAAAATAGATCGAAGTCAGAGCTTCGATCTTATTTTTTCCGTATTCTTAAAATGTATCTTGGCAGTTTCCTGCAGACGGTCAAAGCCGTATTTTTCGACAAAGCGCAGAGCACACTGATCCGCCTGTTCACCGCCTCCCTTGGCAAATTCCATGCCGTATTCACTGCTCATGCGGTCCATCTCGGTAAGGAAGGCATAGCGGGCGATCATACTGCCGGCAGCGACAGACAGATACTTGTTTTCCGCCTTGGTCTCAAAGGTGATGCCGCGGATGATCTCAGGAGATCCCTGAATATACCGGTAGTAGAGACCTTCGGGGGTAAACTGGTCGATGATCAGAAAGTCAGGCAGGGTATACTTCCTGCGCAGGTTGACAAATGCCTGGTTATGCAGGGCAGCCTTGACCGCATTCATGTTCAGGTGCGTATGGATCTCGTTATAGCGCTTCGGCGGCAGGATCAGCAGTGAATGCTTCAGTTCCCTGATCAGTACCGGTGCGATCTCTCTGATGGCCTCATCGGTGACTGCCTTGGAATCCCGGATACCAAGAGACAGGAGTTTTTCTTCCTGCGGCTGCTCAACGATCACTGCACAGACACATACCGGACCGAAGTAATCGCCGGTGCCGACTTCATCACTGCCGGCCTGCGGATAGATGCCGTGCTCAGTGCGGAACGGAGCCGCATAGACTTCAGCGTCCTTACCCTGGAAGACGACCTTGCCGGATGTGTAGGCCGTGATCACGCAGTTCTCAAGACGCATGGCGTATTCACTGTAGGCAGGATGGGAGATATCCGCACCCTCATGCCAGGTGTCATACAGTTTCTGCATCTGTGCAGGGGTCAGTTTTAAGGAAATGACCTGTGATTTATTCATGCGTATATTCTAGCATGAGTTTGCCTATTTTCCCGGAATTCGCTATCATAATGTCGTTATGTATACGATACCGAATGACTGGTTTTTATATTTTGATATAGCGATCGCAGCGATCTACCTGCTTTTCTTCCTGCTGGGAATGAAGCGCGGTTTCCTGTATCAGGTCGTTACCGTGATCGCAACGCTGGCGAGTTTTGTGTTTGCCTGGCGCTATCATGGCGTCATGGCTGAGCATATCGCCCTGTGGCCGGCGGAACTGACACCGATGCAGGATACGCTGTTTGCGGATAAAGTCTACGGTTATGCCAACGAGATTGCCTGGTTTGTCAGTCTGTATCTGATCTTCAAGCTGATCGGCGCCTTGCTGTCCCAGCTGGTCAAAGGCCTGCAGGATATACCGCTGATCAAACAGCTGAATGGTATTCTCGGGGCAGCTCTCGGCATACTGGTTGCGACGGTGTGGGTGCTGGTTCTTTCTGCCGTACTGAATTCACCGGTATTTGATAACGGTCAGACGGTAAAGGAGAATACACTGATCTCTCCGGTCGTAAAGACAACGATCACTGCTGTGCACGAACTGGGCGGACCTGACAGTATGACGGATGTACTGAATGCTGTATACAGCCGAGTACAGGAATTCGGTGATCCCGATGTCGAAGCAGTTGACGAATGGCTGGATGAACACGGTTATCCCGGAAAGGATGAAGAATGAGTCTCGCAAAGAGTCTTGAACTGGATGTGATCCTTGAACAGGTGAAACGATCCTGTTCCTTTTCGCTTGGTGAACAGCTGATCGAGGAAACAGAACCAAGTTTCGATCCATTGGTGATACGCCGTGAGAATGCGCTGTGCAGAGAGGCACTGGCGGCAGTGATCCATATCGGGCCGATGCCTTTCTACGGTATCACTGACCTTCGCGGTGTATACGAAGACGCCAAACGTGGCAGGATCCTGACATCCTATGAGCTTGGCAATATCTGCCGGATGATCCGCGGTGTCCGCAGTATCAAGGCATATGAGAAAAGTCTTGAGATCGAACATCCGAGGATCAAAGATCTGGTTGAACTGTTAAGCAACAGTGATGCTCTGGAGAAGAAGATCTCCGCATGTATCAACGAATACGGAGAAGTCATGGACAGTGCTTCACCGGAATTATACGCAGTAAGGAAAGAGCTGAGCAGAGCCGACAGCAGGATCCAGGAAGCTGTCAGCCGTTTCATAGCGGCTCACGGAAGTTCTGTAGTGGATAATATCGTTACCTACCGCAACGGCAGAGCAGTGATCCTGGTCAAAGCCGGAGACAAGAATACATTCGGCGGTCTCGTATACGGTGACAGTGCTTCCGGACAGGCTTCCTATGTAGAACCGAATATCCTGTTCAATGCGAACAACCGGAAACAGGAACTGATGGACAAAGAGGCTGCCGAAGTAGAGAAGATCCTGCGGGCACTGAGTCTTGAGGCGGGGAAATACGCAGATGCCGGATTATCGGATCTTGAGACGCTGGCCATCCTTGATGCCCTGTTCGCAAAAGCTGCCTGGGGTGCAGAAAGAGACGCCGTGGCAGCCGAGCTCTCGGAAGAAAAGCGCATGGAGCTGATCGGGGCGAGACATCCTCTGATCGATAAAGATAAAGTAGTTGCGAACAATTACCGCATCATTGACCCGATCCATACACTGCTGATCACCGGTCCCAATACCGGCGGCAAGACGGTATCGATGAAGATCATCGGTCTGTTTACGCTGATGACATACTGCGGCATACCGATCACCTGCGACAGGGCAGTACTGCCGTACTTTGATCATGTCTATGCGGATATCGGCGATGACCAGAGTGTCGTATCCTCGCTGTCCAGTTTCTCTTCCTCGATCCGCAAGATCTCCGAGATCATCGAAAAGGCAAATGACCGCAGTCTTGTCCTGCTGGATGAGATCGGTTCAGGCACCGACCCCAGAGAGGGTGAGAGTCTTGCCATTGCGGTATTAAACGAGCTGCGCAAACGGGAGACGATGACAGTATGCACGACCCATTACGGACGTCTGAAATCGTACGGGAAGCGTCATGCGGATATTCTGCTTGCCAGTGTACAGTTTGATATGGAGAAGCTGGAACCGACATACCGGTATATCGAAGGATTGACAGGACAGTCAAATGCCCTGGCTGTGGCAGAGAAGTACGGACTGCCGAAAAACATTACCAATTATGCCCGTTTCCTGATCAACCAGGCCAAGACGGAAGAAGATCATCTGATCGAACGTCTGGAGGTACAGGTCAGTGAGAACGAGACCCTGCGCCGGGAACTGGCACAGAAGGAAGAAGAACTGAAGAAGCGCGAGGAAGAGCTCAGCGGTAAAGAGAAGACCGTAGCCTATAATCTTGAGACCTGGCGTGATAAGGCAAAAGCGGAAGCCGAAGCGATCCGTGAAGAGGCACGCGAAGAAGCTGATGAGATCCTGGCGAACATGCGGAAGATGTCAGCGGCATCGGGGTATCATGAAGTGCTGAAGGAACGTAAGAAGCTCGATGTGCAGGAAGAAAAGGAAAGCATTGAAGAGGATCATGTCTACCAGGTCGGTGATCTCGTGGAGCTGCGCAATACGAGCCAGTACGGTAAGATCACAGCGATCCGGAAGAAAGACATCACGGTGAATGTCAACGGCAGGAACATGCATGTCAAGGCGGCCCAGATCCGTCCCAGCAGCCGTCATATTGCCAAGGTGCAGACGGAACCTGTTTTCAGCATCCGCTCCAGTGTTACAGCCAGCATATCATTGGAATGCAACCTGATCGGTCTGCGGGTGGATGAAGCGATGGATGAACTGAGTGAGTATCTGGATCAGGCGAAACTGAACGGTCTGAAGACATTCCGGATCATTCACGGTGACGGCAGCGGTGCTCTGCGCAAGGCTGTGCATAACAGGCTGGATCATACATCCGGTATTGACAGCTACCGGATCGGCATGCCGCAGGAAGGCGGTACCGGAGCTACTGTCGTAACAATGAAGGGATAAGATGGACAAGGAGTATATCAAGGCAAAACTGTCGAATCTGCCGCATGAACCGGGCAGCTACCAGATGAAGGATGTACACGGGGAGATCATCTACGTAGGCAAAGCCAAGGATCTGCATGCCAGGGTGAATCAGTACTTTGTCGGGGCACATGATTTTAAGACTTCCAAGATGGTCCGCAATATTGAGGACTTTGATTTTATCGTGACCAGAAGCGAGAAGGAAGCACTTGTGCTGGAGATCAATCTAATCAAGAAATACCGGCCCAAGTACAACATCATGTTCATCGATGACTCCAGTTATCCGTATATCAAGATCACAAGAGAAAAATATCCGCGGATGATGATCGCAAGAGATACGAAGAAAGACCGGAAGGCGAGATACTTCGGTCCGTTCCCGGATGCCACAGCCGCCAGAGATACACTGCGGATCCTGCAGGGGATCTATCCGCTGCGAAGATGCACGGTGATGCAGGATAAAGTATGTCTGTATTATCACCTCGGACAGTGTCTTGGACCTTGTGAGTACCCGGTGGATGAACATGTATATGAGGAAATGACATCCGGTATCGCATCCTTCCTGAACGGTGATACGGATGATGTAGAAAAGGATCTGACGCAGAAGATGTATGCGGCCAGCGAAGCTCTGGAGTTTGAAAAGGCAGCCGAATACAAGCAGATGATCGATTCGATCCACATGGTCATTGACAAGCAGATGATCGAAATGGACAGACGCGGTACACGGGATGTCTTTGCCTGGTATGCGGACAGGGGATATCTGGCCATCCAGGGATTTCTGGTTCGTAACGGTATCGTACTGAACAAGGAATTCAGACTGCAGCCTCTGTACGGTGAAGCCATGGATGAGTTCATCTCTTTCCTGATCCAGTATTATGAGGATCATCCAAAGCCGAATGAGATCGTTCTGCCGCAGGAGATCGATGCCGATATGGTCAGTGAACTGCTGGGCGTCAGAGTATTCCAGCCCCAGAAGGGCTATCGGAACAAGCTGATCGCCATGTGTGTGGAGAATGCGAAGAAACAGCTTGATCTCAAGTTCAATGTTGTGGAAAGACAGGAACAGATGACGGCAGATGCAGTGGCTGAGCTTTCACGGCTCGCAGGAAGACCGATGCAGAGAGTGGAACTGTTCGATAACAGTCATATCTCCGGTAAGTTTACGGTCGCTGCCTGTGTGGTATACAACGACGGTCTGCCTGAAAAGAAGAGTTATCGCTTATATAAACTGCATACAGGCAACTCCGACGTGGATTCGATGAAGGAAGTCATCTACCGCAGATACTTCCGGATCCTCAAGGATAACGGCGTGAAACCGGATGGTATTCTTGTGGACGGCGGTTATACGCAGATCCAGGCTGCTAAAGAGATCATCGATGCCCTGGGCATGGATATCCGCATCATGGGTCTGGTCAAGGATGACAAGCATTCTACCAATGCTCTGATGGATACCGACGGTACCCTGAAGGATATTGACCGCAATTCGGGACTCTTCTTCCTGCTGACCAGAATGCAGGATGAAGTGCACAGAGTTGCGATCGGCTACCACCGCAAGCTGCGAGCCAAGGCCCAGACCAAGTCCATCCTGGATGAAGTGGAAGGGATCGGTCCCAAGCGCAAGCGGGCACTGCTGAAGCACTTCGGAAACTTTACAGGACTGAAGAATGCGACCGTTGATCAGATCGCGGAAGTGGTGCCGCAGGATACAGCCGCAAAAGTATATGAAGTATTACACGAAGAGGAATGATATAATTCAGATATGAGTTTGATCGAAGATGAAAAAAAGAGAAACCGGTGGACGGCAGTATTCGTCAGTTCGCTGCTGATCTTCAGTCTGGCATGTTTCGGACTGATGAATACCCGGTATGATGCATTGTCGAGATATCCGTATACTGACAGACGGAGCCGGGAACTGATCAAGCAGTATCTGACCAAACAGGAGATCGATTATATTATTGAGTACTCGATCGCGCCGAATATGTTTGTGGCATATATCAGAGAAGATGGTTTCAGCATTTATCATGCGGCGGAATACAAGACGCTTTCCCGCTACCAGTGGGATAAGAGACCTGCGGATATCGTCCGCATGATCGAAGAGACCAGAGATTATATCGATGCTGAAACACTGGCACAGTATCTGAACAGTTATCCCTACGGAGTCATCCGTGATCATGTGGTCAATGGTGATCAGTATGCCGAAGGCAGTACGCTGATCATGAATCCCGGAGATCTTACGGCATGGGTCGACCGTACGCATACCGTAAGCAGAAGGGAACCGGACCATCTGGTCAATATCAACGGAATCGTACCGACAGAGAATCACCGGAATATCGAGGTCAGCGATGCGATCGTGCCTTCACTTGCCGGTATGTGCAAGGATATTGAGTATGACCTGAATAACGGACTTGTCTGCGGCGGGATCACCGTAAAGGACGGCTATATCTCCTATGCGGACAGTGAAGAGAATTATAAGGAAGCACAGGCACAGTACGGAGACAAGGCTTCTCAGCATGTGCCTTATCCCGGACATGATGAGCATCAGCTCGGTCTGGCAGTAGATTTCTGCGTGGAAGGGATCAGCGATGCGGATTTCCGGCGTACGGAGCAGTACTACTGGCTGTTATGGAACAGCTGGCGCTACGGCTTTACGGCAGATATCGGTGAAACAGAAAAAGACTTCACCGGTCTTGATCCTCAGCCCTGGCATTATCGCTACATAGGGGAGGAACTGGCGAAGTCTCTGCATAATGATGAACGTTCATTCGGAAGCTACATCAACAGGGAGTAGTCAGCGGAAACGTCTCAGCTCTTTCTGAATATTATCACGGCGGTTTCTCTTTTCGATCACCCGGATTGCGGAACGGCCGTATTCTTTTATGCCGTTTTCAGAACTTCTGTCATATTCTTTCTTGACCGCACGCAGAAGCAGAAATGCACTCAGGAGCTTGGCAGCACTGATCGGGGACTCACTCTTTTTCTTCTGCGGCATCCGGGATGCGGATTCCTGCAGTGAGGTCAGCGAGCCATTCATGTTATTGACCGCAGGCATGATATACTTCACGCTTTTCAGAAATCCCAGAAGATGTACGAGAGTCATGATCAGACAGATGACCAGCAGGGCGATTGCAGCCCACAGGATCCAGTAATTGTAAGGGTATAAGTTCATATGCTTTCTCCGCTTTAATCATAGAACATTTCCGTGCTGAAATCCATGACCGGACATGTTAAAATAGAAAAACCATGACGACCGAGATCATTATAGTCAGTGATAACCACTACAGCGAAGAACCTCTGAGAGAAATACTGCGGGCACATCCGAAAGCAGATTACTTTATTCACTGCGGAGACAGCCAGATGCCGCGTCACGAACTGAAGGGTTTTGCGTGTGTGCGCGGAAACAATGACTTTGACAGCAGTCTGGAATACGAACTGGTACTGACGATCGATCAGCACCGTCTGTATATCACCCATGGTCACAGGGAAGGGGTCTGGGGTGATCTCAGTGTACTTGTGCATAAGGCAAAGCAGAGAAACTGCGATATCGTCTGTTACGGGCATACGCATATCTATCATGATGAAGTGATCGACGGTATTCGTCTTCTGAATCCGGGCAGTGTATGGCGCAACCGTGACGGCAGTGCTCCGAGCTACATGAGGATGATCCTGGCGGAGGATGTGATCGCAGTAGACAGGCTCTCACTGAAGAAAAAAGGATTCTTTGAACTTTTCAAATAAAGATTGAAACCCGAAAGAAACTTTGCTATAGTAATTGCGATGTCCTCGTAGCTCAGTCGGATAGAGCACTCGCCTTCTAAGCGAGTTGTCGCGGGTTCGAATCCCTCCGAGGACGCCACTGTAAATAACGTCTGTATATATACAGGCGTTTTTTCGTGCTTTCCGTGACATGTGATGATAGAATCTACACATGAGTTCTTATTATGAAGAGATCCTGAATGAGATCGAAGACATGCTGGAAGACGGCAGACCGGAGGAAGCTCTGCTTCTGATCCGCAGAGAGCTTGCGATGCCGTATATTCCTGCCGATACCGAGAAGAAACTGAAAAAGCTGCAGGACAGATGCATATACGAAGTGTCCGAGAAACAGGAGCGGGGACAGGTATCTGCGGAAACGCTGATCAGCAGACTGCATGGTGATGCTGAAGCACAGCTCTCGGCCGCCTCAGCACTGTTTGAGCATAATCTGCGCGGGTATATCCCGGAGATCCAGGCGTATCTTGCCGGTGATCCGCTGCCGGAAGCTGCCGCCCTGTTAGTCGATGCGCTGGCCGAACAGAAGATCGATGATGAGTTTGTCTGGAACCGTGACGGGGTGGAGTATACATTCTATGGTGATGAGGTGATCCCGGTCGCGGAGAGTCAGGGCTTTGTCAGGGCCGACCGTATTCTGCAGAAATACTATACACAGGATCCTTCGCTGTACGGGATGGCACGGACACTGCTGATCCGTAAGGCGTATCTCTATCTGCCGTTATCCTATGATGAAGATGAAGCGCAGATCCTGGCGGCAGAGATCACGGAGGAACTCAGCAAAATACTTGTTCAATAATTTAGCACTTTTGTGTTGACAGTGCTAAATGCTTGGCATATGATATTAGCAGGCGGTCAGGCAGAGTGCTAAATTCGGCTTCGGATGAAGTATGGCATATACGCTGAAGGTCTGTTATACTATACAGGATATAACGCTGAAAGGAAAAATTACGATGGCTATCAATTGGGAAGTAAAAGAAAAATCTGTAGGAGAACTTGTCTATACGGTTGCCGGTGAGGAATGGCAGAAAGCACAGGACAAGGCATTTAAGAAGATCGCGTCCAGTCTGACGATCGATGGATTCCGTAAGGGACAGGCTCCTAAGGCAATACTGAATAAACGTATTTCGGCTGCTGAGCGTCAGTATCAGGCAGTTAACGACAATGCGAATGCATGGCTGCTCAAGGCTCTGGAAGAAGCTGGTGTTACACCGATCTCCCAGCCTGAACTGGATGTACGTTCGATCGGCAATGATCAGGTAGAAGTGATCTACCGCTTTGCGGTAAAACCTGAAGTCAAGCTCGGTGATTACAAGGGTATCGAATATACACCGGAGAATACAGAGGTTTCCGAAGATGAACTGAATGCCGAGATCGACCGTATCCGTGAGACATTTGCGGAATGGGTCATCAAGGAAGGTGAAGCTGAAAACGGCGATACCGTAAATATTGACTATGAAGGCTTCAAGGACGGTGTACCGTTTGAAGGCGGCAAGGCTGACGGACATGATCTTGTCCTCGGCAGCAATTCCTTCATTCCCGGCTTCGAAGAGCAGCTGGTAGGTGCCAAGGCAGATGATGAGAAGGAACTGAATCTGAAGTTCCCGGAAGATTACTTCTCCAAGGATCTTGCCGGTGCTGATGTTGTATTCAAAGTAAAGGTCAACGAAGTTAAGAACAAACAGCTTCCTGAGATCAACGATGAGTTCGCCAAGGACTTCAACGCTCCCGGCGTAGAGACAGTTGAAGGGCTGTACGATCTCGTCCGCGGCAGACTTGCGGATCAGAAGAAAGCCGCAGCTGATCAGAAAGAAGAAGCTGAGCTCCTTGAAAAAGTAAGTGCAGCAGCTGAGATCGATATTCCGGATGTCATGATCCAGGAAGAGGAACAGGCGATGATGCAGCAGTTTGCACAGCAGATCTCGCAGTATGGTATCTCGTTTGATCAGTGGATCAAGACCAGCGGTCAGACAGCAGAGCAGTTTGCCAAGGGTTACGAGGAAGATGCGAAGAAAGCTGTCAGATCCAGACTGGTACTTGAGAAGATTGCTGATCTTGAGAATATCAAGGCTGATGCAGAAGAAGTCGACAAGCAGATCAATGAACTGATCGAGCAGTACAGCTTCATCACTGCCGAGAATGTCAATGAGTATGTTGACAGATCGCTTGTGGAGCTTGATATCCGCAACCGGAAAGCTCTCGACTTCATCAAGGAGAACGCGAAAGCTGTTTCCGAAGAAAACAAATAAACACTAAAATAAGACGCCGCGCGTCTTATTTTATCCAAAAGCATCAAAGGAGGTGTAAAGATGAGCAAAAAGGCGTATACGTACGTACCGGTGATCTGCACCCGCGGTATTGTCGTTTTCCCCGGTCAGGATGTCATGATCGAAGTCGGCCGTCAGAAGTCGATCAATGCGATCAATGAAGCCGGGCAGGGATATGACAATAACGTATGGATCGTATGTCAGAATGACATCATGGTAGATGATCCCCACGAAGAGAATATCTACAAAATGGGTACACTCTGCAGGATCAAGATCGTCAGGCGCAAGGAAGGTTTCATGCGTGTTACCTTTACCGGCATAAAGAGAGCCAGACTGGTCTATCTTGAAGACAATAAGGATATCATGATGGCTAATGTAGAACCGCTCGACAACATCCAGGGTGATTCGATGGAAGAAATGGCCCTTGTCAGGAAGATCGTCGGTGAGTTTGAAAAGGTAGGCAATCTTTCTTCTGCATTCCCGGCAGAGATCGTCAATCAGCTTACCCAGGGTGTCAGTGCCGTTACGCTGACTGAACAGATCGCACAGTACTTCCCGCTTGATACAGCTGTCAAGCAGTCACTTTTGGAGACGCTGAATGTCAATGAGCGCATGCTGAAGATCATTGCAGAGATCGAAAAGCAGCGTGAATATACGCAGATCGAAGCCAATATCAATGACAAGGTCAAGGAACATATCGACGACAGTCAGAAAGAGTACTATCTGCGTGAGAAACTCAGAGCGATCAAGGAAGAACTCGGAGATGTATCCAACATTACCGATGACACAGCACAGCTGCGGGAGATGATCGAAAAGAACCCGTATCCTGATCATGTCAAGGAGAAAGCCAGAGAAGAACTGCAGAGATATGAGATGCTGCCGCCGGGAAGCGGTGAAGCAAGCGTCTCCAGGTCATATCTTGACTGGCTGCTGAAAGTACCGTGGTGGCAGGAAACCTCGGATAACGAGGATCTGAAGGCTGTACAGGGTGTTCTTGATGAAGATCATTACGGTCTTGAGAAAGTCAAGCAGAGGATCATGGAGTATCTCGCTGTCAAACAGATGACAGGCAACCTGAATGCACCGATCATCTGTCTGGTAGGTCCTCCCGGTGTCGGTAAGACATCACTTGCAAAGTCCATCGCGAGAGCGATCAACCGTCAGTTTGTCAAGATGAGCCTTGGCGGTGTCAGAGATGAAGCAGAGATCCGCGGTCACCGCAGAACATATCTCGGTTCCCTGCCGGGCAGAGTTATCCAGGGCATGAAGAAAGCCGGCGTGATCAATCCTGTCTTCCTGATCGATGAGATCGACAAGATGGGTGCTGATTACAAGGGTGATCCCAGCGATGCACTGCTGGAAGTACTGGATCCCGAACAGAACCAGTTCTTCAGTGATCACTATCTGGAAGAACCGTATGATCTTTCCAAGGTCATGTTTATTGCTACGGCAAACTATCTCGAGGGTATTCCTGCACCTCTGCAGGACCGTCTTGAGATCATTGAACTGCCTTCCTATACAGAGATCGACAAGGTGCATATTGCCCTGAATCATCTGATTCCCAAACAGACAGCCCTGAACGGACTGAAACCTGCACAGTTTAAGCTGAAGGAAAAAGAGATCCTGTACATGATCAGACATTACACCAGGGAAGCCGGTGTGCGTCAGCTCGAGAGACTGATCGGTTCGCTCTGCCGTAAGACTGTTCTTGCGATCCTGAACGACAACAAGAAGTCTGTAACAGTTACGGAAAAACTGATCAAGGAATGGCTCGGCAAGGAAAGATTTGAGTACGGTACCAAGGAGAAGAAGAACCAGATCGGTGTTGTGACAGGTCTTGCGTATACTTCCTTCGGCGGTGATGTACTGTCGATCGAAGTCAATCACTTTGAGGGCAAGGGCAGACTCGTGCTGACCGGTCAGCTGGGTGATGTGATGAAGGAATCCGCAACGATTGCCATGGACTATGTCAAGGCACATGCGAAGGAGTTCAAGATCGATCCGCAGTTCTTTGAGACACATGACGTTCATATTCATGTACCGGAAGGAGCAGTACCGAAAGACGGACCTTCTGCCGGTGTTACCTTGACAACAGCCCTGGTATCGGCACTGAGTGATACACCTGTATACTCAGATCTTGCGATGACCGGTGAAGTTACACTGCGCGGCAATGTACTGCCGATCGGCGGTCTGCGTGAAAAGTCACTGGCTGCCAACAGAGCAGGCATCACCAAGATCCTGATCCCGAAGGCCAACCTGCGTGATCTGGATGATATTCCCAAGGCTGTCAAGGAACATGTCAACTTCGTTCCTGTAGAGACGATGTCTCAGGTGCTGAAAGAAGCACTTGTACGCTGATGCTCTACCATGATGTAAAGTTTATTGGCTCTGCAGTAATGCAGAGCCAATGGCCTGCTACAGAGCTTCCTGAGATCGTCTTCGCAGGCAGATCAAACGCTGGCAAGAGCAGCCTGATCAACAGTCTGGTCAACCGCGCCAATCTTGCCTATACCGGGAAGACACCGGGAAAGACAAGGATGCTGAACTTCTTTGAAGTCGACAATATGATGGTATTTGCGGATGCGCCGGGATATGGATATGCGGCCGGAAGTCAGCGTACATTTGAAGACTTTGCCGGTCTGATGGATCCGTATTTCGAAAACAGAAAGAATCTGAAAGCAGTGATCCTCGTGCTTGATATCCGAAGAGTACCGAATGACGATGATATGACGATGGTCCGCTATGCACAGCAGGCACATCTGCCGCTGCTGGCTGTATGCACAAAAGGTGACAAGCTCAGCCGCAACCAGCAGATCCGTCAGCTTGGGATCATTACGAAAACCCTGGGCATCAGAAAGGAAAGTGCTGTCGTTACTTCTTCACTGAAGAAAACAGGCATGGAAGATGTCTGGGATCTGATCAGCAGATCGATCGGAATCAGTCAGGACAGTAAGTAGTTACTGTCCTTTTCATATCCCTGTAATATTATGATGTACGGGAAGGACACAGATATACAAAGCACATGGTTATGAATATTCAGACATTATCAGATCAATATGAACTGCGTCTGCTGAACGAACAGGATATCGGCGAACTGCTGCAGCTTTGTCTGGAAAACCCGCAGTATTACCATTACTGTCCGCCATCACCCGATAAGCAGTCACTGTACGCGGATATGCATGCGCTGCCTCCGCATAAAACAGCAGATGATAAATACTACGCGGGTTACTATGACCACGGTGAACTGATCGCTGTGCTGGATATGATCACAGCTTATCCGGATAATGATACTGCTTTTATCGGGTTCTTCATGATGAAGAAGAACCGGCAGGGAAGCGGCACAGGATCAGCGATCATACAGGAGCTCTGTGCAAACCTGTACAGGCAGGGCTTTATGCATGTTCGTCTTGGCTGGGTCCAGGGCAATCCGCAGGCTGAAAACTTCTGGCATAAAAACGGATTCAGGGAGACAGGTGTCATCGCAAAGACGGAAAGGTACGATATTGTGATCGCACAAAAAGAGCTGCTGCAGGCACTCTGACAGATGCCTTATTACACTCTTTTTGCATGAGAAAAGGGTTTTTGCTGTGTAAAACAGCCGAATATGATAGAATTTATCACATGAAGAAGATGATCACCGCTACAGGCGGTACCGGCGGACATATATATCCTGCACTTGCCTTTGTAGATACATTCCGGAAAACATATCCTGACTGTGAAGTCATCTTTTTCGGTTCATCCAACCGTATGGAGGCACAGCTGATCCCATCGCGGGGATTCCGCTTTGTCGGCATGGAGATGTCCGGGATGAACGGCGGTCTTCTCGCCAAAGCATCTTCGGCAGCATCTCTGCTGAAAGCAACCGCGAAATGCGTCAGTTTCCTGAAGAAGGAGAAACCGGATCTCTGTGTGGGATTCGGCAATTATATCAGTGTTCCGCTGATCATGGCAGCCAGGATCTGCGGTATACCGACGATGATCCATGAACAGAATTCGTCTGCAGGCAAAGCCAACCGTATGCTTGGCAGGTTTGCGGATGCGGTAGCTGTCAGTTATGCGTCCAGTGCCAGGGATTTTCCTGCTGACAAAACACGGATCACAGGCAATCCCCAGGCCACGCTCGCTGGCGAAAAGACAGCAGAACCGCAGATGACGGAGGCCTACGGTATTCCCGCAGGGGCACCGTTTGTCCTGTTCATGCTTGGGTCACTTGGCTCAAGCAGTGTCAGTGCAGTGATCGACAGGGCACTCGATCTGTTTGATCCGGATTACCATATTCTGATCACGACAGGCAACAGTAATGATTATACATATACGCATAAACAAACAGACAGGATCCGCTTTACGGAAGCTGTAGACGGGGCCGTGATGCTGAAACTGTGCTCACTGGCTGTATTGCGTGCAGGAGCGACTACACTGTGCGAAGTTGCTGCCATCGGTACGCCTTCAGTCATGATCCCGAGTCCGTTTGTTGCTAATAACGAACAGTATATCAATGCCCTGGATTTTGTCAGAAATCAGGCTGCCGAAGTGATCGAGGAAAAAGATCTGACCCCGGAATTGCTGGCAGATACAGTTAACCGTCTGATGAAGGATACACAGACAAGAGAATTATATAAAAAGAATGCAGCGGCTATGGGTAACCGTGACGCTGCTTACCAGATGACGAAATGGTGTGGTGAAATCATTCGATGAGTGAGAAATTAAAGGATATTCTTTCCCGCTTCGGGGAAGTTGATACAGATGTACCTATGTCCAGACTGACAACACTGCATATCGGCGGCAATGCCAGCTATGTTGTCAGACCTTTAAGCATGGTTGAACTGGACGGACTGGTCAAATACCTTGTGCATGAAGGTATACCTTTCAAGGTCTTCGGCAAGGGCAGCAATCTTCTCTGCAGCGACAGCGAGTTTCACGGTGTGATCATCTCTCTGGAGAAGGGATTCTGCCGTCATTACTTCGAAGAAGATATGCTGGTGGCGGAAGCCGGATGCTCGATCATTGCTTTGGCATATGATGCCATGCGCAACAGTCTTTCGGGTCTTGAGTTTGCCAGCGGCATACCCGGTACCGTAGGCGGTTCGATCTACATGAATGCCGGTGCATATAAGAGTTCTGTCAGTGAGGTCATTGACAGTGTGCTTGTATACAGAGACGGCAAGTTTGAATGGATCACTGCCGAAGAGTGTGATTTTGCCTACCGTACAAGTATCTTCCAGAGACATCCGCTCTGGGTGATCATTGCCGCAAGATTCCACATGGTCAAGGAAGACCAGGACATGATTCGTTCGCTGATGGACAACCGCCGGGAAAGACGATTGAATACGCAGCCGCTGGATATGCCGAGTGCAGGCAGTGTTTTCCGCAATCCGATGGATATGCCGGCATGGAAGCTGATCGAAGGCATCGGTTACCGCGGACGCAGTATCGGTGATATTGCGGTCAGTGAGAAACACGTGAATTTCATCGTGAACAAGGGAAACGGAACGGCCAGTGATTTTATAGCACTTACGAATGAGATCCAGCAGAAAGTCAAGGAAAAGTACGACATTGATCTGCACATGGAAGTGGAGAAATTCAATTGGCAATAGAGAAGAAGACAACGATCGATGATTTCGGCAAGGCACCGGATGGTGTATCAGACCTGATCAAAGAGCGGGAAATGAAAAAGGAGAATCAGCAGCTGGCCAGGTCACTGCCTCATCTTTTTAATATTGCCATCATCGTATCGATCGCAAGTATCGCACTGTTCTACGCCATCCTGCCGCTTTCCCGCATCAAAGCCATCTCGGTGACAGGGGAAGAGTATCTCTCCAAGAGATATATCCAGGAACTCTCCGGGATCACATATGATTCGATGTACTTTCTGACTTTTCCCGGACATGTATCATCTCTTGTCGAAAAGGATCCGATGATCGAAGATGTGAAGACAAGACTGCTGCCGGGCAATACCGTACAGCTGAATGTGACGGAAAAACAGCCCGTAGGCTACCGTTATGAAGAAGACGGTCCCTATATCCTGACGGCGGACGGCAGTCACTTTCCGCTGACGAGCGAGTATATGACTGTGATCAGCCGGGTGCCTCTGATCGAAGGCTTTACCGAGGAAGATCAGACTCATAAACTGATCAATGCACTATCCCAGCTCAGCCGTACGATCATCGGAGAGATCGCTGAGATCGATCAGTACAGTCTTGATTATGATGATGAAGTCATGGAGATCCAGATGCGTGACGGCGGGTACTTCTTCAGCGGATATTACAGTATCGAACTGGTCAATCATTATCATGAGATCTATATGAATCTCACTGATAAGGGGAAATGCCTGTTTGCGGATTCCGGCAGTAAGATCGCCTATTCCAAGGCCTGTCCGTGGAATGAAGTGCCGACAGAGTATGTATACTGGCTGGATGATCAGGGCAATCCTCTGCTGAACAAGTGGGGAGATAAAGCTGTTGTCCACTATTACCATGACGCCAACGGTCACTTCTATCTGGATGAACAGGGCAACAAGATCGTGATACCGATCGATGAGTATGCTCAGGATATCCGTGATCCCAATTTTGAAGAAAACTTCCTGGCCGGGTATTATGCGACAGGTGAGCTGGTGATCCCGCCTGAAGAAGGCGAAGAGGAGAACCCGGAAGCTTCTCCGGAGGCTTCTGCAGAACCTTCAGCAACGCCGGAAGGTTGAGTATAAAGGGTATTTTGTGATAGTATTTGAACGTTAAGGAGATATATCCATGACAGTAGAAAAGAAGACAAATTACGGAAATATTACCGTTACTGAAGAAGCTGTTGCTTCCCTTGCCGGCGGTGTGATCACCGAGTGCTACGGGGTTGTCGGTATGGCATCCAAGAAAGTCCTGCGTGATGGTTTCGCAGAACTGCTGAAGAAGGAAAACTATACCCGCGGTGTTGTTGTCAGAAGAACAGAACGCGGTCTTGAGATCGATCTGTATATTATTGTCAGCTTCGGTGTAAAGATCAGTGAAGTTGTATCGGAAGCACAGAAGAAAGTTAAATATATACTTGAGAGATCACTTTCGGAAGAGATTGCTTCCGTCAATGTATTTGTACAGGGTGTACAGGTGGCAGAGTAAGAGGATATGGCTATGGATAAGATCAATGGTGCTGTATTCAAGGAAATGCTGATCAGCGGCTGTAACAACCTGAACAACAGAAAAAAGGAAGTTGACTCGCTGAATGTCTTTCCGGTACCTGACGGTGATACAGGCACAAACATGTCACTGACATTTAACAATGGTATCAGTGAGGTAAAGAAATCAGGCAGTGAGAGTCTCAGTGTTATCGCCAAGACACTCTCAAGGGGTCTTCTGATGGGAGCCAGAGGTAACAGCGGTGTTATCCTCTCACAGATCTTCAGAGGTTTTCAGCAGTCTGTCGGCGATCAGGAAGAACTGGATGTGCAGGCATTTAACAAAGCAATGTTAAATGGCTCCAAACTGGCATATAAAGCAGTTATGAGACCGGTGGAAGGTACGATCCTTACGGTTATCAGGGAATCCTCAGAGAGTGCGAATGCATATGTCGAGGCGAATCCCGAGTGTTCGGTCAATGAGTACATGGATGTTCTGTGCAAGGAAGCCAAGGCATCTCTGGATCATACACCGGAATTACTGCCGATCCTGAAGGAAGCACGTGTCGTTGACTCCGGCGGCAGCGGACTGGTATCGATCTTTGACGGATTCCGTGCTTATCTGATGGGGGCGCCGATCATGGAAGGTGCCGGTACCTCTGAGACAGTCAAGAATGAAAAGGCATCCGGATACCGTACGGAATTCATCCTGAAACTGAGTGATCAGGGCATGCATCTGTTCAAGGAGGACAAGTTCCGCAACTCTCTGAGCAGGATTGGCGAGTCCATGACGATCATCCAGGATGATGATACGGTCAAGGTCAGGATGAATACGATGCAGCCCGGTGAAGTGCTGAATCTCGGACAGAGATACGGTGAATTCACACGGATACAGATCGATAACCTGAATGAGGAGCAGCATCCTTCGATCATCGAGACAGAACCTGAAGCACCTGCCGAAGCCAAGGAATACGGTATTATTACTGTCGCTGCCGGCAAGGGACTTGTGCATCTGTTTACCGATTACCGTGCAGATGTCGTTGTCTCCGGCGGACAGACGATGAATCCCTCGACAGAGGACTTTGTCAGTGCGATCCGCAGGATCAATGCTGAACATATCTTCATTCTTCCGAATAACTCCAATATCATCATGGCTGCCCAGCAGGCTGCAGATGTCACGGAAGACAAGGATATCATCGTTCTGCCGACCAAGAGCATCCCGCAGGGTCTGAACGCATGTATTGCCTTCAACCCCGATGCTGATCTTGAAACAAACAGGACACAGATGCAGGAAGCTGTCGACAATATCGTAACCGGTCAGATCACCTATGCTGTAAGAGATACGACAGTAGACGGCAGAGAGATCCATAACGGAGATTATATGGGTCTGAAGGAGAAGGATATCATCCTGACATGCCGTGACAAGGTGGAAGCCGCATGTGCACTGATCGATCAGATCTGTGATGAAGATACCGAGATCGTCACGCTGATCCGCGGTGAAGATGCCAGTGAAGAAGAGACGGAGGCGGTTCGTCAGTACGTTGAGGATCACTACGATGTGGATATCGATGTACAGAATGGTGAACAGCCGGTATACTGCTTCATTCTCAGTGCTGAATAACATCAGGGACTCATCCGCAGGGATGGGTCTTTTTGTTGTATAATGCTAATCATGGAACTTCGTGACAGAAAACTGAAACTGACACCGAAAAGGATAGAACAGCTGAACAAGCTTGGTATCTTTGACCGTGAATCACTGATCACATATTACCCGTTCCGCTATGAGATCCTGAATCATTCACCGGTAGATACGTGGAAGGAAAAGGATAAGGTAACCTTTGAGGCAACTGTTGTCTCTGCAGTCAAGTCATGGCGCTTCGGCCGGAACAGATCGACTGCCCGCTTTGAGGTCATGACCAGTGATACGGTACTGCAGATCACGATATTCAACAGACCCTGGGCCAGGCAGCTGAAGCTGAATGATACGATCACGATCACCGGCATCTATAACGGCAAGCACAAGGTAACGGCGCTTTCCTACCGCAGTAAAGGTCTTGATGAGATTCCCGAGATCACACCTGTATACAGTGCGAGGGAAGGCATACGTCAGAATACGATCATTGAATGTATCAGGCATGGTCTGCAGTCGTGCGCAGATGAAGATATGGACAGCGTGCCGGCAGAGATCATGCACATGTACAGACTGGAGCACAGGCTGGATGCACTGCGCATGGTTCATGAGCCGAAGTCGCAGGAAGAGATCAAGCGTGCATACAGGACCCTGAAATATGAAGAATTTCTGCGTTTTTTTCTGGGTATTCAGTATATCCGTGCGGATGCGGATGCCGGTATCCATGGCAGCGCAAGAAAGGCAGACCATACGAAAGTGATGAAACTGATCAGTGATCTGCCGTATGAACTGACAGCTGATCAGCAGAAAGCTGTATCCGATATCCTGCAGGATATGGAAGCAGACAAACCCATGTACAGACTTGTACAGGGGGATGTCGGCTGCGGCAAAACAGCAGTAGCGCTCATTGCCCTGTATGCCTGTGTTACAGCCGGATATCAGGGTGCATTGCTGGCACCGACAGAGATCCTGGCCCGTCAGCATGCCCATTCGCTGCGTGAGTTGCTGGAGCCCTATGGTGTCCATGTCGGTCTGCTGTATGCGGGAGAATCAGCCGCAAGCCGCCGTGAGATCCTTGAAGATACAGCTAACGGCAGTATCGATATTCTGGTCGGTACGCACAGTCTTCTGCAGGAGAATGTTTCCTTTCTGAAGCTGGGTCTTGTCATTGCCGATGAACAGCAGCGTTTCGGTGTTGAACAGCGAAGAGCTCTGCGTGAAAAGGGCATGCAGGCGGATTTCCTGCTGATGAGTGCAACACCGATCCCGCGCACACTGGCTTCTACCCTGTACGGGGATATGGATATCAGTACGATCGAAACGATGCCTGCAGGCAGAAAACCTGTCGTGACAAAACTGATCACGGAAAACAGTTTCCGTTCGGTCCTGGATGAAGTGGAACAGGTGCTGGCAGAGGGACATCAGCTGTACGTGATCTGTGCAGCAGTAGAGGAAAGCGAAGATTATAATGCCCGCAATATCGATAAGACAGCAGATGCTCTGACAAAGCTGTTTGCCGGCAGGTATACCGTAGGCCGGCTGCACGGGCGGATGAAGAGCGAACAGAAACAGGCAGTCATGGATGCTTTCTACAGAAATGATATTCAGGTGCTTGTATCAACGACAGTCGTTGAAGTCGGGATGAATGTTGTCAATGCGACAGGGATGATCATCTACGATGCCGACCGCTTCGGTCTTTCACAGCTGCACCAGCTGCGCGGACGTGTACAGAGAGGCAGTGAGGAAGGGCACTGCTGGCTGCTGACGGACAGTCATGAGGAACATACCCTGGAACGGCTGAATGCGCTTGTCAGAACCGCAAACGGCTTTGAGATCGCATATGAAGATTTACGTCTGCGCGGACCCGGTGATATACTTGGTACAAGGCAGAGCGGTCTGCCGGACTTTATTCTCGGCAATATTATCGAAGATGCGAATATTGTAACGACAGCCAGAAAAGATGCTGAGATCATCTTTGCGGACAGAGATAATCCGTCCTATGCAAAAATCCTGAAAGAAGTCAGAGACCGCAACAGCAGAAATTATACATTTATTGATTAGGGGTAAATATCTTGAATATTATCGAATGGTTGAAGAACAGAAATATCCATGTTCATGATGAAGATCTGATCAGGGAAGCATTCATGCACAGTTCCTATGCCAATGAACATCGTGAACTGCATGATAATGAAAGACTGGAATTCATGGGTGATGCAGTGCTGCAGCTGTGGTCAAGTGAGCATATCTTCCCGCTTGAACCAAAACTCAGTGAAGGCAAGATGACAAAGCTCAGAGCCAATCTTGTCTGTGAGAAAGCTCTGGCAATGTATGTAAGAGAACTTGGACTCGGGCAGTTCCTGATGCTTGGCTATGGCGAAGAGCGCTCCGGCGGCAGAAACAAGGACGCGATCCTTGCGGATATGTTTGAAGCACTGCTGGGTGCCCTGTATCTTGATCAGGGAATGGATGCGGTAAACAACATTCTCGATGAAGTGATCACACCGAATCTGAGGCATCCCGACGATGTTGAAGTGATCCATGACTACAAGACAAAACTGCAGGAATATGTACAGGCGGATGACCGCAAGACAGTCAAATATGTACTGATCGATGAACAGGGACCGTCCAATTCTCCGGTGTTTACGATGAATGTTGTCGTCGAGGGACTGATCCTCGGGACCGGTACCGGATCAAGCAAGAAACAGGCCGAACAGAATGCGGCGAAAGATGCATTTGCCAAACTGGTGAAATAGCGGAAAGGGAGAAGTATGTTAAAAGACAATAAGATCCTCATCGGTAAAGCCGGTGAAAAAGACATCTGCCTGAACCCTGCGCAGATGAACAGACACGGACTGATCGCAGGCGCAAGCGGCACCGGTAAGACGGTAACCCTGAAGGTCATTGCGGAATCGCTGAGTGAACTGGGTGTGCCGACAGTGATCGCCGATGTCAAGGGTGATCTGACCGGTATGATTGTTCCCGGTGACCGTGACGGTATTGACGGACGTCTGAAGTCCATGGGTATTGAGGAGTATGAGTGCCGCCGTTTCCCGGTTCATTTCTTTGATGTATATCAGAAGGACGGACATCCGATCAGAGCCAGACTGCAGGAAATGGGACCGATGCTGATCAGCCGTATGCTTGATCTGACGGAAGCCCAGCAGGGTGTGCTGAATATCATCTTCAGGGTTGCCAGAGATATGCAGCTGGATATCATCGACCTGAAGGATCTGCAGGCGATGACAGGATATGTCGGTGAACACGCCAAGGAGTATACGATCAAGTACGGCAATGTATCCAAACAGAGCGTAGGCGCGATCCAGAGACGTCTGCTTGAGATCGAGCAGGAAGGCGGAGAGCTTTTCTTCGGCATGCCTTCGCTGAATATCGATGACTGGATGAGCGTAGAGGGCGGTCTCGGTGTCATGAACATGATCGAATGCGAAGAACTCTTCTCGCATCCGCTGCTGTATTCCACATTCCTGTTCTGGATGCTGAACGAGCTGTATGAGACACTGCCGGAAGTCGGTGATCTTGAGAAGCCGAAGCTTGTCTTCTTCTTTGATGAAGCTCATCTGCTGTTCAACAATGCTTCACGTCAGCTGATGGAAAAGATCGAACAGACCGTAAAACTGATCCGTTCCAAGGGTGTCGGTGTCTTCTTTGTCACCCAGACTCCTGCAGATATTCCCGGTTCTGTACTCGGTCAGCTCAGCAACCGCATCCAGCATTCTCTGCGTGCCTATACACCGGCAGAGATCAAGGCGGCCAAGCTGGCAGCTGACAGTTTCCGCGCCAATCCGGAGCTGGATGTGGCAGAACTGATCTCCAATATGGAAACAGGTAAGGCACTTGTATCGGTACTGGATGAGAAGGGTGCACCTACGGTCGTCGAACTGACAAAGATCCTGCCGCCGAAGTCCAGCATGGTCATTGCTGATCCCGAAGCTGTTCACAGAGTGATCGAACATGATTCACTCTACGGCGTATATGAGCGTTCCAATGATCCGCTCAGTGCATACGAAGAGATCGACAATATCCTGGCAGCTGAAGAACAGGCAAGACTTGATGCCGAAGAGCAGAAGAGACAGGAAAAGCTCGCAGCTGAAGATGCCAAGCGACAGGCAAAGGAAGAAGAACGCAGAGCCCGTGAGGAAGCCAGAGCCGCAGCCAAGAAGGCAAATGAAAAGTCGGAAGCGGAGAAACTGGCACAGAAAGCCAAGAATAAGCTTGAAAACGAAATGCTGAATATTGGTATCCGTCAGGCCCGCAAGTTTCTGAAGAATTTCCTCAAATAGTTTAATGGCAGGTATCCATTGGATGCCTGCCGTTTTTTTCAATGTCAAGAGGTGTATTAAAAAAGTTCTGTGGTATATTGCTTATATGACACAGTTGAATGAAGTACTGGGAAATGCTGTTCTGGATCCGGCACTGGCAGGAGCGATCCATATCGAAGCTGTGCGTTTTTATCGTGCCCGGGAGACCGCCAAAGTAGTGATTGCTTCTCCGAGAGCACTGTCCTATCAGGAGTTTATCGGGACCAGGGAGAGACTCAGAGAACTGTGCGGATGCAGGGTATTTCTGGAGGTACACTCGGAAGTGCCGGATGTATCCGTGAATGATATCTACAATTATTTTGAATTCTTCAGGACTGAGCATCCGGATGTAAATGCCCTGTTTTCAGGGACGATGCATCTGGAAGACCATACCGTAACCTTCATGTTCAATGATGAACAGGATGCTGAACATGGCTCGGCTTATATTCGTGCTGTCAAATGCTTCCTGGATACAGTCGGTCTTTCCGGGCTGAAGCTGGAATGTTCTGTCAGGGAAAAGGAAAAACCTGCCGAAGAGATCGTTGTGCCTGCCTATGTTCCGGAGAAGAAGGCAGAACCGAAGGATATTCGCCGGAACGGGAATAATAAGTACCGTAAGAAGAAAAGGGATGAATATGCTGAGATCTCACTGAAGGATGTCAGTGATTCCCTGCGTGAGATACAGTTTGCAGGAAAGGTATTTGCGGTTGAGAACTTTGAAGTACGTACCACAAAACGTCTGATCCAGTCGGTATCCGTATTTGACGGAAATGATGCGATCATCGTCAAGCAGTTTGAAGGCAAGAACTTCTCGCGGGAAGATCTTGCGGGCATAAAAACCGGTATGTATATCCGTGTCTTCGGCAATATTACCTATGATACATATGCCCGTGATCTTGTCTGTGAAGCTGAAGAAGTACGTATTGAAGATGCGCCTGTTATCAAGGATAATGCTGAGGTCAAGCGTGTTGAGCTGCACATGCATACCAACATGAGCGAGATGGACGGTATCTGCGATGCCAAGAGCATCATCAACTATGTGCATCAGCTCGGACACCACGGCGTAGTGATCACCGATCATGCGGATGTGCAGTCTTTTGTCAAGGCTTTTAACGAAGGTCAGGCAATTAAGAAGAAAGATCCTGATTTCAAGGTAGGTCTTGGCTGTGAAGTCAATCTTGCGGAAGATCATCTGCAGATCGTCACCAGACCCACAGACCAGCTGTTTGACGAAGCTGAATATGTTGCCTTTGACCTCGAGACAACAGGTCTTTCCTGTTACTATGATCATATTATTGAGTTCGGTGCGGTCAGACTGCGCGGGCGGAATGTGGTCGACCGTCTGCAGATGTTCGTCAAACCGCCGGTGCCGATTCCCGGATATATTACCCGGAAGACAAATATCACCAATGACATGGTGCGTGATGCGAAGCCGTTTGCGGAAGTCTGCGATGAGATCGTTTCCTGGCTCGGAGACAGCGTACTGGTCGCGCACAATGCCGAATTCGATATCAACTTCCTGAATGAAGAGCTGCGCCGTCTTGGCAGGCCGGTGCTGAACAATACCTATATCGATACCCTGGATATGTCGAGAGCGATCCTGCGTGACCGCCGGACATACCGTCTGGGCAATATCTCCCGCAACTATCATGTCGCATATGATGAAGAAGTAGCACACAGAGCAGACTATGATGCCGAAGCGCTGTCGCTTGTCTTCCTCGGTCTTTTAAGAGATGCCGAGAATATGGGGGCGAAGACACTGCGTGATCTGCAGGAGAAGATACAGGATGACCATGCCTTTGAAAAAGTCAGACACAGTCATACGGTACTGATTGCGAAGAATCTGCATGGTCTGAAGGATCTTTACCGTCTTGTCAGTATGAGCAATACCAAAACGCTGCAGGTCATCGGCAAGGTCCGCAAGAATGAAGATGCAGAACTGCCGGCAGAGCCGCGCATGCTGAGATCAGCAGTCAACGCTGTACGTGAGAATCTGTACATCGGTACATCATGCCCGAACAACGAAGTCTTTGAGCTTGCCTGCAACGGTGATGATGAACGTCTGCGCAAAGCGATGTCCTGGTATGACTATGTGGAACTGCAGCCGCTGTCCAACTACAGCACGCTGATCGCACTGGGCAATGTACCGAACAAGGAAAGACTGAAGGAAGTCGTTCTGCGTATGATCCGGATGGCTAAAGAGCTGAATATTCCGGTCGTGGCAGACAGTGATGCACATTACTGCACACCGGATCAGAAGATCTTCCGGGATGTTTATATTATGAGCCAGGGTGTCGGCGGCACTGTCCATCCGCTGTTTATCCGTGATGACAATCTGCGTATGCGGACAAAGAATCCGGATATGCATATCCGTCTGACAGATGAAATGAAGGCGGAATTCAGCTGGCTGAATGATCCTGCGCTTGTCGAGGAGATCGTGATCACCAATCCGCTGAAGATCTTCAATTCACTGGATGAGATACGTCCGGTGCCTGCCGGAACATATCCTCCGCATATTGAGGGTTCAGACCAGAAGCTGAGAGAAGTATGTTTCCGTACAGCAAAGGAAATGTATGAATTCAACGGTGAGATACCGCATCAGGTCACAGACCGTCTGAACCGTGAACTGGATTCGATCATCGGTGCCGGATATTATGTCAACTACTACATTTCGCATCTGCTGGTCAAGAAGTCCAACGAAGATGGTTATGTTGTCGGTTCCCGTGGTTCCGTAGGTTCTTCGTTTACTGCTACGATGTCCGGGATCACCGAAGTCAATCCTCTGGAACCGCATTATCTCTGTCCTGACTGTCATTACAGTGAATGGATCGATGATCAGGAAGTAAAATCCGGATTTGATCTGCCTGACAAGGTATGTCCGCACTGCGGAGGTATCATGAAGGGCAACGGACATAAGATACCTTTTGAGACATTCCTTGGTTTCCATGGTGATAAAGTACCTGATATCGATCTGAACTTCTCGAATGAATATCAGGCAAAAGCACATGCATTCACTAAGGAAGTCTTCGGTGAAGATCATGTATTCCGTGCCGGTACGATCGGTACCGTGGCAGAGAAGACAGCATACGGCTATGTCTCCGGCTATTGCGAGAAGATGAATATCACGAATATGCGCAGACCTATGCGTGACTATCTGGCAGCCGGATGTATGAATGTCAAGAAGACGACAGGTCAGCATCCCGGCGGTATCATCGTTATTCCGTCAAACTTTGTTGCGGAAGACTTTACACCTGTGCAGTATCCGGCAAATGACCCGAGTTCGGAATGGAAGACAACACACTACGACTTCCATGATATCCATGATAACGTTCTGAAGTTTGATATTCTCGGACATGTCGATCCTACGGCCATGCGTCTTCTGACCAATATCTCAAAGACGGATCCGCTTTCCATACCGATGAATGATCCTGAGGCTCTGAGTCTTTTCTACGATGATCAGGCTCTGCATGCCGATCCACGTGTATACAAAAAAGAGACAGGCGCACTCGGTCTGCCGGAATTCGGTACCAGGATCACCCGCCGTGTTCTTGAGGAGACGCGTCCGAAGAAGTTCTCGGATCTTGTGATCATTTCCGGTCTTACCCACGGTACGGATGTATGGTCGGGCAATGCGCAGGTTCTGGTCCAGCAGGGACATCCTCTTGAAGAAGTCATCGGATGCCGTGATGATATCATGACATACCTTCTGAACAAGAATATGGAACCGATCGATGCCTTTACGATCATGGAGAATGTACGTAAGGGTAAGGTAGCCAAGAAGGCATGGGGTGCCTGGGATGACTACAAGCAGAGAATGAAGGAACATGATGTTCCCGACTGGTATATTGAATCCTGTGAGAAGATCCAGTATATGTTCCCGAAAGCACATGCGGTAGCCTACGTTCTGATGGCTGTCCGTATTGCCTGGTACAAGGTCCATGAACCTCATAACTTCTATATTCAGTTCCTTTCGCTGCGCTGTGATGCCTATGAGATCGAGACGATGACAAAGGGACTGGATGCTGTGCGCATGCGCATGCAGGATATTGAAGCCAGAATGAATAACCGCAATGCCGAGAATCCGGTGTCAAACAAGGAAAGATCTCTGTTTGATACACTGGAAGTCTGCGAAGAGCTGTATGCCCGCGGCTACCGTATAGGCAATGTTGATCTCTATCACAGCAAGGCTACGGAGTTTACCGTTCTTGAAGGGGATGAACATACACTGATCCCACCGTTTGTCGTCATTGATAACCTTGGCGCCAACGTTGCAAGATCCATCGAAGAAGCACGTGAGAAAGGTGACTTCCTGTCCAAGGAGGATATCCTGAAACGTACACTTCTGTCACAGACACTGTTAAAGAAACTGGAAGTTCTCGGCTGTCTTGACGGAATCGATGAAAGTAATCAGATGTCCTTGTTCTGATAAGACTTGCGTGTTATTTACAAATCATGTATATTATTAGCGTAACAGGAGTGCGAAAGCACTCCTTCGTTTATGGAGGGATATGGATAAGACAGAAACAATCACCGAACTGATCAGACCTGTGCTTGATGCCATGGCGATCGAACTGTATGAAGTCAAGTGGTTGGGAAGCGGTAAAAACAGGACACTGGAGATATCCATTATGAGACCGGATGGCACGATGGACCTTGATACCTGTGCGCTTGTCAGTGAAAAGATATCTGAGCTGCTCGATTCGGACGCGGATCTCACCGATGCATATATGCTGGAAGTGTGCAGTCCCGGCGCCGAACGTGAAGTAAAGGATATCAACAGTCTTCGGCAGATGAACGATCCTTATGTGTATATCCGCCTGGAACATCCGATCGAGAAGAAACAGGAATATACAGGGGAAGTAACATCGATGAGTGAAGACAGTCTGGTTTTGTCTTACCGTGACAAGACCAGAAATAAAGCAGTTACGATCGCATTTGAGAATATTCAATTCATCAGGTTTGCGGTAAGGATCTAGGAGAAATTGAAATGGAACTGAAATACAAAGACATGCTCAGGGCCCTGACGGATATTGAAGAAGAACGCAGGATCCCCGAAGAAGTCGTGATCAGTGCTTTGAAAGAAGCGATGTGCAAAGCTTACAAGAAAGATATCGATATTGCGGATATCAATGTTGAAGCAGAGATCAACGACAAGACAGCGACGATCGACATCTTCCAGCTGTATAACGTTGTCGAAGAAGTCGAAGACGATGAACTCGAGATGGAACTGGAAGATGCAGTACAGTATGATCCCGAGGCAAAGATCGGTGATGTTGTAAGACGTAAGGTCGAGATCACCGGCATGAGCAGAGCAGCAGCGACACTGGCCAGAAACGTCATCCGCCAGAAGATCAGAGAAGCCGAGAAGACATCTGTATATAACGAGTATATCGATCAGCTGAATGAAATGGTGATCGGTATCGTTGAATCCGTAAAGGATAAGTTTACCCTTGTCAATATCGGTAAAACAGTGGCGATGATGCCTAAATCCGGACAGATCCCGCAGGAACATCTGTTCGAAGGGCAGAAGATCAGAGTTGTTATTACAGAAGTAAACAAGGACGGCAAGGGATCGCAGGTACTTGTCTCCAGAGCGGATCCGATGCTTGTCAAGCGTCTGTTTGAAAAGGAAGTCCCGGAGATCTTCCAGGGTATCGTTGAGATCAAGGCGATTGCCCGTGATGCCGGTGACCGTACGAAAATGGCCGTCATCAGCCACAGTGATGAGGTAGACCCGATTGGTGCCTGCATCGGTCCCAGAGGTTCCCGTGTACAGGAGATCATCGATGAGCTCAGAGGTGAGAAGGTCGATATCTTCATGTGGAGCGATGATATTACACAGCTTGTCAGGAATGCTCTGGCACCTGCCGAAGTAGAGAATGTTATCCCTGCTGAGGACGGCAGTATCCTTGCCATCGTCAGCGGTGATCAGCTCTCCCTGGCTATCGGCAAGAAGGGTAAGAATGCGCGTCTGGCGGTAAAGCTGTGCGGCCGTAAGATCGATATCAAGACAAGAAGAGATCTTGAGGAAGACGGTATAGACTACGATCAGCTGCTGGCGGAAGCTGAGATCCGCAAGATCGAGATCCGCAACGAGATCCGCAGAAAAGAAGCAGAGCGTCTTGAACGTGAAGCCAGAGAAGCAGAAGAGAAGCGTCTGCAGGCGATCGCGCTGATCCAGCAGCAGAAGGCTGAAAACCCTGTCGAAGAAGAAAACGAAGAACTGATTCCGGAAGAGATGCAGGAAGCTGTAAAGGAACGTATACGTACGGAGATGGCTATGGCGCCCGAGGAGAAGGAAGAGACACCTGCCGAGGAGCCTGCAGCAGAACCTGCGGAAGCTGAAGAACCCGAACCTGAACAGCCTGCTGAGGAGCCTGAACCCGAAGAGGAACCGGAAGAGGTCAGCGAACCTGAACCTGTACAGGAACCGGAGCCGAAGGAAGTTAAGACAACGCGTAAGAAGATCGATCTGGAAGAGGTTGCCAAACGTAATGACTATGTTTCCCAGTTTGAGAAACTTGCGTCTACCTCCAAGCCGAAGGACCAGGATAAGCCGAAACGCAAAAAGCGCAGAAATGATGAAGATGATATCAAGGTCAGAAACAACGTTCTTGAGCAGCAGCTGCGCAGCAGCCTGAACAATGACAATATGCGTCCGGTCTATACGGAAGAAGAACTTGAGGAGATCGAAAGACAGCAGCTCGAAGAAGAAGAGAGAATGTACGATATCGACTATGATGAGTACGAGGACTACTACGACGAGGATAACAACTGATGCCTAAAAAGATCCCGATGCGCAAATGTGTGGCAACCGGTGAGCAGCTTCCGAAGAAGGAACTGCTCAGGATCGTCAGAGGTACCGACGGTACCGTGTCATATGATCCGACCGGAAAGGCAAACGGACGCGGTGCATATATCAAGAATGATATTGAAGCACTGCGCCTGGCCCGTAAGAACAATGCGCTGAAAAAAGCACTTGAAATTGATATTCCGGATTCATTCTGGGTAGAAATGGAAACGTTATTGAATAAATAAAAAATGAAAGAGAGGTGCTGAAATGCCTAAGAAAAATACACGTTCCGGGAATAATCGGAAGAATAACAGCCGAAACAGACGTTCCGGAAACGGATTTCCCAGACAGGGCGCTTCAAACCAGGGTAAAGAAGTAACAGCGATCACTTATTCGGAAGGGATCACTGTCGGTCAGCTCGCGCAGAAATGCGGTAAGAGTGCCAGTGACATTATCAAAGTACTGTTTATGGAAGGCAAGATGGTCACCATCAACAGTGAACTTGATGATGACATGGTAGAGACTGTATGTTTAGAGTTTAATATTGAGCCTACCAAGGTCGAGGAAGTTGACGAAGACAGTCTGGAAGACAGAGAAATCGATGATGAATCCACACTGAAGGAAAGACCCCCGATCATTACGATCATGGGACATGTCGACCATGGTAAGACAACGCTGCTTGACTCGATCAGAAGTACAAAGGTAGCCAGCGGTGAAGCCGGCGGTATTACACAGAGGATCGGTGCCTACCAGATCTCACTGGACGGCAGAAAGCTGACATTCCTCGATACACCGGGTCATGAGGCATTTACGGCCATGCGTGCCAGAGGTGCCAAAGTAACAGATGTCGCTGTCATTGTGGTAGCGGCGGATGACGGTGTCATGCCGCAGACGCTCGAAGCAATCGACCACGCCAAGGCTGCCAACGTTCCGATCATCGTGGCTGTAAACAAGATCGACCGTCCGGATGCCAATCCTGACAGAGTCAAGAACGAAATGTCAGAGCTCGGTCTGATGCCTGAAGAATGGGGCGGAGATACGATCTTTGTCCATACTTCAGCAAAGAACGGCGAAGGTATCAACGATCTGCTGGAAACCATCCTGACCGTGGCAGACGTGCAGGAACTGAAGGCAAATCCCGACCGTCTCGCCCAGGGAACGGTGATTGAAGCCAAGCTTGATAAGGGACGCGGTCCTGTTGCTACGCTGCTGGTACAGAAAGGTACTCTGCACCAGGGCGATCCGGTGGTCGTCGGAACCTGCTTCGGCCGTATCCGTAAGATGACCGATGAAGACGGTCATGAACTGAAGGAAGCACTGCCTTCGGCACCTGTTGAGATCATCGGTCTCAACGATGTTCCGGAAGCCGGTGATATTTTCAGAGCATTCGACAATGAAAAAGATGCCAGAGCACTGGCCGACAGACGTCTGCGCAAGAAGATCGAACAGCTCCGCCGCAAGACTGCTGTCATGTCTCTGGAAGATCTCTCCAAGGAGATCGAAGCCGGTGAGATCCAGGAGATTCCTGTTATCATCAAGGCTGATGTACAGGGTTCTGCCGAAGCCGTCAAGTCTTCACTTGAGAAACTCGAGGTCAAGGGTGTACGTGTGAATGTCATTCACAGTACGGCCGGTCTGATCTCGGATTCCGATATCATGCTGGCTGATGCGTCCAAGGCCATGATCATTGGCTTCAACGTACGTCCGGATGCCAACATCCGCCGTAAGGCTGAAGAAGCCGGTGTCACGATCCGCCTGCATAACATTATCTACAAGGCTACCGAAGAAATGGAAAATGCCATGAAGGGTATGCTGGCACCTGTATATACAGAAGTCGTGATCGGTCAGGCGGAAGTCCGTGAGACATATAAAGTTTCAAGAATTGGTACGATCGGCGGATGTATGGTCACCGAAGGCAAGCTTGTTGCCCGCTGCGGTGTCCGTCTGATCCGTGATGGTATCGTTATCTACACCGGCAAGCTTGGCTCTCTGAAGAGATTTAAGGATGATGCCCGTGAAGTGACTTCCGGCTATGAGTGCGGTATAACAGTCGAGAATTATAACGATATCAAGGTCGGAGATATCATCGAAGCTTACCAGGAACAGGAAGTCCCTGCGGAGGCCTGATATGCCGAATATCAAACAGCGCAGGCTGGAAGGGATCATCCGTAAGAATATCTCGGATATCGTCCAGTTTGAAGTTAATGATCCCAATATCGGATTTGTAACGATCACTGATGTTGAAGTATCCAGAGATCATAGTTATGCGACTGTCTATGTTACCTTTCTTGGTAAGGAACAGCGCAGTGCGGCAGGTCTCAGGGCACTGGAAAATGCCAAAGGACATATACGCTCGGAGCTGAGCAGAAGACTGGATATCCGCAGATGTCCGGAACTTGTCTTCAAGCTGGATACAGCGATGGAAAACGGCCGTCATATCGATGAGCTGATTGCCAGAATAAACAAGGAACAGGATCAGTAATTCAGTCAGAAGACTGCAGATTTGTGAAATACACAAAATGCAGTCTTTTTTTGTGGAGATTGCCTCTTTTCTGCAAATAAGAAAGGCAGAAAGGGAGGTAAGACAATGAGAACGATCACCGTAGAACCGGAGCAGCTGGAAGTCAGTGCTTCGAGGATCGATGAAGACAACCAGGCATATCAGCGTACATTTGCACAGCTCTTTGATGCGGTCGACACGATGAAAGCCGGCTGGGAAGGAAAGGACAATGTTGCATTCAGTACGAAGATCCGGAAATTTGAAGCGGATTTCAGGGAGATGTCGGTATTATGCGCACAGTATGCGGAGTTTCTGCGCAATTCGGCCAGAGCGTACAGGGAAACACAGGATGACCTGGCTTCACAGGCATCACATCTTTCGGAGTAGGAGGTAAACATGAATAATCTGAAGATATCACTTGCCGAAGTCAGTGAATGTGCCGGCAGAATACGTGTGCTGAATCAGCAGATGTATGACCAGTTATGTGAAATGAAGAGAGAAATGAACGCTACAAATGCGACCTGGATCTCGGAAGCTGCTGAGACGATCAGAAGCCGTTTCAATCAGTTTGCATCGAGATTCGACATCCAGAAAGAAACGATCGATACCTATGCCAGATTTCTGGATATGACGGTCTCCAGTTACGATACGCTGGAGACAACGATCAATTCCAATGCCTCGGGTATTCAGGCGTGATCTGATCTTTGTGACGGTGCTTTCCTGTATCCTGTCTCTGACGGGATGCGGGAAGGAACCGGCAGAACAGATCCTGCTCGGGGAATGGCTGCACATGATCAACACGGAAGCAAATATTGTCCATGATCCTTCACCCGTACCGTATCTGATGAATGTGTCCGAAGAACACATGTATTTCACGGATGTGCAGAGGGCGGTAGAGTGGAACGTCATTGATGAAAGTGCAGGTTTTGACCCGAACAGTCCTCTGACCAGAGAATGGGCAGCGTATACACTGATCAATCTGGCAGGAACAGAGGTATCCGCTGCGGATAATACGATCAGAGATATCCGTAAATCATCCTTTCCTCTGCATATGAGTGCAGCTGTAAAGGCAGGGATGTTCAAAACGGATAAGCATGATCGTATCGAACCGGAGAAGGAACTGGACAGAGATGAAGCTGAGGAGCTACTGAGAAAGACCGTAGCGTTTATTGACCGGAAGATATTTGATGAACCGGTGTTCTCGATCGTCTGGAACAAGGATATTCACACTGTTGAAGAAGAACCGGACAGAGTTGATCTGAATACCATGCGGGCATATTATCCGCCCGGTACATCTGTAAGTCCGGGAGATGTGATCCGTTATGAAGAAGATGGAAGGATCTGTACTTTCCAGGCTGAAGATGCAGAAATGACGGATCAGGGCACAGAGGTTGTGCTGAAAGAGGCAGATCCTGAAGATATCCTTGAGGATGCGGATATATGTCATACCTTTGAAATCGACTTTTCACAGGCCGAGATCCTTGATCTGCCTGCGGAAGGCTTCCACAGCTATACAAAAGCGACAGGCGTCAGTCTGATGAGTACGCAAAGACTGGAAAAGGTCTTTAACATCAACGGGACAGATGTTGCGGTGCGGTTAACGTCGGCGGGAATTGCGGCGGAAGTCACTAGGGCGCTGAACGGCGGCGGGTTCCAAGCCGAACTGAATCTGAATCATGTGCGGCCAAGCTGGCGGTGGAAGCTTCTGGCAGGGAATACGGAAGATATGTACTTTCGGATCGATTATGAAAGCTCACAGAAAGTCGCTCTCCGCAAGGCCGAGAGTACGTTTCTGTATGGTGACCTGAGTGCGGTGGATCCGGCCCATTTCCTTTCTTCCGTACGTTCAGCATTCCGTCCGGATGAGAGTCTTGCGGCTGTTTCATTTCCGCTGTGCACACTCAGAGTACCGGTACCGGAAGCACCACTTCTGAATATCACAATGCAGCTGTCACTCGATCTTTCTGCGGAAGGACGGATGGAACTCAGTCTTGCACAGAAAGGGACGGCCGGTATGGAGATCAGGAACGGGCATATGCGCAGGATCGCTGACAATCAGCATAAGGAAGAAGCTGTGATCCATGGTGATCTGAGTGCTCTGGTGAATACTTCTTTCGGTTTTAATCTTGAGAATCTGAAGCTGGCGGATATCTCCCTGACGGCAGGACCGGTAGCTTCTGTGGACTCTACTGTTCATCTGTATGACAGGAATCATGAACATATGGTCATCCAGTCCGATCTGCCGGCAGACTTGCTGAATGATGCAGCCAGGGGTAATCCTGATGTCTTCATATGTGCCGATATCGACGCTTTTCTGCTGATGCAGGCATCGTATAACTCACCCGGTACTTTAGCCGGAAAAGCGGGTCTTTCGGGCTCACAGACGATTCTGGACCAGGACAGCGGCAGTCTTCTGCCGGAGAATAAGAAGCACATGGAGAACTGGCACTTTGTTGAAAGATGCACACGCGGTGACAGACTCAAGGCAGCACGTGACAGTGAGATCCTTGTGACAGATACGATCCGCATAGCGGATTACACCCTGATCATGGATCCCGGTGAATCCAAACAGATCCACATTACCGGGATGCCTAAAGGATACGGTACCGATACGCTTGTCTACAGCAGTGATGACAGCGGTACGGCATATGCGGACAGCAGCGGATGTGTACACGGAAAACAGTCAGGCAGCACGATCATTCACATTCAGACAGCAGACGGCAGGTATGCGGTCAACTGCAGTGTCCTTGTACGCAGTAAAAACAAATGACGGAAGAGATATGGAACTGTATATCACCGAAGGTACAAATGTATATACATATACTTTGACAAAGGATATGCATAAGGTGCATATCCTGCATCGGGAAGTGTATTTTATACGCCGCGGTGAAGGCTATGTGTTCCGTATCTCTTTTCCGCTGACATGTGCATATCACGGTATCCTGCAGGGAACAGAAGAGATCACGGCTGAAAACAGCCGCACAGGTGAGACAGCAGTGATCCGTACGGTCAGGAAGGATCCGGAGGATATCTTTTCGCATTATGCGGTGAAAAAGCCCGTGATCACGATCGGCAGTGATGAAAACGATGATATCGTCCTGCAGGATCAGCGTATACTGCCTTCGCAGTTTATCCTGGATATAGGAAAGGCAGAACTGCGGGATACCTGTACATCGGGACTGCTCAGCAGGCAGGGAGAGATTACCGAAATGATCATTCTCACCGACAGTATCCGCATCAGTATCCTGGCGCTTGTCTTTACGGTATCGAAAGGGATCATCACGATACGCAATGATCATTCAGTCAGGGTCAGTCTGCCGCCGTACAGGAAACGCAGACCGGTATCCGTCTGCAGAACAGCAGAAAGAAAGACCGTCGGCCATGTATTCCGCCGTGCAGATCTGCCGGCAGGCATGGTCATCGAACTCGAAGAACCGCTGCCCTTTGTACAGCGGGAGAGAAATCCCCTGATCTTCATGATGGGACCGGCACTGACAATGTCCATGGCTGCTTTCTCCGTCGGTCTTCTGAGTATCTATAACGGCTGGCTGAACGGACGCAGAATTACGGAACTTCTGCCGATGGCTGTCCTGCCGCTGACGATGGTCATATCCGCATTGATCTGGAACCCGATGCAGAGGCTGTATGACAGACGGAAAGAAAAGAAACTGCTCAATGAGAGACAGTTCAGGTATGAAGAGTATCTTGATCATCTTCGTGAAGGCAGGGAGAGATATCTGCAGGAAACAGAGCAGCACCTGGAGGAACTGCTTCCCGGCATGGCAGCTGTATGCGGTCTTCGGGAAAGATATGTCTACAGTAAGCATTCCGGCGATGAAGATTTTCTCTGGATCAGACTGGGAACCGGTGAAAAGATATATGATCTTTCCTATACCTGCAGTTTTCATCCTGCCTACAATGATCCGCTGCAGCCTGTGATCAGAGAACTGACAGACGGTGAGGTTCACGGATACGGGATAATCAGTAAATGTATCAGAGGGAAGACGGTATCTCTATGCGGGAGTGATTCTCTCCTGTACAGAATACTCTCGCAGCTTTCCTGTTTCTGGTCGCCGGCAGAGATACGTATAATTTTTGTCAGTACTCCGCAGACGATGGATGAGATGCTGTGGAACCGGAGTATTCCGCATTGTCTTTGCGCCGGTATACGCTGTCTTGTTACAGATACGGTATCGGCATCGGAAGTCAGCACGGTACTGCGCAGTGATCAGGCATATCCGGTATTTGTTGTGATCGGCAGGGAGTACCGTGAAATGATCAGCTGTGAAAAGCCGCATACCGAGCTGATCTTTCATCATGGAGCGCATATACAGAAGGCAGATATCCTTATCAGTGAGGATCATTCCGGGATCGTATACGAAGCCGGCAGACAGCAGACATATGTACCGGATGTGATCAGCGATCATGATCCGCTGTCATTTTACTATGCGCTTTCTGCGTACAGGCTTCCGGAAGATAACACCGATACCGTCAGTCATACGTTTTTCGGCATGTACGGTGTCTCCGGTGCCGAAGATCTGGACATCCGCGGACGCTGGCAGAATCCTCCGCAGTCCCGTGGTCTTACAGCTTATCTGGGGCATGACAGAAACGGTCAGCTGATCACGCTTGATCTGCATGAAAGCGGACAGGGACCGCACGGTCTGATCGCGGGCACGACCGGATCGGGCAAGAGTATGCTGCTGATGACGCTGATCCTCTCACTGGCAGTCAATTACAGACCGCGGGATCTGCAGTTTGTACTGATCGATTTCAAGGGCGGAGGTTCTGTTGCGGCATTCGACAATGCGTCCTGGCATCTTCCGCACCTGGCCGGTGTCCTGTCAAATCTTGATGAGTATGAACTTGAACGGTCCCGGTATTCCTTTCATCTGGAAGCCCAGCGCCGGGAACGTCTGTTCAGAGAACTGGGTGACATCAGCAAACAGCCTGTACTGGATCTGCAGATGTACAGAGAAAATCTGAAAGACAGCGGACTGCCGGATCTTTGCGAACTGGTGATCATCATCGATGAGTTTGCGGAACTGAAAAAAGAATACCCGGAGTATCTGAAAGATCTTGTGTCCATGGCAAGAGTAGGCAGAAGCCTCGGGATCCATCTGATCCTTTCCACACAGAAGCCCGGCGGTATCGTAGATGAACAGATCTGGGCAAACAGCCGCTTCAAGATCGCATTAAGAGTACAGGACAAGGCTGACTCCAAGGAGATCCTGCATGCCGAGGATGCCGTATACCTGCGCGAGCCGGGTTCTTTTATCCTGTTATGCGATGATCTGTCCGTTCAGGGACAGTGCGGATATGTCAATGCACTGACCGGAGATGATATGAGTGAAGTGGTCCTGACCGACAGGATGCTGCACAGTCTGAGAAGCAGGCGGCTGAGTGAACAGACGGAAGTTACGCAGCTGCGGGAAGTGATGGCAGAGATCATATCTGTACATACAGAGATCAGTGATGAAGTATTTCCGCTCTGGCTGCCGCCGATCCGCCGTATCGAAAAAGCTGAAGTGACTGCCGGGAACAGAATGATCTTCGGGATCGCCGATGATTTCAAAAGACGCCAGCGGAAGCTTCTTTCATATGCTTTGGAAGAGGATGTATCGGTGATCATCTTCAGCCCTGACCGTTCTGTATCTGAACTGTACCTGCGTTATCTTCTGTATCAGTTTCTGGAGAATACAACCGGGAAGGATGAGATCTACCTGTTCAATGATGACCATGAACATGACTTCCTCCGCAAAGCACCGCAGATCACGGATATCATCGGCAGTGATGATACGGAAAAAACCGTGAATCTTTTTAAACATCTGGAAGCACGCAAAGGCAGGCAGAAAAATACCTGTATACTGCTGATCACGGATCTTTACCGTTTTCTGCAGATCCATGAACAGTGTCTGCAGGAGCTGATCAGGATATGCGAAGGACGGCGGGATAAGCATATTCAGCTCTGTCTTTTTGCGGCTGATCAGCTGGCTGTACCATACCGTCTGCTTGTGCATTTCCGCTTTCGTACAGCCATGTATAACGATGATCTGCAGATGCTTTCAGCGATCTTTGAGACCCGTGTGCATTTTCCCGTCACCCACAAGCTTCACGGCCTGATCAGAACAAATGAGCTGCTGGAGTTTTGCTTTCCGGAGATCGGTACTGAGGAACTGGAAACACTCGTTATCTCCTGCCATGAACAGTACGGCAATAAAAAAGCGTATACGATCCCGGTCATGCCGGAGATCCTACGCTGTGATATGTATACGGAAGAAGGTATACCTCTGGGAATGGATATACAGACGTATACGTGGATAACCCTGAGTGCCGGCGGTCTGATCGTGCTCTCGCTGTATGAAGAGGAAACGGATCTGTACTATGATGTTCTGCAGCGATACGGAGCGGAAAAGTACCAGAAAGAAACAGAGATCCGGGGGAAGATCGTATTTATGACATTGGATCAGTATGTACAGGAAGATATGAAGAACCGTTACCGCAGTGTGGATGTGCTGTTTATCGGTGAGGGGTTTCATGACCAGTATATTTTCCGGCTTCGCACAGGGCAGACGCTGGGGGCAGGCTGCGGCGTATTGTACCGGCGGTCGGAGTGCAGGGTGATACGTTATGTACGCGGTTAAGTCGGTACATGTGATCGTCAGGCTGGCAGTCTTTGATGAGATCCATGAAGCATATTTCTCTGCTGAACATACTCTGTATGACAATCTGAAGATACTCTGCAGTTTATGCGGTCATGAAAAGTATCTCTCGGAAAACAGTATTATCGTATATGATCTGCATACGCATGAGGAATACAGTCTTCTCGACAGGCTGGATATGATGCATATGCGGGATGAGACTATTCTGATCGTCATCTAGACTTTGAAGCGACGGCGGTATGTACAGCGGCGGCAGAGGTCTTCCGTAATACGGTGACTGCGGAATCCTTCGGTCAGGCTGATATACCGGGGTGTCTTAAGAATCTCTGCCAGCGGTGTATCAAAGATATTGCCGAGAGAAATTCTGCCGCCGGCATCCAGACAGCATGGAACGACCGTACCATTACTCAGGACAGCCAGCTGATCAATACCGCCGTGGCATCTGCCGTGTACGGTCTCATCTTCGGAGAGCGGATCCGGCCAGACAAAAAGACCTTCATAGGATACATAGACATTCGGCATCAGCCGGTAACTGTTTTTGCGGTTTGTCCCGGAAAACGGATAGGTACTGCGCAGTTCCTGTTCATATGATGCGATCTGCGGATCCTTCAGGGTATCTGCCCAGAAGCGCAGTTCAGTCACGAATCTGCCTGCCGATGATGCCTGCGCAATAAAGCTTCTGACAGCTGCAAAGACCTGATCTCTCTGACCGGCAGGCTGATAGGGAAGACTCTGCAGGGAAAAGGAAACTCTGCGGATACAGGGATGACGGAACAGCTCGTCATACTGTTCCGTACACGAGCCGTTGGCCACAAGCTGTACATGCATATGATACTGATCGCACAGATCCAGAACTCCGGAGAAATCAGGATGCAGCATCGGTTCTCCGAGAACATGCAGATAGATATACTGTGTATACGCAGAGACTTGCATCAGCACATGCTCAAATTCATGAAGGGTCATACTGCGTGCTTCCCTGGTATGATCCGTACAGAATGCACACTGCAGTCCGCAAATATTTGTGATCTCGATATAGATACGTTTGAACATACTTATACTCTATCAAAAAGAGTGCAGGAATGACACATGGATAAAATACCGGGATTACAGTATAATCGTACTGGAGTTATGAACGGAATCGTACTTTTAAACAAACCGGAGGAAATGACATCGTTTTCGGCTGCCGCAAAATGCCGGCGGATCCTGGGAGAGAAGAAGGCCGGACATACAGGTACACTGGACCCGAATGCGACCGGTCTGATGATCATCCTGCTGGGGCATTCAACAAAGCTGCTGCCGTACTGTATTGCCGATCACAAGAGATATACAGCGGAGTTTCGCATGGGGCTAGTTTCCGATACTGAAGATATCTGGGGAAATGTACAGTCAGGCAGGAACCCGCGTTTTCATGATGAAGCAGAGCTGCAGAAGAATGTCCGTGCCTTTACCGGTGATCTGATGCAGGTGCCGCCGATGTACTCCGCCAAAAAGCAGAACGGCAGAAAACTCTATGAATTAGCACGCAAAGGGATGGAAGTGGAACGCAAAGCTGTACCGGTCACGGTCGAAGAACTCTCTGTCGTACATCTGGCAGATGATCTATACCGCATGCAGGCAACTGTCTCTTCAGGAACATATATCCGCACGCTGATCACCGACTTCTGCCAGGCACTGGGGGAAGACGCCGTCATGACAAAGCTGTGCCGCACCGGCATCGGTCCCTTTGATCTGTCGGAAGCATACACTTTTGAAGACCTGCAGAACGGTAAATACACTCTGACAGATCCTGTCAGGGTGATCAACCCGAAGTATCCTGTGCTAGAGACGGATGATCCGCAGGCAGTCAGAAACGGACGTCCTGTCTTCTTGGATTCCAGGCAGGATATTGTATTATTAACGTATAAAGGAGATGTACTTGCGGCATATGAAAGACGGGAAGAGAACCGGTTTCACTGCCTGAGAGGATTATATTAATGAGGATCAGTTATATAGATATGAACAACCTGAAGAGATACCCGCTGCCTATGTGCGCCTGCATAGGCTATTTTGACGGTATTCATCTCGGGCATCAGAAACTGATCACAGCTACAAGAGAAATGGCTGAAAGATATCACTGTGATTCAGCCCTGATCACATTTGATCCCGATCCCAGGGAAGTAACCGTCAGATACCCTGACGTGCATCATATCATGACCCTGAGACAGAAGATCAACAAGGCCATGGATCTCGGCATGGACAATATCTATATTCTGAAGTTTACGGAAGAGATGTCGAGACTGTCACCCGAGGCATTTATCGAGATGCTGCTGAAAACATGTGATCTGAAAGGTCTTGTGTGCGGGTTTGATTTTCATTACGGATATAAAGGTCAGGGAAATGCGGAGACTCTGAAGACATGCGGGAAATTCGAGGTAGCCGTTATTGAACCGGTATCCGACAGCGGCGGCAAGATCTCCAGCACCCGTATTCAGCAGCTGATCAGAGACGGTGATGTATCTGCTGCCGAAAGACTGCTGGGTTCGCCGTATGAGGTCGAAGGCATCGTTATTGAAGGGCATCACAAGGGGACAGGTATCGGTTTTCCGACAGCCAATCTGCAGATCAGCACGGAATATGTAGCAATGCATCCAGGGGTTTATGCAGGATATGTCTGGGTCGACAGAAAACGTTACAGGGGTATGATCAACTTTGGCCATAATCCTACTTTTAACTATACGAACAAGTTATCTCTGGAGATCCATCTGCTTGACTTTGAGGGAGATCTCTACGGCAAGCGTCTGCGTGTGCAGTTCAAGCATTTTCTGCGTGAAGAGAGACAGTTCAGGACGGTAGGCAACCTGATCATGCAGCTGGAACAGGATAAGTTTGCCATCAAGAGATTATTATCGGTATGATCAGTGAACAGTATTCGGAAATGATGAAGGAGCTTCTGGGCTCACGATATCAGGAATATGAAGATCTGCTGAAGGAAAAGCCATACCGCGGCTACAGGATCAATCATCTGAAGATCGATGATGATACCTTCTTTTCGCTGTACGGGCTGTCCCATCAGAAGATTCCTTTTATACGTCATGGGTATTACTATCAGGATTCAGCGGCGATCGGCAATCTTTCTGCTTATCGTGCAGGTCTGATCTATTCACAGGAACCCAGTGCCATGGCACCGGCAGAACTGCTGGATCCTCAGCCCGGAGAGAATGTGCTTGATCTCTGCGCAGCACCGGGGTCCAAGAGTACGCAGATCGCGGAGATGATGCAGAACAGGGGATTGCTTGTGGTAAATGAGATCAATCCCGACAGAGCCCGCATTCTGCTTGAGAATATCGAAAGACACGGGGCCGAGAACTGCATCGTGCTGAATGCCTCACCAAAACAGATTGCGGAGAGATTTACATCCTTCTTTGATAGAGTTCTTGTCGATGCGCCGTGCTCTGGAGAAGGCATGCTGAGACGTGAGGAAGAGGCAGAGAGCAACTGGTCTTTTGCCAATGTCAGAGAATGCGCTGTACGTCAGCGGCTGATCCTTGAGAGTGCACTTTTGACACTGAAGGAAGAGGGGATTCTGGTCTACAGTACATGTACGTTTAATACGATCGAAAACGAAGAAGTGATCCGCGGTTTTCTTGCCGATCATCCGGAAGTAGAACTGTATCCTTCCGGGGAACTGGATACGAATAACAGTGTATTTAAAAGAGAACCGGGAATGTACCGGATCCTGCCCATGGACGGCGGTGAAGGACAGTTTATGTGCCGTATGCGTCTTCGCACACAGATACATGCACCTGTAAAGATGAGATACCTGCGTACGTCGCTTCCCGTAAGAGAAGCTTTTGCTGTCCTGGACCCGCTTGTGCACCGCTTTGCATATTACACGGAGACAGGCGGTTATCTCTACGGCAGTGACCAGCCGTTTCCCGATCTTTCCTGTCTTCATGTCATGCGTGAATTTGTCCGTCTTGCGGAAGAAAGAAAAAACAGATATGAACCTGATCATGCTCTGGCATTATTGAGGGATCCCGGCAGTATAATAGAATTGACAGAAGAAGAATATACAAAATACATCAGCGGTGAAGTACTGATGAAAGCAGCAGAACGCGGTTATCATACCGCAGCCAGAAACGGCTTCGGCATCGGTCTTGTCAAAGCAGACGGTACTTCGCTGAAAAACAGATATCCTAAACAATACAGGATCAGACAGAGGTAAAAATGACACTGCAGTTATTTGACTTTATCGAAGATACGATGCACGAGTATGAACGCAGGTATGCTTCTTTTGAGTATGCCGAAAAAGTTCTGAAGAGTGCCTTTACAGAGATCATTGACGGATACGGAATGACCGGTGTGACGGTACATTCCCGTATTAAAAGCTATGACAGCCTGAAGGAGAAACTGCTCCGCAACAAGTTCTACCGGAACTGCAGGAACGGTGAAGAAGCACTTGCCAACATGCATGATCTTGTCGGCGTGACTCTGGAATGCCAGTTTATCCGCAATGAAGTAGAGATATACAACCGGCTGATGACATCCTTTTCCCGCACACCGCTGGGACTGTCATCCTGTGCCGAATACCCGGCTGTCTATCTGAACCTGGATATGATCCAGCCGCAGCTGCAGCGCAACGGCTTTACGATCTACCGTATTGACGGCTTCTACGACTTTAACGGAGAGAAGATCTGTTTTGAACTGCAGATCAAAGCTCTGGTACACCGTTTCTGGAGTGAGATCGAGCATAAAGTTGTATACAAGAATCCGGACTTTGTCAGTTATGACAGATTTATCAAGGATATTCTGAGCTCTGTGAGAGATAATCTCGATATCGTTGACAGACAGCTGGAACTGATCTATGACCAGATCAGCATTGATACGGCCAATAAGGGCATAGGCTTCAGTGAGACGGAATTCAAGCGTCTGACGGCTTCTTCGATCAGCAGACTGATCAACCAGAAGCTGAATCAGAGTCTGGGCTTTACACTGGATTTCAAGAATGCTTCGGCAATGCTTGCACAGTATGTATATATCCGTGAATTTATCAATGCGGAAGATCCCAAGCGCAAGATGCTTGACTACTTTGAGCATCTGAACATGCTGGCATCATCAGAGATGGACTTTACGCAGCAGATCATCCTCGACGGGGAATACAGCAGCACGATTCCGTTCTGTGACCGTCTCGGCAAATACTTCTGTGAGATGATCAATACGGACTTTGAGTGGCATGTCTTCTTTATCGCTCTCTTCAGCGTTCAGTCAGGTTCGCCGTCAAAAGAACTGAATGATTTCACTGAGACCATGCGCTATCTGCTGGTGCAGCCGATGAACTGCCGTGATCTGTTTCCTGCGTTCAGTGCGGATGCCAGAAAAGAAGTGCTGGATGCCCTGGAACTCACACTCGCAGATATCATAATTAACAATGTAGGAATCCGTCTTGCCGATGAAGAAACGGTATATCATATTTCAGATGTCTACCGGATGTTCATGCTGGAAGTCGAAGAGACATACAAACAGCCGCAGAAGATCCTGGATGATCTTGGAACCCTGAAACTGATGATGCGCAGGCAAATCATGCGTAGGATCAAATGAACCGTGTTATAATACGGAAGAGGTAAATACTATGGCACAAGATTATGTAATTTTACATGAGAAGTCTGATAACGGACTTATCGCAATAAACAAATCGGTATTCCATGCGATCTCTGAGATCTCGATCGGCGAAGTGGAATACGCTATGCTGAACAACTCAACATTCAACAAACCCCTGCAGGTACGCATCGTCAAGAATAAACTGGAGATCACTGCGGATATCAAGGTGCGCTACGGTGCCAATGTCAATACGACATGTGAGCTTGTACAGAACAGGATCTATGAGAATATTCTGTTTATGACAGGCTTTAAAGCCAGTGAAGTAACAGTCAATGTAGAAGGGTTTGAAATCTAGTTGACAAAGCATTAAATGTGTTGTTTAATTACTAAGTAATTCGGAAAGCAGAAGTACCGCTTCTCACCCGAGGTCCTTCGGATCTGGGTCAATGCCGTGATCAGTAATGATTTTTAAGGCAGGTGCGGTTTCTGTGCCTGCTTTCTTTATAGGAGGTATACTTGCGCTACACAAAACCGAAAAGAAATGTACCAGAAGAAATGGTCAATGAGAACATTCGATTCCATGAAGTCCTTGTGATCGGACCTAACGGTGAGCAGCTTGGCGTCATGATGCGCAGAGAAGCGATCGAGAAAGCATACGAGATGAATCTTGATCTATTCTGTGTGGCACCGAATGCACAGCCCCCGGTTTGTAAGATCCTGGATTACGGAAGACATCACTTTAATGAGCAGAAAAAAGCCCGTGAAGCAAAGAAGAAACAGCATGTTACAGAAGTAAAACCGCTGCGTCTTTCTCCGGTCATTGATCAGCACGATTTTGATACAAAGCTCAAACAGGCTCGCAAATGGGCGGAAGAGGGGCAGAAAGTCAAGATCGACATGCGCTTCCGCGGACGTATGATCACCCGTAAGGAAGTCGGTGAGCAGATCATGAACAAGTTCATTGAGCAGATGGCAGAGTATGCGGTTGTAGATAAAGCACCTAGTATGGAAGGCAATACGATGTCTGTAGTATTATCCCCTAAAAAGAAGACGAAGCAGCGTGAGGAGGAATAGAGATGAAAGCTAAAGCAAAAAAACCCAAGAAGATCAAGATGAAGACAAAAAAGACCTTTGCCAAGCGTGTAGAGGTTACCGGTTCCGGTAAGTTAAAGAGAAAACACAACTACATTTCTCACTTTGCGGCTAACAAGACTCATAAGCAGAAGAAGCACTTATCTAAGCCGACATTAGTATCCAGCAGCGATTTCAAGCGTGATAAGCAGCTGTTACAGGGTTAATCAGGGAGGCAAGGAAAGATGAGAGTAAAAGGATCTACACCGACAAGAAACCGTCGTAAAAAGGTTTTAAAGCTTGCCAAGGGCTACTTTGGCAGTAAGCACTTACTGTACAGAACAGCTCATGAGCAGGTCATGCATTCTCAGAAGTATTCTTACATTGACCGTAAGAAACTGAAGAGAGAGATGCGTAAGCTCTGGATCGCCAGAATCAACGCTGCTGCACACCTGAATGACATCAGCTACTCCAAACTGATGCATGGTTTAAAGCTTGCAGGAATCAATATCAACCGTAAAATGCTGAGTGAGATCGCTATCCACGATCCCAAGGCCTTCACGGAACTTGCAGATTCTGCAAAAAAGGCTTTACAGGCGTAAGAAAAACAGGGATAATAGTTCTATCCCTGATCTGGCGTGTTGGTGAAGCGGCTCAACACACTGCCCTCTCAAGGCAGCATTCACGGGTTCGAACCCCGTACACGTCACCATTTTTAGAAAAACGTACAGCATGCAAAAACATCTGTATGACACAAAAACCCGCATAAACAGCGGGTTTTTTGTTATTTATGTATGATGATAGTGTATTTCTAAATTCGTGTAAAATGGTACATTTTGCGTATCGTTTGCGTATCATTTGCGTATCAAAATACAATAAAAGACCGCAGGCTATTTACTGCGATCTTTCAGCTTGTTGATTCTGATCAGGAGACCATTCTGTTATTCATCGCTTTAACTCGGTCTTTTTCGTTACTGACTGCATAATCCAGCGACATACTTGCGGATTCGTGACCCATAATATCACGTATTATATTTGCAGGTGTACCATTGCTGAACAGGTCTGTACTGAGCTGATGTCTTAACATGTAGAGGTTGAACTGTACTTTTGCCTTTTTTGCTACGTTCCGGATGTAATCGCTGACTTTATCAATGCTCTGCAACCTGCCGTGTGAATCTGCAAAGATTAGATCATATTTTGACCATTCAAGACATTCCTTGATTATTGGTGCAAGCTGTACAGGGATCGGTACAAGACGTGTTGATTTCTTTGTCTTTGTGCCTGAGATCTCAAGCGCACTGTCAACTGTGCTTCTTGCCGCTTTATTGACTGATATAAAGCCTGAATTGTTCCCGTTGAGGAAGATATCATCTTTTGTTAATGCGAAGCATTCTGCAGGTCTTAAACCGCAATAGCGCATAATCTGGACTGCGTAATATATGCACCTTGACTGATATGCACCGGATGCGTTTGCTGAGTTATAACCAAGAAGCGTATCAAGGAACGTTTCAAGATCTTCAGGTGATATTTCTTTTTTTCTTGGTGTATCTGCTTTGCATTCAGGAATGATAACCGGAATAGTACGATCAGGAATTGAGATGTTCATCATAACTGCAGTCTTGTAGATTTTCCGCCATATCGCTAATAAATGCTCAGTTTGAATATGTGTGTGCGTTTTTGCGTATTTGTTGATACTTGTCTGAATGTCTGCACTTGTGATCTTTTCAATGCTGACATCCTCATACTGTTTAATTCCTTGCCTGTAAAACGCATCGTGTCTGATCACAGTCTTGATCCTAGCAGGGAACAATTCTTTTGATTTTTCATAGATCTCTTTTACGGTTTTGTATTTAGATACCGTATATCCTGAATTCATCTGTACAAGTGTTTTGTCTCTTAAGTTACACGCAAATTTTAGTGCATCGCTGCGTGAGTCAAAATCTTTTACAACGATTGATTTGCGATATACTTGATCATTCATCCGGATACAAATCTCATATGATTCTGTACCAGCTCGTGATGTTCTGAGGGTAATATACTTTTCTTTCTTGGTTTTCTTTCTAGCCATTGTTATTGTTCTCCTCTGATAGCGCATTTATCATCGAATCTACTATTTTTTTGTTTTCTAGAGATAGATTAGACCATTTATTTAATATGTTATTCAATAATGGTTTTTCATCTTTCTTAATTGTGATAGTAAGCTCAGAATTCTTGTTTTGATTATATTCGGCATCAAGCCAATTAAGAATTTCCTCTTCAATGCTTTGATAATACGGTGACAATTTTGCTACCGGGAAACTTTTCATACCTGAATCTTTTGATGAATCTCCAAAATAGAAACCATTCCAATGAGGGTGATCAGGATACCAAGGAATTGATGCAACCCATTCAAAGAATGCTTTTTTTCTTTTGTCAACTAACGAAGAATCTTCGTTATCAGCATAAAACTGAATCACTTCTGATTTTCTGAATGGTAGAATATACAAGTTTTCATCATATGGATCTTTTGGAAGATTTGGATTTTTCGCAAGCTCTTGTTTCACAATATAGGTGTTTTGACTGGTTGCACCCATAAGATAATCAAAGCTCACATTTAAATGTTCTGCAATCTTTGCTAAATGCTCAGGCAGTATTTTTTCTGTCCGCTTCCAATAATTGACAGTGTTTAAGTCCTTCTCAAGTAGGTCTGCTATCTCTTGATTTGAGATGTTGCGTAGCTTTTGACAGCGTTTAAGTCTGTCCTTGTCGAAGTAAATTGAATCAGACATTTGTGTACCTCCATAAAAGTGTAGTGACAGAATTTTGCAAACTGTATAGATATTTAGTGACTACACTATAATAATAGCTGTAGAACCTAGTGACGTCAAACGGTTTACACAGAAAGAGGTGATAAAGTGCTGAAAACATATACCACAAATACACGTGTTCATGAAGAACGTCAGAAATTCGGAGTGTTTCTATGGGAAATCGCAGATCGTTATGGTGTATCCGAAGCAACTATGTACAGGATTCTTAGAAAAGAGTTACCAGAAGAAACGCAGAACAAAATTGTTCAGATTATAAGAGATATCGTAAAGGAACGTTATGACAGCAAATCAGCGTGATTTCAGCAAAACAAGGGAATCACTGTATCTGTTCATGAATGCACTCCTGGACGATCTTGAACAGTGCTGTATTGCTCCTGATCCTGTAACCGAACCCGTACCCAAAGAAGACGATTCAACGGAAACAATGACCAGTGAAGATGCATCTGCATATCTTGGTACAACCTCAAGAAATCTTGCATTGTTACGTAAATACGATCTTGTGAAGTTTGCTAAATGCGGTAAGCGGTTTATGTACCGTAAAGACTGGCTAAACCAATTCTTAGATGAATGGGCAGGTTATGACCTCAGCAGTGAGGACAATATAAAACTTGCTATCAAGGGGAAGAAATGGAAGGAGAAACATGGCTGATGAGATGTTAGAAAATGCACTGCGATACGCAGAACAGGGTTATCACGACCTACATGCTGATATATGGCAGGCTTATGCGTTAGCAATGACTGTGAATGATTTGGAGGACGAATATGCATGGTGACGAATTGATCTCTTACGGATTCAAGCGGATCGTCGAAGAACTGAAACGGATCGTCGAAGAACTGATAAAGATCCGCAAAGTTTTTGAAAAGATCGAGCAGAACACTTTCACGGCAAGCGGGGAAGCAATAAAGCAGACCGCCCTCTTGGAGAAAATCGAGAATGCTGCGGTGATCTGCCAGTGCAACACAAGCGGACTGATGAACGACATTAGAAAGATGAGCATGGATACAGATGGAGGATTGGAGAAGGAATGATCTACAACGGTATGACATTCTAAGTCAGGCGGAAAGAGCACTCGAAGCACCTATTCCAGGCACCACGATCGAAGAGGAAGATCTGAAAGACCTTGATCAGTTCGAAGAAAAAGAACCGGAATGGTTGATCCCCGGCTATATTCCGAAAAAACAGATAACGATGCTTTGCGGAACTGGTGGAACGGGAAAGACTTCTTTATGGATTTCTCTCCTGGCTTCGCTGAGTTCCGGAAAGCGTACTCTCTTCGATGGTACAGGCTTCACTTCAAACCGAGAACCAGTTAAATGTATGTTCTTCTCCGGTGAAGACACTGTCGAAAACGTCATCAAGAAAAAGCTTAGGGAACAGGGTGCAAACATGAAGAACATCGTGACGATCTCCCTCAGTGATCCGAATTTTGAAAAGATCCAGTTTGGTTCTGATTATCTACAGAATAAGATAGCAAGATACAAGCCTGTGATCTGTGTCTTTGATCCGTTGCAGTCGTTTATCGATCGAAAGATCCGCATGGCTGACCGTAATGCTATGAGACAGAGCATGAGAAGTCTTATTGAATGGGGTGAGCTCTACGGCACGACTTTCCTTATTGTGATGCACACGAACAAGCAATTGAACGTTTGGGGAAGGAACAGAATGGCGGACTCTGCTGATCTTTGGGATATCGCAAGGAGTGTGCTGATGGTAGGCGATACAGGAGACGATGGACTGAAGTATATGTCACATGAAAAAAGTAACTACGGCAAAACTGGCATGACGTTGCTCTTCAAAAATGATCATGGAAATCCCACGTTCTTCGCATGGTCGGAGCTAAAGGATCGTGAGTATGTACAGGAGGATGCTAGGAAACGTAATGATCAGCGTTCACAGGACAGATATGATGAGATTGTCAATGTTATTATGTCGACTCTGTCGGACTATCCGGAAGGGCTACCCACCAAGGATCTAAAAGAGCTCTTGAAGGATCTCGGCTATGGTACAAATGCCATAGAAAAAGTGAAGTCAGGACTGAAAGAATCAGGTAGGATCGTATATAAAAAAATGAGTTTAACAAGTGGCTGGATAGTAAAAAAAGCCTGAATTCCTATACTTACACTTTAAGTCATGGGAGTTCGGAAAAAATATCAAAAAAAGGCTTAGTTATCGAACTCAGTGAGGTATGGGAGTTCGAACCGATATCATGGCATTTCGAACCACTATCCCCCATGGGAGTTAATAAAACCGCATAACCAAGCCATTTCTGGCGAACTCCTATATCAAATCATGTGAATGAGAAAACATGAGGTCAGAGTATTACAACAAATATATGGCTTCTCCGGAATGGGAAGCAAAGAAAGCGGAACGCATGGAGATTGACGGATACAGGTGTGTGATGTGCGGACGGCATATAAGCCACTGTAAAACTCTGCAGGTGCATCACATCACATATGCCAGACTTGGCAATGAAAATGTGCTGACTGATCTCTGTACGCTCTGCGGATCGTGTCACAAGAAAATTCATAATTATTACAACAGAAGGAGAGAAGAGCATGAACAAAGTAATAGCACAGTGTAAAGCCAGGTACGAGGAATTGAAGAAGAAAGACGAAGAGACTTTAAACGGAATGACAGAAACATCAAAGACCATTGATGCCAAAATCAACGGATTGAACAAACAGCTGGGCGAAGCTCTTGCCGTAGCAAATACCGAAGAATACAAGAGAGTTAAAGCGCTGTTGCGCGATGCTGAAGATGAGAAAGCGGCGGTAACAACATGGCTTGACCGAGCCGACAAAAAAGGTATTACTCGAAGCGAAAGCGAAGATATTATCAAAACTATCATTGAGGAACAGGACAGACTGCGTAAGGAGAGCATTAAAGAAATCAGTCCGTTAGTGGTTAAACTGGTTGATATCCTGACAAAATACAGAAGTCAGGTATATGCAGGTGATCTACTCATAGGAAGAATAGATTTCTATTTACGTGAGCACCATTCTCACCATGCATATATGGCTGAAACAAACGCATTAAGCGTAGATGTGAGGAAAATGGCAAGCCGTTATGCCGGAAAAGAAGCCAAGACTGCACATGCATTGTCATGTATTGATGAAGAGGAATTAATTACATGGACGAAGTAATGCGTGACCTTGAAAAAATGTTTGCTGAAATCAAACACACCTATGATGTTATACGGATGTGCAGTAATGAAAAAGAGAAGTTTATTGCTGATGCAAAACGTACAAATAACAAGGATGAATGAGAAGACTTCATGCACCTGGCTATGATCAGAACACGAAGAATCAATGATCATAAGGCAACTTTGTCAAATAAGACTGAAGAACTGGAATGTTTGCTGTTATCTCTGCAGGCATGGGCAGAGAAGAAAGCATAGAAAGGAGGTGATAACATGACAAAGAAAACACGTCAGGAGAAGCGGAAACTGCTGATTCGGAAAATTGAAATCCTGAAAGAACTGGAAGCTTTGCGTGATAAGCGTGAGACTATGGCATCCGGTGATAATGTAGGACTTCAGATTCTGAAAAGGTATGCAGCACTTGCTTCCATTGACAAAATCCTTTCTTCCTGACAGCACGTATTCATTTCATGATTTCCATTGTTTTGGCAGTATGTCGGAGTGAATGTACTGCACCGGACGGAGTGATCTGGTTAGATATAAGAGCCAAGGCTAACACCTTGGTTCTATTTTTTACACGTTGCGCAATGTGTAAAGCTATGATAGTCTTTTGCTGAAAGGAGGTTGAGTATTGGCTGAGTCTAAAAGCCATCCGTTTGATAAGGTCGCATATGATCGTCAGTATTCAAAAGATCACTATACAAGAGTGTCGGTAGTGCTGAACAAGGAAACAGACAAGAAGATCATCATGCACCTGGATACCAAGAAGAGCAAAAGCGACTATATCAAACGATTGATCCTTGAGGATATGGATCAATGAAAACGGCACACATAAAAAGGATGCTACCGCAATAGCATCCAGTGCCTTAAAACTTTGTCAGTAGAAAGGACGGACTAATTTTATCATGGAAGACAACAGATATACACAATTTGATACACAGGAACTTTGCACAGAGATCAGGGCAATAGGGGAAGCGTTCTATTCGTTAATTTATCATTGGAATGAGACCGGAATGCCTACAGACGGTTTAGCGGTTACTATTGCCGGCAATCTAAACGATAACCTGAATGAGATTGCACGCACTATAGTTAATAAACAGGCAGTGAAATGACACGCTGAAAAGAGCCAAGTTAATAGCTTGGCTTTTATTGTGAGATAATTAGACTGACATGGAAAGAAATATGGAAAGTCGTAAAACACAACGACCCAAAATATGAATTAGAATAATTATTGAATTTAGCGAGAAAACATATGAATGATGTCAATGTATTTACAAAGCAAGACTATGATAGCGATTTTTCTAAATTAGATCTCTGCTCAGGTTTAGACATAAACCCTGTTGTTAAGCATCTGTATTATCAATACAAAGAAGATTGCAATAAACTTGCATATCATATCTTGCAAGGAGAACACGGAAGCAGAGAATACTATGTCTATGCATGGCATACTGTTCAATTACCTAAACGTTATTTTTACGTTGGAAAAGGAACTGGTAAGAGGTATAAACATATCCTTAAAGAAATCAGCAAATATAAATCAGGAGAAAAGAAACGTAATCCTAGATACAAACAGTATTCCATTATCCAGGATAGCTGTGGTATTGAATGCGAGTTTCTTCTTAAGGATCTAACCGAATACGAAGCACTAATATATGAACAGTGTGTAAAACTTGATTTTTGGAATAATGGTGAAGTGTTACTTAATGTTGAAGGGGTAATTGATGAAAACGAGCTTCCTGATGGCTGGAGATCTCAAGGATTCACAAATTATCCAAGTTTGGAAAACAATCGGTTCAACAGAAGATATTTAGACTGCGAAGCTCCTAAATTTGATGTGATAGAATTCGATTCTTTGCTGAACGCAGATTTCTATAATGGATATTTTGAAAGTGAGCATAGTGAGACAATTGAAAAACAGAATAAGCTAATTGAGATGTGGATTACTCACTCCGGTGGAAAAATATCTTCCTGTCCAAAATCACTAATTGTACAAGGATTAATGCCAGAACATCATTACCATAGTTATAAAAAAGATAATGTACAGATATATAGTGCTGAAGATGTATTGACTTTAATCAAACACGATAATTCTTTCTCTATATCTTTATCAGACATCATTTTAGAACCGCCTGTTGCCAATCAAGAACTATTAAATCGAATGATAATCATTGCTGATTACATAAAACAAAAGTTAATTGAACTAGGTGCAGATGAAAAATACATATTTTATGAGGAACATCGCGAAAAAGACGTACTTTTGGGCATAACGGCAATAAGGTATTTGACCAGGTACATTAGCTTTTTCGTTTACAAGAAAAGAAACCTAAACTACATTCTTGTTCCATTGTCGCTAGCTGATGACACATTACAAAAAAAGCTCACCAAAATCACTAGTTGGAAAGGTCATTTTGAATTTGTTGACACGGCAGAACTGGAAGCTCTTACCAACTTTTTCAATGCTTTTATTGAAGAAGCAGAGAAGCAACGAGATTATTATCATAATAACTAGCTTACTTCTCTCGCTGCTTGCGGGCTGACAAGGGAAGTAACTCGAAGGTCGCCTAACCATTGTGAGATAATGAATCCAAGGAGGTTCATAATGACATCTGACGAACTGTATATCTTTAAATCAGACCTTAAACTATTGAAACACTTGGAACGTCAATACAATGCTGTGAAAACCGAACTGGATGAGATCGAATATATCCTTCAGGGTGTGCATGGTGTTGATCAATCACGTGTCAGGAATGTTAGATCTCACAAGGATAAGCGAATACAGCTTATCGAAAAGAAAGACCATAAACAGAAGTATGCAGATGAGCTGAAACAAAGGATTGATCATACTAAAAGGGTATTAAGCAGTTTTGACCCGGAGATGAAAAGCATACTGACAGATGTGTATGTCAAAGGAATCACCATTGATAGTATCGGCATGGATATAGGCTATTCAGAAGCCAGTGTCAAACGACTGATTGAGCGCAAGATCAAAGATGTAGATTATTACAAATGAAGCAAAATAAGCCTGTTTTCGAGGCTGAAACGCTTCTGTGAACATAGTACAGGACTGGATAATTTAACGCTGTCAGAAGCCTGTAAATGCATCCTGATGTAAAAAAAGTATATGGACGGCCTTCACCATATACTTTTATTGTGCGATGACAGAAATAACTGTCGACACAAGTCTGATTATAGCACTATGCAGAAAAAAGTATAAAGAAATACTTCCCCCTGAATTGAATAGGGTGGATCATCACTACACCGACTGTCCCCTGACCTTAAAAACAGATATAGCGACTAAATCAGGTCTTAGTGCATGAAAAACGTTGTGTATATCTCCCCCCCCCCTATAAGATAACACAGGGTGCATATTGCTAGACCGGATGTGCATGTTAACTTTAGCTCTCTTCAGGTGCATGTTACCGTCAGCAGATTTGCGCGAAGATATTTAAAAATAATCGATTTAATTCAGATAAAACCGTTTATATCTTTTTTTGTCCGGAATTAATCTATTTTAGCGAGAGAGGAAAAGGATTCTTCAGCGCATTCGGTGTACTCTTGCCAGGTGCATTGTTTTGAAAAGAGGGGATATCTATTTTGCGTATCATTTTGTATAAAAGTACAGTTTGCGTATCAAGTTGCGTATCAAGATGCTGAAATCCTTTTGTTATGCGGTTTTTTGCTGTTAATCGAACCCCGTACACGTCACCAAGGTACTAAATAAGCTTTCGGAAATAACAGGCTCTTCAGCCTGAGATATATAACCGAAAGCTTTTTTCTTATCTCTATGGCATTTATTGAAGATTACATAGTTTTATCTGATGTTATAATCTGATTGTAAAATACCGGAAAGGAACTGAAATATGAAATTAGCAGTGATTTGTGATTCAAAGACAGGAAATACACTTAAGTGTGCAGAATGGATTGCTGAAGGCATGAACAGCGTAGATGGTATTGAAGCGAAGGCGTTCAAGATCGAAGAGGTTGATGAAGACTTCGTTAAAGAATCCCGGGGTGTTGTTGTCGGCTGTCCGAGTTATGCGGCACTGATGACACCGGATATGCGCAACTGGCTGATGGGTGCCGGGAAGCTGGGCATGGCCGGTAAGCTTGGCGGTGCTTTTGCGACAGAGCAGTTTACACACGGCGGTGCTGAACTTGTGATCCAGTCGATCCATACAAATATGCTTGTCTGGGGCATGCTGGTATATTCCGGCGGAGGTTCAAAGGGCATGCCGGTCATCCATATCGGTCCGGTTGGCGTTAACGGCAACGTTGAAGCGCATAACGGTCTTGAAAACTACGAGAATTATTTCCGTGTATTCGGTCAGCGTTTTGCCGAAAAGGCAGCCGAACTCTTCACAAAGTAAGTACAGGCAACCGAAGGTCATCCTTCGGTTTTTCTTTGAATGAATCTCACAAGGCTGCGGTATGCATTCTGTGGTACAATGACAATACTGCAGACAGAAGATGACAACTATGAAATTTATTAAAGATCTGGATAGAAACAGAAATGACAGATTTGTTACGGCCTCTGAACAGAATACACTGTTTCAGTGCTCACCGTGGGCAGATCTGAAGAAAAGTACCTGGCATCCGCATTTTGTCGGTGCCGAAGATGAGAACGGGGAACTGATTGCCACTGCTCTTGTTCTTGTAAGACCGTTAGTATTCGGACAGAATCTGATGTATATACCGCGCGGTCCGGTCATGGACTGGCAGAATGATACGGTCGTTTCCTTTTTCATCAATGAACTGAAGAAGTATGCACGCAGTCTTCACTGCGCTGCTGTTCGCTTTGATCCGGCTGTGATCACAAGATCATATCCGTATGCGGACAGAAATGCCGAACATCCTGCCGAGCATCTTGACATGATTGCTTCTCTGACGCGTTTTGGGGCTGTTCACCGGGGTTTTACGACGATGATCGAAGAGAGTACCCAGCCGAGATTTAACGCTGAAATGGACGTTTTTGAGGGCTATGAGGCAAAGCTTGAACACCGTACACGCAAGTGTATCAATGCGGCAGTCAGAAAAGGAATCATTCTGCGCTCCGGCAAGGAGTATGTCTCTGACTTTGCCTCTGCCATGCACTATACGGAAGTACGCAAGAAGATCGCCCTGCGTAATGAGGAATACTTCAGGCAGATGCTTGAAGTATACGGAGATAAGGGCATTTGTATTACCTCTTATCTGAACTTTCCGAAGCAGATCGGCATCCTTAAGGAACGTATAGATGCCTATAAACGTGATCTGGAAGGACCGCTCTCAAAGAAGAAGAAAGCGGAAACGGAGCAGAAGCTGGCACAGGACGAAAAGGAACTGGCACAGCTGCAGGAAGACTATCAGCGTGAAGGCCGTGATGAAGTCATTACCGGCGGTATTCTCGGTTGTTATAACGATCAGCTGATGGAACTGTTTTATATGGGCAATAACCCGGATTATCTGCGTATGTACAGCAGTTATCTGTTATATAAGACATGTCTGGATATGTGTGTGGAGAAGGGTATACGCAGATGCAGCTTCGGCGGTATTGAAGGCACCCTGGATGATGGCCTGACACTGTTCAAATCAAACTGGCTGATGAATGTTGAAGAGTATATCGGAGAATTTAATATAGTCCTGAACAGACCTGTATACTGGATGTTTGACAAAGCATATCCGCTGGCATTAAAGACTGCCGCAAGACTAAGAGGAAGAAAATGAAACTGATCGTCGGTGTTGATCCGGAAAGATTTGATGAATTTGCGAAACGCTCGGATATTGCGCATTATTCCAAGACTTCGCCGTTTATTGCCTTCAAGTATCCCGAATACCGGAAGGGTGTGCTTGTCGGGATGGAGAATGAGCAGGGGGAGCTTGTGGCCTCAGCTGTAGTTCTGCAGAAGACATGCAGAGCGCCGATCATGAAGTTCAGCTACGTGCAGTACGGTTTTAACCTGGATATCAATGACCGTACACTGATCGCAGAGTTTTCCAAAGCTCTGGCAGACTACGCAAAAAAGAGCGGCTCGGCCTTCCTGCGCATTGATCCGAATATCACACGTCTGCAGCACGAAAAAGACGGCAGGATCACTGAGAACGGCTTTAATCATGAATATGTGACAGAGATCCTGAAGGAACAGGGATATACACATCTTGGCTATAACTACGGCTACAGTGGTAACTGGATGAGCAGATTCACGTACTGCCTGGATCTGGACAGAGATCTGAAGACGATCCGTAAAGGCATCAAGCGGTACAACACATATCACAAGAAGAATGAAGAGCGTCTGGTAACCGTCAGACGGGCATCCATGGAAGAGCTTCCGGTACTGCTGAAGAGTCAGAAGGAACTCTCCGAAAAGCTTGGCTTCAAGCCCAAAGATCTTTCCTACTTTCAGAAACTCTGGAAGGCATACGGAGATGATGTTTACTATTACATCGCATCGGTAAATTATACTGAGTCTTTGCGGGCGCTGAAGCAGAAAGCGGAAGAACTGAAAGACTACGGGAAAAAGCTGAAGGACGAAAACAAGATTGCAAAAAACGATCAGGAGATCAGTGCACTGGAAAAGGAGATTGCTGAGATCTCGGCATCACCCCTGAATGACGGACAGGAACATTTCCTCGGTGCCAAGTTCATCATCCGCCAGGATACCCATGCCTGGAATGTAAACATGTATACGACGAAGACATTCCTGAACTACCGCGGTGCTTTTGCCCTGCATGATTATGCGATCGCACATATGCATGAGCTCGGGGTAAAGACCTATGACTTTGAAGGCATCTCCGGAAGTATGGATCCCAAGGACGAGTATTACGGACAGACGGATTTCAAGAAGAGCTTCGGCGGTGATTATCTGGAATTCCTCGGTGAATTCGACGCTGTCTTCAATCGCCGGAAATATGAAGAATGGAAGAAGGTCACCTGGTTTAACAGTCATGCCAGACGAAGGATACGCAGAGTGATCTACAGCCGTAAGAAAAAGACATCCTAGGATGCCTTTTTTTGGTTATGCTTCAAGCTGTCTGATGGACAGAGCCAGACGGCGAAGTGTTTCTTCCTTGCCGAGGATCTCTGCGATCTCGATCGCACCGCCGGGGGTATTGGCCTTACCGGTGATCGCAAGCCGCAGGGGGAACAGTACCTGACCGTTCTTCATCTCGAGTCTTGCAGGAAGCTCCATCAGCTTTGTATGCAGGGTCTCCGCATCCCAGCTGTCGATGTTATTCAGTACTTCTTCGGCTGCTTTCAGCGAACGCAGAGCAATCTCCGGATTTGTCTTCATCTTCTTGTGATTATAAAGATCATTCTCATAAGAAGGGAATTCATCGAAGAAATCAAGCATCGGCGGGATCTCATTCAGGGTATTGGCTCTTGGCTGAACGATTGCGGCGATCTTCCTCCGGTCAAAATCACCCTTGACTGCCTGATCGATATACGGTGTGATCAGTGCTGTATATTCATCAAGAGACATGTTTCTGAGCCAGAGACCGTTGATCGAGGTAAGCTTTACAGGATCAAAGATCGCTCCTGATGTATTGATCCTCTTGACATTGAATGCCTGTACAAGCTCATCCAGTGTATACAGTTCCTGATTTGTCTCAGGAGCCCAGCCCAGCAGGGCAATATAGTTCAGGATCGCTCCCGGCAGGTATCCTTTGGCAACCAGATCCTGGAAGGAAGCATCGCCGTTTCGCTTGGAAAGCTTGCTGTGCTCATCCTTCATGACCGGCGGACAGTGGATGTAGCGCGGGATCTCCCATCCGAATGCCTCATACAGAAGGTTATACTTCGGCGCTGAGCTCAGGTATTCCATGCCTCTGACAACATCGGTAATACCCATCAGATGGTCATCGATGACATTCGCAAAGTTATAGGTAGGGAAACCATCACTCTTGATCAGTACCTGTTCATCCAGTGTACTGTTTTCGACCGTGATGGAACCGAAGACTTCATCGTTGAACGTCGTTGTACCTGTTGTCGGAACATTCTGACGGATAACAAACGGCTCACCGGCTTCTACACGCTTTTCCGCTTCCTCAAGAGAGATCAGCTTGCAGGGATCATCATACTTGAAGGAGTCACCGCCGGCTTCTCTGAGGGCCTGGATATGTGCTTCATCGCAGAAGCAGTAGTGGGCTCCGCCTTTATGCACCAGTTCCTTTGCATACTTCATGTAAAGACCGCTCTTTACACGTTCGCTCTGTACATAAGGACCGACGGGACCGCCGATATCCGGTCCTTCATCATGCTGAAGACCGCAGGCACGCATCGTATCATAGATGATGTCTGTGGCACCTTCCACAAGACGGCCCTGGTCGGTATCTTCAATACGCAACAGAAAGGCTCCGTTAGGATCCTTCTTGGCGATCAGGTAGGCATACAGCGCTGTCCTCAGGTTTCCGATATGCATATACCCTGTAGGACTAGGCGCAAATCTTGTTCGTATCTGTGACATAGTTATATCTTCCTTTAGCCTTATTATTTTAGCTTATACAAATCATTCCTTCAATGCCGAATGGGATCATCGGTATACGTGATATAATTATGTACATGCAAAAGTTAAGGAATACCATCGCAGTTTTATCCCTCGCCGTATCCGTGTTTTCCGGGTGTTCGGCATCAGCCGCATCATACACTGTATCCGATGCCGAGAATGACGGACTGTGGCAGTATACGGAGATCTCAGGACAAAAGATCGAAAACATGGATCTTGGCAGGGAGTACTCTGTTTCGTTCTGGCTTTTTCCTGCGGAGAATTTTACGGACAGCACGCTCTTCTTTGCCGGTGATGAAGAGAATTATGTATTGTGTACAAACAGAGGCATCAACGGTGAAGTCTTCAGCGGTATTACGCTTTCATCACATTTCGGCGGTGAAGATTACTGGATCGTCGCAGATGGTGATCATGCGCCGATGACATCACGCTGGAATCAGATCACGGTGAATATCAGTTCAGCCAAAGCGGAGATATGGCTGAACGGAGAAAAGGCAGCAGAAGGAGATCTGCGCCATTCCCGCAGCACGGATACGATCCTCGTCGGTGATGATCCCCTCGGACTGCGGAAGATGCATGGGAATATCTCCGGCTTTACCGTCAGCAGTTCGCTTTCTTCCGCGCAGCAGATCAAAGATGCATATGACGGGAAACTTGCGGATGTGCTGCTTGATACCGTACGCTTCAGCGATCAGGATCATCTTTGCCGCAGTCTGTGGTTCCCCGACAATACCGTAGAGGGTTATCCGCTATTATGGCAGCGCAGCGAAGAGACAGTACTGATGGATGATACCGGCAGGCTCACCGATCCGGATGCCTCCGGACAGGCTGTATTTACAGCGTCGATAACTACTGAGCATTCTTCTGCACAGAAGCAATTTACATTCACACTGCCCGGAAAAACGCCGGAAGGACTGCTGCAGAACACTATGAAGATACTGGATGCGGAAGTGGAAGGAACCATATTCAGCGGTACACAACTGCCGGCAGTATCGGCTGACGGTGTACAGTTTTCCTATCAGGTGAAAAGCGGTCAGGCACACTTTGAGGATAACGTATTGTACAAAGATACCGATGCGGAAAGGGAAACGGTAACTTTTGAGGCTGCTGCCGAATATGGTGATCTTTCTTCCGCAAAGACCTATACAGTCGTTATGCTCGATGAAGCATACGGCTATGCGATGGCATATTTTAACGGCGAAGTGGATGCCGAGAGGGTCAGTCTGGCATTAAGCATGGATGGTCTTGTGTGGGATCAGCTTTCCGGCAGTGATGTCAGCAGCCGTCTTTATGTCGGCGAAAACTTCGGAACGATGCGGCTTCGGGATCCTCATCTTTCCAGAGATGAGAATGGATCCTTTATCATGGCCGCAACTGAGGGCGGTGATCATCCGTTTATCTATCTTTACAGGTCCGATGATCTGCTGTCCTTTGATGAAGGTTACAGGCTGCTGGTCAGCTATCCTGATCATTCCCTCGGCATGAGCGGTAAGAAGGCATGGGCGCCGGAAGTATACTACGATAATGAGAATCATGATTATCTGATCTATTATGCCGATCATCAGGAGGACAGGGGTCCTGTATATGTGATCCATACCGATCTTGACTTTACTGACGGGTATCTTCTGTATCCGCAGATCCTGTTTGATCCCGGTTATCCGGTAATTGACAGTACGATCTTTGTGATGAACGGTAAGTATCACATGATCTTCAAGGATGAACGGACAGCGGCACAGACGATCTATTCGGCGGAGACGGATGATCTGCAGGATGGTTTCCGTACGGTATATGACTGGAAGTATCTGCAGCTGAGAAGACCCGTAGAAGGGCCGATGGTATTCAGAGATATCCGCTCCGGGAGATATCATCTCTATGTAGATCATTTCTCTGCCCAGACCTTCTTTGCCGGTGAATTTACGGGACTGGATTATGACAGTGAAGTAGACTGGTCGGATACCGGAAAGCTGGTTCTGCCGGAGCAGGATGTAAGACACGGCAGTATCATTCCTGTTACCGAGAAGGAATATAAACGTATAGAATCTTCGTATAAATAGAAAAAACCTGTGAAATCACAGGCTTTATTTACAATGGCAGGGATAGAGAGATTCGAACTCCCGAATGACTGGTTCAGAGCCAGTTGCCTTACCGCTTGGCTATATCCCTAGTGCACTATATATTTTACACAGTCTTGGAATTCTTTCAAGCATAAAATACAAAAAAGTTTTTCAGCTCAGGAAAATATAATATGCAGGATATGTCTGGGTACAGTGACTTACGGTATTTAAACATAAGAGACAAGTGCTATAATAACATTTATGAAACAGATCGTAATCGCCAGCAGCAATGCCGGAAAAATCAGAGAATTCAGGGAAATGCTGGAACCAAGGGGCTATACCGTCATCAGTCAGAATGAACTGGGGGATGTCGGTGAAGCCGATGAGACCGGAACGACATTTCGTGAGAATGCCGTGATCAAGGCTGCCTATATCACGAACAAGTTCGGAATTCCGGCGATCGCAGATGATTCGGGACTGGAGATCGATGCCTTCGGCGGTAAGCCCGGTGTCTACAGTGCCAGATTCCTCGGTCATGATACTCCCTATGAATACAAGAACAGGATCATCCTGGAACGTATGGAGAATGAGGAAGTACGTACCTGCAGATATGTATGTGCGATCGCTTATACAGAACCGGGAAAGGATCCTGTCGTCTTTGAGGATACCTGTGAGTGCCTGATTGCCCGTGAACCGAAGGGGGAGAACGGGTTTGGCTACGATCCCATTATTTATTATGAGCCTCTGCACAAGACGATGGCAGAAATGACCAAGGATGAGAAGAATGCGATCTCTCACCGCGGCAAGGCTCTTGTCAAACTGGAGAACTGGCTGAATGAAGATCACTAAGACACTTGTTACATGTGCATTTTTTAGCCTGATCGTATCGATCCTGCTGACAGTCATCGGGTTCTGGAGTTTTTATATGCCGTTTTACGAGAGCGAGTATTCGCAGAACAATACCGTTCAGGCTACCGGCATGAAACATGATGACCTGATCAAAACGACAGAAGTGCTTTTTGATTACCTGAAAGATAACCGTGATGATCTGATCGTCCGCGTCAGTGTACATGGATATGTAAGAGAAGTCTTCGATACCAGAGAAAAGCTTCATATGAAAGATGTCAAGAAGCTTTATCTGAATGCGATGAGTGTCAGAAACTATCTGAGTATCATTGCGGTGGTACTGATCATTGCGGCATATATCATACAGAAACACGGATACCGGAAAATACTGCTGAACGGATACGGTACAGCTCTGATCATCTTTGGTGTCTTCATCCTTGCCATACTGTTCTATGCAATGCTGGACTTCAGCTCATTCTGGATCAATTTTCATGAGGTCTTTTTTGACAATGATCTCTATCTTCTGGATCCCAATACGGAGATCCTCATCAATATGGTCCCTGAGCGTTTCTTCTTTGATCTGGTGATGCGCATCGTCAGCAGTTTTGCGGCCCTGTGTGCCTTCCTGTACATTGTGCTGAAGGTATTTGCCGGGAGAAAAGCGGATGTATAATGTCGTGCTCTATGAGCCGGAGATACCGCAGAATACCGGGAATATCATGCGTACATGTGCTGCCATGGGCTGGCGTCTGCATCTGATCGAACCTCTGGGCTTCTACATGGATGAGAAACATCTGCGCCGGGCAGGCATGGATTACCGTGATACGCTCTGGTATAAGGTATATCCGAACTGGGATACATTCAGAAAAGAAAATTCAGGAGAGTTTTATTACATAACGCGATACGGAAAGAAGACACCTGATGCTTTTGCATATCCTGCCGACCGGGATATCTACCTTGTCTTCGGCAAGGAAAGCACAGGGATCGACAAGCATATCCTGCGTCAGAATCTCGACAGATGTGTACGGATACCGATGCTGGCGGATGCGAGAAGTCTGAATCTTTCCAATTGTGTCGCCTTATGTGTATACGAAGTCATGCGTCAGCTTGGCTATCCGCAGCTGTCCAGAACAGAATACCTGAAAGGGGAAGACTTTCTGATGACATATGAACCGGAGGAAATGTAAATGATAGAATCTATCAGTGATTTTCTTTCAATAGCTGTTCTTGTCTTCTTCCTGGCAATGGGAGTATATTTCCTGTACTATTCCGGACTGCGTGATACAGAAGCCTCCATGGCTCGTATTGAAGCACGTTATTACCGCTACTATGACAGCGCTGATGACGATGCTAACGAGGATAAGAACGAAACATACTTTGAAGAATCATGAATCATATAGATGAAATACTATATATTACTTCTTTACCGGATGGATCACTGCTTCATCTGAGTGATCACAAGACAATTAAAACTGATACTAAACCTCTGTCATTTCTGAACCGGTGCTGTCTGGCCAACGGTTCTTCCTACGAGGGCAGAATAGAAGCTTTCCGGGCTCTGACCGGCACCTCACAGAAACCGGCAGTACTGATCAGCGAACGTCTGCAGAGGATCTTCTTTCCGACCCTGCGGGCTGAACATGAAGAATGCGTCTGGGTCCAGTACAATGCTGTCTTCCATATTCACAGTGTTGATGCCGGACATACAGAGATCATCTTTCATACCGGAGAGAGATGTACAATTCCGTTCAATTACCGTATCATAAACAAGCAGCTGAAACGCTGTACGGAGTTTCTGAAGAAACTGAACGACGAAAACAGCATAGGATTTGCGGGGGAATATGACGATCTATACCGTACCGGGCTGCCCGGCATGCAGGAAGGCAAGGAACATCCTGAAGAATGAAGCGATTCCGTATACGGAGGAGAACCTTTTCCGTATGCTTCTGGATGATACGGTCACAGAGGGTGTGCTGCAGCAGGCCGGATACACAAAGGGAAAAGAATACTACCGGCAGTATCCTTCCAAGCTTGCGCGTCCTTTGATCATCTGTGATGATCCCGAGAAGACCGCGCTGCTGAAGAGGCTGATCGGTGCGTGCAGAGAGAGCTGCCAGAACTATCTGTTCTGCGCAGATGCAAGAAATCAAGAGGCTGTGAAAGATGAGTAAGAAGATCATGGTCGGTCTGTCCGGCGGTGTGGACAGCGCGGTTGCGGCATATATGCTGAAAGAACAGGGATATGATGTTACCTGCGGTTTCATGCGCAACTGGGACTCACTGACTAACGGTGATATCCTGGGCAATCCGACTCTGGATCATGAGATCTGCACACAGGAAGAAGATTACAACGATGCCGCAAAAACAGCCGAAGCCCTGGGACTTCCGCTTGTACGTGTGGATTTTATCCGTGAGTACTGGCAGAATGTATTTCAGACGTTCCTGGATGAGTACCGGAAAGGAAGAACACCCAATCCGGATATCCTGTGCAATAAATACATCAAGTTTGATTCTTTCATGAAGTTCGCAAAGGATCAGGGATTTGATGATGTCGCTACCGGGCATTACGCAGCCATGACCTGTGAGAACGGTCAGTACTACATTGAGAAGGCATATGACCGGAACAAAGATCAGACATACTTTCTGGCCCAGATCAGCCGTGATGTACTGCCGCATGTTGTCTTTCCCCTTGGGCATACGAATAAGCATGAAGTGCGCATGATCGCCGAAAAACTCGGTCTTTCCATCGCCAGGAAAAAGGATTCGACAGGCATCTGTTTTATCGGTGAGCGTGATTTCCGCAACTTTCTTGCGAATTATCTGCCGATGAAGGCAGGGAATATCATCAATATCAACAATAATACTATTGCAGGGGAACACACCGGCGTGCTTTACTATACGATCGGCCAGCGCAAGGGACTGAATATCGGCGGCACCGGACCGTACTATGTTGTCGGCAAGGATGTCGAAAAGAATGAGCTCTATGTGACCGATGAACAGAATAAGCAGTGGCTGATCAGTGACTCCTGCAGGGTCAGCGGCATGAACTATCTGTTTGATACGGATGAAGAGATCACATGTGCTGCCAAGTTCCGCTACAGACAGCCGGATAATCCTGTTGTATTGAGGAAAGTCAGCGATACGGAAGTGACGGTCAGCTATCCGCAGGGGATCAGCGGCGTTACACCCGGGCAGGAAGCTGTCTTCTATCTTGGTGACAGGATGATCGGCGGCGGTACGATCGAGCAGATATATGCCGGCGGCGAAGACCTGATGCAGATGATCAAAGCAAGGCGAAGATGACAAACAGGGAAGAACTGGAAAACTATATCAAACTGACCGGTAAGATGATCTATATCGTCTATCACAACGAAGAGACACTGTATACCGTCGCAAGATTCCTGATCAGCGATGAAAAGGAAAAGACGATCACCGTCACGGGTATGGTGCCTTCTCCGGAGACCGATACGATGTATACGATCTACGGCAGTTATACCGAGCATCCCAGATACGGGATGCAGTTTAATTTTGTCTCCTGCGAAAGACCGCTTCCGGAAGAGGCTGACGGCATCATCAAGTACCTCTCCGGTGTCAGTTTTCCGGGTATTGGCAAAAAGACGGCGGAAAAGATCGTCGCTCTGCTCGGAGATAACTGTCTGGAGATGATCCGGCAGGAACCATCCGTGCTGTATACGATCCCGGGGCTTTCCGCTGACAAGATCACCGTGATCACGGAAGGCCTGCGGGAAGAAGACGACGGCATGGAAGAGCTGATCCGTTTTCTGAATATCCACGGCATCGGCATGCGCAATCTGGTCAGGCTGAACCGTGCCTACGGCAAGCAGGCTCTCGAAAAGATCAAGCAGAATCCGTACCGGGTGATCGAAGAGTGCGATGGTTTCGGCTTCAAGACTGCGGATAAGATCGCCATGGCTCTGGGCTTTGCGGAGGACGATGAACGCCGTCTTTACGCATTTATGATCTCTCTGTGCATGGATCTCTGCATGCGTCTGGGCGATTCGTATGTATCGGCGGAATACCTGCGGGAGAACTTTGAGAAGCAGTGTCAGGGGCTTACCTATGACTATGACAGTATTCTTGATCAGGTGCTGTTCAGCGGACGTCTGGTGCAGGAAGATAACCGTATTTATCCGGATACGCAGTATGAGGCAGAAACCGGTATTGCGAAGTTTCTGGAAGAATATCCGTATGAGATCCTTGAAGCATGTGACCGCGAGCTTCTGGACCGGTATCTGCTGGATATGCAGAAGGCATTGTCGATCACCTATGATGAAGATCAGGTGAATGCGATCCACCGCTTCTTTGACTGTCCGTTCATGATCCTTACCGGGGGACCGGGAACCGGGAAAACGACTGTTGTCAGAGCTCTGGTGCAGTTATTCCGCATGCTGTATCCAAGCAGTACGATCGTCTGTGCAGCCCCTACGGGCAGAGCTGCCAAGCGCTTATCCGAGCTTACCGATACACCTTCGATGACGATCCATTCGCTGCTGAAGTGGGATCTGGAAACCAATACCTTCGGGGTGACGGAAGAAGAACCGATCCTGGCAGATCTTTTGATCATTGATGAGTTCTCGATGGTCGACAGCTGGCTTTTCTACAATCTGCTGAAAGCTTCCAAACGGATCAAGCGCATCTGTGTGATCGGTGATGAGGATCAGCTTCCGAGTGTATCGCTTGGCAGTGTACTGCGTGATCTGATCGAATCTGAACGTTTTCCGCTGGTCCGTCTGTCGCGGATCTACCGTCAGCGTGACGGCAGTGATGTGATCGAATTGGCGCATATGATCCACGATAACAGAGTTGATCTTTCCGCCCTGAACAAGGATGTGCGGTTTATCGAACAGCCGGAGACAGGGGTCAGGAATGCCGTTGTGAAGATCGTACAGAATGCTCTGGACAAGGGGTATACGATCAACGATATTCAGGTGCTTTCCCCGATGTACGGAGGATCTGCCGGTATCGATGTGCTGAACAATGCTCTGCAGGAGGCATTCAATCCGCCGTCCGCAGACCGCAATGAGGCACGCTATGGCTATGTTACATTCCGGGAAGGGGACAAGATCCTGCAGCTGAAGAATCAGCCTGATGACGATGTGTATAACGGGGATATCGGCATTCTCGAAGAGATCATTCCGGCCCGGGAGAGCGAAACGCATCAGAATGTTCTGATCGTTAACTTTGACGGTATATATGTGGAGTACAGCGGAGATAATGTCGGCAATATCTCACTTGCCTACTGTATCTCCGTACATAAGTCACAGGGCAGTGAGTATCCGATCGTGATCTTTCCAATCGTACAGAGACATGCGATCATGCTGCAGCGCAAGCTGATCTATACCGGCATCACCAGATCACGGCAGTCGCTGATCCTGATCGGAGATAAAAATGCATTCATGCGGGGAATATCCCAGCTGGAGAGACATATCCGTCAGACAACGCTGAAAAGAAGACTGACTGCACACGGTAATGAAATTTCCTGATGTCAAAAGGAAAGAAATGCTATATACTTGTTGTGTTAAATCGCTGAACGCGGATAAGTAGCGTACATGACGTATACAAGAGAGAGGGAGGATGGTGGAAGCTCCCGTATACGATGAACGTGAAGCTGCCGCGGAAGAGCTCTTGAAAAAGAGACGTTAATCCGCGTTAAGGATCAATTAAGGTGCGTACAGATCATGTACGAAACAGGATGGTACCGCGTATAACATACGTTCCTGCAAGGAATGTATGTTTTTATTTAAGGAGGAAAATATGACAGTACAGAAACAGTTGACAGGTGATCAGGTAAGACAGATGTTCCTGGATTTCTTTGCCGAGAAGGGAAGCATGATCGAACCGGGAGCCAGTCTGATCCCGCATAACGATCCGACCCTGCTCTGGATCAATGCCGGTGTATCCGCATTAAAGAAGTATTTTGACGGTACGGAGAAACCACGCAACAACCGTATCGCCAATGCCCAGAAATCGATCAGAACGAATGATATCGAGAATGTCGGCAAGACTGCCCGTCATCATACATTCTTTGAGATGCTTGGAAACTTCTCGATCGGTGACTACTTCAAGGAAGAAGCCATTGCCTATGCATGGGAGTTCCTGACATCGCCGAAGTGGATCGGTTTTGACAAGCAGAGACTCTATGTCACGGTTTATCCGGATGATGAAGTAGCGTATAACTGCTGGGTAAAGAACGGTATGATCGAATCCCATATCCGCAAGACTTACGATAACTTCTGGGAGATCGGTGAAGGCCCCGGCGGTCCGGATACCGAGCTGTATTATGACCGCGGTGAGAAGTATGATCCTCAGGGTCTTGGCGAGAAGCTCTTCTTTGAGGATATTGAGAATGACAGATATATCGAAGTATGGAATATCGTCTTCTCCCAGTATGACTGCAAGCCGGGTATCGTTCCCCGCAGTGAATACAAGGAGCTGCCGCAGAAGAATATCGATACCGGTATGGGTCTTGAACGTCTTGTCTGTCTGATCCAGGATGGCGAGACAAACTTCGATACTGATCTGTTCCTGCCGATCATCCATGCGACGGAGAAGTTTGCGGTACACAGCTATGATGAAAGAGAATACAAGATGGCTTACAGAGTCATTGCCGATCATATCCGTACGGTTACCTTTGCGATCGCGGATGGTGCGACATTCTCCAACGAAGGCAGAGGATATGTACTGAGAAGAGTACTGCGCAGAGCTGTGCGCTACGGCATCAAGCTGGGTATCCGCGGAAGCTTCATGTACAAGCTTGTTAATACAGTTGCGGAAAACATGAAGGCATATTATCCGTATGTACTGGATAAGACAGAACTCATCGCCAAGCTGGTCAAGACAGAAGAAGAGAGCTTCCATGCGACCCTGACTAACGGTGAACTTCTGCTCAACGAAGAACTGAAGAAGCATGCGGACAGCAAGATCCTGCCCGGTGAAGTCATGTTCAAGCTGTATGATACTTACGGATTCCCGAGAGAGCTGACGACAGAGATCGCGGAAGAAGCCGGCTTTACCGTAGATAATGAAGGTTTTGACAGAGAGATGGCTGCCCAGAAACAGCGTGCACGTGATGCCCGCGGCAATGAGCAGAGCATGGGCTCACAGTCGGTTGATCTGATGAACTTTGAAGATCCTTCCGAGTTTACTGGTTATACGGACAAGACATGCGAGAGTAAGGTTATCGGCCTGTTTAAGGACGGTATTCGCGTGAATACGATCACGGATGAGGGTGATGTCATCCTGGATAAAACATGCTTCTATGCGGAAAGCGGCGGCCAGACAGCGGATACCGGTGTGCTCACAGGCAGCGGCTTCAAAGCGGAAGTAACAGATGTACGCAAGGCTCCGCACAAGCAGAGTCTGCATCATATCGTCGTTACCGAAGGCAGCATCACTGAAGGCGATACGGTATGCGGTGCCTACGACTATGCAAGAAGACAGATGACACGGGCAAACCATTCCTCTCTGCATCTGCTGCAGGCAGCCCTGCGTCAGATCGTCGGTGATCATGTTGCCCAGGCCGGTTCCTATAACGGACCTGATTACGGACGTTTCGACTTCACACACTACGAGAAGATGACACCCGAACAGCTCAAGGCTGTAGAAGAACTCGTCAATGAGAAGATCGCTGAGAATTTGCCGGTAACAACAGAAGTCATGAGTATCGAAGATGCCCAGCACAGCGGTGCCATTGCATTATTCGATGAGAAGTACGGAGATACCGTCAGAGTTGTCTCCATGGGTGATTTCTCCAAGGAATTCTGCGGCGGCACACATGCGTCAAATACAGGCGATCTCGGTCTCTTCAAGATCATCAGTGAAGAATCGATTGGTTCCGGTGTCAGAAGAATTACTTCCAAGACCAAGCTGGCAGCGTATGAAGATTTCAAATCCGAGGAAGAATACCTGAAGGATACAGCCAAACTGTTCAAGATGGCGAATTACCAGGGTCTGCAGGACAAGATCCGCCAGCTGCAGGAGGAAAACAGCACTCTGCGCAAACAGGTGGCAGAAGCCAGGGGCAAGGCCCTGATCGCAGAAGCAGACAGCAAGGTCAAGGCAGCAGAAAAGATCAATGATCTGCATGTACTCTTTGTCCGTGAGAAGGATATGGATACAGGCAAGATGAAGGAATATGCCGAACTGCTCAGAAACAAGCTTACCGACGGTCTTGTCTTTGTGACAAACACAGCGGATGAAAAGATCACCTTTGTCTGTGCAGCTTCCAAGGCAGCCATCGACAAAGGCCTTAAAGCTGGTGATCTCGTCAGACTTGCGGCAGAGAAGACAGGCGGCAAGGGCGGCGGACGTCCCGACATGGCTCAGGCAGGCGGCAGAGACTTCACGCATCTTGATGAGGCTGTTGAATCCGTTAAGGAGAAAATCAGAAATTCTTAAACCTCTTCGTATATACTTTTGAACTGAATTGTTCTAAAATAAATGCAAGTGAGGTGGTGATCTTATGACAAAGAAAGATATTTCTCCGACCGTCAGTTTTAACGCTGATGAAGTCAGAAGAAAGAATATTGCACAGGTTCTCAAACTCGTTCAGGAAGCACTGGAAGAAAGAGGGTATACAGCGATCAATCAGCTTGCCGGATATCTGATCTCCAATGATCCTGCCTATATCTCAAGTCATAAGAATGCCAGAAGCATCATTCAGTCTGTTGAGAGGCATGAGATCATAGAAGAACTTGTACGCTTCTATCTGGAAGAACACGCTGAGTGAGCAGTTATACCGCAGCATTCTTTGAGAGTGGGCGGTCTTTCGAAATCAATAACAAGACAGAAGGCGTACTGCGCCTTTTGTTTAGGAGGAAAACATGAGTGAAAAAATGATTACACTGATCAATGATGAGGGTCAGGAGACTCAGGCTGAACTGGTCCTGACCTTTGAGTATGAAGGTAAGAATATCGCACTTATCGGTGACGGTGATGATGTCTATCCGTTTTTCTATGATGATGACGGAAACCTGGATGCGGTAGAGGATCCGGAATTACTCGAGGTCTGTGCAGAAGTACTTAATGCATTTGAGGAAGAAGCGGAAGAAAACGAATGAGCTCTGTTAAGAGAAGAAGAAAACACAGAAGAAGGATCAGACCGCTACGTATCCTGTTCCTGCTGGCAATTGCGGCTCTGGCTGTCTTAGGCGTCATGTACATGCGCTATAAGAGCAATCTGAAGCCGGTATCGGATATTCCGGAAACCGTTCTGTTTGAAGTCAAAGCCGGATCATCGGTAAAGGATGTTGCTGAAGATCTGGAAGCTGCCGGTCTTGTACGCAATGCGGACAGTGCCTATCTCTTTGCCAGAAGGAATAACCTCGGCAATATCAAGTCGGGTGAATATGAACTGGATAAGAGCTGGGATCCGGAAAAGATCTTTACGTGGATCAGCGATGCCTCCAATGCCATCGTCTATGATACAACGGTAACGATCGTCGAAGGCGACTGGGCCAAGGATATGGCCAATAAGATCGCCAATGCGACATCTGTAACTGCTGATGAACTGATGAATCTCTGGAACGATGAGACATATCTGCGTTCACTGATGAGCCGTTATCCGTTTATTACGGAAGATCTCTTCGACCCTGATATCCGCACTAAGCTGGAAGGTTATCTGGCCCCGAATACATATCGTTTCTATCAGGAGACAACAGCCGAAGAGATCACGGAGAAGATCCTTGATCAGTCACTGAAGGTCTACAATGAACTGGAAGCGGATATGAAAAAGAGCTCACTGAGCATCAATGAGATCTATACACTGGCAAGTATCGTCCAGTTTGAGAGCGGTGATGTCAACGAAATGGCAAATATCTCCGGTGTCTTCTGGAACCGTCTCGATATAGATATGCCGCTGCAGTCCAGTGCTACGGTATGTTATGCGATCGACTTTGACAAGGGTGATCACTGGATGGACTGTGAAGTGAACGGTAACTTTGAATCACCGTACAATACGTACAAGTACGGCGGACTGCCTCCGGGTCCGATCCTGAATCCCGGTTATGATGCGATCTATGCGACCCTGCATCCGGCCAAGCACAAGTATTATTACTTCATGGCAGATGTATACGGTACAGGTCAGATCTACTATGCCGAGACACTGGCAGAACATGAGGCCAACGTGTCCAAGTACCTGCGATGATACGGACAACACTGGTCTATCTGCAGGATCAGGGATATTGGCTGATGCTCAGACGTGACAAGAAGAAACAGGATATCAATGCCGGAAAATGGATCGGTACAGGCGGCAAGCTCGAAGAAGGGGAAACACCCCGGGCATGCGCATACCGGGAGACGGTGGAAGAGACAGGGCTGAAACCGGCATCTCTCACATACCGCGGCACCGTATACTTCTGTTACGGCGATATCGACAGCGAGAAGATGTATGTCTATACCGGTACTGTTAATGACAGAGCGTTTTCTGACAGTGATGAAGGCACGCTGGCCTGGATCAGAGAAGAAGATATTTTGACGCTTCCGTTATGGGAAGGGGATAAAGCTTTTTTACCGTTACTGATGAAGCCGGCGGATATCTTCTGCATGTCACTGCTGTATGATCAGCACGGTAACCTGCTGAAGGTCGAAACACTGCCGGCGGAAACCGAAAACCAGTAGAAAACGAAGTACCTTGGTGGTATAATGCATACGCTTGATAAAGGAGTTATTTATGTCTGAAGAAAAAGTATATGTAACATATGTTACGGAAGAAGGTCTGAAAAAACTGCAGGATGAGTATGATCATCTGATCCATGTTGAAAGAGAAGAGAACCTGAAAGAACTGAAAGAAGCCAGAGCACTTGGTGACCTTTCGGAAAATGCTGACTACGATGCAGCCAGAGAGAGACAGGCACAGATCCAGGCCAGGATCAATGAACTGGAGGCCATGCTCGATCACTATGAACTGATCGATACAAGCAAAGGAGGCTCCAAGACTGTACGTATCGGTTCTACGGTAACGATCGAATTCCTTGATATCCATCAGGAAGAGACGTATACGATCGTTGGTTCCACCGAGGCTGATCCGCTCAACGGAAAGCTCTCCAACGAGACACCGCTGGCACAGGCTATTCTTGATCACAAGATCGGTGATACCGTATCGGTTCAGGCTAAGACACCGTACGATGTGATCATCATCACGATTAAATAATTTCTTCAGGGAAATACGGGAATACAGACAATAAGATAAGCAGGAGGTTTACTCATGAAACAGCTGCTTATCTTTTCTTTGTTTATCATTCTGGTATTCATGATCGACATTACACCGGAAGATCCTGCACAGATGAAAAAAGAGACGATCAGCATAATCGTAGACGGAGCCGTTGAACAGCCGGGTGTTTACGAGACACAGCCATACTCTACGGTCAGTGAAGTACTGGCAAAAGCAGGCATCAGTGAAGATGCAGATATGAGTGTGATCAATCCCGGTACCGTGCTGAAGGACAGGGATATACTGATCATTCCGGAAAAGAGAACCGAAAGCCGTGTGTCGATCAATACAGCAGATCTGGATACACTGTGCACACTTCCTGGAATCGGACCGACGACGGCAGAAAAGATCATCGATTACAGGAATACCATGGGCCTGTTTCAGAATACCGATGATCTGCAGAAGGTCAAGGGAATCGGACCGAAGAAGTATGAGAAACTGAAGGAATTCATATGTCTCTAGGATCACTGCGTGAGGATCTTCTGCATCACTCACTGCTGATCGCGGTCATGGCACTGTTTTTCCGCCGTTATCCGTTTACTTCTGCTGCTGTTGTCCTGGTCCTTGGCTTTCTGCAGAAACGGCGCAGCTTCCTGTTTCTTGCGCTGTTAGTCTGTGTCTTCTTCGTACGCATGTATCTGCGCACGGACAGGCAGTTCTTTGAAGGAAGGGTGATCACGGTCAGAGACCGCTACTGCATTGCGGAAAACGGCGAACAGAGACTGCTATTGTATACGGACAGGCAGCCGCTGCTGGATTCCCGCATATCCTTTGCCTGCACTCCGGAAAGAATTGTCTCCTCACCGCTGTTTTACAGACATACATTTGCGCAGAACATGTACAGTCACGGGGTGACGGAAAGCTGCCGGATCAACGGTTACCAGGTCAAAAGACCTTCCCGCAGTATCCGCGGATATCTGCAGAAGCGCACATATGCGATCGAAGATGAACAGATTCAGAGACTGGTACAGAGGATCCTGCTGGACATGCACAGTGCTGATGATGATCTGATCAGTTCTCTTCGCACTTCCGGTTTCTCATTGATCGGCATTACCTACGTGATCTCTTCCGTGCTGAAGTATTTCACTGACCGGAAACACAGAAATACCGTGATTCTGATCCTGCAGGGCATGCTTGTATATGTATATCATTTTCCGGTCAATCTGCTGTTTTCCTTTCTCTACAGACTCAGCGGATATACACCGCTGAATGCACACGAACGCCTGGGGCTCTGTATCCTGTCCGTGCTGTTTCTGTTTCCGTATGCGGTTTTTTCCTCCGGTACCATCATCATGATCCTGTTCCGTCTTCTGCGTCTTTACCGGCTGAAAACGGAAGAACGTTTACTCGCCGATGTCTTTATCCAGAGCATCCTGTTTCAGCGTGTCAGCCTGCTGAAATGGCTGCTCTACGGTATGATCCTGCCGGTATACGGTATTCTGTGGTTCATGGCACTGTTCTGCCTGTACAGGCCTGTTTCTCTGCTTGTTACAGCTGTATATATCTTTGACAGATTTACTGCTGTTACCGATCTCTTCTCATTGCCAGGCAGTGTGCTTGGGGCAGGGCTGCCAGTTTATCTTCTGATGGTCCTGATCATGCGCGGTAAACCGTATATATTCCGTTATGCCCTGATCCTGTTTCTGATTTTTCAGTATACAGGCCTGTTTCATCCGCTGGCAGAAGTCACATTTGTGAATGTCGGACAGGGTGATGCCATCTTGATCAGGCAGCCGTTTAATTCCTGCAATATTCTGGTCGATACCGGAAGACCCTCTGCATATACAGACCTGAGAGGATACCTGCAGGCATTGGGCATACGCAGGATCGATCTTCTGCTGATCAGTCACAGTGATGATGATCATGACGGCAATGCCGAACGTGTGGAAAACGACTATGGTGCAGAGGTGATCCGTGATCACTTCAGTACGCTGCAGCGAGGCAGGTTACGCCTGCATGATCTGAATACGATCAATGATGAAGAAGACAGCAACCGCAGCTCACAGACAGTTCTGTTTGCGATGAATGGCCTGACGTATCTTCTGACCGGGGATATCGATCTGTATAACGAAGAGGTACTGCTGAGGGAGTATGATGATCTGCACTGCGACATCCTGAAGCTTGCACACCATGGCAGTGACACAGCTTCCGGCGATGCCTTTCTTGAGCGTACGAGACCTTTGCTGGCGGTTGTCTCTGCCGGTCTGAACAATTACTATGGTCATCCACATCCTGCCGTCATGCAGAGACTTCAGGACTGGCATATTGCTTCTTTGAATACAGCAGAGAACGGGGATATCCGGATCCTGTGTCTGCCGCATGTCAATCTGCTTGTTACAGCCGATAAAAAGACCGGCATACTATTGCCTGGATAAAGGTATAATAGAAACATGATATACTTGATCGAAGGCAAAGAAACATACTTCCTGACCCGTAAGAAAAGCGCATTGCTGAACCGCAGGGATCTTGACCGGGAGAATATTCTGGTCATCGACGGCTCAGACCGGAAGAACTTTTCCATGCCATCCGTGCTTTCCTTCTGCAATACCGTCTCTCTTTTCAGCGAACGCAGGGCCGTTGTGATCAATGATCCGTATTTCCTGAATTCCGGGACGTCCGACAAAGCGAAAAACAAGGCTGCACCTGTCAGCGAACTGCTGGAAGCGTACTGCAAAGATCCCAATCCCGACTGTGATCTGTTACTGGTATGTACGGGATTTGAAGCAGATAAGCGTACAAAAGAGTACAAGATCCTGGAAAGTCACCGCGGTAAGACCGTTGATATCCTGACCTTCAGCCAGAAGTCTCCGCGTGAACTGGAGCGCTACATCGATACGGAGCTGTCCAAACACAGGATCCGGATGACTAATGATGCCCGCAAGGAATTCCGTATCCGCATTAACAACAGTACGACGATGTTTCATATTGCCATGGACAGCATTCTTCTCTACGGGGAAAAGGATCTGAATCTTGAGGATATAGAACATCTTGTCTATATCAATCCGGAAGTCAATCACTGGAAGCTTGGCAACAGTTTCATCGCCGGTGATGCCGAAGGTACTTTCCGGGCCCTGCAGGAATGCATAGAGATCGAGCATATGACATATACAAACCTGATCCCGGTACTGGCCTCACAGATCCGCGGTATATACAATTCTGTACTATGCAATGAACACGGTATGGGTGAGGAACAGATCCGCCGGTATACCGGCAGGAATTATCCGTCACTTGATATCAGCAGTGCCGGAAGACTGTCCTCCGGGGATCTGCTGGAGAGGATGTATGCGCTGGCAGAACTCGAACAGTCGATCAAGCGCGGTGAAGCAGACGAGAAAAACGGTTTTGAACGTTATCTGATGAGGTATCTGTAATGCAGTCATTAACAGAGTTATACAAGAAGGGAAGAGGACCAAGCAGTTCTCATACCTTGGCTCCCGAAAGGGCCTGCAGGCTGTTTACCGAGGTATGCGGTGTCTTTCCGTATTACCAGGTTCAGCTGTACGGTTCCCTGTCACTGACCGGAAAGGGACATGGCACTGACCGCGTGATCATCGAGACACTGCCCGGGGAGACAGAAGTGAAGATGTGTCTGAACTGGGACGAAGAGTTCCCGAACGGCTTTTACCTGCGCGGACTGAACGAAAACCATATCGAACAGGTAAAATGGACGGTCTTCTCGCTTGGCGGAGGAACGATCCGGATCAAAGAATATCCCGTTGATTTTACACGGGAGATATACAGCGAAAACAGCTGGAAAGAGATCACGGAAGTACTTGAGCATGAGGGTCTTTCACTGACCGAGTATATCTACCGGCATGAACCGGATCTGCATGCATATCTGCTTGGTATTCTTGATGCTGAGCTTGCCTGTGTTGACCGCGGTCTGCAGGAGAGCGGCATCCTGCCGGGAAAGCTGCATCTTAAGCGCAGTGCCGGAGATCTGTACCGGGCAAGTGAACAAATGAGCGGCACGGAAAAAGAACGTATGCGGATGATGGCATATGCATATGCGGCAAGTGAGGAGAATGCCGACGGACACAGCTGTGTTACCGCACCTACACTTGGTGCCTGCGGTGTCATCGCATCAGTATGTTACTACGCTGTGCATGATCTTGGCATCGACCTGGACAGAATCGCGGATGCTCTGGCTGTCGGCGGTATCTTCGGCAATCTGATCAAACAGAATGCGACGATATCCGGTGCTGTGGGCGGCTGTCAGGCAGAGATCGGAGCTGCCGTATCAATGGCTGCAGCGATCTGTGCATATCTGGAAGGACTTGACCGCAGACAGATCGAGTATGCGGCAGAGATCGGCATGGAGCACAATCTCGGGCTGACCTGTGATCCTGTCATGGGTTATGTCATGATACCGTGTATTGAACGCAATGCCATGGGTGTATTGAGGGCATACGATGCTGTACTCTTAAGTAAATACATGAGCAGGATCAAACGCCATCTGGTCTCCTTTGATATGGTCGTCCATACGATGAATGAGACCGGCAATCAGATACCGATCACCTTGAAAGAGACAGCAGAAGGGGGACTGGCACTTGAATTCGAAAGAAACAGGTGAATACCTGGTACATCCGTTTGCGCCTGTCTTTGATGCCTCTTCCAGAGTTTTGATCCTGGGTTCTTTTCCGTCGGTGATCTCCCGTCAGCAGGCTTTCTATTATGCCAATAAGAACAACCGTTTCTGGAGTGTTCTATCGGCTGTATTTGAAGAGGAGATCACTGACCGCAGAGCATTCTGTCTGTCGCATCATCTTGCCTTGTGGGATGTGATCTGTTCATGCCGTATTACCGGCAGCAGTGATGCCAGCATCCGTGACGTGACATGCAATAATATTGCCGGTCTGATCAGAGATACCGATATCAGAGCTGTCTTTACGACCGGGAAGAAAGCATCCGCACTATATCAGAAATATATTGATCTGCCGCTGTGTCATATACCGCTGCCCAGTACCTCAGGGGCCAATGCTGTATACAGCAGGGAAGATCTGATCAGGGAGTATAGGAAAATACGTGAATATGCCGAAAAAGATTGAACTGCTGGCACCTGCCGGCAACATGGATTCTCTGAAGGCAGCAGCTGCCGCCGGCTGTAATGCTGTATATCTCGGACTGAGTACATTTTCAGCACGGGCATTTGCCGGTAATTTCAGCAGAGATGAATTTAGGGAAGCAATCTCTTACTGCCATATCCGCGGTATCAAAGTCTATGTGACACTGAATACACTGTTATTTGAAGAAGAACTGGAGAATGCCGTAAAGGAAGCTGCTTTCCTGTATGAGAATCATGCGGATGCGGTACTTGTACAGGATCTGGGGCTGTTTCTGCGGCTGCGGGCAGAGTTCCCGGATCTTGCGGTGCACTGTTCCACACAGATGCATATCCATAACCGGGACGGAGCACTCTTCATGCATAACCATGGCGCATCCCGTGTTGTCCTGGCCAGAGAGACACCGCTGGAACTCGTCAAGGAGATATCCGGACTGGGTGTGGAGACCGAGATCTTCGCGTATGGTGCCCTCTGTATCAGCTACAGCGGACAGTGCCTGATGAGCGCAGCACTGAAGAACAGATCTGGCAACCGCGGTATGTGCGCGCAGTACTGCCGCATGAAATACCGTACAGACAAGGATCAGCCCTACAGTTATCTGCTGAGTCCCAAAGACCTGAATGTGATCGATCATATTCCGGAGATCATTGAAGCCGGCGTATCCTCGCTGAAGATCGAAGGCAGGATGAAACGTCCTGAATACGTATATCTCGCAGTAAAGACCTTCCGTGAAGCAATCGATGCTTACTACGAAGGAAGAGAATACGTGGTCAGCAGACAGCGGCAGAAAGAGCTGCTGCTGATGTTCAACCGCGGGTTTACGGAGGGACATCTGTTCCATGCGTCTGTTTCCGAGCGAATGAATCATCACCGTCCCAATCATCAGGGCATAACGATCGGTACGGTCAAGGCAGTAAAAGGAGATACAGTTATCGTCAGACTGACCGATACGCTGTATCAGCATGACGGTCTGCGTATCCTTGCGGATGAGGATATAGGCCTCACAGCAGACAGGATACTCGTTAACCGCAAACCGGTAAAAAGGGCGGATGCAGGTATGGAAGTACAGCTGAGCTATCCTGCCGGGACAAGACCGAGACCGGGACAGAAGCTGCAGAAAACGACTGATGCAGCTCTGATCAGAACGATACAGGAAGAGATCGCTGTCCAAAGACAGACGGTCCCCGTAACGATACGATGCACAGCCAGAACCGGCAGTCCCTTATGCATAACGGCGGAAGATGAAGACGGGCATACAGCTTATGCAGAAAGCGACCTGCCGTGTGAAGCCGCCAGGACCCATAGTCTGAGTCATGAAAGACTGCGTGAATTACTGTCCAGGACAGATAAATTACCGTACAGGATCGATGCTTTTGAAGCTGATACCGATGATATCTTCCTGCCGGTCAGCGTGATCAATGAGACCCGCAGAAAAGTCTTTGCGGAGCTTAATGATATCCGTACGGTCATCCCGCGTACTGGCCGAAAGGAATATATCCCGGCAGTCGTGGAGAAAGAGCTGCCTCCGTACAGGATGATCATTGATCACGGTGCCAAACCGGTGATCGTCCTGCCTGAAGAGATGAATATCACTGAACATCTGCCTGTGACTGCCGAAAACGGATATGCAGAGGAGCTTCTGGCAGACAATGTGATCAGAGAGATCGGGGCACTTTCCCATCCTCTGCGTAACGCTGTCTGCGGCATGACATTCAATGTCACAAACAGTTATGCAGCAGAATTCCTGCTGAAAAGAGAAGGGGTCTGCGGTGTTATCGTTTCCTCGGAGCTGAATGACCGCAGTCTGCAGGCACTGCTGAACGGATGGTATAAGCGCCATACAGCAGAACCTGCACTGTTCAGGCTGACCTACGGCCGCAGAACACTGATGTATATCAAAAACGGATTTATGCAGGGGAATCCCTCACAGCTCGAAGATCTCCACCATGAGCGCTTCCCGGTGATCATCCGGAACGGCTGTACAGAGATCCTTGAGAACCATCCGGTTTGTGAAAAAAATACGCTGGTCTATGGAAAATATCTGATCATGAGTCTAGAATTAAACTCAGAACAGAAAGAAATTCAGGAGGGGAGTTATGAAGAAATTTTTAACTGAATTCAAAGAGTTTGCACTGAAAGGCAACGTCATGGATCTTGCTGTTGGCATGATGATCGGTTCTGCTTTCGGTAAGATCGTTTCATCACTTGTCAACGACATTCTGATGCCGCTGATCGCCGGTATCTTCCGTCTTGAGAGCTTCGCATCGCTGAAGATCTTACTCGTTGAGAAAAGCACAGAAGATCCGTCACTGAACGTATACCTCAACTACGGTCAGTTCATTCAGAATATCATTGATTTCCTGATCATTGCGCTGTGCATCTTCTTCCTTGTCAAGGCCATCAACAAGCTGCATAAGAAGCCTGAAGAGAAGCCTGCGGAAGAACCCGCACCGCCGGAAAAGAGCGATGAACTCAAAGCTCTCGAAGAGATCGTTGAACTTTTAAAGAACAAATAGTCCGTATGACAGTAAAGACATCTGCAGTATTCGACTGCAGGTGTTTTTTATTTGATTAATCACTGTCTGCAGGTGATTTATCTGTTTAAACAGGGCTCTATTTGGTATAATACTTGTTGTGATGTAAGGAGATTTACATGTTTTTAAAGCGTATTGAGATGCAGGGGTTTAAATCCTTCGCTGATAAAACAGTCATCACATTTGAACATCCCATTACCGGTATCGTCGGTCCCAACGGATGCGGCAAATCCAATATCTCGGATGCTGTACGCTGGGTCCTCGGTGAGCAGAGTGCCAAACAGATGCGCGGTGAAAAGATGTACGATGTGATATTTTCCGGCAGTGCTGACCGCAGAATGCTGAACATGGCTGAAGTGACGCTTGTTTTTGATAATACCTCCAGAGTCCTGAATACAGATCAGGATGAGATCGAAGTAACCAGACGTCTTTTCCGTGATTCGGGAGATGCTGAATATCTGATCAACCGTAACAGAGTCAGGCTCAGAGATATCGTTGAACTGTTCCTGGATACCGGTCTTGGCAAGGACTCCCTGAGCATCATCAGCCAGGGTAACGTTATTTCGTTTGCGGAATCCAAACCGCTCGAGAGAAGAGGTATCTTTGAAGAAGCTGCCGGTGTTGCCAAATATAAGAAACGCAAACTGGAGTCATTAAGCAGACTTGAGCGTACCAAGAACAACCTTGACCGTTCAAATGATATTCTCCTGGAATTGGAGAAACAGGTATCACCGCTGAAACGGCAGGCGAAAAAGGCTGAAGAATACAGAGCCAAGAAGAAACGTCTGGAAGAGATCGAGATCTCTGTGCTTGTACAGGATATCGATGACCTGAATACACAGATCGAAGATACCAAGAAAACACTGTTTGATATCGATACAAGAACAGCCATGCTTTCCAACAGTATCGAGACCAGCGAGAACAGGATCATTGAAGACCGCAAGCGCTCCTCGGCACTGGACCGGGAGTCTTTGAGTCATCAGAATGATCTGCTGCACACAGTGGATGAGATCACGGCTCTTGAAGCACGCAAGACGGAGATGGATGAAAGATCCAAGTATATTATTGAGACCGGAAACCGTGAGCAGAAGGTGAAGGAGACGCGGGATCTTCTGGAGATCGCCCGTCTTGAATATGAAGACCGTGAAGAGAGACGAAAAACACTTGAAAACGAGATCAAGCTGAACAGTGAGAAGCTGAGTCTGGCAGCCCAGTCTCTGTTCGATCTGCAGACAGAATATGAACAGGCACAGGGGATGCTGAGATCTCTTGAGAACCAGAAGACATACCTGGATAATCTGCTGAAGGATCCATTCTCAAGGCAGGCAGGCGTCAAGTCAGTGATGGACAACAAGCATTCACTGCATGGTATTCTCGGTGTTGTCGGTCAGGTGATCAAAGCCAGGGACGGATACGAAGAAGCTATCTCGGAAGCCCTCGGCGGTGTCATGTACAATATCGTGACAACCAACGAAGAAGCCGGCAGAAATGCGATCGGGTTCCTGAACCGCAACCGTGCCGGCAAAGCGACATTCCTGCCGCTGACGGTATTACGCCCCTCATGGGTCAGCAGGGAAGCTCTGATCATCTGTGAGAATACCGAAGGTTATCTTGGTATAGCCTCGCAGTTTGTTGACTACGATAAGACGTTTGATCCTGTCGTACAGAGAGAGCTGAACAACGTTCTGGTCGTGGATACACTGGAGAACGGCAATAACCTCTCTGCCCTGACAAACCGGTCCTATAAGATCGTTACGCTGAACGGCGAAGTCATCCACCGCGGCGGTGCCATGACCGGCGGCAAGAACCGCAGAAATACAACGCTGGTGACGGCAGAAAAGGAACTGGCGGAGATCGATGCGAATATCGATGCCCAGAAGGCCAGAACGGAACTGGCAGGAAAGAAGCTCCGTGATACGCAGTTTGAACGTGATACAGTATCCCGTACGCTTCAGGAGAACAGATATGCACTGGCCAGTCTTGAGCCGATCGTGGATGCCAAGAAAGCCAAGTACGATAAGCTGAAGAATGATCTGGCACTGCTGGGTGATGAACCGGTCCGTGAAGAAGGCGAAAGCACCAGTCTTGCGGATGATACGATCACACGTCTGAATACGGCATATTCCCGCCGTGATGAACTGAATCAGCTGCTGCGTTCGATCAACGAACAGAAGTTTACCCTGAATCAGGAAATCGAGCGTAAGGAACAGCAGGTACGCCAGCAGCGCAAGGAACTCGAAACTACCGTTGCGGCTGCCAATGCGATCAAGATCGACCAGGGGCGTCTGGAGACCCGTATGGATAACTCCCTGCAGCGCCTGGCTACGGAATACCAGCTGACCTATGAATTTGCCCGTACAAAAGTCACGGAAGAGAAGCTGGAGAATGCCCGTGAAGAAGTTCTGCAGCTGCGTGAAGAGATTGCCAGACTCGGCAACATCAACATGAATGCGCCGGAGGAATATAACGAAGTAAACGAACGTTATGAATTCCTGAAGAAGCAGATCGATGAACTGACGGAGAGCAGGGACAAGATCCTGGCAGCAATCGATGAGATGGACAGAGTCATGACGAAGCAGTTCAAGGAGATGTTTGATAAGATCAATATTGAGTTTGACAACATCTTCCGTTCACTCTACGGCGGCGGTTCCGGCAAGCTTGTCCTGGAAGATCCTTCCGATATTCTGAATACCGGTATCGAGATCAAGGCCCAGCCTCCCGGTAAAGCGATCCAGAACAATATGCTGTTTTCGGGCGGTGAAAAGAGTCTGATCGCTCTCTGTGTACTGTTTGCGATACTGAAGGTAAAGCCTGTACCTCTGGTCATTCTTGATGAGGTGGAAGCAGCTCTGGACCAGGGCAATGTTGAACGCTTCGCTCAGTACCTGCACCACTATACAGACAGAACACAGTTTGTCGTCGTCACACACAGACCTGGCACGATGGAGAATGCTGATGTGCTCTTCGGCGTGACCATGCAGCATCAGGGTGTATCGCAGATGCTGAAAGTAGAGATCCGTGATGCTCTGACATATGCAGATAACAAGCCTGCGGAGGTGAATTCATGAGCTTTCTTGACACACTGAAAAAAGCGTTCGGCATCAAGAATGACCGCGCTGTCTACCTGCAGGGATTCAAGAAGTCCAAATCCGTATTCGGTGATCAGCTGAAAAGTCTGAAGGACAACTTCAACGGTATCGATGATGAATTTCTTGAACAGCTGACGATCGTTCTGCTGGAAAGTGATATCGGTATCGATACAGCTGATCTGATCGCCGAAAGACTGAAGAAGATGTCTGAAGACTATCCGAAGGTCACCTTTGACTGGGCCATGGGCTTCCTGCTGCAGATCATGAAGGAGCTGTATGAGGAAACTCCGGATGCTCCGCCTGTATTCAATGAAAACGGACCGACGGTGATCCTTCTTGAAGGAGTCAACGGCAGCGGCAAGACCACGACAGCCGCAAAACTGGCTGCCATGTATACCAAAGAGGGCAAGAGTGTTGCCTTCACAGCTGCTGATACATTCCGTGCCGGTGCGATCGAACAGCTTGCACAGTGGGGTGAACGGCTGAATATTCCCTGTATCAAGGGACGAGAAAACGGTGATCCCAGTGCTGCGATCGTTGACGGATGCCGCTATGCCAAGGAACATAACATCGATATTCTGATCTGTGATACAGCCGGACGTCTGCAGAACAAGCAGTCACTGATGCAGGAACTCGGCAAGATGAACCGGGTAAGCAGAAAAGAGATCGAAGGAGCCCCGCACAACACCTGGCTTGTGCTGGATGCAACGACCGGACAGAACGGTCTTGCCCAGGCCCAGATCTTTAACGAAAGTACAGATCTGACCGGTATCATCCTGACCAAGATGGACGGTACCGCAAAGGGCGGAATCGTTCTGGCGATCAAGCATAAACTGCATCTGCCCGTACGGTATATCGGTCTCGGCGAACAGCCGGAAGATCTGCGTCCGTTTGATCTCGACAGTTATCTGTACAGTATCTCCGAAGGTCTGGACGATGCTTGATAAACTGACAGCCAATGTCCTGCTGGATTATTACGGAGAACTGCTTACGGATAAACAGCAGAAGATCTGTGACATGTATTACAGAGAAGATCTTTCCCTGCAGGAGATCGCAGAAATCGAAGGCATATCCCGTGCTGCTGTCCACGATACGGTCAAAAGATGCCGTAAAGAGATGGCAGAATACGAAGAAAAGCTCAAAATGATCGAAGCCGCAGAGAAAAGAAGGGAAATATATACTAAAATAAAATATATAGCTAACAATGAAGTAAATAAACTCATTGATCAATGCATGGAAACCGAGATAGGAGGAAAATATGAGTAAGGTTATTTCAGTAAATTCGGGTTCATCATCTTTAAAGTTTCAGTTATTTGACATGCCCAGTGAGACAGTTCTGACATCCGGTCAGGCTGAGCGTATCGGTCTGCCGATGGGTGCTTTTACGATCAAGGTCAACGGTGAGAAGATCACCACAGAGCTTCCTCTGCCTGATCATAAGACAGCTGTAGAGCTGCTGCTTAAGAAACTGATCGAACACGGCATCGTCAAGAGCCTTGACGAGATCCAGGGTGCAGGTCACCGTATCGTCCAGGGCGGCGCATATTTTGATCAGTCTGCAGTCGTTGACGAGGATGTTGTTGCCAAGGTCGATGAGCTCTGTGAGCTGGCACCTCTGCACAATCCTGCACATCTTGTCTGCTACAGAGCATTCAAGGAAGCACTTCCGAATATCGGACATGTCTTTGTATTTGATACAGCTTTCCATCAGACAATGGAACCTGAATCCTATCTGTTCCCGGTTCCTTATGAATGGTATACAGAGCATAAGATCCGCCGTTACGGTGCTCACGGCACAAGCCACCAGTATGTCAACAGACGTACAGCTGAACTGATGGGCGAGGATTATACAAAGCTGAACATGATCACATGCCATCTCGGCAACGGCGCAAGTATTACTGCGATCAAGAACGGCAAGTGCATCAATACATCCATGGGTCTGACACCTCTCGGCGGTATCATGATGGGTACCAGAAGCGGTGATATCGATCCTACGGTCGTCTTCTATATCATGAAGAAACTCGGTTATACACCTGAGGACATGGATACGATCCTGAACAAGAAGTCCGGTATGCTCGGTATCTCCGGTATCTCCAGTGATGCCAGAGATGTCCAGGCTGCTGTAGATGCAGGTGATGAACGTGCAAAGATCACAGTTGATCTTTACCGCAACAGAGTTGTCAACGTGATCGGCGGCTACTTCCTTGAACTCGGACATGTTGATGCCATCGTCTTTACTGCCGGTCTTGGTGAGAATGATACACATATGCGTGAGCGTATCCTGAAGGGTATTGAGGAAGGTCTCGGCCTTAGCATCGACTATGAGCTGAATGCACAGATCCACGGCAAGGAATGCCTGATCTCCAAGCCTGATTCCAAGATCAAGGTATATATCGTTCCGACAAACGAAGAAGTCATGATCGCAAGAGATACCTGCAGACTGCTGGGACTGTAATGCTGGCGTTTGAAGATATTCTCAAACTGATCGAACAATATGAAGTGATCACGATATTCCGTCATATCCATCCCGATTGTGATGCTCTGGGTTCTCAATTCGGACTGAAGCAGTGGATCAGTGAAAACTATCCCGATAAGAAAGTCTATGCGCTGGGCGAAGAGAAATGCACGCAGGGCAGATGGCCGGAAAGCGATACGGCGGATATCGGTATCATAAATCGTTCGCTGGCTGTCGTCGTCGATACAGCCAATGCCGCAAGAGTAGATGATCAGCGTTTCCTGCAGGCAGACAAAGTGATTCGTATTGACCATCACCCGTTTTCGGATGAATTCGGTGATGGCTGGTATGTGAACGATCATGCGGCTGCTGTCTGTGAGATCCTGACCGGATTCTTCAGCAGTACGGATAAGAAGCTCTCATCCAAAACTGCAGAATATCTGTATAAAGGACTGCTGACGGATACTCTGTCATTCAGAACATCAAACACAACAGCGGATACACTGCGGGCAGCCGCAAGGCTGGCAGAACTGGATCTCAGCATACCTGAGATCAACCGTGAGCTTTTTGATCACAGTCTGAAATACTTCCGTTTCGGTTCTTTTGTGCGCAGTAAGACAGAGATCATAAACAAGCACCTGGCCAGTGCTACGATCACACTTGAAGATCTTGAGGAATGGCAGACAACATCGACATTCGCCAAGAACTTCATCGATGAGCTTGGTCATGTCAGAGATTTTGAGATCTGGGCGATCTTTGCGGCAAGACAGACCGACCATGGTACGGTATATGACGGATCCATACGTTCCAAGACGATACCGATCAACGGCATAGCTGCGAGGTTCAACGGCGGCGGACACAAAAATGCATCCGGTGTAAAGGATCTGACCGATGCACAGAGACTTGAGCTTCTTGAAGTATTATCTCAGGAATTGTCAAGTCTTGAAGAATAACAGCGAATACAGTTAAATAACAAATGGAGGAAAAGAATATGGAAATCTTAAATAAAAAGGAAATTGCTGAATTAGTAGCTGATAAGCACAATCTGACAAAGAAGGAAGCTTCTGAGATCATTGACCTCATCTTCGAGACAATGACAGAAACACTGAAAAACGGCAACCGTGTTGATATCTCCGGTTTTGGTAAGTTCGAAGTTAAGACAAGAGCTGCCCGTACAGGTATCAACCCTCAGACAAAGGAACAGATCGAAATTCCTGAGTCCAAGGTTCCTGCCTTCAAGGCATCCAAGAACCTGAAAGAGAACGTTCGCTAAACTTGTCATATGAAAAGAGGTATTCCATCGTGAATACCTTTTTTATATGATAAGACTATGAAAATCATTGAAAATCTCAGAACACTGCTCAGTATAGCCATGGTCATCTATGCCGGATATATCCTGTTTGATCATTCACTTCTGGCATATCTGCTGATTGCGCTGGCGATCACGGTTTTTCCGTTTCCCAAGGGCAAGGCGGGCAGGATCATCAGGCTCCTGATCACGTTCAGTATTGTCTGTGCAGATATCGCTGTCTACGCAGGATTGATCAGGAATCCCCTGATTCGTCCCGATATCCGTGAAGGGGAGGTCCGTGTACATTTTATCGATGTAGGGCAGGGTGACTGTCAGTTTATTGAACTGCCTGACGGCACTTCAATTCTGATCGATTCCGGTGTAAATGAGTACGGTCCTCGTGTTGTCAGATATATTAAAGACCAGGGATACCGTAAGATCGACATACTGATTGCTACACATCCGCATGCTGATCATATCGGCAGTATGCATACAGTCGTAGACGAACTGGATATCGGATCATTCTATACTGTTAACCTCAGGCAGGAACAGATCCCCGAGTCATATTCTGTTACTTCGCTGAACAGATCTCTCAGCAAAAAGAAAATCAAAATACAGTATGCCCGGAGAGGGGATATCCTGTACACAGATGAACAAAACGGTATCGTCTTTTCGTGTCTTTCACCTGCGGACGGTTTATATTTTGATGATCTGAATCAGTATTCTATGATCACTTCGCTGCAGTATGAACATACAAGAGTCATCTTTACCGGTGATGCCGGTTTTCAGGCAGAGAATCAGATTACAGGGAAGGGGGATCTCAGCACAACGATACTGAAGCTTGGTCATCATGGATCAGGAGATGCGACAGGTTTTCGCTTTCTGCAGGAAACAGATCCGGATATCGCCGTGATCCAGGTAGGAGAGAATGACTTTGAAGATCCGAATGTGAATTTGTTAACAAGATTGGAAGAGCGGGGTACAGATATCTATCGCAATGATCTTGAAGGAACGATCGTCATCACGATGAATAACTATGAGGTGATCTCCGTTGAGACAGAAAAACAATAAATACCGATTCTGTGATCAGCAGCCAGTACCTGAGCTTCAGGAAAGATATTACTGTTCGGTCTTCAGCCATTACTGCACACCGAATATCTGTATCGTGTATCTCAGTACAGCAGAGGGCTCTCATTTGCAAAAATAAATCACTGGATGGGTAACTGTCCATCCCGATGCGAAATATGACACGATAGTGTATATCATTCTGTGCGTAAAAACAGGCATATATCCATAATACTGATCATATGCGGATAAAAACCGCAGTGATGAATAATACGCTGTAAACAGCCTGTAAACAGCTGTGAAGAGCATATAATACACAGGAGAATACCGATAATAAGCCCTGTATCTGCAGGGGCAGTTATTTTATACGTATTACTTCGCATAATGTATGTTATGCGATTTTAGTTTAACGGTATTTGATGTACAGATATCCTCTGTTTCTGTACAGTTTTCATTACGGAACAATTACTGCGTTATTATGATCATTCAAACTAATTAATATATATCTGTATTTAATCATTATCGGAATCAGTAAACTGTATATCTCTTGATAAGAAAACTGTAATCGTGGATGTATATCAAAGGAAAACTCTCTGTTTTACAGGTCTATTAAAAAGAGAGGGGCTCTCCCCTCTTGTTTTGGTGGATCCTAGAAAGAATCTCTGTCAGCTTCACTGTTGGATATGCTGGTTCCCTGACCGCCGCTGGATATTTCATATCCGTAACCAGCCTCGAGTGTGAATGTTTCGCTGCCGCCGAAACTGCATTTCCAGTAACGACCTTCATCCCCAAACATATCTTCAGTGCCGAACCAGTCATCACCGTATGCTTTATTCATGCGGTACGTTCCCGCAGGCAGCCAGAATGTAGCTGTAGCATCTTCCCTGATAAATACCGTCATGACCAGATTGTCACCTATGTACAATTTTACATACGAATTCTTATATCCATTGTTGTTGATGGTCAGCTGTACTGCATTGTTTGAATATGCAGAGTTACGGTAAACTACACCGCTTGCGGGAGCTGCCAGTATACATGCATCTCTTTTTTCACGAATATCAGGCAGATCATCATAGGACATGTCATCGATCTTATCAAATAGTTTATATGCTTCATAATTATGACCTTCCGCTAGAGCTGCTTCCGCCTGTTCATATATCGATCTTGTATAGCTTTCGGTCTCCAGATCATCGGCATCTTTATAATCATACTGTGACAGATCACTGAATATCTCATAAGCTTCCGCCCAGTGATGAGCATTGAACAGATCCATGGCCTCACTGTAGGAGATCGCATGTTCACAGTTTCTGATCTGTTCGTCAGCATCCAGGATACCGCCGCATTGTCTGAACAGATCCAGGGCTTTATTGATCACAGCAGCGTCTGTCGGATCATCAGCCATGATATTGAATGCTGTATAATACGTTGACTTGTTTCTGCATAATTCGGCCTCATCCGCAGCCGCTTCCTCATCAATCAGATCGAATGCTTCTGCCGCCTGTGTCCATTGCTTCGGATCTTTCCCTGCGCTGTCCCTGAGTCCCTGTGCATCGATCCACAGCAAAGCATTCGCATGCATCGTCTTTGCGTCTTTATAGCCGCCAAGTGATGAATACAGTTCAGCAGCTGTAGGGTAATCACCCTGTGCATATGCTGCTGATGCCTGCTCATACTTTTTCTTCATGTTGTTAAAGATGACAAAGCCGATGATACATGCAGCTGCCAGCACGACCAGAATGACCGGCAGCACCGATTTCTTTTTGGCTTTGGTTGGATGTTCAACAGTCGGCTTTTGTTCAGAAGTATCTGCTTTGGGTGTCACATCTGCTGTTTCTTCTTTTTTCTCTGTAACAACAGGATCGCTGCCTTCTTTCGTTTCTGTCCCGCCTTCTGCAGCATTCTCCGTTTCTTCAGTCCGGGTCACTTCTTCATCCGTATCCGGTGTCTCTGTCTCATCCTGAGGAGCTGTTTCCTGTACTGTTTCTGCCGCATTTTCTTCCGTTATCCCGTTATCAGGATCCGTTACTTCAGCTTCCTCCCTGACGACTTCTTCTGCCATTTCTGCCAGTACAGTTTCATCAGAGCGGTCATCCCCTTCTGTTTCTTCCCGGCTGTCATCTTCTGTAAGAATATCTGCAGCCTCATTCATCTCTTCGGAAGCTTCTTCTTCGATCAGGACTGCCAGAGAATCCTTGATCTCATGCACTTGATCGGATATCTCCGGGGATGCATGATCCTGCGGAAGGATCTCGGTTTCTGCCGGCAGTACTGCAGTATCATTTTTATCCTCCTCGGCAGGATCTGTCTTTTCCGTTTCTGATAACAGTGTTTCCTCACGCACAGATTCTTCACCCGTCATTTCAGGAGTTTCTTTTATTTGTTCATTTGAAACAGGCACCGGGGTTTCCGGTTCTTTGATTTCGGGAATGTCAGTAACCAGTTTGATTCCGCAGTTTGTACAATACACAGCATCATTCTGAATGTCAGCTCCGCAGTTTTTACAGATCATGATCGTTATATCCTCCGTATAATGTTAAAAACAGAAAAACAGCTGTTATCCGAAGCAGTAATGAAATGATGTATTTGTTATGTGAAGCGGATGCTTATACTATTAAATATATTATAAATATTCTGTTTGTACAGTATATCTGTATCTTGTTTTGTTTCAGTTATATAAGATCATGCCTGACCACAGTGATCTGTATATTCTTTTCCGTACTTCTCTTTTCATTGTCCTTACCGCTTGTTGTATATATTATAAAAAAAGTGCACCCGCAGGTACACTTGCTGATCATGATCAGCGCAGATAATCCAGCAGACTCTTGCCGTACTGAGGCGCGATAGTACCGAAGTTTTCTGCGATCGTCGCACCGATATCGGAGAAGGTCTCACTCTGCGGAAGAATACCGCTTCCGGTAAAGGAAGGACTGTACATCAGCAGCGGAACGATCTCACGGGTGTGGTCGGTCCCCTTCCAAGTCGGATCATTTCCGTGATCGGCGGTGATCATCAGCAGATCATCCGGACGCAGTTCATTCATCAGTATACCGAGTTTTTCATCAAACCGCTCCAGTTCCCGGGCATAGCCTTCGGGATTGCGGCGGTGACCCCACTTGGCGTCAAAGTCCACCAGATTCACAAAGGCGAGACCGGTAAAGTCTATCTTGGTTCCTTCGATCGTCTGTTCCATGCCGTGTACACTGGATTTGGAGTGATAGAACTGCGTGATTCCTTCACCGACAAAGATATCATTGATCTTACCGATGGCGATCACATCATAGCCGCTGTCTTTCAGATCGTTCAGTACTGTACGTCCGAAAGGCTTCAGCGCCAGATCATGTCTGTTGTACGTACGGACAAAATGTCCCTTCTCCTTACCGACAAACGGTCTTGCGATGACCCTGCCGACACGCCATTCCGGTCTCATCGTGATTTCTCTGGCGATCCGGCAGCATCTGTATAATTCTTCAAGTCCGAAGGTCTCCTCACTGGCAGCGATCTGCAGCACGGAGTCAGCTGAAGTATAGACGATCATATCACCGGTTTTGATATGGTGTTCACCCAGTTCATCCAGGATCTCAGTGCCGGAAGCCGCCTTGTTTCCGACAACCTTATGCCCTGTTTTCTCTTCCAGCGTACGGATCAGCTCTTCCGGGAATCCCGTCTCCGTAAAGGTCACAAACGGCTGCTGGATGTATAATCCCATCATCTCCCAGTGACCGGTCATCGTATCCTTGGAATTGCTGTGCTCAAGCATGGTCAGACAGTATCCCGAGATCTCATCCAGAGCCGGGATCTGCGGTATTTCCTTCAGGTTAAAGGCGCCGATCTTCTGCAGGTTGGGCAGATGGATTTCCTTCACTGCTTCTGCAATATGACCCATCGTATCGGCTCCGTCATCACCGTATTTGTCCGCATCCGGGGCACTTCCGAAACCCCATGAATCTACAACGACAGTAAATATTCTCTTATACTTCATCATCTTCTTCAAACAGGTCTCCTTCCTTCATTCCGGGATGATATTTCTCATAGCTGTCAAAGACCATCCGGTTCTGCACATGTGTATAGATCTCAGTGGTCTGTATATCACTGTGTCCGAGCATCTCCTGAATACTCCGCAGATCAGCTCCGCCCTGCAGCAGGTGCGTAGCATAACTGTGCCTGAGTTTATGCGGGGTGATATGCTTGTCGATCCCTGCCGCCAGACATGCCCTGTGCAGCATCTCCTCCACATATCTGGCGGTGATCTTACGGCCGAAGCGGTTGATCAGAAACAGATTTGTCTTTCCCTTCAGGTACAGTGGTCTGATCGTACTGACATAGCTCTTCAGCAGCGGCAGACTGCCGGATGCGATCGGTACGATACGCTCCTTGTTGCCTTTACCAAGCACACGGATACTGCCGGTCTCGAGATCCACCCTGTTCATCGTCAGGGATACCGCCTCAGAGACCCGTAAACCGCACGTATAGATCAATTCCAGGACTGTATGATCAAGCATCTGTCTCGGGTCAGAATCGTCAAATACGGCCATTAAACGCTCTGTTTCCTCACGTGTGCAGAAAACAGGCAGTGACTTCTGACCGCGGTGTACCTCAAGACTGACCGCAGGATCATTCTCATCATGCATAAACGCCAGATAACGGTGAAAAGAACGCACAGAAGCAGCCATGCGGGCAATACTCGAAGCTTCCTTCTGCTTCCTCTGTATCTCCATAAATCCTGCGATCACAGAATACCCGACATCTTCCGTATCGGTAATATTCTGTTCATCCAGATACGCAAGATACTGCTTCAGATCCTCACGGTACGAATTGACCGTGCGTACAGAAAGCCCCTCATTCACGGTAATATACGCAAGATACTGCTTTAAAGCATCCTCACAGTTCATTTCTTCGCCCCCAGAAGATCACTGGCTCTTCTGAACTCTGTTCTTCCCAGCTGTTCATTGAGATCCTTCAGAACTCTTTCCGTCTCTTTCTTCTCCGCTTCCACCGGATCAAACAGACCGATCTGCGAAACCAGCTGCCCCGATGACGCAAAATCACTCATGGATATACCCAGAAGCCTGACCGGTTCATCTTCCCAGTGCTCATCAAACAGGGACAGTGCCTGCACAAAGATATCATCACTCTGCCAGATCGGTTCACTCAGTTTCTTTGATCTGTCCGCATTCTGAAAGTCATAATACCGTATTCTCAGAGATAACGTATATCCGGCTTTCTTCTCTTCACGCATACGTTTGCTGAGGCGTCTGGACAATGTTCTGAGCAGTCCCCTGATCTCATCATAATCAGTCACGTCATCCAGCAGAGTCTCGGATACACCCATGGACTTGGCATCCCATGACATGACGATCTCCCGGTGATCATACCCGTTGGCTCTTTCCATTACGCTCTCGGTATTCTTTCCGAGGATCTGCCGCAGAGACGGAATATCCTGGTAATTTGCAAGATCTCCGATCGTATGGATACCCATGTCTTCCAGCACAGGTGCTGTTTTACTGCCGATACCGCGCATATCCGAGATCGGCAAAGGCCAAAGCTTGGCAGGCACCTCCCGGATCCGCAGGACCGTGATCCCAAGCGGTTTCTTCATGTCACTTGCCATCTTGGCTAGAAACATATTCGGGGCAACCCCGATCGAACATGGCAGCCCAAGTTCACTGAGTGCCCGTTTCTGTATCTCCCATGCCAGATCCAGCGGTCTTTCATACCGTTTGATCACTTCTGTCATATCCGCATAACACTCATCGATACTGGCCTGTTCAATGATCTCCGTGTAGGAACGGACGATATCCATAAACTGTTCAGACAGCTCACTGTACCAGGTAAAATGCGGATTGACGATCACAAGATCGGGACACTTCTTCTCGGCTTCGCTGAGAGGCATGGCGGAGTGTATGCCGTATTTCCTCGCTTCATAGCTGGCAGTAGACACGACACTGCGGCGGGTATTTCCGGAAACAACAACAGGTTTGCCTTTCAGGGAAGGATCCAGCAGAACTTCAGCATTCGCAAAGAACGCGTTCAGATCGATATGAAAGTAGACTTTACTCATGTACTGTCCGGTTCCTCTCGAGAAGCTCTTCAGCAGCTGTACGGCTGGCTTCGGTGATCTCACCGGAAGAGATCAGTGCCAGCTGATCAACGGTACCCTGATGATCAAGCAGCATTACATCGGTGATGGTCCTGTCCCCTGCCGTATGCTTGGAGACAAGATAATGATATTCAGCCGAAGCAGCCACCGGAGCCAGATGCGTCACGGAAAAGACCTGACAGAATTCGGAAAGAGAGCGCATCTTGCGGCCGATCGCTGTCGCCACAGGACCGCTGACACCGGTATCGATCTCGTCAAAGATCACTGTATGCACCTCCTGCAGAGCCGTAAAGATGACCTTCAGACCAAGCATCAGCCTGGACAGTTCACCGCCGCTGGCCGTCTTAGTCAGAGGCTTGAGATCTTCTCCCTTATTCATCGAGATAAGGAATTCGACCCTGTCAGTACCTTCCGGTGATTCATTGCCGGACTGTATGGATACCTTGAATCTTGCTTCGGGAAGCGAAAGATCCCGCAGATGTCCGATGATCGCCTTTTCAAGAGCACCGGCACCCTGCGTTCTCTTCTTATGGAGTTCATCCGCATGTACCTTAAAAGCTTCATATGCCTTCTTTATGCGTTTATCGATCTCATCCAGATATTCCTGACGGTTTTCGATCATCCGTACCTGTTCCTTCATTTCTTCCAGACGCTCAAGCACGGTCTCGATCGAACCTCCGTATTTCCGTTTCATCCTCTGCAGCAGATACAGTCTCTCCTCCATGGCGTTGATATCATCTTCGCTCAGGGAATAGGCATCACGCACTTTGCGTATCTCTTCTGCAGCATCGCTGACGGCATAGTATCCGTCATTCATCTGGGCTGCCGTTTTCTCCAGCGAAGTGCTTTCCGGCAGTGATGATACCATCCGGTTCAGATCATACAGATCACTGTCCAGACGGTCATACAGGGCAATGATCTGATCCAGTTTCTCTATCGAACTCCTGACAGCCTTGTATTCTCTTTCCTGTTCCTGCAGTTCTTCGTCTTCACCGATCTTGAGCTTTGCCTGTTCGATCTCTCTGATCTGATACATCAGGTATTCAAGATCATTCTCGTTATAGACTTCCTGCAAAGCCTTTTCCTTTTCTGCGCGGCAGTTCTTCAGAACAGTGTACGCTTCGGCTGTTTTCACACGCAGATCATCCAGTTTCAGAAACTGATCAAGCAGCCTGATATGCGTATTCGTATTCAGCAGATACTGCGTATCTCTCTGCCCGTGGATATCGATTTCACCGTCGAGGATCTCCTTCATCAGCGACAGTGTGGCAATGCGTCTGTCAATACGGACAACACCCTTCCCGCTGCTGTGTATCTCACGGGTGAACGTCACTTCATCAGCGGCTTCAAAACCGGCTTCTTTCAGCACCTGCAGGGCATGTGATCCCGGCGCAAAGGAAAAGGTTCCCTCAACGACAGCTTTGTCTTTTCCCCTGGCGATCATGGCTGTACTGGCCCGGTCTGCGCAGAGTAAAGATATCGCATCGATCAGGATGGACTTACCGGCACCGGTCTCACCTGTAAAGACACTGAAACCGTCTTTCAGATCAAGACTCAGTTCATCGATCAGCACAAAGTTTTTAACGTACAGATGGTTAATCATGGATCTCTTTCAAAATATCCTCAAACAGTGTATTCAGGTCTATTCTTTCATCTTTCTTCAGCAGGGTCTCGGAACCATGCGGTACATAGTGATCACCGATACCGTAACTGCGGATATCCATCATTCTGTGCCTGTGCATGCACCAGGAAGCTACAGAAGCAGCCAGACCGCCTATCTTCATATCTGTTTCATAGATGAATACAGGAATATCCATCTCCTCCAGATGCTCAAGACAGTCCGTATCGATCGGCTTGAAGAAACGTGCATTGATCACCAGTACAGGCAGATCATTGGCTTTTACTTTCTCCAGGATCCGTTCGGTATCCGGTCCGTATGCCAGGACAGCCGCATTTATCTTATTCGGGGAATTCAGCATTTCCCACGTGCCGATCTCAATTTTTTCAAATAATTCCTTGTTGTTGGCGGCAGAACCTCGCGGATAACGTATCGCAAACGGATGCTCCTGCAGTAATGCCGTATAGATCATGTTTCTGGCTTCGATGGCATTCCGGGGCTGGGCAATGATCATATGCGGCAGCGGTTTGAGAATACCGATATCAAAGACACCGTGATGGGTATCACCGTCACCGCCGACAAGACCGGCTCTGTCGATACCGATCAGTACGGGCAGATCCATGCGGCAGATATCATGATTGATCTGGTCATATGCCCTCTGCAGGAAGGAACTGTATATGGCAAGGAACGGCCGCAAGCCGCCTGCTGCCATGGCTGCCGCAAATGTTGCCGCATGTTCCTCCGCAATACCGCAGTCAAAACTGCGTTCCGGATATCTCGCAAAGAAGCTCTGCAGAGCACTGCCGCGGATCATTGCCGGTGTCAGGGCTACGATCTTCTCGTTGTCTCTGGCCAGCTCCTCCACCGTGGAAGAAATGATCTCTGACCATGTCGCATATCCCTGCGGGATACCATGCAGAGGTTTGCCGGTCGCCGGATCAAACGGTCCCACACCGTGCCAGAGACCGTCTCTGTCCTTTTCACACGGCGCATATCCCCTGCCTTTCTGGGTGATCGCATGGACAACGATCGGTCCGTCATGTTCACGGGCTACGGTCAGCACTCTGATCAGATCATGGATATTATGACCGTCGATCGGTCCTATGTATTCCAGATTCAGCTCACCGAAGATCCCCTTATCAACGATCGTGTCCTTGACTGCATCCTTGACGCTTTTCAGGCCTGAGTACATCGCATTGCCGAAGCTGCTGTGCTGCAATGCTGACTTTGTATTCATCTTGAAAGCATTATATGACTTGGCCGAACGCAGTCTCGCAATCGATTTGCTCAAAGCACCGACATTGCGGGAGATCGACATGTTGTTGTCATTGAAGACAATGATCAGCCGGCGTTTCTCGGAACCGATCTGGTTGAGGGCTTCAAAAGCCATGCCGGAGCTTAAGGCACCGTCACCGATCACTGCTACGACTGCATAGTCTTCATCTTTCATGTCTCTGGTCACCGCAAAGCCAAGTGCTGCGCTGAGCGAAGTCGAACTGTGCCCTGCTTCCCAGACATCATGAGGACTTTCACAGCGCTTCTGGAAACCGCTGATACCGCCGTACTGACGCAATGTATCGAAAGCCTTTGCCCTGCCGGTCAGGATCTTATGCACATAGCTTTGATGTCCGACATCAAAGATCAGTTTGTCCTTCGGGGAGTCAAAGACATAATGAAGAGCGATCGTCAGTTCTACGACCCCGAGATTGCTGGCAAGATGGCCGCCTGTTCTGGAAATACTGCTGATCAGAAAAGAACGGATATCCTGGGCAAGATCATTCAGTTCGCTGAGAGACATGGATTTCAGAAAATCCGGACTCTCTATTTCCTTAATGTTCATAACACTCCTAGTATGTTCTGATCATGACCGAACGTATAAGTTCAGAGATCTTCTCTTCCCGGAAACCGGGCATCTCTGCACAGCGGCGCAGACAGTCTTCATACAGGCTGTTCATCAGTCTGCGGGCTACATCCATGCCAAGTGTCGTGACGGATGTCACTTTATCGTTTCTTTCGTCGGAATTGGATTTGCCGAGTTCTTCTGCGGTAGCGGTCACATCAAGGATGTCATCCTGGATCTGAAAAGCCAGGCCAAGATCAAAACCGATCTGTTCCCACTGCTTCGTGGTTTCTTCATCTCTGCCGGCCAGTACGGAAGCCATGGCCAGAGGAACACTGAGCAGACATCCGGTCTTGTATTTATAGACCTTGCGGATATCTTCAAAGTTCATGACATTCTTATCTTCGTTGATGTCAAGACACTGTCCGTATACCATGCCGGAAGGTCCCGCACTCTGTGCAAGCATGCGGATGCATTTCAGCACCTTATCCGCGGATGCATGCGTTTCCGATGCACAGGCAAAAGCTTCCGTCAGCAGTCCGTCTCCGGCAAGGATCGCCGTCGCCTCATCAAACTGTTTGTGGTTCGTCGGTCTGCCTCTGCGCAGGTCATCGTTGTCCATTGCCGGCAGATCATCATGGATCAGTGAATATGTATGAATCATCTCCAGGGCACAGGCTGTCTCATTGCCAAGCGCAGGATCTTCTCCATAGCCTTCCAGGACAAGATACAGCAGCGTCGGACGAATACGCTTGCCGCCTGCTGTCAGTGAATAGCGCATGGCATCTCTGACCCGGGAATCCGTTACTTTATCAAGCTTCTCATTCAGAAGCTGTTCAAACTCATTCTTCTTCATCATTCTTACTCTTGATCTCGGTGATCTTCAGTTCAAACTGCTTCAGTTTATCATCACAATATTTGACCAGATTAAGACCTTCTTCAAACAGTGCGATCGTTTCATCCAGAGACTGTTCGTTATCTTCAAGAATACCTACGATCTCTTCCAGTCTTTCCATGGACTGCTCAAATGTACGTTCTTTTTCCGACATGTTTATTCCTCCCGGTCTGTACTGATGGTTTCGGCATGGATCTTCCCGTGATGTACACGGATCAGCAGAGAGTCACCCGGTTTCAGCTCACCGGCATCCGTCACCGCATGTCCGTCATGTTCGGCAACCGCATACCCTCTGGATAATACTTTTAACGGTGAATAGGCATCCAGCAGATTGATCTGTGCCGACAGCTTATCACGTTCAAGCCCGTATTTGCGTTCTGCGCCTTTTTTCAGCAAAGACGCATCGTTATCAAGCCGCACACGATTCACGGCAATTTCAGCCTGTATCAGCCCCGTAAGGGCATTCTGAGCCCTGCTGATCCTGACAAGAGAACTGCTGCGTTCTTTTTCGATCGCCTTCTGCAGCTCCGTAAATACCGCGTTGACCCGGAAGCTCTTCTCGCTGATCAGCCGTTCCGGATTCAGGAATACCCTGGCCGTGCGCATCTGTTCCAGTCGGGAAGCTTCCTCAAGACGCTTGTCTTCGGTCAGATCCAGGATATTCTCTTTGTATGTACTGATCCTTGTGCGGACCTCTTCAATATTCGGTGTCGCACGTTCGGCTGCACCTGTCGGTGTCGGTGCCCGCAGATCACTGACAAAATCAGCGATCGTATAATCCACCTCATGGCCGACACCGGTAACGACCGGCGTATGCATCCCGTAGATGATACGGGCAAGCTGTTCATCATTGAACGACCAGAGATCCTCAATGGAACCTCCCCCGCGCACAAGCAGGATCACATCCATGTTCATCCGGTCCATCGTACGCATGGCTTTGCGGATCTGTTCCGCACTCCCGGTCCCCTGTACAAGAACCGGATACTCAAAGATCTCCGCCACAGGCCATCTTCTGCCAACGGTTGTGATCACATCCGCTCTGGCAGCTGTATTCCTTCCTGTCACAAGCCCGATACGCATGGGCCAGGCCGGCAGCGGCTTCTTATGCGCCTCATCAAAAAGACCTTCATCACTGAGTTTCTTCTTCAGTTTCTCATACTGCAGAAAAAGATCCCCGATGCCTGACGGTCTCATAGCCGTAACGATCAGCTGCAGCTCTCCTCGTCCCGTAAACACCGAGATATCACCCTGTACGATGACCTTATCGCCATCTTTCGGTGTAAAGGTAACTCTGCGGTTGCTGGACGCAAACATGGCACACCTGATCTGGGCTTCGCTGTCCTTCAGCGTAAAGTACCAGTGTCCCGAACGATAACTGGAAAAATTGCTGAGCTCCCCTTCTACCATGACTTTCTGGGTATACGGATCTGCTTCCAGCCTGTTTTTCAGATAATTGACGAGAACCGAGACCTGAAGGACTTCTCTGCTCATATGCGGTCAAGAACTCCATTGATCAGTTTATAGGAATCTTCGTCACAATACTTCTTCGCAAGTTCGATGTATTCATCGATGATCACGGAAGCTTCCACTTCCTTCAGATCGAATTCTGCACATCCGCACAGGATCAGAGCCTGTTCGATCAGACCAAGCCTGTCAAAGTGCCAGTTCTCCAGCACCTGATCGGCATATGACGCATACCTGTCCTTCTCTCTGCAGGCTGTTCTTACAAGTTCACTGAAGTATTCATCTTCAGGTTCATCCTTGAAGTTGTCGCTGATCAGCTCCGAACTGTCTCTGTCCAGGATCAGTTTCTGATATACACAAAACATTGCGGCTTCACGTTTTTCACTTCTGTTCATACTCTGTATTTTACCATGTTTAACCTTATATCACTATTGCAAAGCAACTAAACCAGTATATATTAACACGAAGCCGGAAGAATACGTACAGACTAAATAAACTGTATGCCGGCATCTTCTCTGGCCAGATCCAGGATCTTCTGTACAGAGAGAATATCGGATGTATACGCAGCTCTTACAGCAGGATCATGATCTTCATACATCTGTCTGAAAACAGTCAGCTCGCTGCTCATTGCCGTACCTGTATCCGGACCCGGAAGAACGATCATGTCAGCACCGTCCTTCTCTACGGTGATGGTATGGCATACACCGGCAGGACCCTCCATCATGATCCGGCCATGCTCGCACTGGATCAATACAAAACTCGGCCCTGATGCATCCTTGGTCGCCGTCAATGACGCCTTCATCTGCGGATAATCCAGCACCAGAATACCGGAAGTATCAATATCCCTTACGATATTCGCATGGTAATGGACATGTTCCGGCATCCCGAAAAGACCGTATACATAGCGGATCAGATAGATGCCAAGATCCATCAGGGTGCCGCCGGCAAGCTTTGGATCAAACACCGGCAGTACCTCACCGGCAAGAAAACGGTCATACCTGCGGGAATAATGCGACAGAATCCCCGTCACGACACGCACCTGTCCGAGATCCTTCAGATATTCCGGGATCATACGGTAATTGGCATGATACGGCGTCATGCACATGTCAAAGACAAGCAGACCAAGCTGTTCAGCCAGCTGTATGACCTGCCGTGCCTCGGCATAGTTTGCCGCAAACGGTTTCTCCACCATCACGTTCCTGCCGGCCTGCAGTGCCTTTACAGCATAGGAGGCATGCATACTGTTCGGCAGTGCAATATAGATAACATCGGTCTCGGGATCCTGCAGCACTCTGTCAAGATCATCTGTCGTAAAGTCTGCCTTACTGTCATATACAGCAGCCTTGCGGGCATCTCTGCCCCATATACCGCGGATATGATACCCGCCTGATCTTTCCGCATTCTCAAGAAATACGGGGACGATCATCCCCGTACCGAGAATACTGACATTGATATTCTTCATCAGTATTTGTTGTGAACCTCCTCCGCAAAACAAAGCAGATCCGCAAACGTGATCACTTCACCGTCATCAAGGATGGCCCTGCCGCTCATTCTGCCGAAGACCTGATGCTGATCGGAGACGATGACCTTGAAGTCCAGTTTGGCAGCTCTGTCCAGTACCGGCACAAAATCTGCTTCAAAACGTCCGTCGGATGATGTGACTTTCCAGGGATCGGTATAATTTGCCGGAATGCTGAAGGTAATATCATCAAGCTTATGCGCTTTGCCGTCGTATTGTATGACATTCTCCGTCGCTGCGGAAGTATTGCCGAAGCCATAGCCAAGATTAAAACCGAATGCTTTCCCGTTAATGCGGGCATTGCCGCTGCTCCAGTACCAGGTATTATCGTAGGTCCAGACACCTCTGCCCCAGTCCAGCGTACCAAAGTCCGTCTGCGGATCAAACTCCCTGCGTACACCGTCAAATTCAACATATCCGCGGGCAGGCATACAGTTGATCTTCTGGTTAAAGTAGAACGCATGCTTCTTATCCCACGGGGTCGCAATGACCAGCGAATCCATCTCCGGCTGTTCCAGTTCGATCTCTGCATTCAGCGGCTTGCCGGCCATGAAATTCTCAAAGTGACAGCGTATCTTCCGTGTATTCCTGCCAACCGTATATGTCATCTGCAGTCTCTGATCGCTATATACCGTATTGCCTGTTTCCGAACTCTCCGGCATATGCAGTTTTCCCATCGGCATCACGTTCAGCACCGTCTCGGTATGCTCACGGGGCATATCATCAAAGATCAGCAGAGATACCGACTGCAGTCCCACATAACCATTGTCGGAGATCGTAAAGGCACAGGCAAAATCCTTGCCCGTAACCAGATAGTAATCCCATTCCTTGATGCGGAAAGACGGTGCCTTGATCATCTTCCGCCGGTATTGCTGGTACATCTTCCTGGACCAGCCGGGTTCTCTGATCTCCCCCTGTTCATCCAGCAGAAGCTGTTCTGTCATTACTTCGTGATTGCGCATGAACACCTCCGTATCAGATCTGTTCTGTCTTTATCTCATCAAACAGCCGCATGACTTCATCCAGAGAAGTATCATCCAGTGTCGAAGCCACCGCATTAGCCATGGCACCCGCCCAGCGCAGAGCATCCTGCGGCATCAGCCCTTCCGTACGCTTGCCGATATACGCAGCCAGAAGAGCATCCGTGCGTCCGACAGGATTCACATGAACATGTTCAGGCTGCCTCAGCAGATAGATCTGCTCACCGGACTTGAGGTATACTTTTTCATCATCCAGCGGCAGCAGTACTTCCGGAAAACCAGCTTCCTTCAGTAAACTCACGGCATCTTCGGGATCTGCCTGTTTACGCCCTGTCTGCTGTGCCAGTTCCTGCAGCGTGCGTTTGATCAGCTGCGGACGGCAGGCGGTGATCGCTTCTGGTGAGAGTCTTTCGGTATCCAGCACGACTTCGCCGCCATGGTTGTGGATCTTGGCACAGAGATAGATGATCATTTCGGGATTGATCCCGGGCATCACGGAACCGCTGATCACGACTGTATCCCGCTGTCCTACATTCTCAAATGCCCGCATGATATCACTCTCAATGGAGTCATCTGTCTTCGGCCCGGCACCGTTAACTGCGATCAATGTCCCGTCTTTGACAAGCTTGACGTTAACACGGTTATTGCCCTTGATCGGGATCGGTACCAGCGTGATCAGAGGATCTCCGGAAAAAGCCTGACGGATAAACTCACCGGTAAAGCCGCCGAGCAATGCAACAGCGACAGAAGGAATCTGCATGATGCTGAGATCTCTTGAAACATTAAGACCTTTGCCGGCTGCCCTGTACTGTTCATTACGTCCGCGGATCACCCCTTCACGGTTCATCTCACCGCTCATTTCCATGTAATAGTCCACCGCCGGATTTAAAGTCAGTGTATAGATCATAATTGTGCCTCTTTCCAAATAGATACATATACGCATCTATGTTTCTCTCTGTATATATTGTACCAAGACTTTGCCTGATGAACAAAAAAAGGATACGTACAGTGAAATGTACGCATCCTTTGCATATCTGGCTTATTTACTGTAAGCAGAAGCGTTCTCACCGGCAATACGGCCGAAGACAACAAAGTCTGTAACAGCGTTGCCGCCGAGACGGTTGCCGCCGTGGACACCGCCGGTGACTTCACCAGCCGCATAGAGACCAGGAATGACATTACCCTTTGTGTCAATAACTTCCGCGTTGGTGTTGATCTTGACACCGCCCATGCAGTGATGGATACCCGGAGAGATCTGTACTGCATACAGAGGCAGTTCAGCTACGTATGTCTTATTCTTATCGGGATTGGCACGGCCGAATTCCGCATCTTCACCTGTTTCACAGGCAGTGTGCCACTTATCAAGTGTTTCCTGTACAACGGCTTCTTCAACACCAATCAGCTTGGCAAGATCCGCGACAGTATCACACTTGATCATGTAACCCTTACTGACATACTTCTTGATGAGTTCGGATTTCGCAGCTACTTTCTCATCAGTAACCAGCCATGCATACCTGTCAGGCTGTTCATTGACGGCAGCCGAGACAACGTCTCTGGTACCATTCTCATTGGTGAAACGTACACCGTTCTTGTTCAGCAGGATCGCACCGTCACCGCGCAGAGATTCAGAAATCAGAGAACCATCTGTCTGTACAACGGTCGGATGGATCTGGATCTGTTCAAGATCACGGAAATCTGCGCCGACTGCTTCTAAGAACGCAATCGCGTCACCGGTAATGGTAGGAGCGTTGGTGGAGACATATCCCTTGAGGTCCGGTCTGTACTTGACGATCAGATCCGGGTTGGAACCGAAGCCGCCTGTTGCAATAATGACAGCGTCCGCATGAACTGTGATGTTATTACCGTCGCTATCGGTAGCGTGCAGACCCACAGCCTTGCCGTTATCCATCAGAACCTCGTCAACTTTTGCACTGTACACGATCTCGATACCGAGGTCTTCACATGTCTTGGACAGATGTTCTACGAGGAATGTACCGACAGGGAGGATATCCCCTTTAGCATTTACAGGACGGTGCTGACGATAAACACTGGCACCGCCGGCCAGACCGACATCACTTAACGGCGCATCGATGGAATCCAGCCAGTCGATTGCTGCCGAAGAATTTTCCGCCAGTGTTCTGACAAGTTCAGGATCGTTGATGTCATGGCCGCCTTTCATGGTATCTTCGTAAAACAGTTCTACGGAGTCTTCAATACCTGCTTCAGCCTGGTAATGTGTTTCTGCCGCATTCATACCGCCGGCCGCATAACTGGAGTTACCACCCGGGAATAAGCCTTTTTCAAGAATGATGACTTTCTTGCCGTTCTGGGCAGCGGTAATAGCTGCTGTCATACCGGCACCGCCGGCACCTGCCACAACGATATCTGCTGTCTTCTCTACATCTTCAGCAGCTGTCTCGACCTGCTGCGGCACAAGAGCCTCAGGATCTGCCCCGGCTTGACGAAGCGCATCCGATACAGCTGTCAGGAATCCCTTGGAACTCACTGTTGCATAGGTAACTACCTCAATATTCGGAGACTGGACCGCAAGAACTTTCTCTGCCAGAGCAGGAACTGCCATGCCGCCGACTGTCGGTGTCTCACCGTCGATCGTATATTCGATATTCTCAATTTTGTTATCTGAAACTGTCACCTTGACCTTGATCGGATTGCTGGCGCCTGTATACCCCGGACTTTCCGCTTCATACGTACCTGCCGCAAAGAGTGCGCCTTCCGCAGGTTTGGCGATCTTCGGTTTCGTCATCTGTCCAAAGACAAGACAAAATACAAGTGATACTGCAAGAGTACAGATCACTGCAAGCAGAGATTGTCTGCTTTCTTTCATAATTCTTTCCCTCCTGTTAATATCTCCATACTATCATAGACACAGGCATACGCTAATATATTTCTGCTCATTTTTGTATGTTCTATTTGCATACAATCTGTAAAAAAATAAAATAATGGTAACAGGAGTAATATCTATGACACAGGCTAAAGCAAATCGCATACAGATGGATAATTCAGTATTTTCAAGCATCGATCATACGGAAGTATACTGGCTTGGCGGCGGCGGAGCCATGATCAACAGCCGCGGTACGGTTGTCCTGATCGATCCTCTGCTGAAAGGTTTTGACATGAAGATACTGACCGAGGCACCGCTGGGCACTGAGGATATCCCGCATGCCGACAGTATTATCATTACGCATTGTGACAATGATCATTTCAGCAAACCTACGCTTCTTGATCTGAAGGACAGGACAGGATCCGTACATACAACGGAATATGTTGCAGGTCTCTGCGCAGAGATCGGTATACCGGCATACGGTCATGAGATCGGTGATACATTCAGCGTCGGTGATATCAGGATCACGCTTACCCCTGCCGACCATGCCTGGCAGAATGATTCACCGAAGCACAGTGCAGTAAGACATTACGAGATGAAGGACTTCTGCGGCTTCCGTCTGGAAACACCCGACGGTGTGATCTGGATGCCCGGCGATTCCAGACTGATGGAGGAACAGCTTCATCAGCCGGATATGGACCTGATCCTGATGGATATCTCTGATTCACGCTGGCATATCGGCATTCCCGGGGTACTGAAGATGGCAGAAGCATATCCGCATACCCCTCTTCTTCCGATCCACTGGGGCTGTGTAGATGCTCCGGACTGGAAGGAATTCAACGGTGATCCGGAAGTGATCAGAGCACAGATCGTCAATCCTGAACGCTTCTTCATCAAGGCCGTCGGAGAACCCTATATCCTGAAAAAGCAGTAAAAAAACAGGAACTCAGTACGCTGAGTTCCTTTTAAAATGCCTGTTACAGACTGTTTCTCTGCTTCTCGAGATAATATTCGAGAATTCTGACAGCTGCCTGCTGATCGATCACTTTCTTCCGTTTCCTGCGCGAAACATTTGCCTGGATCAGGAATTCTTCGGAATCCCTGGTCGTATACCGCTCGTCCTGCAGAACGACCCTGATCCCCGATTCTTTCTCGATGATCTCTCCGATCTCTCTGGAAAGCTGCGCTCTCGGACCTTCATCGTCATTCTCCAGCAGCGGATAGCCCATCACGATCAGATCCGGCTTCTCTGCCGCAAGATACTCCAGGATGCGGTCGATCGCCTCATCATAATCTTCAGGCTGAAAACGTATCGTTTTGACCGGCTGTGCGAGAAATCCGGTATCTGATTTAGCGATTCCGCAGGTTACACTGCCAAGGTCAAGACTGATATATTTCATTGTTTTCCTTTCGTTTACAGTAATTTATCCTTCAGATAATCCAGGATGATCTTCTGTACATCTGTCTGGAAGAATTCATCGGAGCCATGATCTGCCCCATCCAGCACATAATACGTAACATCTCTGCCGTTATCTTTCAAGGCCTGATAGTACATCTCACTCTGTTCAATGTTTACGACATGATCATCATTGCCATGCAGGATCAATACAGGACACGTACGGTCATTGATACCGTTGATGCCTCCTGCACGCTTAGCAGCAGCCAGGACATTGACCGGAAGATCGCCAAGCAGTTCGCTTTCGGGGAAATGCCAGGGATCTCTGGTTCTGGTGCGCTGTCCGTTTTTCAGGGCATTGATATTGAATCTGTAGACAGCTTCAATATCCGCAATACCGTACATATCGATAGCACATTTCACGTGACTGCTGACGGTATTATACATCTCCGTATCAAACTGTCCGTCATTGTTCGCCGCCAGGATCGTCAGATGTCCGCCGGCCGAGGATCCCATGATACCGATGCGTTCAGGATCGATATGATACTTTTCTGCATTTGTACGCAGGTATCTGACAGCTGTCAGCACATCCTCGATCTGGGCGGGGAAAACAGCCTCACCGAGGATCCTGTATTCAACAGCCGCAATGATGATGCCCTCTTCGGCAAGATAAGTCAGCTCCGGCAGCATTTCCGCTGCTCTCTCCCGTCCGCCGCGCCAGGCACCGCCGCATACCCATACCATGCAGGGCTGTGCTTCCGCATCCGCATTCCTTCTGCCGACAGTTGTCAGTAAGGATATATGCAGATCACGCAGTTCCCCTGCCTTCGTATATTTGCGGTCATAGATAATGCCCTGATTCAGATAAACATGTTTATGGATCTTCTCCGGTCTGATCGTATTCTTCATATCGTCCTCCAACACGTCTTCAGTATAAAGCATCCTGCAGATCTGTATGATCTGCGGGACTTATCATCTATAAATAAGCTATTCTTTTCCTTCTTTGTTCTGTTCCTCTTTTTCAAGATCTGCCATGGTCTTCCTGCCGGTCATGTCAAGCTGGGAAACTGTAACATTCGGGAACGGTACATTGATATCGTTTCTGTAGAAGATCTTCAGTACCTCGGCATTCAGATAGCGACTGACACCGCGGATATCCTTTTCAAAGCACTTGCAGATGATCAGCACATCGACCCCGCTCTCGCCAAGCTTTGAAACACCAAGATACGTAGGACCGTCAAGGATCTTATCATTATGTTCCCTGAGCAGCGGCAGTTCACGGTTGAGCACAGCTTCAACATAGTCGATATCCTGTCCGTATTCAATACTGATCGTCGTTGATGCGACAGAAGCTTCCTTGGTCATGTTCAGGACACCGGAGATCTCGCTATTATTGTAGATCTTGATATTGCCGTCAGGACTCTGGATCTTGGTCGTACGCAGGCCGATGTCCATGACAGTGCCGCGGAAACCGCCGATCGTAACGATATCGCCGACTCTGAATTCACCCTCAAAGACGATGAAGATACCGGCAATTATATCCTTGATCAGACTCTGGGCGCCAAGACCTATCACCAGCGACAGCACACCGGCACTGGCCAGCAGGTTATGTGCATCCATGCCGATAAGATACAGGCAATAGAAGAAAGCACCAAGCGCACCGCCGTATTTAACGACAGAAAGCAGCAGATGAGAGATCGTCTCTCCCCTGGCTCCCAGCAATGTGGAGACAAGCCGCACAACGATCCTGAATATCGTTACGGCAACACTGGTCATGATCAGTACAAGAGCACAGGCACTGAAGGCAAAAATATTCATCCCGCGGTCCCATTCGCCGCGCAGAATATACTGAATGACAGAACCTTCCTTGAAGAAGCGGTCTACACCGATCACCGCTACGATCACGTAGAACAGCATGATGGCACCGACGATACTCATCAGGAACAGAAGCTTCTGTTCGGGACTGCGTTCACCCCAGGGTATCCTGCGGTTGTCCCAGCGGGCAGCTGCTTTCACCGTGGAGGTATTCTTGCCGGACGGCAGAAGAATGTTGAAGATTGCGGCATCCAGCGTATTGCCGGTATCTGATTCACTCATTGTCGCATACAGATACTCTTCCTCATCTGTTGTCAGGGTGACTGTCAGGATCAGAATCATGATCAGGATCAGGCTGGTCAAAGCGGTGATCGAGGCGATCGGCAGACGTGCAGTATACATCTCGGTTTCAGGAATTGCCGTACCGATGTAATATCCCTCCAGGTAGCGGAAATACTGGAAGTAGTCAACACCGTTCACTTTGGTAAAGCCATAGTAATCACCGGCGCCGAAAGCCTTTGCGGAGACACCCATTTCGGCAGCTGCCCTGCCGATGCTGGACTCTATCGGTGAATACAGACATACATGATCTTCGGTCGTATCAAACATGACGATGAAGCCGCCGCTTAACATATCGGAAGAAAGAATACTGCCGGCTTCGGTCGAAGCCATCAGTCTGTCCGTAATATCTTTCTTCAGACCGATCTGTACCATCGAGCGATGCTTATATATCGGTGACGTATATATGCTTTCGGTTTCCGGGAGATGGTTCTCATAGACATAGTGCGGCACATACAGGGTATTGCCGTGATCATCCAGGGTCGTGTAGTAATCCAGCATGACACCGATGTACTGGCTGTCGCTGCCCATCTCATCCACCATGGCTTCCTGGATATACGAATCCACCTTCCCGTCAATGACTTCAAGGAACGGATAGGACTGGTTTTCCGGATCATGGCTGATCGTAAAGAACCAGTTCTCTGTATTTGTGGCAATCGTTCTGCCGTCTTCATTGTAGATATATACAGACTCCAGATCATTGGAATCGCAAAGTGCCTGCAGGATCTCGCTGGAAGACACAGAACGCAGCGGATTATCCTCATCATCCAGGATATATCTCTTCGTTCCGTCTTCGCCGTAATACGTATAGACACGCTCTGTCTCGGTATTCAGCACATCAGGCGCAACATTGACAAGATAGGAGATCAGTTTTGCCTTGGACAGGAAACGGTCATTGAAATACGTACGGATGATCTCCCGGTTCTTTGTGCTCTCCTGATATCTGTTGTTTACTTCATCAAGAGCAGTCACGGAATCTTCAATACTCTGCGATATCTCAAGCAGTGTCTGGGTATAGAAGGAGATCGAGAAGATCAGGAATATACCGCATAACATCAGCGGGAATACTCTCTTGAAGATCGATTTGTCAAAGATGATATTATCTCCGTTCTTACGGTGAATAATAAACTTATCGGTATCCACAGCTCTGCGGATAAAGTCATTACGCACGATAATGCTGAAGGCAAGACACAGCAGCATGATCAGCACAAAGCCGGTGATCGACCAGAACAGTACATACTTGTCATTGGCATAGATCTCTTCCGTATCGGCTACCGCGCAGATGACCGTACGCAGACCGAAAGTCCGCGATACGCAGTAATACCGCACACCGTTGATCACCTGCAGACCGCTGTATCCATCTTCCAGTGCTTCCGGACTGAGACCGGCATCGATGGCGCTTGTCCCCTTCAGATCGACACCTCCGGCATTGTAGTACAGGAAAGAATTATCCGAACGGTCAACCGCAAACATGAACCCTTCATTGCCGATCGCGGATTTGCTGAGTACGACGGACAGATCATTCAGTGCGGATATCTGCAGCTCCAGCAAAGAAGCATCGGCCCCTAGCACCAGATAGATGTTCATCCCCTCGTAGTCTCTTTTTACCGAGTAGAAATAGAAATCACCGTACTGGTTTTTCACAAGGACAGGCTGAATGCTTTCGTAGGAGTCTTTTGTCCCCTGCTGCAGCTGAAGGATATCATCATGGCTCAGCAGTCCGTACTCAGCAGGATCAATATTAAAGAACTCGGCAGTCGGTGAGAGGATCACTCTTCCCTGATCATCCAGGATGAACAGATAATCAACACCGGAACGGCCGACGATGTCCGCAAAGACATCGGATCTTCCCTGCGCATCGGTATCCCTGAGGAATTCAAACATACCGCTGCTGATCAGGGCATTCAGATCGTCCAGCATGTCCTGGTTGCTGTCGTGGAAGATCAGTTCCAGATCTCTTGCGTCTTCCGTATTATTCTGCAGGGTCGCGATTGCTTCCGAAAGAGCCTTGCTGCTGTTCTCCTGCTGTCTGTAGAGAGATGCAGTATGCTGCATACTGCGCAGGAAACCGGCAATCAGCAGAGCACCGAGGAAAACAAGAAAAACATTGATAAGTACCTTTGAGAAAAAGTAGAAAGTTGCTTTTCTGCGGATCTTTTCGTGCTGATTTTGTTCTTTTGCAGTCATATATGTACACTATGAAAACAGACTATTGTCTTCATCAATTATATTAACAAAAAAACAGACTGTTATGAGTATACAATGTGTTTTAAATGTACAGTATGCGCAAATAATCTCCTGTCCCGGAAGAATTGAATAATGCGGATTTGTCCTTATAAACTTATAATAGAATTAGCGCATAGTTTATAACAATAAAGGAAGAAATATGGATCCAATACTAATATATCAAACCGTCACATGGTTTCTGACAGCTGCAGGCATATGGAAGATACTCGTCAAATGCGGCGAAAAAGGCTGGTGGGCACTGCTTCCGGGTGTACGTTATTACAAGCTGTCCGAAGTTGCCGGCAGAGAACGGGACGGCCGCAATGTACTGCGTTTTGAAGTGCCTACATACCTTCTGAATGCAGTATATGATCTTGCCCCGCTGAGTGAAGACATCAAATACTTCCTCACTTTGATCATGCTGGTATTCGGCCTGATCATGATCATCTATAAGATGCGGGTGATCATCGGGCTTGCCAAGACTTTCGCCGTCAGCAATGCCTGGGTATTGCTCTGGGGACTGCTGCCGTGGCTGGCTGCACTGATCTGGGGCTTCAGTCCCAGGTTTGTGCCGGTGAATCTCGGCCGGACTGCTGATGATGAACTGCTGGCTGGTACTGCCCCTGCTGACATTCTCTTCTATGATGAGGACGATGACGATGAAGATGACGGGCTTGTTGTTCATCTGAGACAGCGGACAGTCAGAGATTTCCTGAAAAAGAGATATCTGCTCAAGGATATCAATCTGAAGATCCCCAACGGATCTCTCGTGCTTCTGTTAGGCGGTTCCGGTTCCGGCAAGACAACACTCGTGAATGCGATCATCGGTTATGAAAAAGCAGATGCCATTGTCAAGCTGAACGGTGAAGATATCTATGAAAATTATAACCAGATGAAATACCGTATCGGCTTTGTGCCCCAGCAGGATCTGCTGCGCCAGAATGACACGGTAGTCAATACGCTGAAAGATGCCGCAAAGCTCCGTCTGCCGACGACGATGAGCAGGTCGGAATCTCATGCCAGGATCACGGATGTGATCGAAATGCTGGGACTTTCAGGCGGTAAGAGCGGACTTGTCTCAAAGAAATCCGGCGGTCAGAAAAAACGTATATCCATCGGCATGGAGCTGATCAGTGATCCCGAACTCTTTGTTCTTGATGAACCGGATTCCGGACTTGACGGAGTCATTGCCAGAGAATTATTCGAAAAACTGCGTCAGGTCGCTGATGCAGGCAAGATCGTCATCACCATTACGCATACACCTGACCGTGTAGCTGATCTGTTTGACAAAGTGATCGTGCTGGCAAGGGATTCCGGCCGTGTAGGCAGACTTGCCTTCTACGGTACTCCGGATGAAGCCAGAGCCTTCTTTAATAAACCGACCATGGAACAAATCGTCATGTGCGTCAACCGGAAGGATGAAGGCGGTGAAGGAAGAGCCGATGAGTTTATCCAGAAATATGCAGCTCTGAGAGCAGAAAGAGAGGCAGAAGAAAATGTCTGAAACTGTGCGCTACCGCGGAAGGATCAGCCAGACAGGTATATGCCTTGGTAAACTGCTGCGTATGTTTGTCTATCAGAATGACTGGAAAGTACTGCCGATGTCCGCATTGATCGCCGGTCTTGTTACCTTCGCTGTCGGTAAAAACATCTATGTTACGCAGGAAGGCACTCTCAGCGGCTGTTTCGCCCTTGTCTGTGTATGTATCTGGAACGGGTTCTTCAACTCGATCCAGTCGGTATGCAGAGAAAGACCGATCATCAAGCGTGAACACCGTTCGGGACTTCACATCAGTTCCTATATCGCAGCCCATATGATCTATCAGATGCTGCTGTGTGCGATGCAGACGATCATTCTGATCACGATCTCCAGTTTTGCCGGTATCAGTTTTCCCAAAGACAGCCTGATCACCGGGAACTTCTATATCGACCTGGGCATCTCCCTGTTCCTTGTCACCTATGCAGCAGATATGATCTCACTTGCGATATCCTGTCTCGTAAAGAATACAACAACAGCAATGACGGTGATGCCGTTCATGGCGATCTTCCAGCTGGTATTCTCGGGAGGACTTGTCTATCTTGAAGGCCCTGCCAAAAAGCTGACAGGTTTTACGATCACCCGCTGGGGACTGGAAAGCCTGTGTGCATTAGGCAACTACAATTCCCTGCCGATGGTCACATTATGGAATACGATCTGGAAATTCAGATCCATGGAGATCGACGGTGTCAAGCCGATAGAACAGATTACTGATAAGATCCTGGAAGAAGGAAAACTGGACTACGTACTTCTGCAGTCCGGTATGTACAACACCAATCCCGCATATGTATATGCGGCAGGAACAGTACTGAAATGCTGGGGTATTCTGATCCTGTTTATCATACTGTTTGCCGGATTATCCATCCTGCTCCTCGAGTTTATAGACAAAGATAAGCGGTAAAAAAACAGCCTGTGTAAGACAAGCTGTTTTCATGTGTCTCCTACAGGATGAACAGCATCCACCAGTGACATAAACTGCCTAGCATGACCATGATATGAAAGAGTTCATGATTGCCGAAGCCAATGGAATTCTCAGGAATAATATGGATCTTCAATGCGTAGATGATACCGCCGACAGTGTAGAAAAGACCCCCGGCAAGCAGAAATACGAAGCAACGTACCGGTGTGCCGGCAATGAGTGCAGGCATCTTCCAGATCACGGCCCATCCCATGAGAATGTAGATGACAGAAGATACCCAGCGCGGACATGTGACCCAGAAGTGTTTAAAAATAATACCGGCAAAGGCGATCCCCCATACAGCCGCAAGCAATGCCAGGCCGTCACTGCCGCCAATCATACTGATACAGCATGGTGTATATGTACCGGCAATCAGGATAAAGATACTCATGTGATCGATCCTTTTCAGGATCATTCCCTTCTCTCCGGGTATATCAAAGGTATGATACATAGTGCTGGCAGTATATAACAGGATCATGGATATCATAAATACAGACATTCCAAACAGGATCATGCCATGATACCCCTTGGTGATACTGTGCACAAGCAATGCCGGTGCAGCCGCAACAGCGGAAAGTGCCGCAATAAAGTGCGTACCGGCACTGATCGGATCCTTTACCCGAAAAGGTCTCATTTCCAGTACTGTATTGTTTTCGTTCATCACAGCTGTCATATATACCTCCTCATCGGTTATTCAATAACTCTTGCTACATAATAATTATGTTCGGTTATTCATTATCTTGTCAAGAGTTTACGGCATTCTGTTTGACGGAACATGAATATCACTTTACAATGGAGTCATGAGTACAGATAAACTGAATAACAGATTCACCCTTCCCGAATACAGGGAGATCCCTGATGTTGGTCTTTACCTTGATCAGATCGTCAAGTATATCAATTCTTTTCTGCAGGATCAGCCGCAGATGCAGGTTACCGGCAGTATGTTATCCAATTATGTAAAGATGAAGCTGGTGCCGAAAGCTGTACGTAAAATGTATTCACGCGATCAGATCTGCATGCTGTTCTTCATTGTACTGGCTAAGCGTGCATTATCGATCGAGCAGACCGGCAGAGCTCTGACTTTGCTGAACAGTGACGATACGCAAGCCTTCTACGCACGTTTCCGCACTGCCCTGCTCTTGCGGCTGACACAGCTGCCTGCTGACCGTAAAAAAGAAGAGGATCAGGAAGATCCCCTTCTCAGCAGTATTACCTCTGCAGTTGCTCACTGCATGTATCTGGATCAGTATTTCACGGAAGTCATTCAGGAAGCCTGAGTGTCTTCCTTTTTTGATACTCTGATGCCGCTGGATACGATCGCATTCTCAGGACAGACAAGAACGCACAGATGGCATCCTACGCACTTTTTCGGATCAAGCACCGGTTTTCTCTGTTTATTCAGTTTCAACGCCTGATGACCGCCGTCTGAACATGAGATCGTACATCTGCCGCAACCGATACACCGATGATGCAGAAAACGAGGATAGATGATCGTATCTCTTTCCAGCACATCTGTTGTCTCGCTGATACTCTCAAGGGCAATACCGACAGCTTCCTTTACACTGCTAAAGCTTTTTTCCGCAAGATAGTAATTCAATCCTTCTTTCAGATCATCAATGATACGGTATCCATACTGCATGACAGCTGTTGTGATCTGCACTGTTTCAGCGCCAAGCAGGATAAACTCCAGAGCATCCGACCAGTCTTCGATACCGCCCATAGCGGAGATCTTCATGTTTTTCAGCAGCGGATCATGACCCATTTCCGCAATAAAGCGAAGGGCGATCGGTTTTACAGCATTGCCGCTGTAGCCGCCGACAGCAGACATGCCATGTACCGCCGGAGCCGAGACATATGTATGCGGATTAACATCGATAATACTCTTGATCGTATTGATTGCGGCTACGCCGTCTGCACCGCCGCGTACAGCTGCTTCTGCGGCCTCTGACATATATGCCACATTCGGTGTAAGCTTGGCCAGGATCGGTATCTGTGTGCCCCTTCTCGCGGCTCTGGTAAACCGTTCCACAAGTTCCGGCACCTGACCGATATCTGAGCCAAGACCGCCGTCAGCCATATTCGGGCAGGAGAAATTCAGCTCCACAGCATCGGCACCGTTTTCTTCACAGAGTCTTGCCAGTGATTCCCATTCCGCATCATCCTTGCCCATAATGGAAGCCAGAATGATCTTGTTCGGGTAATCTGCCTTCAGTCTGCGGAATACCTCCATATTCTCTTCAACACTGTGATCAGAGAGCTGTTCTATATTCTTAAAGCCAATGATCGTACCGGTATCACCGGTAATTGCCGAGAACCTCGGAGAAGCCTCATGTATATCAAACGAGCATATCGTCTTAAAGGCTGCCCCTGCCCATCCTGCCTCAAAAGCACGTGCACACATATCATATGTACTGGCAACAACAGATGATGACAGCAGGAAAGGATTCTCCATCGGTATCCCGCAGAGATCCGTACGCAGTCTTTCTTCATCTGCAGGAAGTGCTGTTTCAAGATCTTTCTTCACTTCACTGCGCAGTTTATCCAGAATTGCTCTGATCGGCACCTGTCCGTGTCTGACGCATGCCTGTTCACACCGTCCGTCACAGCCTGCACAGACATCGGTATCCGGCAGTCTTGCGGCTGCCCCTTTTTCATTATCAAACCAGATACTGCGAAGCAGGGATGCCGGATCAAGCTTCTCACACGCTGCTGTACACGGTGCATCGGCACACAGTGCACACTTCAGCATGTCTTTTCTGTAGATCTTCTTCTCATACATGATATCTGTCTCCTCAGGACTCTTTTTCCTCTTCCAGATAACGCAGATAATTCTGATAGGCATCTTCCCCGTATTGCGTAATATGATCAGTATCAGCGTTATACCTGGTCATGATCAGCTTCATCTCGTCTTCGGTATAACTGTCAAATGCGATCCTGCCCGTCTTCTCTTCGGCACAGCTCAGCATATTCAGCACAGCGATCTCCATGTTCATGAACGGATCATCTTTCAGCAGTTTCCATACCAGCCGTATATCTTCAGGATCCTTACTGCTGAGCCTGTGATCACTCTCAATTCTGAGTTTTGCATAGTCAGTGAGTCCTCTGTCGCAGGCAAAATTCACCGCTTCCAGGCCTACTCTGCCGAAGATCTGCGCATACCCCGTCGAACTGTCCTTCTTGTTAAAAACATTCACGGAAACAGCCGCATCTGCCGCAATATCCATGATATCCATCCCTGTCATCTCCATGTACAGGATAGCCTTGATAAAAGCCGCCGGTATATGATATCTCTCTGCCAGAGTATCCACCCAGCCCTTGTAATTCAAAAGAATCTCTTCGGTCTTTTCCTTTGTATACATTTTTATCATGATAATTTAGCTCTTTTCTGTTTATATCATACCATACTCATGTATCACTTCCTGCATGTGTATAAATACAAAATGAGACTCCGCAGATGAAGTCTCATTTTGCTGAATACAATTGTATATACTATCTTTCGCTGTTCTGATCCTGATTCTTGACGATGACATCATGCGCACCGCCTTCAACGATCGAAGTTGAACTGACAAGCGTCAGCTTTGCCTTATCCTGGAATTCCGGGATCGTAAGCGCACCGCAGTTGCACATTGTGGATTTGATCTTATAGATCGTCGCTGCTACATTATCCTTTAATGTTCCGGCATACGGCACATAGGAGTCGACACCCTCTTCAAAGGACAGCTTACTGCTTCCGCCGAGATCATATCTCTGCCAGTTTCTTGCGCGGTTGGAACCTTCACCCCAGTATTCCTTGACATAGGAACCATTGATCATCAGTTTAGCACCAGGTGCTTCTTCAAATCTGGAGAAATATCTGCCTAACATGACAAAGTCAGAACCCATCGCAAGCGCTAAAGCCATGTGATAATCATAGACGATGCCGCCGTCACTGCAGATCGGGATATAGACACCGTGTTTCTTATAATACTCATCACGGGCTTTGGCAACTTCGATCACAGCTGTCGCCTGACCTCTGCCGATACCCTTTGTCTCTCTGGTAATGCAGATGGAACCGCCGCCG
>DFIS01000076.1:136701-141330 GCA_002372175.1 Solobacterium sp. UBA3691
CCGCCGCCGATACCGATCTTGATAAAGTCAGCACCGCAGTCTGCCAGATAATTGAAGCCTTCTTCATCAACAACATTGCCTGCACCGATCTTTACAGAATCACCGTAATGGTCTCTTATCCACTTGATCGTCTTCCCCTGCCAGATCGAATATCCGTCACTGGAGTCGATGCACAGGCAGTCAACACCTGCTTTGATCAGAGCCGGAACACGTTCCTCATAGTCACGGGTATTGATACCGGCACCGACCATGAAACGCTTCTCTTCATCAAGCAGTTCATCCGGGTTCTCCTTATGTGAATCATAGTCTTTTCTGAAGACCAGATACTGCAGTTTATCGTCATCATCAACGATCGGCAGCTGATTCAGCTTATGATCCCAGATCAGATCATTGCATTCTGTCAATGTATTACTGATATTGCCTACGATCAGCTTCTCTCTGCAGGTCATGAACTCCTTGACTGTTCTGTCCAGATCAAGCCGGGAAACACGGTAGTCACGGGATGTCAGCATACCCAGCAGTTTGCCGTTCGCCGTACCATCATCGGTAACAGCCATGGTAGAGTGCCCTGTTTCCTTCAGCAGATCAAGAACTTCCTTCATGGTCGTATCCGGTGTGACATTGGAATCACTGATAACAAAACCTGCTTTATAGTTCTTGACCCTGGCAACCATCTCCGCCTGCGATTTGATCGACTGAGAGCCAAAGATAAATGACATGCCGCCCTCTTTGGCAAGCGCAATCGCAAGTCTGTCACCGGAGACCGACTGCATGATCGCACTGACCATGGGAATATTCAGACGGATCGCGGGCTCCTCACCTTTTTTATATTTAACGAGCGGTGTACCGAGATCTACATTGGCCGGGATATTCTGTTCACCGGTAAAGCCGGGAACGAGAAGATATTCACTGAATGTATGGGACGGTTCGGTATAATACTTTGCCATGTTTTTCTCTCCTTGTATTTTGATTATTATAGTTATAAAAGTTCTTAAAGTAAAGGCACATAAATGATATAATCGATAAGAATCGAGGGAATGATATGAAACTTAAAAACAGTTATTTCTTCACCCTTCGTGAAGATGTAAGAGATGAAGATTCTGCCAGCAGTAACATTCTTGTCCGTGCCGGTTTTATCAAGAAAACTTCTGCCGGTGTCTATATGATGCTTCCGCTCGGTCTTCGTGTACTGAACAATATAGAAGCCATCATTCGTGAAGAGATGAATGCCACAGGATGTCAGGAACTGCTGATGCCGGCACTGATCCCGGAAGATGTATATATTTCATCGGGAAGACGTGCAGGTTTCGGCAGCAGTATGTTCTCGCTGAAGGACCGCAAGGGACAGAACTATGTTCTTGGCCCTACACACGAAGAACTCTTTGCGATGGCAGCCAAGATGCAGATCCGTTCCTACAAGGATATGCCCTTCTCCCTGTATCAGATCCAGACAAAATTCAGAGATGAACCCCGTCCCCGCTACGGTCTGATCCGTGTCAGAGAGTTTGCCATGAAGGATTCCTATACCTTTGATAAAGACCAGGAAGGTATGGATATCGCCTACCAGAAACAGTTTAATGCCTATAAGAATATCATGGACAGACTGAAGCTGAACTACAAGATCGTCCGTGCCGATACCGGTGTCATGGGCGGACTGTTAAGTGAGGAATTCCAGGCTCTGGCACCGATCGGTGAAGATATTCTGGTTCTCTGCGACAACTGTGATTTCTCCTCCAACATTGAGGTAGCACCCTGTGTCTCCGTCAAGGATGAAGAAGAGCCGAAGGAGAAAGAGCTTGTCTCAACACCGCACAGCAAAACGATCGAGGAAGTCAGTGAATACCTGCATATACCGATGCAGAAGTGCGTAAAAGCACTGCTGATGAATGTCAATGATGAACTGACCGTATTCTTTGTCAGAGGTGACCGTGAGCTCAATGAAGCAAAAGCCATGAAGCTCTTACAGGCAAATGAGATCAACTTCGCGGATGATGAGCTGATTGCGTCCGGCAATGCCGTGCCTGGCTTTACCGGTCCGATCGGTCTGAACGCAAAGATCGTTGTTGACAGTGAAGTACTGAACATGAGGAACTTCTGCTGCGGTGCCAACAAGGAAGGCTATCACTATATCAATGTCAATCCTTCTGACTTTACATATGATCTCTGCGGAGATATCGTCAATGTTCTTGAGGGAGATACCTGCCCTGTCTGCGGCGGCCGTCTTCACTTTGCCCGCGGCATCGAAGTCGGCAATACCTTCAAGCTTGGCACAAAGTATGCCAAGGCAATGAATCTGCAGTATCTTGATGCCAATAACCAGCTCCAGTATGTCTGGATGGGAAGCTACGGTATCGGTCCGGCAAGAGCCATGGCAGCCCTTGCTGAACAGAATATCGATGAGAACGGTATTAACTGGCCTAAGCACCTGGCACCGTATCAGGTAGGCATCGTACTGATCTCCGACCGTGACGAAGTCCAGGTCGAAACTGCCAACAGGATCTATGATGAATTTATGTCCAGAGGACTTGAACCGATCTTTGATGACCGCAGTGAACGTCCCGGTATTAAATTCAAGGATATGGAACTGATCGGTATTCCCTACCGTATTACCGTAGGCCGCGGTGCCAAGGACGGTATCGTAGAGATCAAACCCCGTGTCGGTGATGCCATTGAAGTCAAGGTTGAAGATGTCTTCACCAAGGTAACTGAACTCTTAAACAGCTGATTCCCTTCTCCGCAGTCTTCTGACACGGTTGATATGCCGTTCAAAGATACCGGAAGTGATCAGTTCAGCAATCACATACTGCTCGAAAACTGGGACAGGACATGAATAGAATCCCAGTTTTTTGTTATATGCATCAGTATGCTCCTTCGGCAGTAACATGTATCCTGCACGGATCGAAGGAGACACAGACTGCGTAAATGTATTCATGTAGAATACACTGTGATCAGGCTCCAGATGATACAGTGTATCCTCTGCTTTGCTGGACAGTGTAAACTCAGAATCAAAGTCATCTTCAATAATATGCGCATGATGTGCTTCAGCCCACTGCAGATATTCTCTTTTCTTTGAGGCCGATGCCGAGACCCCGGAAGGATAACTGTTATACGGTGTAACATGCAGAACATCCGCATGACAGCTCTTTAATGCGGTTGAGAGTATACCGTCACTCCCCATCGGCAGCGGTACGGCCTTCACACCGTATGCTCTGTAGACTTCACGGATCTGTGAATATGACGGATCTTCCATCGCATAGATCTTGTCTGTACCCAGGTACTGAACGATCATGCCGTAGAGGTATTCCGCACCGGCCCCGATGATGATCTGTTCAGGAAGGACAAGAATACCTCTGCTTCTGGCAAGATATGACCGTATGGCATTCTTCAGGATCATACAGCCTGTATTAGGACTTTTCTGCAGCAGTTCCTCCTGATATACGGAGATCACCCTGCGCATCGTTCTGGCAAGCTGGGAAGCACTGATATACTCTTCATCCGTCTCTGCTGCAGCCTGACGCACAGGCATCACCATGTCATTCTCTGCCGTAAAGATCTCACCGGTTCTGTAGATCACGTAATAGCCGCTGCGCTGCGAAGCGTGGATATAGCCTTCATCGACCAGAATACGGTATGCCTGTTCTACCGTGATCAGACTGACTTTGTAGTGATCAGCAGCCTCCCGTTTGGAAAGTATCTTATCCCCGTATGTATAGATACCGGTAATGATCTTGTTCTTCAGATCCTCATATACTGTTATATATTTCGTCTTATTCATCTGGTCTTATTATAATTTCACATTCTGGAAATAACAATATATCCAGAATAGGCATACTATATATACATGAATAAAAATCTGAAGATACTTACACTTACCGGTGTATTCCTGGGTCTGAATATCGCCCTGAGCTCCTTCGGTCTGCCGGTACCGGGAGGACATCTGTATCTCAACGATATTGTGATCTGCACAGCTGCTCTGCTGCTCTCTCCTGCCGAAGCATGCATCGTCGGCGGCATCGGCTCATTCCTGGGCGATATGCTGTTCTATCCGACACCGATGTTTGTATCCCTGGTCGTTCATGGTCTGCAGGCATATGTGATCTCCGTACTTGTACACCGTGCACGTGCAGAGCGGGAAAAAACCACAGCAATGATCGCTCTGTTCATCGGAGCAGTGATCATGGTCGTCGGTTATTCTCTGGGCAGAGCATTTATCTACAGCACACCGGAGTACGCCCTGTTAAAGCTTCCCTATCAGATCCTGCAGGCTGCTGTCGGCGCTGTGATCGGCTATCTGCTCGTATATAAGGCAGGGATCAAACAGCTCTTCCTGAAGCATATATCACGGTAACACAGGATAAACAAAGAGACAGAAAAGCACATGACCATTGCCATGTGCTTTTCTTAACTCACTTAGTCAAATACCTTGAATCTCTCTTTAGGAGAATAGGATGTATGCAGAAGCTTCTCAGCAAGTTCACTTCCGGGTTTCTCCAGATAGTTCTGGTAGAGTTCCTGGATCTGTGTATTCTCACTGGAAACACGTACTTCCTTGATCTGATCTTCATCATAGAGAGCTTTCATACGGAGATTTCTGTATCCCATACCAAGCTTGCCGTTCTTGATGCGGCT
>DFIS01000030.1 GCA_002372175.1 Solobacterium sp. UBA3691
GATATGTGCCATGCCCGGCGCACAAACAATACCGGGACCGTACAGTGTACAGTCCCGGTATTTTTATGCCTGTTCTATGGAGTTGCCTGTATAGAGCTGATAGTATCTGCCCTTCTTGGCGATCAGATCATCATGACTGCCTCTTTCAATGATCCTGCCGTGTTCAAGGACCATGATACAGTCACTGTTGCGTACAGTTGAAAGCCTGTGGGCAATGACGAATGTCGTTCTGCCCTTCATCAGTGCATCCATGCCCTGCTGAACAAGCTTCTCGGTACGGGTATCGATTGAAGATGTCGCTTCATCCAGAATCATGACAGGAGGATCGGCTACGGCAGCTCTGGCAATGGCGATCAGCTGTCTCTGTCCCTGCGAAAGATTGGAACCATCCTCCGTTAACATTGTATTGTAGCCTTCCGGAAGCCTGCGGATAAAGCCGTCAGCCGATACAAGTCTTGCGGCTTTCCTGCATTCTTCATCAGTCGCATCCAGTCTGCCGTAACGGATATTGTCCATGACCGTGCCTGTAAACAGATGTGTATCCTGCAGGACCATGCCCAGAGATCTGCGCAGATCAGGCTTCTTGATCTTGTTTACATTGATGTCATCATAGCGGATCTTACCGTCAGCGATATCGTAGAAACGGTTGATCAGGTTGGTGATCGTTGTCTTACCGGCACCGGTGGAACCGACAAAGGCGATCTTCTGCCCGGGTTCCGCGTACAGTACGATATCCTGCAGCACCAGTCTGTCCTCGGTATAGCCGAAGTCGACCATATCCATCGTTACTCTGCCCTGCAGCTTCTGATATGTGACCGTACCGTCTGCCTTGTGCGGATGTCTCCATGCCCAGAGACCTGTACGTTCTTTTGTTTCAACCAGCTCACCGTTCTCTTCCTTCACGTTGACCAGTTCAACATATCCGTTATCCTCTTCGGACTTCTCATCCAGCATCGCAAAGACACGTCCGGCACCGGCCATGGCCATGACGATCGTATTCATCTGCATACTGATCTGGGAGATCGGTCTTGAGAAGTTTCTGTTCAGACTCAGGAAGGTCACGATCGTACCCAGGGTCAGTCCCCAGTTCATGTTTATGGCAATTGCCGAACCTGCCACTGCTACCAACACATACGAGATATTGCCGATATTGCCGTTAACAGGCATCATGATATTCGCAAACTTGTTGGCATTCATACCGCTCTCTCTGAGTTTATCGTTCAGTTCGGTAAACTCTTCGATTGCCTTGTCTTCATGACAGAAGACCTTGATGACCTTCTGTCCGCTGACCATCTCCTCAATATAGCCGTTAACAGTACCAAGATCTCTCTGCTGAGCAATGAAGAAATCTCTCGACTTGCCGGCCAGTTTACGTGATACAAACAGCGTAACGCCGACCATGGCAACAGACAGGATCGTCAGCGGGAAACTGAGAACGACCATCGAAATAAATGTAGATACGATCGTAATTGCAGAATTAAACAGATTCGGGATCGTCTGTCCGATCAGCTGCCTCAGGGTATCGATATCGTTCGTATAGACCGACATGATATCACCGTGACTGTGTGTATCAAAGTACTTGATCGGCAGTGTCTCCATGTGAGTAAACAGGTCTACACGCATTTTCGCCATGGTTCCCTGCCCGACCACGACCATGATGCGCTGGGAAAGATAACTTGCCAGTACACCGATACTCAGCACTGCTGCCAGGGAAACCAGTCTTGAGGCCAGCGGACCGTAGTCCGGTGTTGTCTGTCCAAGCAGCGGCAGGATATACTGATCGATCAGTGTTCTGGAGAACAGGGTCGACTGCAGCTGTGTATATACGGTGACAGCGATGCATACAAGTACCAGCAGATAATGCCATTTGTAGTACTTCATCATGTACTTCAGCACACGCAGCAGAGTTCCGGCCTGTTCCTTGTTCATCTTCTGCATGGGCATACCGCGCATACCGCCGCGTCCGGGTCCTCTTCCGGGTCCTCTGTTATTTTGCCTGGTCAAAGTCACCGCCTCCTTTCACCTGTGTCTCGTAGATCTCTTTATAGATCTCATTATTTTTGATCAGATTCTCATGTGTATCAAAGCCGTTGATCGTACCGTTATCCATAACGATGATACGGTCGGCACTCTGGATACTGGAGATCCTCTGGGCAATGATCAGCTTAGTCGTGCCGGGGATCTTCTGGGCAAAGGCCTGCTGGATCTTTGCGTCTGTAGCAGTATCTACGGCACTGGTGGAGTCATCAAGGATCAGTACTTTGGGATCTTTGAGCAGCGCTCTGGCAATACAGAGTCTCTGTTTCTGACCGCCGGAGAAGTTTGTACCTCCCTGTTCGACAACAGCGTCCAGTCCCGCCGGATCTTTCTCAATGAATTCATCGGCACAGGCACTGCGCAGAGCATTCCAGCACTCCTCATCGGTAGCGTCTTCCTTGCCCCACTGCAGGTTGGATCTGACGGTTCCGGAGAACAGTTCATTCTTCTGCAGAACGACCGCCACCTTGTTTCTGAGCGTCTCTGTATCATAGCTGCGCACATCATGTCCGCCCACTTCCACGGATCCGTTCTTGACATCATACAGACGGGAGATCAGGGATACCAGTGTCGTCTTGCCGGAACCGGTGCCGCCGATAATACCGATATTCTCACCGGAGTGTATATGCAGGTCGATATCCTTCAGCGTACTCTCTGCGGCATCTGCCTTGTAGGCAAAGTCCACATGGTTGAAGTCGATCTGACCGCTCTCTACTTCCGTCACCGGGTTTTCAGGGTCACGGATATCCGGTACTTCCTTCAGTACTTCGTTGATCCTGCCGGCAGCTGCCTGCGACATACTGATCATGACGAAGATCATTGACAGCATCATCAGGCTCATCAGTATCTGCATGACATAGGAGAACATGGACGTCAGGTTGCCGGTTGTGATCTGACTGCCGACGACCTGTCTGGCACCAAACCACGAGATCGCAATGATACAGCCGTATACCGCAATATTCATGATCGGCTGGTTCAGGGCGATGATCGACTCCGCCTTGACAAACATATTCTTCAGCGCCTCGGCAGCACGTGTAAACTTGGCACTCTCATGGTCTTCACGTACATATGCCTTGACAACACGGATACCTGTAACATTCTCCTGTACGCTGGCATTCAGGTCATCGTACTTTTCAAAGACGACCTTGAACAGCTTCATGACCCTCGAATGAATAAAGATCAGGGCAATTGCCAGATAGATCAGTGCCACAACAAAGATCATCGACAGACTGGGACTGATCCGCACACACATGACGATCGCCATCACCAGCATCAGCGGTGTTCTGACAGCGATCCGGATCATCATCGAGAAGGCATTCTGAATGCTTGTCACATCTGTCGTCATCCTCGTCACCAGACCGGCAGTAGAGAACTTGTCGATATTGGCAAACGAGAACGTCTGTGTCTTCTCATACACGGCCTGGCGCAGATTTGCCGCAAAGCCTGTTGACGCTACCGCGCTGTGACGTCCGGCACTGATGCCGCAGAACAGCGAGATAAACGCAAAGACAAGCATGATCCCGCCGTATTTATATACAGCAGCCATGTTTCCGGGGGTGATCCCCTCGTCGATCAAAGACGCAATGATGTACGGCAGAAGTGTTTCCATCAGCACTTCTCCGGCTGTAAACAGCGGTGTAAGCAATGCATCTTTCTTATACTTTCCGATATATGTAAGCATCAGTCCGATCATTCACCGGTTTCCTCACTTTCTTTCTTAACATTCTCATATAATCTGTCCAGATATCCCGAAAGACAGTTCTTCTCTTCTTCCGTGAAGCCATCCATCAGCCTCTGATTATGCCTCAGGATCTCTTCTCTGTTTTCCAGAAGAAGCTCTTCCCCGGTATCCGTGATCATGACCTTTTTTATCCGTTTGTCATTCTCATCGCTGAAGCTGCATACCAGCCCCTTGTTCTCCAGTCTGGATACGATGCCTGCCATCGTTGCCTGGGCAACCTCAAACCGTTTCTCCAGCTGCTTGAGAGGCGCAGTTTTATCCTCGGCATCACGGTACAGATAGATCAGCACATGAAGCTGCGAGAAGGTCATCCCTTTCTTCTGCAGACGGTTATTTGCCTGCTTGTGCATCTCATCATGCAGACGCTTCAGTTTCAATCCGATATCTTCCATGTATCCCCCTTTCCGCAAAAATAACAGCACGCATTTAATCGCATGCTGTTAATTATTATACCTTACACTGTTCAGATTACAACCCTAATATTCCAGAATGAAAGACTGATGTCCCTCTCCTTCACGCATCTCCAGTGCAGCCGAGATCAGATATGCGCCTGTCAGCTGGCCATACTTCCCCCAGGCCTCAATACCGCCTTCGGGGATATCGGGATCGTTTCTGCCCTCAAAATACGCTGTGTTGATCTCTGTGAATGTCTCTGCCAGCAGTTCTGCCGTCTCCTCATCCGTATTTTCCTTCAGCCCCGCCAGCGTACGTTCATACGCCTGTGTTTTGAAGAACGCACGGGCTTCTGCCGCCAGTCCGCCGTTTACGGAATGGGTCTGATACTGCAGTGTATGACCATCCAGCATGATCTCTGCATACTGCACAGGTGTTACCGAGAGAGCCGAAGATGCCGCTTCCGTAAAGCCATCCTCACGAGAGACATGCTGAATATGCATATGCCCGCAAAGACACAGGATCACATCCTCAGGATCCAGGATATCCAGGAGTTCTGCAGCATTCTCGATACGCATACCGGGGATAAAGACCTGGTGGGAGAGCAGTGTCTGATGTGTCATCAAAAGCAGCTTTGCGTTTCTGCGTCTGGCTTCCTGCTGTGCCTCCCGAACAAATGCCAGTGTCTTTTCCGACAGGAATCCCACCTGATTACTGTTGGTATCTACTGCCAGTACCCAGAGATCATCTCTTATCTCATAGACATAACTGAAGGAATCTTCGCATGTCATCAGTGCTTCGTTCAGGCCGAAGTCCGCATATGCCTCACGGAATGTATCGGGCTTCGTCGATTCCACAATCGCATAGTGCTCCCCTTCAAACCTGGCATCATAGTATGCGCCGAGATCATGGTTGCCCGGGATCACCAGTACCGGGATACCGGCTTCTTCGATCCGTCTCAGTTTCTCGATCAGCGCTTCATGGCTGATCTTCGCCCCGTTGAAGGTCAGATCCCCGCCCAGAAGCACCGCATCCGGTTTCGTCTCCAGACACTTCTGTACGAAAGCTTCCGTGATCTCTTCGATCTTGTACAGATACTTGCCGTCACCGTTGGACATCAGCTTCTGAAAGGCTGCCCCGCCGTCATTCAGCTCCGGTGCAATATAGTGCGGATCTGTCATGAAGATCAGCTTCACAGGCTGCTTCGCTGTTTTGGACAGACTGCTGTCACTCTGACACGCAAAAAGACAGCCGATACACATACACAGGATCACAAGATATTTCTTCATACCGGCATTATACCAGTGTGATGTTCATCCTGTAAGATACTGCGCAGGAGATGACTGTCTCTCTTTGTTTACTGTCTGATGAAAGCCTGATCGTGCTGGGGAATGCCGTCATCGCTGATGTAGCGTTCCACCCGCATGTGCAGGTCGTACTTTTCACGCAGTTCGGCGATCGTCTGCATCATCGGCGAAGCATGATGAACGTCGATAGCTTCCTGGTTCTCCCAGCAGTCGATCAGCAGAACTGTCTCGGGATCATCTGCCGGATAGAAGTATGCGTACTTCAGATTGCCTGCTTCAGCACGGATCTTTGCGCATGTACCGCTTTCTTCCATCTCCTGTGCAAACTTGCGGGCATTACCGTTTACACCGGTGTAATAAAGATTTACTGCTATACTCATTTTGTCTCTCCCTTCAACAACAGATTTGTGATCTTTCCTATTAAGTGCAGAACCTGCGGATTTGCCGTTACCTTACGCACAAATAACGCATGATTATCCTCTTTCCTGATCCGCACAAGCACACTGCTATCACTGCCGGCGATCGCAAACGTCTCACCTTCTGTTTCTTCTTTCTTACGGATCAGATACCCGCTGTTCTCCAGTTCCTCAAGCAGTGCTTCCGTCCGTCTCTCCGTTTTCTCATTGACTTTCTGATCACCGCCGGTAAATGTCAGTGTCGTATGATTCGCCGCATCATAACGGGTCACCCGGAAAGTCAGTCCTCCTCCGGTAAACTCATTCCCGTTCTTCACGGGCTTTTTTACCATGCCCTTTTCCTCGAAATATGTATTGAGCAGATAATAGACCTCATCCCGTTCAATACGCATCTCCGCAAAGCTTTCGGCTGCCGTCGATTCCCTGAGCAGAGCCTCCTTCAGCTGATCCGCATCCCCGTACTTTTCCTTCACATAGCTCAGCAGCATTCTCTCTGCTTCCTTCTGCCGGCTCTTCAGGAATGCATCAAAGCTTTCATTTACGCGGTCTTCCTCAAAGCGCTCGGATGCCGGTGCCTTTCCCAGTGCCTTGACGACATCTCTGTACAGCTCTTCCTCGCGCATCTGCAGAAGCAGCAGGACAAATGTACGCAGACCGTGCGTCTCTTCCGGATGGATATAGGTGTACATCTGGTAGGCATTGACTGCTCTTTTGATCTCCCGGGGATTGCCGGAGGTAAAGAGTGCCGCTGCTTCGGCTGCTTCATCTCTCTTCAGGTCTGTCAGCATGCATTCTTCGATCAGTTCACCGATATACTTCTCAATCCTGTACTTGGCAACAGGCATATAGAACGGGATCTGTACGATCTTCTCAAAGAATTTACGGGCATACTCGGGACCGAGACTGCTTCCGTACTTGGCTTCAACACCGCGCTCCACCAGATGATGATCCATGGCCAGCACGAAGACACACTCTTCAAAGTCGATGAAGTTCTTCATGTCCTCAAGAAGATTGACGGCCGTATCCGGTTTCAGACGGTCCAGATCATCCACGAAGACGACAAGACGCCCGGTCTTATCGGTCCCGGCATCCTGCAGTTCGATGTTGGAATGCTTTGAAGAGGCTTCCTTGTCTGTGCCCTCCTTCTTTGTTTCCTTGCGCACAAGGACCTTTTTCCCGGTCAGAACGTCGATCTTGTTCTGCATTTCCTCTCTCGTTTTCAGTGCTTCCTCTGCCCGCTCATAGAGATTCTTCTCTTCCCGGATCACTTCTTCACCGGTTTCCGGATCGATTATACGTGTCAGCACTACACCTGCGCCGCTGATCATGCTTGCCATACCATCCGGAGCGGCATCATGAAACCCTTTGATCAGATTGCGGACGTTGTCAAAGCGCAGGAATTTCTTCTCATCCGTCTTGAAGAAGAGCCTGTAATTGCTCTGTGCCCGTTTATTCTTCTCGTGTTTTTCCCTGTATATCCGGTCGATCTCTGTCTCCAGATGCATCAGCATCGGCAGGAAAAGCCATTCATCGCTCAGCCGTGAATACTGCCATGTATTAAAGCTTATACATATGTTATCTGCAGATTCCTCCAGTTTTTTCCTGACCATCTGCATGAAGCTTGACTTACCGGATCCCCAGTCACCCTGCACAGCGATCGACATCGGTGTACGGCAGTTACTGATAAACTCTGCACATCCGTTAACATATGCCAGAATATCAAGATAGTCCTGTTCCGCTTCACGGTCAGGCACCCCAACTCTGAATACACTCATTGATTGGCTCCTTCCTGCAGATACTGCTTTATTATGCTCAACACACAATGCTTTACAGCAGTATTATACCGCGGATACAGGAAAAGAGATTCCGTCTGTTCGCGGAATCTCTGCTTATACGCTGATAGGATATATGCAGGTGAACCCTGCGCAGGATCACCATAACGGTAACGATCGTTCATCGATACTATAGGGAGAACAACCGTCATCGGTGATCCTTCCTATGTATATTATGCCGTACACATATACATGGCAGTGAATAAAAAAGAGTGAGAGCTGTCTCACCCTTTCGTATGTCTGACTTATTTACCGAAGTATCTGTCAAGCAGACCCTTGAATGCCTTGCCGTGTCTGGCTTCATCTCTTGCCATCTCATGAACTGTGTCATGAATTGCATCGAGGTTCAGAGCCTTTGCACGCTTGGCAAGATCTGTCTTGCCTGCTGTAGCGCCGTTTTCAGCCTCTACACGCATTTCCAGGTTCTTCTTTGTGGAATCTGTCAGTACTTCACCGAGCAGTTCCGCAAACTTTGCGGCATGTTCAGCCTCTTCAAAAGCAGCCTTCTCATAGTATGCGCCAATCTCTGCATAGCCTTCTCTGTAAGCTACACGGGCCATAGCCAGATACATACCTACTTCGGAGCACTCTCCCTCAAAGTTGCCGCGCAGATCGCTGATGATGTCTTCCGGAACACCCTTGGCTACGCCCAGAACATGCTCAGCTGCCCATGTCATGCCTTCCTCAACCGGGACAAACTTGTCCTTCGGCTGCTTGCAGGTAGGACACTTCCAGTCAGCAGGCAGATCCGCAAACTTTACGCCTTCCTTCTCTTCGTCATAAATGTGACCGCAAATCAAACATCTGTACTTCATCCTGTTTTCCTCCTTCGAATTATGATGTTATCTTCCTGTCCCGTTCCCCGAGACAGTCCTCGCAGATCCCGAAATAAACAGACGCATGCCTGTGTACTTTACCGCGGATCTGTTTGGTCAAAAATGAATTCAGTTCTCTGCTTTCAAAAGACGGTACATCCTCGATCTTGCCGCACTCCGTGCACAGGAAGTGGTCATGAGGATCACCGCAGCCGTCATAAAAACTCCTGTCTTCCGCTGTCACCTTCTGTATGATACCTGCATCACACAGGCTCTTCAGGTTGCGGTAGACCGTCGCAAGTCCGATACCCGGTTCCTTCTCCTGCACAGCCGCAAAGATCTCCTCTGCAGTCATGTGGATGCCTTCCCCGTGCACAACGGACAGAATCGCTTCTTTCTGACGTGTCTGGCGCATGTTCATGTCTTTCTTATTGAGAACTATTCTCATTATAAACCATACAGACAGTATCCGCAATATCTTATGCATTATCATTTATAATCTGGTTATAAGGAGGTTTGATATGCCCGATATGACACCGGTGATCGAGGCCAAGCGTGCTGCCAGAAAGCTCTTCGGCGGTGAACACGCCAAAGCCGTACCGATCTTTGAACACTGCGTAAACTACGACCTGCAGGAGCTTGCCCGTCTTGTCAATATGACAAAGGAGATCGAAGGCAATATCTTCGCCGAAGACATACAGGAAAAGATACAGACATTCTGCAGACTCCGTGATGAACTGAAGCCTGTACGTGATCAGAGACCCGTATACCTCTGGCCGGAAGGAAAGATCCCCTGCCTGAGTGACTACACGGACAATGCCGATCACCTGTACAACCATGAACCGGACTATGTACCGTTCATGTATGAAGTCCTGCTTGCGGAAGATGTCACACCCAAAGGCGCAGTGATCCTGTGTCCGGGAGGCGATCACGGACGTTCTACCGTAAATACATATCAGGTGGCTCTGGATCTGAACGCTCTGGGGGTATCAGTGCTTCCTGCTTCTGAACAGGATCAACCGTCAGCCCTGGCGCAGTGAAGATGCCGGTGCCGATGCCGCAAGAGCTGTACGCTATGTGCGTGCCCATGCCGGAGAATACCGGATCCGTGAGGACAATATCGCCTTTGCGGGATTCTCCAACGGCGGTCTGACCGGTGAAGCCCTGATCGAATATCACTCCGGCACCCACCGCATGACTGATCTCTATCCGGATTATGAACCTGATGAACTGGATCAGGTCAGTGCAGATCTGAATGCCTTCCTGTGCATCTACGGACCCCGCTTTGTCGGTGATTCCTTCAGCTATGAAGGTGTACACTATCCTCCGGTCTTCTTTGCGGTAGGAAGAGAAGACAAAGCTCTGGATAACCTGAACTATGTCTACCCCGATCTGATCGCACACGGCATCCCGGTCGAGGTACATACTTTTGCGGCTACACCCCACGGCAAGGCCGGTGCGAAACTCCTGGACGGCAAGGTAAACTACCCGGGCTTTGAAATGTGGCTTCCGCTGGCAGATCTCTTCATGCAGGATATCTACCGGAAACAGTAATACGCATACGCAGGCTGACATTGATATGACCCTTGTCAAGTAGACAAAGGAAATAAATCATTGAGCGGTTACTAAAATATTGAGGTTGGAAGGTTATTCCATCCTCAATATTTTTCTTTTCACTGATCACATATGCTTAGCTGATTATCTGCCGAGGCATTATTAAAACATTTATACGCTGATCTGTTTGGTTTTGACGATTAGATCACTTGTATTTCTGTCTGCTGTTTGGCTGCGATTCCAGCCCAGTATTTCTCGATCCTCTTGTTTACGGGAATTGGATAGTCGTCAGGTGCTTTATCCTGTTTCATTGCC
>DFIS01000074.1:0-6793 GCA_002372175.1 Solobacterium sp. UBA3691
TCTTCCAGAAAGCGAAGGATATCGCCGTTACCGTCTTTCTTAAAGAAGCTGTGATCGCCGCCTTCCGTCTCGTAATCCCTCAGCAGCGTATTATACCCGTTATGGTGATGATCAAGCATGAAATCTGCGTGGAACCCGGCAGAATTCAATGCCTGTTCCGGATTGGACCATTCGCTGACAAGCACTGCCTCCGGATACTCCTGATCCAGCATCCTGCGGATATTCCGCCAAATTGCACAGGTCGCAGATTTCTTCTCATCATCGTTCTTTACCAACGAGTCTGCCATATCGACCCGGAAACCGTCACACCCGTGATCCAGCCAGAAACGCATGACATCCCTGACTGCCTCTATCGTTGCCTTGGCTTCGGGAGAATCCACTGCTGACATCCAGCTCTCCGTACGTTCAAGCCAGCCGTAGTTCAATGCCGGCTGCGAGGCAAAGAAGTTCAGCATATATGCGCCTGCACGGTCTGTCATACCGCTGATATACGGTCTTCCGGGAATCCCCTTGAACGCATGATCGGTCCAGATATACCTTCCCGAGTATTCATTCGGTTCATCACTTGCGGAAGCTTTGAACCAGGCATGCTGATCAGAGGTATGCCCCGGCACAAGATCAAGCAGGACCCTGATGCCAAGCTCATGCGCTTTGGCAAACAGTTCATACAGGTCTTCATTTGTCCCGTATCTCGGTGCCACCTTTTTGTAATCACGTACATCGTACCCGGCATCCATGAACGGTGAATCAAAACACGGGTTGATCCACAGAGCATTGCAGCCAAGTTCCCTGATATACGTCAGTTTGGAGATGATCCCCTGCAGATCTCCGATACCATCATTGTTCGTATCCAGAAAAGACTGCGGATAGATCTCGTAGAATACTGCATCTTTCAGCCATTCCGGCATTTCCATCACTCCTGTTCCGTTAAAACTGCACAGCCCCATGCCGGCAGTGTCAGAATATCATTACTGAATGTTACGGCATCTTCGTTTACAGTCAGCACACCGCGCAGGGCATGAAATTCCGTACTGCTCAGATCCACCGTCTGTACCTGATCGCTGATGTTGTAGATGATTGCGGCAGGTTCATGCACACCGTCTTCCTTCATGATCATACATACGCTGTCTGTGGTCAGATCCTGATGCACCCAGGTACGTCCGCAGGCGATCACCGGGAAGGCATTCCTGATCCGCATGACCTCCTTCACGTAATTCACGATCGAATACGGATCTTTCAGCTGCTCATCAAGAGGCGCAAACTTCATTGCCACTTCATCCATGCCGGGAGGTCCCTGTGTCATTCCTTCGGCATCGGGATCCTGTGTCCAGTACATCGGTGCCCTCTTGTTTTCATCCTTACCGGCACCTTTCATGCCGATCTCTTCCCCGTAATACAGGAAGACATTGCCGCTCATCAGCAGATTCATCGCCTGCGCCAGCTTGGTCTTACTGCCGTCATCCGCCGCATAATACCCGGCACTTCTGCCCATATCATGATTCGTATAGAACGGCGCATTGACAGCCTGTGACCCATAGGACTGATACAGCTGCCATTCGCTTTCCTGGGCATTGCCGAAATCCCTGGCTTTATATCTGCCAAGCAGCGTAGAAGTGATCACGCCCGAGACATCTGCGAAGGAGAAGTCAAACATCGAATCCACACCGGACGCATAATACTGCGCATAGGTATTCCGGTTCTCCCAGCCTTCACAGACGATATAACAGTCCGGATTGAAGGATACAGCTGTCTTCTTTACCCACGAGAGGAACTGAATATTCTTCTCATGATTGCCCGTATAATATGATGTCACGGCATCCAGACGGAAACCATCGGTTCCCTTATCGATCCAGAACTTCATGATCTCCGCGATCTCTTTCCGCACAGCCTCATTATCCAGATTCAGATCCGGCATGCCCTCCCAGAATCTTGCTTCGTAGTACCAGTCGGAATCCTCAAGCTTTGCATATCCGCCCTGCATATTCCTGCTGAAGCGGTAATACTCCGCATACGGACATACCGCAGGATCAGGCTCCTGTCCGGCCGGCAGACTGCGCATATACTCCGCAGCTTTCGTAAACCACGGATGCTGCACAGAGGTATGATTCAGCACCAGATCCAGGATCACCTTCATGTCCCGGCTGTGTGCTTCCTGTACAAGCCTCTGAAAATCCTCCATCGTCCCGTACTGCGGGTCAATACTCATGTAATCTGCTACATCGTACTTGTGATATGTCGGTGACGGACAGACAGGCATCAGCCAGAGTCCGCGGAAACCCAGATCATGAATATAGTCCAGCTTCTCCGTGATACCGTTAAGATCCCCGATACCATCGCCGTCAGTATCCTCATACGAATAGACAAATACTTCATACACAGAACCATACGGTTCCTGTACAGGCTGTTCCTGCAGCTTCGCATTGACCGCAGACATGTTAACAGCAGACTCACGTGGAATCTGCTGTATCACATATACGATCAGGGCAAGCACCAGGAGGACTAGTCCGATTACTTTTTTCCCGATCTTCTGTATCATTATCCTTTTACCGCTCCGCCCATGCCTTCAACATAGAACCTCTGCATGTAGAGGAACAATGCCGCGATCGGAATCGAGATCAGCACTGCGCCGGCCGCAAAGCATGTATACCACTGGTAGATATATTCTTTCTGCAGCATATTCCAGAGACCGATGGCAACCGTAAACTGGTCGGCATTCGCCCGGCATATGACCTTTGCGAAAATGAAGTCTACCCATGGCGCAATGAATGATGTCATGACTGTATAGATGACGATCGGCTTGGCCAGAGGCATTGTGATCCTCGTAAAGACCTGCCACTGTGTAGCGCCGTCGATCATGGCAGCTTCGTCGATCGAGCGCGGGATCGTATCAAAGTATCCCTTGGCGATCTGGAAACCCAGTCCTGTACATGCGGAATAGACGATGATCAGACCGAAACGTATTGCCGAACCTTCGGTCAGGCCCATTGCCTTCAGGATGAAGTACTGAGCTACCATTGTCATGAAGCCGGGGAACAGTCCCAGGATCATCGCCAGATTCATATACGGTTTGCGGAAGGCAAAACGCATCCGGCTGAGTGAGTAAGCCACCGACAGGACAAAGAAGGTACTGAAGATACAGCAGCAGATAGCAATGATCAATGTATTTCCGAACATCTTCGGGAAGTTCAGAACATTTCTGTCTGTCAGGAGTTTGACATAGTTATTCAGCGTATATCCCTGCGGCAGGAACGTGTTCGTATACGCACCAGGTTCCGCACGGAAACTGGTCAGGACGATCCAGAAGATCGGCAGCAGCCAGATCACTGCCAGCACAGCCAGAAACAGATGTACAAGTATGTTGACAGTCAGCTTCCGGGTGCTCTGTCTGTTCTTCTTTCCGGTTACTTTCACGGTAGACATATTACATGAACGCCTCCTCGTTTTTGTACGAACTTGAGTTCCTGTATGTGACCAGAGTGATCACGGTCAGGATCACGAATGTCATAATGCCGATGACAGCACCCAGGTTGTAGTACTGCTGATCGATCGTCAGCTTATACAGCCAGGTGACAAGCAGATCGGTCTGACCGGCAGTATCGCCGACATAAGTAGGACCGCCTCCCGAAAGCAGATAGATAACGTTGAAGTTATTGATATTGCCGACAAAGCTGGCGATCAGATACGGTGTGGTCACAAACAGCATGTACGGCAGTGTAATACGGAAGAAGATCTTCACAGGTCCGGCTCCGTCCATCTTTGCGGCTTCATAGAGTTCCGCCGGAATATTCTGAAGAATGCCGGTGACCTGAAGCATCGTATACGGAATACCTACCCATAGATTGATCACAATGATCGTTATCCTTGCCCATGTCGCATTCGTCCAGAACGGCAGCGGTGAACTGATCCAGCCGAGATTCTTCAGCAGAACATTCACAGCACCGGAGGGCTGTAACATGATGTTCATGATCATCAGCGTTACAAACTGCGGTACAGCGATCGACAGAACGAAGCAGAACCGCCAGAATGCCTTTCCTTTCGTATCTTTACGATTGATGATCATGGCAAGGATCATACCCAGGATGTAGTTCAGGAATGTCGCAAAGATCGCCCAGACGACCGTCCAGCCCAGAACATGCCAGAACTGACGGCCGATATTGCCGTTCATGTTCAGAACTCTGCCGAACTGTGTCAGACCATCCCAGTCAAAGAGGACCAGATGTTCCCCCTCCTTGGAATATGTCGTAAAGGCCATCGAGATCATGTATACCAGCGGTACGATATTGAAGACCAGGATACCAAGACACGGCAGTGACATCAGCGTAATATGCAGATTCTTGTCAAAGAGAGCACGGATATCCTCTTTCATCGAAGGAATGTGTTTACCCTCTTCACTCATCTTCTGCAGCTTGTAGGCATGCCGCATCTGCAGGATCCACAGTGTAACGATCGCTGCGATCACAAACAGGGTCACGACCCCGGCAAGAAGGATCTGCTGCGAGTTATCACCTGCTGTATATTCATAGATCTGTTTAGCTTCATTCCATACTTTTTCCTGCACCCTGTCACCCAGTGAAGGCATCAGGGAAAGTGAGGTAATACCTGTATTGATCATATAGAACAGGAATGCAATCTCACACAGCAGTATGGCAATTCCCTTGACGATCTGCTTTCTGACGATCATGCCAAGTCCCATGACCACTGCCGACAGTTTTGTATACAGATCACCGTAACGTATTGCGTTTCTGACATTTATCTGTCTGTTTTCCATTTAATCACCTCCCACCGGATCAGGGAAAGATAACTGCAGCCGGCCTTACCGGACCGGCCGCAGTTATTCACAGAGATAATGTTTTAGTTGACAGCGGACGTATTCATCGTCTCGTTCATGGATTCCGTCTTTTCAGCCGCATTGTCATGTGTAACAGTGCCGGCTACCAGTTCTTCACCCATGGACTGCGCAGGTGTCCAGTAGTTGCTCATATCGGCCTGCAGAGGCTGAACGATGGAAGCATAGCTCATCGTGTCCATCTGTGCCTTGGCAAGAGCATCATCACCTACGCTGATGGACTCATCTGTCGGGATGATGTTACGGATCTCGTAATGGGACTGCTGAGCAGCTGTGCCGCCGAGGTATGCCGCAAGTGCTACAGCAACTTCCGGATGGCTCTGGTAGAGAGCTGTTGTCGGGTTGACACCGATTGCCTTTGAACCGGCAAATGCCTTCATCTGCTTAGCTTCACCATTCAGTGTATAGGAAGGAGCAGCAGCGATACCAAGGTTGTCACCATAGGCATCAAGAGCTTTCTGATAGTCCCATGTACCGGAGAAGAATGCATCAATGTCATTGCCTGTGGAAACATCACCGTTGACGAAGTTAGGATTTGCGACAAGATCAACCAGGTAGTTGGTTACTGCCACAGCCTTATCACCGCCGAAGTCGATTCCTGCAGCCGCATCGCCGCCGTCTGCACCAAACAGTGTGCATCCGTTAGCTACATAGAAAGCTGCAATATACCAGGAGTTGCTTAACGGGAAGGCTACCTTGCCCTTTGTCAGCATCGTATCCAGATTCTTCGCATCTTCTTCTGTAAAGACACTCTTGTCATAGTACATGAACCATGTATTGGCTGTGAACGGAACACCGTATACAGAGCCATCATAGCTGACTGTGTTGACAGTTGTCTCAGAATTCTTTGCCTTGATGCCATCCAGTGTGGAACCGCCGAATTCAGCGATTGCACCGGACTTCAGCAGATCGGGGATCTGGTCATTCGCAAACATGTATACATCTGCACCGGATGCGGGATCGTTGGCAAGATTCGTCTTGGCATCGCCTTCGGAACATACACCGTATTTGAATGTGAGTTTCCACTCCGGATGTTCAGCTGCGAAGTTGTCACACTGTGTCTGCAGCCACTTCTTGTTGTCTTCAGACTGGTCTTCCTGAGGTCCCCAGACAGTGACTGTAATCTCTTCATCAGCCGGCTTGTCACCGCCGCCGCTCGGAGCTGCACTGCCGCCTCCGCCTGTACTGCCGCCTGAGCAGCCTGCCAGCAGGGCAATACTTAACGCGCCTGCCAGAAATTTCTTTGCGTTCATCATTTCTTTTCCTCCTATATGCTTATCGATAGTTTCATAACTACGATGACGCCTTACTTATACTCAAGATTCAGACCGTCGGTATCGAACATGTGGATCACATCTTCGCCGAAAGTGAATCTGATCGTCGAACCGATACTCAGGGAACGTCCCTTCAGTTCCAGTGTCGGTACGATGATAATACTGTCTCTGCCGAGTGTATTGATATGCAGATGGACCGAAGAGCCCATCATCTCACTGACGTCGATCGTTCCTTCGATCATTGCACTTTCCTTACCGTTCAGTGAGATATGCTCGGGACGTACACCGACCGTGATATCCTGCGGCTGTGTATTCCTCTGCTTCAGGTTCTGCTGCTTCTCTTCCGAGACCTCGATGACAGCGTCCCCGACCTTGACCGCATATCTGCCGCTGTCAGTGATGATCAGCTTTCCGCTGTAGAAGTTCATCTGCGGCATGCCGATGAAGCCTGCCACGAACTGGTTGACCGGCTGATCAAACACCTCCTGGGGAGTACCGATCTGCTGGATCTCACCATCCTTCATGATGACGATACGGTCACCGAGCGTCATGGCTTCGGTCTGATCGTGTGTGACATACATGAATGTGGAATTGATCTTCTGTCTCAGCTTGATGATCTCTGCTCTCATCTGGTTCCTCAGTTTGGCATCCAGATTGGACAGCGGCTCATCCA
>DFIS01000074.1:6942-7067 GCA_002372175.1 Solobacterium sp. UBA3691
TGATACCCAGGATCTCGGCAGCTTCTTCTACTCTTCTGCGTCTTTCATCCTTGGGTATATTTCTCAGCTCCAGCGGAAACTCCATGTTCTGTCTGACCGACATATGCGGATACAGAGCATAGTTC
>DFIS01000074.1:7115-37466 GCA_002372175.1 Solobacterium sp. UBA3691
AGAGCATAGTTCTGGAAGACCATGGCAATGTCTCTGTCTTTTGGTTCGATATCATTCATCAGCTTGCCGTCGATATACAGCTCGCCTCTGGTGATATCTTCAAGACCGGCAACCATTCTCAGGGTCGTTGACTTACCGCATCCGGAAGGTCCGACGAGAACGATAAACTCTCTGTCCTTCACTTCCAGATTGAAATCATCGACAGCGACAACGCCCTCTTCGGTGATCTTCAGATTATTCGTCCGATGCGTTTTTTCATCACCCTTCTTTTTCTTCTTTGCCGGTTCACTGTTCGGATAGATCTTCTGAATGTGCTTCAATACTACCTCTGCCATGATAACTCTCCTGTTCTATTTCTCTTCCCGTATATTCTTTACGCTCTCACCGGGAATGATCTCGTGATCGATAATGAAGTGCTGGGCAACACGGTGATAGCTGAGCCGCCACAGCAGATCTTCAACACTGCGCACCGCCAGTTCATGGATGTCCTGTCTGACCGTAGCGATCCTCGGTACGGCATATCTGGTATATTCAATACCGTCATAGCCCATGACCGAGATGTCATCGGGGACCTTTTTGCCGGAATCCACTATGCCGCGGATCGCCCCCAGAGCGATCATGTCACCGATGGCAAAGATCGCTGTGATATCCGGTGCCTTCTTCAGCAGTCTGCGGGCTGCTTCATAACCGGATTCCAGAGAGAACTTCGAAGGTTCAAAATCCCTGTCCAAATCAAAGTTCATCTTCTGCCGGTTGAACACCTCGAGAGCGCCGCTGAGCCGGAAATCACTGATCTGACCAAGATCTGTGTCGAGACTGCCGCCGATGATACCGATACGCTCATGTCCCTGACTCACCAGGTACTCGATCGCATCTCTGGCTCCCTTGGTGTCATCTGTCGTTACACTCGAGAGATTCTCAAACGGCATTTCTTCGGCATCGACCGTGACCAGCACAGCCGGTACTTCGATCTTTTCAAAGCTCTCTTCAAAGTAGTTCAGATTGCCGCCGAGGAAGATCAGCCCCTTCGGTCTTCTCTGGACACAGAGCTGGATCGCTGCCTCTACCTCGTTGGCATCTTCGTCAAGGAAGGCAACACTGACTTCCTCACCGTTCTCCCTGAAGACCTTCTGCATGTCTTCAAGAATCGACTCAAAGAAAACATTGCGGGATCCCTTGACCAGTACGGTGACCGGAGAATACCCCGTATTCTTCAGCTGTACAGCATTGGAATTCGGCTTGTAGTTCTCCGAAGCTATAACTGCCTCGATAGCCTTACGTGCTTTCTCACTGACATCCGGATGATGATTGATCACCCTTGATACAGTACCGATACTGTAACCTGATAATCTTGCAATATCCTTGATCGTTGCCATATGCGCTGCCTATCGTTTACGGAAACATTACCGTAAACGTTTACAGTTACAATATATGTGACCGCTTACAATTTGTCAACACCGAAATATAAATTATTCCGTAAATAAAGCCGTACTTCCATACGGCTCTGCTGTCCCCTGTATAACTGTCAGTTATCGGAACGGTTATAATTGTTCTTCATGTGCATGGACGCATCATGGAGCACTCTGTTCAGTGTATTGATCGTCTCCTTCTTCGCCATCTCGCACAGTTTCTTATTCGCCTCATCCTTCAGATCGAACTTGCCGGCCTCGATCATCTTCTTATCATACTCTCTGATCAGCTGATGACCCTGGTTGGCAATCGCGGCCTGATATCTCTCGATAAACTGAATGCAGGTCGGGAAGTTCGGATCTGCCAGTGCCCCGATCAGTCTGCTGCCCCAGTAGAAGTTCTCCGTGGAAGTATCCGTTGTGACATCGCTGATATACTTCGGCATCTTGTTTACACCTGTATATACCGGGAGTGCTGCGTTGAAGGCATTGGAACCGAAGCAGATCCACTCCACGCCCTTCAGTTCATCCGGCATGTATCCTCTGACCTGCAGGATCGCCATGACACCTGTACGGGCAATACCAATCGATCTGTACATCGCCTTCTCGGGATGACCGACATTGGAGTACGGATTGTACTTTGTGCCCTGGTAATAGGAAGAAAGGATATACTTCACATCCTCTACCGTGATCTTCTTCTCCGGTACGAAGGACCAGGGAATGTTGTCACTCTCGGGATGGAAATCCGCATTCTCGCCATCCCACTTATATGTCGTGGGATTGAAGTATCTGCCCATGAACCACGCTCTCGGTGTGTTGTATACATGGTCGGAATCGGAATGGGAGCCAAAGGCAGCTCTCGGGTCAAAGCCGTTATCCATGTTCAGGCACAGATGATTCTCGGCAATGAATTCACGCATGTCTTTGGAACACATGAATTCCTTCTGCTCGCCGAAGGCATCCTCAAAGTCAAAGCGGTCAATACCAAACTGGTTGGGCATGATCACATACTCGTCATCTCTGACGCGTCTGGCGATCCAGTGATGGCCGCCGATCGTCTCCATCCACCAGATCTCATCACTGTCACTGAAGGCAATACCGTTGGACTCATATGTACCGTACTGTTCAAGCAGAGAACCCAGTCTCTGTACACCCTCTCTGGCACTGCGGATATACGGCAGGACGATATAGACGAGATCTTCCTCACCGATACCTCCGGGGATCTCCTTGTCTCTTCTGGATTTCTTCTCCTGGTATCTGACCATCGGATCAGCACCAAGAACACGCGGATTGGACGTGATCGTCTCGGTAGCGGTCATGGCAACATTGGCTTCGTTGATACCATTGGCTGCCCAAATGCCGCGCTTGAGGTCAACACTGGGTGTAGATGTATAACGCAGAGGGTTATCGGGAAGTTCGATCTCCAGATGCCCGATCACACTCTTGTATTTGCGGGGCTGTTCTTTGGGATCCACAACAACAAGCTTCTTCACATCATAGAAACCATCATCATTGCGGGCAATCATTGTCGAACCGTCATAACTGGCCTTCTTACCGACCAGGATCGTTGTACAGGACATATCCGTACCTCCTATTTCTGTATCTTTATCAGTTTAGCATATCTGACTCAAGTTCTGCGTACTGTTTTCAGAAAATATCCGTGCATGTTTCAGTACTGTGTAACAATGTTTGCATAAGAAAAGCCGTCATCATGACGGCCTCTGGTATCAGTCTGTGATCCGGATCGCTTCGATCACCGGCTGTTCTTCTTTCGGGATCGTTCCGTTTCTGTCGGTCGGTTTTGCGTCACGGGCGATCTTGTCCACGATCTCCTGTCCTTCTGTCACATGTCCGAAGGCTGCATACAGTCCGTCAAGATGCGGGGCATCCTCGACCATGATAAAGAACTGTGAACTGGCACTGTCGGGATCCTTGGCTCTGGCCATCGAGATCACCCCTTCTTTGTGCAGGATGTTATTCTCATGACCGTTCTGTGAGAACTCTCCGACGATCGTTTTCCCGGAACCGCCGGTACCGTTGCCTTCGGGGTCACCGCCCTGGATCATGAAGCCGTCCATGATCCGGTGGAATGTCAGCCCGTCATAGAAGCCGGATTCTGCCAGCGTGATAAAATTCGTGACTGTGACCGGAGCTGTATCCGCATCCAGTTCCAACTTGATCGTACCGTAGTCTTTGATCTCGATCTCGGCATGGTGGATGCCTGTCATCAGCGTCTCCCCGCCATCTTCCGCAGCTGCTGTCTCCTGCGTATCCGCGGGCTCTTCTTTCTTTGCGCAGCCTGTGATCAGAAGACTCATGCACAGCAGGATTCCTGCTTTCTTCAGTATGGTATTCATTTTGGTTTACTGCCTGTTTCCTCCTATGGCTGATAATGCAGATGTTTGTCATCTATCCCGTACAGCGTATGTTCAAGATATCTGCGGGCTGTATATTTGGCAACAGCGAGATTCTGATCCAGATAGTTGCCGCATTCTTCCTCTCTGGCACCAGGGATCTCCCCTTCGTAATCACGGATGAATTCAAACATCTCGGTGATCAGCCCGACAACATCCTCACTCTCAAGATCACCCTCCAGAAGCACATAACAGCCCGTACGGCAGCCCATCGGGCCAAAGTATACGGTCCTGTCCTTCCACTGCGGATGGTTGCGCAAAAACGTTGCCCCGAGATGCTCGATCGTATGCAGCTCTGCCGTATTCAGGGCCGGTTCCTTGTTCGGTACGGTCAGGCGCAGATCGAAGGTCGTGATCACGGTACCGCCGAAGTGATCCTTGCGTGATACGTAGATACCCGGTTCCAGCACCAGATGGTTGACCGTAAAGCTTGCGATCTTCTCCATCTCAGAACTCTCCGCTGTCTTTCCAGACTTCCTCAGCGATCTCTCTGACCAGAGCCAGCTTTGCCCACTGTTCCTCTTCCGTAAGCTTGTTTCCTTCTTCCGTAGACGCAAAGCCGCACTGCGGACTAAGACAGAGATCCTCTAACGGTACATACTTGGCAGCTTCATAGATCCTGCGCTTGATCACATTCTTATCCTCGAGTTCAGGTCTCTTTGTCGTAATGAGACCGAGAACGACCTTCTTGCCGGGCGTGACCTGCTTCAGCGGTTCAAAGCCTCCGGATCTTGCGTCATCATACTCCAGATACAGAGCATTGACGTTCTCTCTGGCAAACAGATACGGAGCGATCGGATCATATGCGCCTTCGTTGGCATAGGTACTGTGGAAGTTGCCCCGGCAGACATGGGTATTGATGACCAGATCTTCCGGTTTCCCTTCCATGGCTCTGTTATTGATATCGATCTCTTCTTCCGCGATCTTCTTCAGACTCTCCTCGGTGATCCCGAAACGCTTCCAAAATGCTCTGTCCGCATACAGTGTCCATGTGCAGTCATCAAACTGGATCGTCCGGCATCCTGCCGCATAGAGATCTCTGATCACCTGCTGATATGCCAGAACGATATCATTCTTCATCTCTTCCTCATCGGGATAGACAGAAAGATTCTGTTCACGGTAATCCCGTAAACGCAGCTGGGCAAGAAGCTGAGCCGGTGCCGGGATCGTCTGCTTAGCTATCGTATGTTCATCTTCCTGTGCCTTGACAAATTTATAGTGTTCAACAAACGGATGGTTCTCACCGCTGATCTTACCGATGATCACGGCTGTCTCTGCCTTTGTGACTTCATCATGAAAGTGCAGACCGTCTGCCGTGTTTCTCTTCTCAATACCGTTAAGACCCCAGAAGAAATCCATATGCCACCAGGATCTTCTGAATTCACCGTCGGTGATCACATGATAACCGGCAGCTTTCTGCTTGGCGATCAGATCAAGGATACAGGCATCTTCCACCTGTTTCAGATCCTCTGCTGTGATCTCTCCCTGACTGTATTTTTCTCTGGCTTCCTTCAGCACGGCAGGACGCAGAAAGCTTCCTACATAGTCATACCTGAACGGTGCGTGTTTGCCCTGATCACTCATATCGTTACCTTCTTTCTGTATTCATATCACTATTATCTCAGATTCATGTTCGTTTCCAAGACTGAAGTATTACTCTGTGATCTCCTGCCAGCTATCCAGGACATATTCCCGTACGTAGACATGTTCAAGATCATCACTGACCGCATACATCTTTCTTTCACCGTCTTCGCCGATGATAAATACAGCTCTGGCTGTGAGATCACCGATCACCAGGCCCTGACTGAAGGGAAAGTCTTCATATGTATATGTCTGCAGGTCAGGTCTGACTTCAAACAGTTTCGCAAAATACTTCTCTTCCTCATGATCCGGCACTTCGATATCTCCGAAGATATACGCTTCCTGTGTGCTGCTGTCGGCAGGATCATATACGTAAGTGTTTTGGGTATTGCTGAAGATGACAGAAGTCAGATCCTTCTCAAAAAGATCAGAAACCAGGAATACCGGCTTACCGTCATCACTGCGGTAGATCTCTTTCCCCTCATGTTCAATACTGAGCGCAAATCCGGACTTTACAGGCACGATACACCAGAGACCTTCACCCTTCCCCATGACCGTATGATCAGCGTCAATAAAGGCCATAAACGGGGCTGTACGGGAAAGCTGCGAAGCCTCATACGCAGCCTGCACATCCTCATCGCCGACGATCACATTCACAAAGCACACCGCAAAGGCATATCCGTTTGTCAAAGCCTCTGCCTTGACCGCCTCCAGGTAATAATCAAACAGCACTTCATCCACCACGGACATATCCGCAAGTGAATACGTCACATTTCGGTATCCCTGATTCGCATACACACAGCCTTCGGTATGCACAAGACACGGATCATATACGGTCAATGTCTTCTTCTCTTCATCGGTCAGCACATCCACGCCGCTTTCCTGCAGATATACCTCTCCCTGTCCGTCAAAAACCGCAAGATCATACGCCCCGATCATCGTCTCCCGGTACCCGAGAAGAAGATAATACGAACCAAACTGCTCGGCAGTGATCTTCTCGGCCCCGCTGATGCACGTCTCCTCGTTCAGGGACACGCTGCCCTGATTGACCTCAACCGTATTCTCTTCGATCCCGTAGAGACCATCACTCAGATCACAGGGAAAAGACGTCAGCACCGTGCGGTTATCCGCCGTTCTGCATGCGTTCAGGCAGACTGCCGACAATATGCAGACAGACAATGTCAGATATTTTCTCTTCATTAACGCAATTATACAAAACTTTTCCAATAAGACACTGTTTTTCCGTTTCTCTTTGTGCTAATATAAATAGGCACTCGGAATGTGGCGCAGTTTGGTAGCGCACTTCGTTAGGGACGAAGGGGTCGCAGGTTCGAATCCTGTCATTCCGACCATTGCCTAAAATACCGTCCGATCTTATGACCGGACGGTTTTTTTATACTCAGTATTTCAGCTCTGTTTCCCGGCAGTACATCCGGCGATCATTCTCCTGTCTGCAGGCTTTCCGCAAACCGGTCAAACTGTTCCTGTGAAGGCATCACCGCCAGAAGGCCCCCGAACATGAAGGCATTGCCGAAGCTCAGAAACATCGTCCCGATCCCGGCGCCGAGAGCTGTATGAGGACCGATCAATGCCGCAATGATCAGCGAAGGAACCGCCCCGGTGATCAGATTGAACCACTTCGCATACTTGGGATACGGTGTCTTCCCTTCCGCAAAAGCCTTGTACTGGATGATGATCACCGGCACCCAGAAACAGATCAGCAGTACATATACAGGGATACTGAAGCCATAGATCATGAGCTTTGCGGCATGTTCGGCCATCACCGGATCAGCCTGTACAAGATATTTATATGCGATATTCATGATCCCGATGTTCAGATGACAGCCAACCGGCGCAAGCCAGATATAACCGAATATCCCTGCCCGATAGATATGCGCATATCCCGGTGCCGCATCCGCCATCAAGCGGTAAACAGCGAAGAACGAAAGACCCTCCAGAAAGATCCCGAACATTCCCAGAAGACTGCCTGCGATCAGCTGTGCATCACCAAGATTCACAGCACTTGAAAGCAACGCAGACGCAGGACTTATCCCTGTCGTCTCATCCGCATAGCCAAGCAGAAAATCACCGATCCCCGTAATCACTGACGCAGACAGACCGATGATCAGCAGTTTCCTGATCCGCAGACGGCCCAGATTATTCACTATCCCTATCGTATTCATCTTTTCACCTATCCCTCACACTTGATTAGCCATTACTAACTGCATATATTCTATCATTTTCTTTCTCCGGCTCAGCGTAAAAAAGCTGAAGCAACAAACTTCAGCTTATTCGGTACTGCATCTCTTTTCTCAGTATCCCCAGGTCAGCAGCTGCCAGCCTCCGTCTTCCGTACGGGCCAGCCACCACTGGTAATCTGTGTAATCCTGACCAGGATTGAAGGTCGTCTTTGCGTCTTCGGTGACATGGAAGTCACTCAGGAATTCCACGACCTGTACATACTCATTATCTTCATCCATCTCATTCAGCCACTTGATATTCTCTTCGGTATTGCACGCATCACCGGCATACCGCAGACTCTTCATCTCACAGCCGTCAAAAGCCGCAAATCTGCACTTAACCTGGATCGCAGCTTCCTTCAGGATCATGGACTGACCCATACAGCGGAGGATTCGGTCCGTAACTCTGATGAAGCTTATAGATCCCCGCAAAACGTACCTGTCCGTTGGGAAGTATTCCTTACCGATCAGTAAGCCCTTGATACCAAAGATACCCTCCTGGTATATATTCCCGTTGGGATAATAAGAGATGCCCATCCCGCACGGTTTCCCTCTGTACAGACATCCTTCATACAAAAGAACATGATCATCCGTATAGATCCTGCCCTGACCGTTTCCCGATACTACCGTACTGATCTGCATATCTGTTTTCTCCTCATCAATGAACATGAAAGATCCTGATCATGCCCTTCGCAGATATCAGTGTAACAGTGCACCTGAGCAAAATTTTTGCCTGGCTTATATGCTTATTCCCGATCGGTCATCTTACCGATAATACAGCTGACCGTAGTATTATCCGGCTTTCTGCTGGATCTCCTCATACAGGTCTTTCAGTACCTGCAGTGATTTCAGGGAATGTCTGAGGGTGAAGATCTTCTTCTCTCTGGTTGTCCTGACTACGATATTCGTGGAGGCATCTTCCTTGTGGTAGATCTTTAATTCCGGCTGGTATACGGTAAGCAGACCGGCGTGATGCACAAGCAGATGTAAGATCTGTTCCTCGTTGTACAGGAAAGTCTTATCATAGAAACCATCGAACTTTTCAAAGTACTTCCTGCTGAAGATCAGAAAACACCCGTGCAGTTCTATATCCTTCTGCATGGTGATGAAGTTGCCTTTCTTTACCATCACAGGTGTATTCCTGCGCGGCATCCTGACCAGATTTCTGAATCTGTTACGCACTGTTCGGAGTATCTTCAGCTTCCTGTTTTCCTCGTACTTCAACCTGTTTCTTTCACTCTGCATGCGTTCTTCGATCTCTGCCATCGTCACAAGATGATCTCTCGCCGGGCTGCAGTCACAGCGTCCGTCGGCAGTAAGGATCATCGGCCCCATGACCGCAAAACCTGTTTCACTGTACGTATTCCGGATGACTTCGCAGAAATGTTCATCAAGCAGCAGTGTATCGTTATTGCATACGACACAGAAATCAAAGTCATAATGTGCCAGAGCATAGGAGATACCTGTATTATTCCCCCGTGCAAAGCCCAGATTCTCTGTATTTCTCAATACAGTCACCTGTGGATCATCCTTAAAGATCTCTGCCAGTTCCCTCCCGGAATCATCAGGTGACGCATTATCTACAGCAATGATCTGAGCAGATCCATCCTGTACATACTGTTTGATACTGCTGATGCATTCCAGCGTATCCTTGACCGCCATATAATGCAGAATAATAAAGACAAGCTCTCTTTTTTCATTATGCATATCGTGCTGTATACTCCTCATCCATGTTTAAAAGCACGGTATTTCTCCGTGCCTTGTGTATGTTTCTTACTTCAGCAGTGCGTCTGCCAGTTCATCAAGCTTGGCTGTGGATGCTTCGTTCAGTGTGCTGCGGATCGTTACTACAGGTTCAAGGATGTTCAGCTCCTTGCAGGGCTCCAGCAGTCCCTTCATGACTTTGGCAGCCATCGGTCCCCAGGTACCGTTCTCGATCAGGCCTACCGTACGTTTCTGGTAGTTTCTGTGAACGAGCTGTTCGATCAGTTTGCGCATGACCGGGAAGCAGTCTGTATCGTAGGTGACGGAAGCCAGAACCAGTCTCTTGTAACGGAAGGCATTCTCGATATTCTCATAGAAGTCTTCACGGGCAAGATCGGCGATCTTGATGTTGGTCATTCCACGTTCTTCCAGCTTCTGCTTGAGCAGATAGGCGGCTTTCTCCGTGTTTCCGTATACGGATGCATAGGCGATGAAGACACCATCATCTTCCGGTTCATAGGAAGACCATGTCTGGTAGAGACCGATATAGTGTCCGAGATCTTCGTTCAGCACCGGTCCGTGCAGTGAGCAGATATGCTCAACATCCAGGTTGGCGAGCTTCTTCAGTACGTTCTGCACCTGCATGCCGTACTTGCCGACGATACCGAAGTAGTAGCGTCTTGCTTCGCAGTCCCATCCTTCCGGATCTTCGACATCGTTGGCACCGAACTTACCGAAGGCATCGGCACTGAAGAGCACCTTGTCTTTCTTATCATAGGACATGATTACTTCCGGCCAGTGGACCATGGCGGCTGTATAGAAGACCAGCTCATGCTTGCCGAGGGAAAGTTCACTGCCCTCCTTGACGATCAGTTTCTCCGCTCCTGCGCATTCCGGGAAGAACTGGATGAACATGTTCCATGCCGGCTGGCTCATGACCAGCACTGCCTGCGGATATGCTTCAAGGAACATGCGGACACCGGCGGAGTGATCAGGCTCCATGTGATGTACGATCAGGTAAGAGGGTTCTCTTCCGTTAAGGATCTGTCTGACATTTTCAAGCCATTCACCTGTAAAGTGTGCATCTACGGTATCCGTTACGGCGATCTTCTCATCCATGATCACATAGGAGTTATACGCCATACCGAGCGGTACTTCATACTGTCCTTCAAACAGATCGATCTGATGGTCATTTACACCTGCATAAATAATATCTTCTGTGATTTTCATAGTATCCCTTTCTGTCTGTTACTCATAAATAGTATAAGACAAGACAATTCCAGTCAATCGATGACCCTTACGGAATCATTCTTCCCGGAAACATGCCCAGGCATGTCCGTCAGCGTTCTCCTGCAGCTGCGGTTCCTGCTCGGCACACATCTTCTGTGCATAGGGACAGCGCAGGCGGAAACGGCATCCTTCGGCAGGTTTCTCAAACGATACATTCTCCGGAACGGTGCTGTCTTCACGGATCTCAAGGGTAGGAATGGCATTGATCAGAAGCTGTGTATAGGGATGCTTAGGCTGTTCGGTGATCGCCTTGACACTGCCGTATTCCACGATCTTGCCGAGATACATGACGATGATGCGGTCGGAGATATTCCTGACCACAGAGAAGTCATGGGAGATGAACAGGTATGTCAGTCCTCTTTCTTCCCGCAGATCCTTCAGCAGGTTGATGATCTGCGCCTGATAGGATACATCCAGGGAGGATACCGGCTCATCGCAGACGATGAATTCCGGATCAACAGCCAGGGCTCTAGCAATGCCGATACGCTGCTGCTGACCGCCCGAGAGTTCTCTGGCATACCGCACTGTCATATCCGGTGTAAAGCCTACTCTTGCCATCAGCTCCTGTAACCGTTTCTCCTTTTCGGCACCGGTATACTTACCGCCGGCAATGATGCCTTCGCCGATCAGGTCACTGACCTTCATCCGCGGATCCAGAGAACCTGAAGGATTCTGAAAGATGATCTGCATCTTCCGGCGCAGAGGTCTCATATTGGCATGGGTGATATTCTCCCCGTCATACCAGATCTCCCCTTCATCCGGTTCTGTTAAGCGCAGGACCAGCCGTCCGAGGGTCGTCTTGCCGCAGCCGGATTCCCCGACCAGACCCAGCGTCTCGCCTTTGTATACCGTAAGATCAACACTGTCTACGGCTGTAACTGTATGCCGGCGGGCACCGCTTCCCGATACGAAGCGTTTTGTCAGTCCTTTTGTACGCAGGATGATCTCTTTACTCATGGTCACCCTCCTTCAGCAGATGGCAGTATGCCCGGTGCTGTTCTGTGATCTCCGTCATATCCGGAAAGCTTTGGCGGCATATCTCCATTGCATGTGCACAGCGGGGATGGAACGGACAGCCTGCAGGCATGTGTATGGGATCGATCGGTTCTCCTTCGATCGGCATCAGTCTTTCTCCGGGTTCGGCTTCCATCCTCGGCATTGCCCGCAGGATCGCCTGTGTATACGGATGTACGGGATCACTGAAGATCTGTCTGATCGGTCCCTGTTCAAGGATATAGCCGCCGTACATGACCGATACACTGTCGCAGATCTGTGCCGCCACGCTGAAATTATGCGTGATGAAGACCATCGACATGTGTTTCTCTCTGACCAGTGTGCGCAGAAGCCGCAGGATCTGATCCTGTACGGTGACATCAAGCGCAGTCGTCGGTTCATCGGCGATCAGCAGCTCCGGATCACAGATCAGGGCAATGGCGATCATCACACGCTGACGCATACCGCCGCTGATCTCAAACGAATACCGGTTCATCATCTGCTCAGCATCGCGCAGGCCTACCGCTTTCAGCATGTTTACGGCTCTCTGCTCAGCTGCTTCCTTCGTCACCTTCTCATGGGCAAGGACCGTCTCCGTCAGCTGTCTGCCGATCGTATAGACCGGATCCAGACAGGACAGAGGATCCTGAAAGATCATACTGATCCTGCCGCCCCTGTACGGCTGCATCTTCTCATCACTGAGCGCCAGTATATCCTCACCGTCAAAGAGGACCTGACCGCCGTCCACCCGGAAATTCTTCTTCATCAGGTGCATGACCGCATAGGAACTGACGCTCTTGCCGCTTCCCGATTCACCGATGATGCCCATAACTTCCCCGCGGTTCACCTGGTAGCTGATGCCGTTGACAGCGTGGACGACACCGCGCTGTGTGGGAATCGATATACGCATATCTCTGACTTCCAGCAGAGGTCTTACTTCTGTCATACTTCTGCCTCCAGGGCATCTCTGATGCCGTTGCCGATCAGATTGACCGAGAGCACGCTTAACATGATCACGGCACAGGGAATCAGTGACAGATGCGGATTGACCCGCAGATCACCGTAACCGCCGGCGATCAGTGTGCCAAGATCTGCCTGCGGCGGGACAAATCCGATGCCGAGATAACCAAGGATACTGCATGTTAACATGGCATCGGCATATGTGCCTGTAGCATGCAGGACAAGACTGTTCATGATGTTGTTTATCACGTGACGCAGGATGATCGTGAGATCGGAGAAACCAAGAGCCCGGGCTGCTTCGATATACTCATTGCCGACAACATTCAAGGTCTCCGCCCGCACCAGGTGGATGATCGCCGGAGCTGCCGCAATACCCATCGCATACTTGAAGTTGCCCTGGCCAAAGCCCAGCATGATCTCAAAGACGATGACCAGCAGAAAATACGGGACGGCCGAAAGTACTTCGGTAATACGCATGATCACGGTATCCGCAAGACCGCCGAAATAGCCGGAGATCACCCCGAGCACAAGTCCGAGACCCAGCGCGATCAATGTCGCTGTCAGCGAATAGCCAAGGGTCACCCTGCCGGCAAACAGGATCCTGGAGAAATGATCCCGGCCGAGCCTGTCAGTACCGAATATATGTTCGGCTGAAGGCGGCTCCATGCCTTGATAGACATTGACAAGATTATAATTCTCCTTAGCCAGTAACGGTGCCAGAATACATGCCAGGGCAATAAACAGAAAGATGACCAGTGCACATACATTCATAGGCTGACGCATGAAGTAACGCAGTCTGCGTCTGAACAGAAGCGTATTCTCAGACATTGTTCTTCACCTTCTTTCCGCTGCCCAGGGCATTCATCCTGACGGCCGGATTGACCAGAATGTACAGGACATCAGCAATGATGTTGATGGTCATGACGATCACGGCGATCAGCACGCTTGAGCCAAGGATACGGGCAAAGCTGCGCTGCCTGACAGCCGCAATCAGGTACTGTCCGATACCGGGGATCGAGAAAAAGGTCTCGACGATGATCGACCCGCACAGGACCTTGGTCGCCGTCTGACTCAGCAGCGAAATGATCGGTATGATACTGTTGCGCAGGACATGTCCGTAGATGACAGCTCTTTCTGCCAGTCCCTTTGAACGCAATGCAGTAACAAACTGTCTGTCCAGGGTCTCAAGAACGATCGAACGGGTAACTCTGACAGTCTGGGCGATCCCGTCAAAGGAAAGCACCAGCACCGGCATGATATAGCTCTTCCATGAGGTAATGCCAAGCGGCGGCAGCACACCCAGGTTCACGGCGAAGACCAGCACCAGCATGATCGCCATCACATAACTCGGCATCGATGACAGTAATAACGACAGTGAAGAGATGACTTTGTCCCCTGAACGTCCCGAATATACTGCCGAATGGATCCCCAGCGGCACTCCGATCACGATCACCGTAAAAAGACCGAGCAGCGTCAGGATCAGCGTATAGCCAAGACGGGTGCTGACTTCGTAGGAGATCCGCCAGCCTGTCTCACCGGCAACACCGAGATCAAACTTCACCAGGGCATTAAACGTATAGCGAAGATACTGTCCGAGCCAGGAATCCGTCACATGCAGAAAGGAAAGCACATGATCAAACCAGTCCCCCTGCAGCACCTGTATGTACAGACCTCTGCCGAAAGAGACTGAGTTAAGCATCAGATATACTGCCAGGATCACTGCCATGATGACCGGGATCATCAACAGTACCCGTTTCAGAATATATTTAAACAATTGAGTGCTCCGTAATGACTTTATTGTACAGGAGTTATCCGGGAAACGAAAAAAAATTGTTGTTATACACAACAATTTTACAGACCGTAACGTTATTGTTTTACTTCAAACAGAATCTGCGGCTTTTCTTCTGCCGTACCGTACCGGTAAACAGACACTGTCTTCACACCGTTTTCTTCCTTGTCGGAGAAACGCCGGCAGATCTCTTCACTGACACCCTTGTTATCCTTGATCAGCACCTTGAAGCCGCTGTCAGAGAGCGCCTGGATATCCACGTACTTCACTTCATTGCCTTCAATGATCATCGTCCGCAGGTAGCAATATACTCCCTGCTTGACCATTCTCGAGAAATCATTGTATACCCAGATATTCTGCGTGATTCCGTCTCTGATCACCAGCCAGTCATTCTCCATCGCTTCTTCCGCGGTCACATCCACATCCCGGATATCACCGAACGGCCAGGCGATCTCATCATCCACGGTCCACCCTGCGCATGTATTCCCCGGTTCAAAGTGATAGGTCAGCGTTGTCATGAGACCGTCATGACTCTCCTCGTGTTCATCCTTAAAGGACAGATCATTGCCTTTATCGTAAAAGTACGTATACCCGTAACATGCCATCTCTTCGTTGTAATGCAGAGCATTCTCCGCATCCTTGCCTACCGCATACGTGCTTCTGAGCCCGGTAAAGGTCACGGAATCATCACCGGATGAAGAATACTGCATGCCGAAAGGAACCCGCCAGGAACGCCCCTGCGGATCTTTGGTCATCACTGTCGTAAACGGCATGAAATATGCGGCAGCGATCACACATGCGAGTATGCCTGCAGCTGTAGTTTTCCTCATCCCCGGTTCCGTTTCTCTATATCCGCGATCTGATCGATGCGGCGCTGATGTCTGCCTCCCTCAAACGGTGTATTCAGGAAGACATCAATGATCTCTTCGGCAACCACGATACCGATGATCCTGGCCCCGAAGGCAACGATATTGGCATCATTGTGCCGGCGTGTCAGCTCTGTACTGACCGTATCCGAAACGATCGCCGCCCGGATACCGTTCACTTTATTGCAGGAGATACCGATACCGATACCTGTTCCGCAGACAGCGATACCGCGCTCTGCTTCACCGCAGGCAACCGCATTGGCAAGCTTCTCTCCCCATATTGCATAATCCGTGCTCTCTTCGGAGTAAGTACCGCAGTCAAGCACCTCGTGTCCTTTTCCCTGCAGGTAGGCAATCAGCTCCTGCTTCATCGCAAATCCCGCATGATCACTGGCAATACCGATCTTCATACTGTTTTGTTCTCCTTTCTGCTGAGCAGAGTGAACAGGATGATACCTGCCGCAAATGTAAACAACGAAATAAACTGAGAGGTCGAGAAGACACCGATAAATCCTCTGGCCACATCACCTCTGATAAACTCGATCATGAATCTGCCGAAGCTGTAGAGGATCAGGTACATCGCTCCTGTCTTATACCGGGTATCCTTGTTCCGGTATGTTTTCCTGAGAATCAGAAACAGACAGAAGTCACCCAGTGCAGAGAACAGCTGTGTCGGCAGAAGCCTGACGCCGGAAACAGCCAGTGACCCTGCCGGGAATACCACCCCGATCGGCAGTGTTGTCTCAATACCGTAGCAGCACCCAGCCAGGAAACAGCCTACCCGGCCGAAGGCCTGGGCCAAAGCCACATACGGTATGATCAGATTGAAGTATTCACGGAAATCAAGCTTACGGATCCTGCAGTAGAGATAGCCGCCGAGAATACCCCCGAGAATACCGCCGAAGACGACCCATCCGGATGAGCTCAGAAAACTCATCGGATCCGCCAGAAAATCCTTGAGATTGATCAGGATATACGTCAGCTTGCTGGAAGCCCAGCCGACCGCCAGTGCTGTATAAACGATATTGTCCGTATGGCTGTCGCTGAGACCGTTTGCGCGTGCGCTCTTCTCCGCCAGATGCATGCCGACCAGAATGCCGATGGCGATCATCAGTCCGTAGCCATGGATCGTGAAAGGCCCGATCGTCAGGATATCGTTATGCATCGGTCTCCTCTTTCACAGCTTCCTTCTTCTCCTCTTCCGGAACTTCGGTTTCTTCATGTGCTTCTTCGTGCATTTCTTCGGCAACATCCGCCTGGTCCATGTCTACCGTATTAAAGACAAGCGGACGCGGTGTCTCCAGCACGATCGGTTCGGGTTCTTCTTCCGGAACATCCGATACCGGCAGTTCCAGCTGCGGTCCTGTTACCTCGACCTTCTCATGAAGCATATCGATCGGAGTTGTGACAGGCGGTGTCACCGTCTGTTCTTTTTCCTTCTCCTCAAGAGCCTTCAGATATTTTCTGATCTTGATATTCAGACTGATCGTCGACCAGAGATCGGTAATACCGCCGAAAGCCAGACCGCCGGCCATTACATACCGCTGGATCTGTTCATCTCTGATCACATTGAGCATGACTACGACACCGGCAGCGATGCAGATCAGGGCAACGATCAGCAGAAGCCAGCCCGGACGATGTCCGATCCTGCCCTCATCGATACCATCCTGGATCTTCGAGATACCGCTGCTGATGATGACGATGGCAATGATAAACGGCACAAGACCCTGGAAAGCAGCTTTCTGCAGAAGGATCAGGACACCGAACAGAGCCACGATCGAGCCTTCCACGAAGTCATTGCGGAACAGAGCCCTGCGGATATCCATCATCCAGTAGCCGATGATCTGGAGCAGACCTGCGGCAATACACACACCGCCCATGATCTCACAGATATATCTCTCGGCAATAACAGGATAAAGATACAGGCCTATACCGGCAGCTGTATAAACGATCGACAGGAACAGTGACGACCACTTAATTGTTTTTAACATATGCGCTCACCTCACTAATTAGAATACACATTTCCCGGCTGTATTTTCAACTTTATTTCCCTTACAATGTACCCAAAGGAAGTATGAATATGAAAAAAGTCATCGTTGTCGGTGAAGTCCGTGAGGAAACAAAGCCCCTGTTTGAAGAAACCGGGGATTACCGTTTCTCCTTCTATCAGCATAACCGTGAGATCAGTGCCGAAGATCTGCAGGAAGCCGAGATCTTCATCGGTACCCCTACACCAGCAACCGTAAGCAGGATGCCCAATCTGAAATGGGTACAGCTGTTCAGTGCCGGTGCCAACGCTGTTTCCGATCTTCCCGGGCACGTCGTCCTGACCAACGCCTACGGGGCCTACGGACCCGCCATAGCCGAATATATGACTGCCTGTACGTTATCCCTCGGTCTCTATCTGCCGGAGTATCTTCTTGCCCAGCAGGAACATGACTGGGACAGGATCGGTGATCCCCTTGATGCGGCATCCATGAAGGTCCTTTCGGTGGGCATGGGGGCGATCGGTACGGCATATACCAGACACATGCATATGCTCGGGGCCAGCTGCAGCGGTGTGCGCAGGACTGTACACGACAAGCCCGATCACATTGAACATCTCTATGCGTCGAAAGAACTTGCAGACATCATCGGTGACTACGATGCCGTTGCCCTCAGTATGCCGGGAACGGCGGAAACCACCGGTATGTTTGATGAAGCCATGCTCAGAAGGATGAAGAAAGGCAGTATCCTGATCAACGTCGGCAGAGGCAGTGCCATCGATACCGATGCCCTGGTCAAGGTTGCCCGTGAAGGTCATTTCCGCGGCGTTGTACTTGACGTCACGGAACCGGAACCGCTGCCGAAGAATCATCCCCTGTGGAATGTACCGCACGTCTATATCACGCCGCATATCTCCGGCAGATATATCTCTTCCGCCAATTATGACAGAGTTATCGCGGTCGTTCTGGAAAACTTAAAACATGCGCAGAACGGCGAACCGTTTGCGCATGTTGTAGACCGTAAACTCGGTTATTGATCAAAGTTCGTACGGAGGTGTGCTGCTGAGTGAAGCGGCACACTTTTTTACTTCCTCAAGAGCTTCATCAGACCCGCGTACCTGGAAATATGTGCACCCCTCATAGCCGCCGACACCGCCGGCAGAGATGATATGTGCACTCACCCCGAAAAGATCCTGCAGGGCATCCAGCTCGGTATATGCTTTGCCGGACGACGGATAGAAGCGCAGACCGCTGTCTTCCGGTCCGTTGATCAGATCCGCCAGTACTTCGACAGGCTCTTCCACTCTCTTTTCAACCCCGACAGGATGGATCACGGTTGTGCGTCTGCCAAGATGTGCTTCCTGTACAGCTGCCATCGTACCGGTCGTCGGATTGCCAAGCAGGACACCGGCTTTGCGGGTCGGAAGATATACCGCATTGGCACCCTTGAAGATCATATCCTCCGCCCCAAGACTGTCCTTGACCGAATAGATATCTTCTCCCTGAAGGAGCTTACCCTGCCGTATGACGACATCGTATTCCTGCGGTTTGACGCTGAGCTTTGCCTGCGGCGATTTGACCACCCCGCGGAAGAATCCGCGCATGTCGAAGTCTTCACCGATCAAAGCCAGCAGTTCCTTCGCCAGGTATGCATTTGTCGTACCGCGGATCAGCACCACGGTATGTTCATTGAGAGCCTTCCTGACATCTTCTTTCTGTGCCAGGGCTTTGGCAATCAGTACCTTCCCGGCTGCCGGTGACAGCACGATCTGAATACTTCTCATATCCGATTACTGACCGACGATCCAGCTCTCATCCGAAGGATTATCACGGAAAGCCAGCAGATTCGGTACGATCGAGGCATCGATATACTTTTCTTCTACAGCCACTTCCAGCAGCGTATCATAGTCCGAAGCAGAGATATTTCCGACATGGTGTTCAGCCAGTCTGTCAGCTGCTTTCTTCATACCGTAGGTAAAGATCGAGGCAATACCGAGAACTTCGGCTCCGACTTCACGCAGAGCTTCAACGACATCGACAACACTGCCGGCAGTCGAGATCAGGTCCTCAATGACAACGACCTTCATGCCCTTTTCGATACGTCCTTCGATCTGGTTGTTGCGTCCGTGGTTCTTGGCATTGGCGCGGACATAGCCCATCGGCAGACCGAGGATCGTCGCCGTGATCGCCGCATGTGCGATACCGGCAGTACTCGTACCCATGATGCATGTGCACTCGGGATAGTACTCACGGATGATCTGGGCAAGTGCCTCCTCTACATCTGTACGTACCTCCGGATAGGACAGCGTCAGTCTGTTATCACAATAGATCGGTGACTTGATACCGCTGGCCCACACAAAGGGATTCTCCGGTCTCAGAAATACTGCTTTTACTTCCAGCAGATCCTTGGCAATTTTACGTTTCATCAGTCTTCAGCTCCTTCCTCAAAATCACGGCTGGCTCTCAGGTAAGCCTCTACGGGATCCTTGGCCGCAGTGATCGATCTACCTACGACAATAAATGTTGAGCCAAGCTTTCTGGCTCCGGCAGGTGTCGTAACACGCTTCTGATCACCCTTCTCATCACTCGCAAAACGGATACCGGGGGTAACTGTCACGAAATCCTCGCCGCATTCCGCAATGACACTGGTCACTTCGAGCGGTGAGCAGACAACACCGTTACAGCCTGCTTTCTTCGCATTTGCGGCATAGTGTCTGACCGTCGTCTCCATCGAGTGGTCGATCAGCAGTTCCCTGCGCATGACCTCTTCACTTGTGCTGGTCAGCTGTGTGACTGCCAGCAGTAAGGCATTGGAACCCTTCTCATCCAGTGCTCTTCTGGCTGCTGCCATCATCTCGATCGTACCTGCCGCATGGACATTGACCATATCCACATCCAGCTCCGCAAGCTTGCGCATGGACTTATACACGGTATTCGGAATGTCATGAAGCTTCAGATCGAGAAAGATACGATGACCTCTGTCCTTGATCTCCCTGACGATGTCCGGTCCGTTTCCGTAGAAGACTTCCATGCCGATCTTGACAAACGGCTTCTGGTCATGGAACTGATCCAGAAATTCGAGTGTTTCTTTGTGACTCTGAAAATCACACGCAATAATTACTTCACCTTTCATCTGTGTGCCCTTCCTGTAATTTCGGTGATACTCTCCACATGGAGCGTATCGCACAATTGTTCAAGCTCTGTTATGATCTGCGGGATCCTCTGCGGATCGGTCAGATTCAGCGTACCGATCTCTACCGCTGCAGCCCCCGCTGACATCATCTCAATGATATCATCTGCAGTACTGATTCCGCCACATCCAATGATCGGAATATGCACATGAGGATATACCTGGTATACCTTGTACAGAGCCTGCGGGAAGATGCCGGGACCGCTGACACCGCCGGTGATATTCTTCATGATCGGTTTGCCGGTCCTGCGGTCAAGCCTGATCCCGAGGAATGTATTGGACAGCACAAGACCGTCAGCACCGTTTTCCTCCAGGGCTTTGCACATGCCGACAAGATCGGGACACTGCGGAGTACATTTGACATATACCGGTTTGCGTACTGACTGTTTGACTCTCTTCAGCACTTCCACAGCTGTCGGTATATCGGTACCGAAGCTGGCCCCGCCCCCATGGACATTGGGACAGGAGATATTCAGTTCCAGAAGACCGACGATATCCTCCCGGTCCATCACGGATGCACATTCCACATACTCATCGAAGGAGAAACCGCTGATATTGGCAACCACCTGACCATGGTAGACCTTCTTCAGTTCAGGAAAGATCTTTCCGGCGACATCATAGACACCGGGATTCTGCAGTCCTACGGAGTTTAACATGCCCTGATCATATTCACATATACGCGGCAAGCCGTTGCCGTCACGTTCGTGCAGAGTCGTGCCCTTGATCGAGAAGCTTCCCAGAATATTCACATCGTAGAAGTCCAGATAATCCATGCCGTAGCCGTATGTGCCGCTGGCCGGGATCACCGGATTCTTCAGTGTCATGCCTGACAGTTCTACAGTAAGTTTTCCCACAGGATCTCCCCCTTTCGGAATACCGGACCTTCCTTGCATATTCTGGCCATGCCGCTCTTCAGTTTCAGCGAACAGCCCATACAGCCGCCGAAGCCGCAGCCCATGCGTGTCTCCAGCGAGAATTCACCTTCTCCGGTCATCAGTTCATCTACCGCCCTCATCATGACTGTCGGCCCGCAGCACAGGAAGTTCATATCCTGCCAGCCGAGATCTCTGACTTTGGTGACGGTATTCTCTCCGTCTTCGTCATACACGTAGTGCAGATCAGCGCCGAGCTTCTGCATTTCTTCTTCAAACAGGGTCTGTGAACGGTCACGGAAGCCGAAGACCGCATGGACCTTCAGACCTCTCTTCACCGCTTCTTCGGCACAGGCAACTAACGGTGCCGTACCGATACCGCCGCCGATCAGCAGGATATCCCTGTCAAACAGATCAAACGAGAAACCATTGCCGCACTCATTGATCACATCCAGTTCTCCCGTGCATTCCGTCAGCCGTTTTGTGCCTTCGCCGGCAATACGGTATGTCAGGGTAACTGTATGATCAGTATAGGATGTGACCGAGATCGGTCTTCTGAGTGCCTTGCCGGGCACCTTGACATTGACAAACTGTCCGCACTTAAGAAAGAAATGTCTCTGTCCGGACAGAACCAGACGAAAGACATCTTCTTTTATACGTACATTCTCAATGACCTGCAGACATTCCTGTACAGGCATTATTTTTCCTCTCTTTCAAACACTTCCGTATTCAGTGCGCCTTCGCTCTTGGCCACAGCCATTGCGCAGGCACTGTCACCGACGACATTCAGAGCTGTAACGAGCATCTCGATCGGACGGTTGATCGCCAGGATCAGAGAGTATGTCATCAGTGCCATATCATTGGTGAAGCCCATGCCGGAAAGGATCGTAAACAGGATAACCGCACCGGCACCGGGTGCTGCCGGTGTACCGATCGAGGCAACGATCGCCAGAAGACCGATCACAAGCAGTGAGCCAAACGAGATCTGATAACCGGAACAGCCGGCAATGAAGATCGTCGCAATGACCTGCATGATCGCTGTACCGTCCATGTTTACGGTCATGCCGAGCGGCAGAACAAACGATGCGATCTCCGGATTGATACCGAGATCATTCTCTGCCGTCTGCAGGTTCAGCGGCAGTGTCGCAGCACTGGAAGAAGTGGAGAAACCAAACAGTGCGACCTTGGCGACCTTCTTGACGAATTTCACGGGGCTGAGACCTGTTGTAATATAGACGAACAGACCGTAGCCGCAGATCAGAACAAGCAGTAACAGAGCTACCGTAAGCAGGACATATGCCATGGCAGGCTTCAAGTATGTTATACCATACGCAGCGCATGTTCTGGTAATCAGACAGAAAATTGCGATGGGACCGAACTTGTTTACGACAAAGCTCAGGAAGATCGTAACGATATCGCTGACCTCCTGACAGAGCTTCGGCAGGATCGTGACCTTGTCCTGCAGCGCATTCACGGAGAGACCGACAGCGACAGCCGAGAAGACGATCGCCAGCACACCGCCGTTATTGCCAAAGGCAGAAACGAGGTTGTTCGGTACGGCATTCATCAGAACCATCAGCGGGTTACTGCCGGTACTGCCGGTCTGCCCTGCCAGATCAAGTGCCGTGTTATTGAACGCACCGAGATTATACGCGATGATGCCGACGATTGCTGCCAGCAGGATCGAAACAACTGTTGTAAGCAGGAAGTAACCGATCGTCTTGGAAGAGATACGGCCAAGTTTGCGGGAATCGGAGATCCGCACCATGGCCATGACGATACTCGTGAAGACCATCGGAATGATGACCAGCTGCAGAGCCTTGACGAACAGCTGACCGATGATATAGAAGAGACCGAGTGCCGACTCATTGCCGGCTGCCGAAATATCCGCGAAAAGGAACTTGTTCAGTGTTGCCCAGACTGCCGAATCCGCACCTGCAGACTCACGCAGAGCGATAGCACCCAGTCCGCAGAGCAGACCAAGCACCATGGCGATCATCATCTTGACAGTAAGATCTCTTGAATTTTTCTTTTGCATACAGTGCCTCCCTCAGAAAAAAATCCTCCGCTGTACGCTGTGAGGATATCATTCACCTATCTGTATAAAACACATATATGCATATGATCGCCTTCACAGCATCTCGTACTGTGTTAAAGACTGTTTTTCCATGGCAGATTATATTAGGAATATCAGGAATGCGCAAGTATAAATCTCTGTATTTACAAAAAGGTCAGGAATTCTGTCAAACCGTTCCACATTGACTATAATGTAGGTATGAGTCTTGAACGTGATCTGTTTGCCCGTCTGCGGCCTGTAAAAGATAAGCTGTCTGCGTACGGTTTCTGCGAAGAAAACGGCATATACGTTTATGAAGAGCGCTTTATGGACGGTGCTTTTCTTGCGCATGTTGAGGTAAGCAGAGAGAGCGGTATCTCCGGGAAAGTGATCGATACCGATCTTGGCGAAGAATATACTGCCTTCCGTGCTGTCCGAAGAAATGCATACGCTGCCGATGTCCGTGAGAAATATCTTGATATCCTTGAACAGATTGCCCGCAGCTGTTTTGAACCTGTTCCTTTCATCAGTGAACAGGCTAACCGTCTCGCCGAATGGATCAGGGATACCTGGCAGGATATCCCCGATGCCCCGTTTAAACGTGTGAAGGGACATGTCTTCCGTGATCCTGTATCTTCAAAGTGGTATGCCCTGATCGGTACAGTATCACGGAATAAACTGGATCCTGACGCAGACGATACAGAGACGGAGATCCTCGACCTGAAGACCGGTGATACGCCTGTTGAAGAAAGACTGAAGATCCGCGGTGTATACCCGGCCTGGCATATGAACAAGAAGAACTGGTATACGGTGATCCTTGATGATACAGTCAGTGATGAACAGCTGAAGGAAATGCTCAGAGACAGCCGTAAAGCCATCCTGCCGCCTCCTTCGAGACTCTCTGCGCATGACTGGCTTATCCCCTCCAATCCGGCCATATACGACGTCTATGGGGCTTTTAAGAGGTATCAGGTACTGCACTGGCATACCCGTAAGAAGATCGGTAAGGGAGATACGATCTACATCTACTCAGCAGCACCGGTCAAGGCCATCATCCTGCGCTGCATCTGTGACGGACATGATGAAACCGGAGCCTGTATCATGCGTGTACAGGAATTCTATGCACCGGAGAGATATCCGCTTTCCGAATTAAAAGCGCACGGCCTGAATACCGTACGCTTTATCACCAGAATACCGAATGAACTGAAAGCCTGGCTTGAAGATAACTGACAAGTCAGGTTTTATTATGCCAAAGCAGAGATGATCTCTGCCGCAGCCTCTCTGCCGTCACGTATAGCAGCTGCCACTGTCTTCGGTCCAAGACGGGCATCACCGCAGACATAGACCTTCGGTATATCCGTCTGATGTCCATCAGTAAGATGCACATCGGCACCAAGACAGGCCAGCGAGACTTTCTGCCCGATTGCCGGAACGACCAGCTCACAGCTGATCTCATACTCACTGCCCGGGATCTCATGCGTCGATCTGCGTCCGCTCTCATCCGGTTCGCCAAGTTCCATCTTCACGCATCTGGCACCGGTAACTCTGCCCTGCTCATCGGTAATGAGTTCCTTGATATTCTCAAGGAAGGCAAACCTGACACCCTCATTTATGGCATCTTCGATCTCATCGCGGTTGGCCGGCATCTCCGCCCGGCTCCGTCTGTAGATGACAGTGACCTCATCCAGGATGCGGATCAGACTTCTCGCACAGTCCATGGCCACATTGCCGCCGCCCCAGACAACAGCCCCCTTGTACTTCTTTTTGTACTCCTCATGCATGCCGAGAATATTCAGACTGTACAGCAGATCAAGTCCGGCTTCACACCCCTGTGAGGCATGAAGACCGTAGGTATTCTCGACCTGGGCACCGACCCCGGCCAGCACACAGTCATATGTATTCAGCAGCTCTTCGGTGCGGATATCCTTCCCGACTTCCGTACGGAAATGAAAGTTTACACCGATCTCCTTCAGTTCCTTCTCAATCTGTACAAGATAGGCCTTGTCAAAACGATATCCGGGAATTCCGGACAGGATCGCCCCGCCGCAGCTGTCCAGCTTCTCGTAGATGTCGACGCTGAAGCCGGCTCTGCGCAGATCGATGGTTGCCGCAAGACATGCCGGTCCGGCACCGATCAGCGCCGCCTTCTTTCCGCAGTCATCTCCTGCCTGCAGTTCTCTTTTCACCTGATCACTGATGTAACGCTCGATCTCCTGGATCGACACCGGTTCACCCTTGATGCCGCGGACACAGTGTCCCTGGCACTGTCTTTCACAGTCACAGAGTCTGCTTGTCAGTTCCGGGAAAGGATTCACCTCATAAAGTGTACGGGCAGCACCCGCAAGATCATCTTCTTTCAGGTATTTGATAAAATCACGGATATGATTGCCTGTCGGACAGCCGGTCTCACAGCGCGGTCTCGGACACGACAGACAGTAATCTGTCAGTTCTCTGATATTTGTCATTGCATTGACCCCCACATTATTATATCTCATTTAAAAATGACCGGCAGTATCTGTCGGTCACTCTTTACAAGATCCTAGTAATCGTTCCTCGAGTATGAGTTCTTCATTACGTTGGTTGCTTCATCCAGAACCTTGGCCAGGATCCCCTGTGTCTCTTTTTCAAGCATTTCCGTGACTCTGGCATTTACTTCTTCGCAGTATGCCGAAGCCTTCTTCACCTTTTTCTTCTTCAGGAAGGCTTTGTCAGCAGCCGTAATGATCTGCAGCCCCTGACGCACCACTGAACTCTGGTATCTTTCGACAAGAGACTTACTGGCAGAGAAGCTGGCATCCGCAAGCGCCGCAATGATACGGTTGGCCCAGTAGAAGCTCTCCGTTGTTACCTTGCGTGTCGTATTGGCCAGGTATTCCGGTGTCCTGTCTATATTTGCATAGAACGGTACCAGAGCATTGAAGGCATTGGAGCCCAGTGCTACCCACTCGATGGTTCTGATCGCTTCCGGCAGATACGGACGGATCTGTACGACCGTCACAAAGTCATTGCGGTTGATACCGATCACCCGGTACTGGTTTCTTCTGGAAGGATCGCCATACTTGGCATACGGATCATACTCCGTGCCCTGATAATGGTTGGACAGAGCCCACTTCATCTCATCTACCGTGATCTTATGCTCGGGAACTCTGCACCACGGGATATCGTCATCATCCGGTCTGTAATCAGCATCTATTCCGTCCCAGGCATTGGAGCGGGGATTGAAATAGCGCTGTACAGCCCACTGACGCGGTGTATTGTAACTGTGATCCTGGTCGGAATGCGAACCAAAGGCATATCTGGCATTGAATTTGCCGTCAAGTGAAAGATCGAGATGATTCTCTGCGATAAACTCACGCAGATCAGCCGAGCACATGTGTTCCTTCTGTTCGCCGAAGGCATCCTCGAGATCAAACTCATCGATACCGAACTGATTCGGTGCCACAACATATGCGTCATCCGGCACTCTTCTGGCGATCCAGTGATGTCCGCCGATCGTTTCCAGCCACCAGATCTCATCGACATCCTGGAAAGCGATGCCGTTTGTCTCATACGTACCGTATTTCTCCAGGAGAGAGCCAAGACGGACGACACCCTCACGGGCACTGCGGATATACGGAAGTGTGATCACGACAATATCCTCTTCGCCGATACCGCCCGGGATCTCCGGTGTATCTCCCTCAGCCGGAATACGCCTGACTAACGGATCCCCTGCCAGGACGCGCTCGTTGGTCGTGATCGTCTCCGTTGCGGTCATCGACACATTGGCTTCATTGACACCGGCAGCCGCCCAGATCCCCATCTCTGAGAACGCATGCGGCATTGCCGTATAACGCATCGGTTTCTTCGGCAGTCTGATCTCCACATGCGAGATCACCGATCTGTATACTTCCGGCTGTTCCTCCGGCTGTACGACCGTGAATTTCTTCGGAAAGTAATGACCATGCCCGGAATCTTCGTTTCTGGCTGTAAATGTAGAACCGTCGTAAGATGCTTTCTTACCGACGAGAAGTGTTGTGCATGCCATAATAAAAACCTCCTGCTGCAACAAAATCATAACAGAGAGGTTTTATTCGTGACAATGTAACATTCAGCGGTCTTCGAAGATCACGGCACAGACGACAAGATCACAGATCCCGGTATTGTTTCTGCCGGCATGACGCAGTATGCCTTCCTGACGCATGCCTGCTTTGGCCATGACCCTGCCCGATGCCGGATTGTTCGTATCGTGTCTCGCACAGATCCTGGCATACCCTGCCTCATGAAGATATGCGATCACAGCTTTCAGAGCTTCCGCAGTGATTCCCTGATGCCAGTATGCCCTGCCGATGCAGTAGCCGATCTCTGCCGCTTCCGTACTGTCATCCCGGTTGACGACACTGATCGAACCGATTGCTTCATCCGTATCCTTCAGACAGATCGCCCACTGGTAGAAGCAGGGATCATCATACTGCGAGATCCAGGACCGTATGACTTCTTCCGTGACGTTTACGGAAGCGTGTACGGGCCATGTCAGATACTTTACGACCTGCGGATCACTGCACCAGCTGGCATATGCCTGCGGTGCATCTGCCTCCGCAAAACGGCGCAGGATCAGCCTTTCGGTGATGATCGTCTCTGTTCCTCTGTCTTTCATCACGTTCTCCTGTCTGCTGACAAAATCACTGTCAGTTCATTCTGTGTCTTCCTCTGTAATACTCGATCAGACGCACGATCTGGGGTGAAAGAAGCAGATTCAGACCTGCCTCGACCAGGAAATTTGCGCCGACCATGCCAAAGATCATATATGCATAGGCATTCTCAAACCCGAATGCCGAAGCCCATTCTCTGATCGTTTCAAAGAAGAACAGCCTGGCACCGATCAGAAAGATACCTGTATTGACGATCGGACAGACAAGGGCAGCAACCGAAGCCGCCAGCATGCGTCCTTTCCCTTCCAGTGCCTTATAGGCAAGACCGGCACAGTATCCGGCAGCTGTCCCCTTGACCAGAACAAGAACGATCGTCGCCGGGGCATTGATCGCGAGAAATGCGGCCGAATCAGTAAACAGAACGATCACCGAGAAGACAAGACCAAGCCAGGCACCGACCCAGGGTCCTGCCGCAGCCGCACCGACAACGATGGGGATCAGTACCAGTGAGATGGAGAACGGTCCGAAACGGATCACTGCACCAATACTCTGCATGATCACGACGACGGCCGTAAGTATACCGACCAGTGCGATCTTTTCAGACGATAAAGCTTTTGACATAATTCTTTCCTCCGGGGCTTAGAATACCATGAAACACCCCGTACTACGTTAACGCACATTTCCCTGTTGCGCAACAGCATTCTTCCTGTTTTACGTACAGCCTGGTTTTGTTAAAATATTCCTGTAGTAATGGAAGGAAGATCACATGTGGAAGTGTCCAAGATGCGGCAGACAGTTTAAGAAAACAGGACAGTCTCATTACTGCGGCGAGAAGCCGAAGAATGTAGATGAATACATCGCTTCCTGCGACGAACACATGCGCACACTGCTGCAGGAAGTCCGTCAGGCGATCCGGGAGGCGATTCCCGATGCCGAAGAAACGATCTCCTGGAGTATGCCCACCTACCGCCGCAGGAAAACAAATCTGATCCACTTTGCGGCAGCCAGGAACCATATCGGCATCTATCCGGGAAGTGAAGCTGCAGAAGCATTCAGCGACAGAGTGCAGGCATATTCCCATGACAAGGGGACAATACGCATCCCTGCCGCAGAACCCCTGCCCCTGGCATTGATCCATGACATTGCCGTATGGTGCGGGGAACACAGTGAAAACTGACGAAAGGAAACGATCATGAGCATTCAGATACAAAAAATACAGATCAGCGGAAGAACAATGGAGTATTTCTGTTTCGGTACAGGCAGTAAGACGATGGTCATCCTGCCGGGGATCAGTCTTCAGAGCGTGATGAACTCTGCCGATGCTGTTGCCGAAGCCTACAGAATCCTCACCGATGAATTTACGGTCTATCTGTTTGAACGTCCGACGGTTCTGCCGGAAGTATATACGATATATGACGCAGCCCGGGATACCGCAGAAGCCTTCCGTCTTCTCGGTCTCCATGATATTTATCTCTTCGGTGTATCCATGGGCGGTATGATCGCGCAGACCATTGCCTGTGAATATCCCGAACTGATCCGGCGAATGATCATCGGTTCCACAACCGCCAAAGCCGACAGCGTACGCTCGCAGGCTGTTCATGCCTGGGCAGAGAAGGCCCGCGCCCACGATGCCGAAGCTCTGCTTCTTGGCTTTGGCGAAGCTGTCTATCCGCCGCAGATCTTTGCGGCATACAGAGATACGTTCAAAGCCATGGCTGCAGCCGTGACCGATGCCGAGCTTGAACGCTTCGCCGTGCTTGCGGAAGGTGTCTCCGGCTTTGACATCACCGGGAAGCTGCACGGGATCCGCTGTCCCGTACTGCTGATCGACGCATCCGACGATGCCGTACTAGGTCCTGATGCTTATCTGACGATCAGTGAACAGCTGCAGCACCGGAAGGACTTCCGCCTGTATATCTATGGCGAAGGCTACGGTCATGCGGCATATGATACAGCCCCGGACTACAAGGAGCGTATCCTGGATTTCTTCACGGAACAGATCTGAATACAGGAACATCCGGTATGAATAAAACCGAAATATATATTGGTCTGAACGATCAGGAGACCAAGGTCCAGAAGTTTGAGACATCACGGTACATGTCATTGCTCAAGAATGTCTGTATCAGCTACCGGGTACCGTTTTCCGTATCACTGATCGACGGCGGATATATCCACGAAGATGGTACCTATACGGAAGAGAAGACGCTTGTCCTGTCCCTGATCGATATCGAGGAAAATACTGTCAATGAGATCGCCCGTGACCTGTGTGCCTTCTTCCATCAGGAATCGGTGCTGATCACCAGCGGTGAGATCAGAGCCTACAGTGTAAGCGAAGACCTGAAGATCGAACAGTAAGATAACTATAAAGAAATCA
>DFIS01000085.1 GCA_002372175.1 Solobacterium sp. UBA3691
TCAGAGATCATCCGCAGGTATGATGATATCTTTCATTTTGCCGGCGTGATGACACTTGAGGATACGGAAGCGGACAGTTACTGCGGGAAGAAGATATATACACCTGCGGATACGGAAGTACAGAGTGCGGATATGATCATCCTGACAGAGAGGGTCAGGCATGCGGAAGAAGCCTGGCAGACACTGCGGGAGCTCAGTCAGAGGAACAGTATCCGGGTCGTGAATATGTACGGTGTGGATGAGGCAGAAGTCCACCGTGAATACGAAGAACTGCAGGACAGAAGTCTCAGGGACTGGCGGAAGCTGATCAATACACACAGGGCGGTCGTCTTTGAACTGCTGGATGTCTATTTCGTACACGAGAGTGAAGACAGCGATGTCTATACGGTCAGAGATGATGCTGTGCAGATGATCCGGAGAATGGCGCTGAAGCGGGGCCGGGATGTGCTCTTTTCCGTGCGGAAGTCATATCCGCTGGAGAAGCAGCTGGAACTGCTTGTACAGGCCGGGATCGCCCGGAACCGGGATGATGCACTGTCTCAGGTGATCATCCGGGAGGGAGAGGATCTCTCCTTCCGCTCACTCTCTGAGAAATACGGGGGCAGTGTCCTGTATATCTGCAGCGGTCTTGTCAATGAGTTTATCCTGCCCAGGGGCTACGGTATCGATACGGTCAGATACCATGCGGATTACAGTAAGAACAGTATGACCTTCTATGATGCGGTGCACCGGATGATCGAGAGGGAACAGAAAGACAGTATGTCAGCCGGGTTTGACAGAGAAGAAATATGCCGGCAGATCGATGGCCATGAAGTGATCTCGTTTGATCTGTTTGATACTTTGCTGGTCAGAAGAACGCTGTATCCGCGGGATGTCTATGAACTGACGGAACAGAAGACCGGTGTACAAGGCTATGCGAAGATGCGCATACAGGCGGAGGAAGCCTCCTGCGGCGGGGATATTCACCGGATTAAAGAGCTTCTGGCAGAGATCATGTGTATACCGGAAGAAGAGAGTCAGCGTCTGATCGAAGCGGAGATGGAGACCGAGCGGGAAGTTCTGCTGGTGCGTGAGGATGTCAGGGGTCTCTTTGAACATGCACGGATGCAGGGAAAGCGCATCGTGATCACCAGTGATATGTATATGACACCGCCGATGCTTGCACAATTGCTTCAGGAGCACGGCATATGCGGGTATGAGAAGATCTTTGTGTCGTGTGCCTGCGGGGTATCCAAGACATCTGGACTGTTTGACAGGGTCAGAGAATATGCCGGTACGGACAGTATCCTGCATATCGGTGATGATATGCATGCGGATATTGAGAGTGCCGGGATCTTCGGCATCGATGCCTGCCTGGTTCCTTCCGTGCGTGATATGGCGGCAGCTTCGGGCTGGGACATGGTCATGATCCTGGCCCAGAGTCTTGCGGAGAGATGTCTTGTCGGTCTTTGCGTCAGTGAGATCTTCGGCAAAACGACGATCAGTCAGGATGAGCGGTTTGCGGCAGGTGCCTGTGTACCGGTGATCCTGTGCTATCTGCTGTGGCTTCAGAATGTACTGCCTGCTTCGGGATGCGAGCGTATCCTGTTTCAGGCCCGTGACGGGTATATCCTGACAGATCTCTATGAGATGCTCAGGAAGAAAGATCCTGGATTGCCTGCAGGTCAGTACTTCCATACGGGCAGACATGCGGCTTTTCTGCCTGTCTGTGCCGGGATGAAGAATATAGCGCTGTTACCCGAAACAGAGCCGCCAATGACCTTAAAAGAGGTCCTGCACGGGTTCTATGATATTCCCGCGGAGGATATGGGGAATACGGACATGGAGCTTGCGGAGTGGCTGTCTATGCACAGGGAATACATGGAAAAGCGGCAGACAGAAGCACTGCAGGCATCACTTGCCTACTTTGCAGGAAGCGGACTGCAGCAGGGACATACCTATGCACTGATGGATTTCTTCGCATCCGGGACAACGGAGAACCTGCTCAAGCAGTATGTACCGTTTACCCTGAAGGGATACTACTTCGGATATCATCTGTTCAGCTCGGAGGATACGGAGCGTGCGTACTGTTTTGGACCTGAACATGAACAGATCCGGATGAAATATATCGAGATGGAGAAGATCATGACTTCCCCTGAGCCTTCCCTGCGTACTTATACAGAAGAGGGGATCCCGGTATTCCAGAAGGAAGTCCGCAGTGATAAGGAGATCAACCGGGTCATGGATATGCAGGAAGTGATCAGACGTATATGCATGATGTATCTGGAGATGTTCGCTCAGCCGGGGTGGATGATCGATCCGGATCTCGCGGAAGAGATGTATGCGGCATCGGGAAGCAGGGATATACTGAAAGGTGTTTATGATGACTGGGGACAGTTTACATACCGTTGAAAACTACAGGATACGGAAGATGATGCGTCAGGGAGACCCTGACCGTAACGATCCGATCGGTGTATACCACCTGTCGGATCTTCGTCATGGCCTTCTGAACTGGTATCCGTTTGCGGAGAATGCGCGTATTCTCGAACTGGGGTGCGGATTCGGGGCTCTGACCGGCCTGCTGATCGAAAAGGGTGCCCATGTCGATGCGGTGGATAGAGATGCAGAGCGTGTGCAGGCGGTACAGGAACGCTTTAGTGATACGGAGAAGCTGTCTGTATACACCGAAGATATCCGGACATACAGGCCGCAGGAAACATATGACTGTATCGTGATCATCGATCTGCTGGAAGAATACGAGGGGGAGAGAGAAGAGCTGATCCGCAGGTGTTCATCATGGCTGAAGGATGACGGTGTGCTCCTGCTTGGCTTCCGCAACCGCAATGGTGTGAAATACCGCTGCGGGGCTCTGGATGAGTATGTGACAGAGATCTTTGATACATCACGTCTTCTGGACATGCAGGAAGCAGTAAGCATCACAGCACCGTATTTCCCCTGCCTGTACAGATATTACATCATGCCGGATGTACGCTTCCCCCAGGGTGTATATACAGACGCATACATGCCGAAGTATACGATGCGGGACAGGATCATCCCCGTGGATTACTTTGACAGTCCTTTGATCCGCAATGAGGCAGACCTGTATGATGAACTGATCAGGGATCATACACTGGGTGAATACAGTAATTACTGTCTGCTGGAAGGCCGGAAACAGCCGCCGGTGAAGCGCGTGATCACAGCATCTCTGTCCATGGACAGAAGCCGGGACAGGGCAATTCCGACGATCATCTATGACGATGGTACGGCGGAGAAAAGAGCGCTGTATCCGGAAGGAAAGGCAGTGCTTGAACGTTCATACCGGAATCTCGAGGAACTGAAGGCGCGGGGATTATCCACTGTAGCGCAGAAGCCGGAAGACGGCAGGATCATCATGCCGGTCATCACCGAGAAACAATTGACGGATCATATACAGGAGCTCTGTCTGCAGAACAAAACGGAAGAGATATACCGGGTATTTGAGCAGATGTATGCCAATATCCTGCAGTCATCGGATACAGAGGGACAGGATGTATACGGCAGTCCTGTGCTGGTCAAGGCATATACGGATATGATCCCGTACAATGCGTTTATCTCTGAACAGGGGATACGGTACTATGACCAGGAATTTACCAGGGAACATTGTCCGGCAGGCTATGTCATGTTCAGGGCTGTCTTCTATACGTATATCCACATTCCGGAGCTGGCACAGCTGATCACAAGGAAACAGATGTGTGAGCACTTTGGTCTGACGGAAGACGCGTGGAATGCGTACATGGGGATGGAGATGGACTTCCTGGAACAGGTCAGAAACTGGACGGATACGGATAAGCTGCGTCCCGATCCCGAAAGGATCGCGGAGAACCGCCGGCATCTGCAGGGAACCGAAGCAGAATACAGGTTCCGGGATGTACACCGGGTACAGCTCGATCTGCTGAAACGGTTTGACCGGATCTGTCAGGAAAACGGCCTGCGCTACATTGCCCTGCACGGTACGATGCTGGGGGCTGTGCGTCACCATGGCTTTATCCCCTGGGATGATGATGTGGATCTAGGCATGCCAAGAGAAGACTACGAGAAGCTGATCACACTCGGTGTATCGGATGAGCACTACTTCCTGCAGAATCCCTACAATGACAGAGGGTGCTTTAACGGCGGATATGCCTGTTTCCGCAGAACGGATACAGCCGCAATGCGTGAAGAAAACATGTATCACTGGTGTCATGAGGGCATCGGTATCGATATCTTCCCGCTGGACCATTGCGAACCGGACAAGCTGGAGATGATGCAGAAACGGGTAACGGATATCCAGCGGCTTCTCTATGCCAGAGTATATGCACACGGGGAGCCGGTGCTGAAGGATCTGACAAAGGGGCAGAGAAGAAGACTGACGGTACTGGCCAGGACGATTCCGTACAGGGTCTTGCTGAAGATGCTGAAGATGCGGCTGATGTCCGGCAAAGCAACAGGATACCGGGCAGTGCTGGCATGTTACTACGGGAAGGGGAAGAATTACATCACCTACCGGGAGGAAGATCTTGAACATGCCGTACGCATGCCGTTTGAGGATATGACCCTGCCGGTGCCGGGCAACCATGAACAGTATCTGAAGCTGCGCTATGGTGATACATACATGGATATACCGAAGCAGAGACACCCGAAGCATACAGAGATATACTATGATACCAGACGGTCATACCGGGACTGTACATGGGCGAAACCGGAGAATGACAGATAACTGTATAACCAAAGAACTCGCAAAAGAGTTCTTTTTCTGTTGACAACTATATCGGCAAACGATATATTGTAAGTGGATATATCGGGAGGCGATATATATGAGTGATTCGATCATACTGACGGAAGCTGCGTATTATATCCTGCTGGCACTAATCAGACCTAATCACGGTTACGGGATCATGCAGGAAGCCGAAAGACTCTCGGAAGGCAGAGTCAGGCTCGCGGCAGGGACATTGTACGGGGCATTAAACAACATGGTGGAGAAGAAGTGGATCAGACAGCTGCAGGATGAACCGGGAAGCCGGAAGAAGCAGTATGTGATCACACAGGAAGGAAGAGGAGTACTGGAAGAGGAGCTTGCCAGGCTGCAGGCGATGGTAAGCGAAGGACTCAGTATTCTGCAGGAGAATGAAAATGACTAAAACGGTATGGAAATGGTTCTTTGTCTGGGACTTTGAAAAAGAAGAAGAGTGGCTTAATGAGATGGCAGAGCAGGGCTGGATCCTGTCTTCGGTCGGCTGGTGCAGATATGTCTTTACGAAGGGTGAACCGGGTGCGTATACGATCCGTCTTGAAATGAGAGGATATGATCAGGAGTATATCTCGTTTATGGAAGAGACCGGAGCTGAGTATATCGGCAGAGTACTGCAGTGGCTGTACTTCCGCAAGCCTGCTTCGGAAGGAAGCTTTGATCTCTACTCGGATATTGATTCACGGATCGCGCATCTGCGGAGGATCGCGGTAATGCTGAAGATGATCGGTGCTGCCAATCTCATGATCGGTATAGTCAATACGCTCGGGGTATCCCGGGCAGGAGTGATCAACCTGCTTTGTGCGGCATTACTGATGTATGGTCTTGGCAGGATCGACGGAAAGATCGAGAGTCTGCAGAAAGACAGACTGCTGAGAGAGTAGTATACACACACTATAATAAGAGTAAGTGAGGTCCGATAATGACACAGACAGAACGCATTATCATGATGGAAGAGTATCTGGACAGTACCGATAAAGCCCTGAATGATCTGGAAAAAGCTCTGGACGCATATATGTCCGCACGGGAGAAGATCAAGGCCCTGGATGCCTATTACGGCAGTCAGGAGTGGTTTGATGATCTCCGTGACGACGAAGAGGGCAGACTTCCCGCAGATCTCAAGCGCGGTGTACTCTCGGAAGACGGGATCTATGATGTACTGATGAAGGACAAGGAGCTGCCGGTACGTATGCTGGAGTGTGCTGCTGAGATCCTGAAGAACCAGTAGAGCAGTACTGCGAGATGAAGTATGAAGATACCTGAAATGAATTACTGCATGCACTGCGGGACAAAACTGATCCGTAAGCATCTGGATGGTGAAGGGGAGATCCCCTACTGTCCGACCTGCGGGGAATACCGTTTCCCGGTCTTTAATACAGCAGTATCGATGATCGTACTGAATCAGGCAAAGGACAGGATCCTGATGATCAGACAGTACGGCGGTGATGAGTATATCCTCGTAGCCGGGTATGTAAACAAGGGCGAGGATGCCGAGGATGCGGTAAAGCGTGAAGTCAGTGAAGAGATGGGACTGAACGTATGCGGTATGTCCTTCAACCGCAGTCATTACTATGCGCCTTCCAACACGCTGATGCTGAATTATGCAGTGACGGTCAGCGGTGAGGAACATAATAACAGCGAGGTGGATTCCTGGGCCTGGTTTACCTTCGAGGAAGCCCGGGAGAGAATAAGAAAAAACAGCCTGGCCAAGGCATTCCTGCTCGGCTGGCTGGATGGTGTGTTTGTCTTTCCTGATAAACCTGCAGAACCCTGCCGGTCAGTCAGCATCTGAACCTGTCTGACTTCCGCGGGTATTCTCAATATACTCGTTGGGGGTAAAACCGGTCTCTTCGTGGAAGACCTTGGTAAAGTAACTCTGCGAACAGAATGACAGTGAATTGGAGATCTCTGCCAGAGATGACGAAGAATTCAGCAACATGATCTTTGCCATCTCTATTTTCTGTTTGCGCACGAAGCGGGAGAAGGTAACACCTGTTTCGGTGCGGAACAGATGTGACAGATAGTCCGGTGTAACATACAGGGAACTTGCTACATCCTTCAGCGTAATATTCGTATACAGATACTTATGGATATAATTGATTGCACGTCTGACAAGACGGGATAGCTTCGGGTTGCCGGCCTGGTCAACCTCGGAAGCCCCGGCATTGCGCAGTGACGCAAATGTGGAGTAAGCCTGGAAGTTCCATTCGACTGCTTCCTCACGTGTGATGTCGAAGTCCAGGTTCTGAAGATACATGTCAGAGATCGCAAAGGCGATTGCTTCCGGCATGCCTGCGTAAATGAAATTACGTGTGATCAATGTCAGGGAGGCTACACAGCCGAAGATCAGCTGCTTCTGAGGATCCTTGGACATCTCACCCATACGGTCCGGATTAAAGAGTTCCAGCACGATCTCGGGTGTACGCGGATCATTGTTGATGATCGCAGTACGCAGACGCATCTCGTCCGCAAAGCCGATATCCCGGTGGGGATCCTTAGCCTGGATGAAATTATAGACGCTTAAAGCATCCAATTTTGTGTTTTCATTCTGGACCTTACTCATAATCTCATGATAGTTTACGGTATTTGAAAAGTAAAGATATATTATATGACAGTCAAGTTATGTGCAGAAGAAAAAAATGCGGGTCTTACCCGCATCTTACCCGCATTTATGCTTTCACTTTCCGGTCTACGGAGTGGATCCACTTGCCTGAGTGCAGACGGGATACACACCATACGGACTTGATCGCATAGTCAAGACGCAGACAAAGCATCGTCAGCCATGCCGGCCAATGCAGCACCAGTCCTGCCACCGCACCAAGGGGCAGAGATACCAGCCACATGAAGAGGATATCCGCCTTCATCAGGAACTTCGTATCGCCGCCGCCGCGCAGGACGCCCTTGGTCATGACCGACTGGATCGCCTGGAAGAAGACGATCAGGGCATAGGCATGCATAAGCTCTTTGGCAATGACGACAGTCTCCGGTGTCAGTGAATAGAGCCTGATGGATACAGGACCGAGGAAGAAGACCAGTACAGCCGTGACCGCACCGAAGATGACACTGAGCATGTAGAAGGTCTCTGCTTCCTGCATGGCACGTTCGTGGTCTCCGGCACCGATGGAATGTCCGGTAATAATACCGGAAGCGTTGGAAATACCCTGGATCACAACGGTCATCAGACGGTCAAGGACCTGACAGATCGCATTGGCCGCAACCACGGCAGAACCCATATGCCCGAGGATGATGCTCAGGACCGTACCGCCAAAGCCAAGCAGGGAATCACTGACCAGGACCGGAGCACCGAGACGGAAGTAGTTGGCAAAGAATTCACCGGAAGGATTGTGAAGCAGATCCTTCGGACGGAAGCCAAGCTTCCTGTCAAGTCTGAAGATAAAGATAAAGGTGACCAGGAACTCTGCGGTTCTGGCAATCAGCGTACCGAGAGCAGCACCGGCGATCTCCATGCGGGGAGCACCGAACTTACCGAAGATGAAGATGTAGTTGCCGAGGATATTGACGACAAACGAGATGATCGATACGATCAGACCGAGTCTGGCTTCACCGACGGAACGCATCAGCTGGGCTGCCACAAGACCGGTGCCGTGGATCAGGTAGATAAACGTCGTAATGCGAAGATATTTGACACCCTCCGTGATAACTGCCGCTTCGTTGGTGTAGATGCCCATGATCTGGGCGGGGAAGCACCAGGTGATGACAGCGAAGATCACAGCCAGACCCGAAGCCAGGCGCAGAGCCATGTTGAAGGTCTCACGTACTTTCTCGATCTCACGGGCACCCCAGTACTGTGCAGCCAGGACACTGGAGCCGCCGATGATACCCATACAGAAGATATTGAAGATCATGTAGAACTGGTTGGCGAGACTGGATGCAGAGAGCTGGATCTCTCCGAAGCTTCCGAGCATCATCGTATCCAGCATATTGACACCCATGTTTATTGCCTGCTGGAGGGCTACCGGCAGCATGATTGCCAGGACCCTGCTGTAGAATTCTTTTTCTTTGATCAGTTGGAACTTCATACTGTACCTCCCATTGTTGACATATACAACGATGAATATAGCACAATCTGTACAGAAGTGTAATTAAAGCCGTTATTTTCCATAAATATTTTCATAGCCTGCCTTAATAATGATAAAGTATTAATAAACAGAGTTTGTTGTGAAAGGACATCCTATGATCAAATTGAATAATGGCTGGGAGTATATCTCCGCATGGAATGAACGTTTTTCTTACGGAGAAGGAGAACCCGAAGAGATCGTACGCATACCGCATACGGTCAAAGAAATACCTCTTCATTACGCAGATCACCATGACTATGAACTGATATCCGGATACAGAAAGAAGGTCTTTATCCCGAAGGAGGATGAAGGCAAGCGTCTGTTCCTGCGTTTTGACGGTGTTGCGCATCTTTCACAGGTGTATGTCAACGGTACCCTGTGTGCTGAACATAACTGCGGTTATACAGCCTTCCGTGCCGAGATCACCGATCTTGTCAGATACGGAGAAGAGAACCTGGTCGCCGTGCGTGTGGATTCTACCGAGAATGGTGCGGTGCCGCCGTTTGGCTTTGTGATCGACTATCTGACCTTCGGAGGCATCTACAGAGATGTCTGTCTGGAAGTAAGAAGCAGGACATACATTCAGGATATGTATGTGACAACACCCGACACAAGAGCTGCCGGTATCGAGCTGACCCTGGACGGAGAGGCTGAAGGCATGCAGGTACGGTACCGGATCTCTGACGGTGATCAGGTGATTGCCGAAAAGACCGTACCGGCAGAGATAAAGCATACGGATATTCCGTGCGGCAGTGTACGTCTCTGGGATATTGATGATGCGTATCTCTATACGTGTACAGCAGAACTGCTGCAGGGTGATGAAGTGATCGATACGGTAACGAATACATTCGGTTTCCGTACCGTCAGCTTCTCCGATACGATGTTCTTCCTGAACCACAGACCGGTATTCCTGCGCGGTCTGAACAGACATCAGTGCTATCCGTATATCGGCTATGCGGCTGTCAAGCATCTGCAGGAAGAGGATGCCCGTATCCTCAAGGAAGAACTGAAGGTCAATGCGGTCAGAACATCGCACTATCCCGAGAGTCATGACTTTGTCGATGCCTGTGACAGACTGGGTCTTCTCGTGTTTACGGAGATCCCGGGCTGGCAGCACATCGGTGATCAGGCCTGGAAGGATCAGGCTGTACAGAATACAAGAGACATGATCATGCAGTACCGCCAGCATCCTTCGATCTTCCTGTGGGGTGTGCGCATCAACGAGAGTACCGATGATGATGAATTCTATACAAGAACGAATGCGGTGGCGCATCAGCTGGATCCGTACCGTCCTACCGGCGGTGTGCGGTATCTCGAAAAGAGTCATCTGCTCGAGGATGTCTATACCTTCAATGACTTCTCTCACGATGGTACGAACAAGGGTGCCAAGGTTAAGAAGGATGTCTCGCCGGATGTGAATAAGCCTCTGATCATTACCGAAGCCAACGGACATATGTTCCCGACGAAGACATTTGATCACTGGCAGAAACGCCAGGAACATGCGCTGCGTCATGCCAGAGTACTGAATGATGCCGGGGCGGACGGTACCCATGCCGGTGTCTTCCAGTGGTGCATGTTCGACTATCCGACACATAAGGATTTCGGCTCCGGTGACCGTGTCTGCTATCACGGTGTCATGGACTACTTCCGCAATCCGAAGCTGGCAGCGGCTGTCTATGCGTCACAGTGCGAGGATGAACCGGTGCTGGAGATCGGCACACCGATGGATATCGGTGACTACCCGGCCGGACAGATCGGGGAGGTCTATGCCTTTACGAATGCCGATGAGGTCGTACTGTACAAGAATGATGAAAGAGTCGCATCGTTCAAGTCAAAAGGATGGAATGGCTTACTGCACGGACCGGTACTGATCAATGATACGATCGGTGAACTGATCGAAAAGAATGAGGGATTCCCGAAGGCGGAGGCAGATCTTGTCAGAGAGTGCATGCTGGCGGCCCAGAAGTACGGGTTATCCAACCTGCCTGCACAGTACAAGGCCAAGCTTGCCTATGCAATGCTCAAATACAAACTGAAGTATGAGGATGGCTACCGTCTCTATGGTAAGTATGTCAGCAACTGGGGCGGAGAGTCTACGGTATGGCGGTTTGATGCGGTAAAGCACGGACAGGTCGTCAAGAGTGTTGTCAAGACACCGGATACACACCTGTCTCTCGATGTAAGAGTCAGCCAGACCACCCTGCATGAGGGAGATACCTATGATATGTCTGCGGTCAGAGTACGCATACAGGACCGTTATGGTAATCCTGCTGTCTATGCCCAGCTGCCGATACAGTTTAAGCTGACAGGAGATCTGCAGCTTGTCGGTCCTGCGGTGGTTACGGCAGAGGGCGGCATGTGCGGCACCTATGTCAGAACTGTCGGTCACGGCGGTACAGCAGAACTGACGGTATGTGCAGAGGGACTGGAGCCTGTCACGGTTCAATTCACGATCGAGGGGTAAACAAAGATGAAATCATCATTTAAACAAAACGCTGCGTTTGGCATCGGTGCCATAGGCAAGGATATGGTATATGCCCTGTCGGCTTCCTATGTCATGTTCTACTACCAGGATGTCCTGGGACTTTCCGCAACATTCGTCGGTACGATCCTGATGATCGCCCGTATCTTTGACGCCATCAACGATCCCTTCATGGGTATCCTGGTTGCCAAGACGAAGACGAAGTGGGGCAGGTTCCGTCCCTGGCTTCTCGGCGGAACGGTGCTGAATGCGTTCGTGCTGTATGCTTTGTTCAATGCCCCGAACCTTGAGGGTACCGGTCTGATGGTCTTCTTCTCCGTCGTCTATATTCTCTGGGGCATGACGTACACGATGATGGATATACCGTACTGGTCGATGATCCCGGCAGTGACCGAGACGACCGAAGAGCGTGAACATCTGTCCGTTGTCGGCCGTACCTGTGCCGGTGTCGGCAATGCCCTGATCACGGTCTTTACGGTCATGGCGGTCAAGATGCTCGGCGGCAGCAGTCAGCGTCTCGGCTTCGGCAGACTGGCGTTGATCGTGGCTGTACTGTTTGTGATCACGGAAGTGATCTGTGTCATGTTTATCCGGGAGAAGCCGGAAAACAGCACGATGCAGACGACGACCGTCAGAGAGATGTTCAGAGCGCTGTTTGCGAATGATCAGGCCATGGTCACGGTCATGACGATCGTTCTGATCAACTGTGCCCTGTATATTACAAGCAACCTGATCATCTACTTCTTCAAGTATGATCTCGGCGGTGCTGACTGGGAGGGCAGCTATACACTGTTCAATACTGTCGGCGGCGGTTCCCAGATCCTGGGCATGATGTTACTGTATCCGCTGTTAAGAAAGAAGATGAGCAATATTTCGATCTTCAAGCTGTGCCTGGGGCTCTCCATTACCGGATATATCCTGATCCTGCTGGTATGCCTGGTCGGTCTCAGCAAGAACGTCATGGTCCTGTGCGGATGCGGACTGTTTGTCTTTCTGGCTAACGGTATGATGACCGTACTGACAACGGTCTTCCTGTCCAACAGTGTTGACTATGGTGAAGTACAGTCCGGTCACAGAGAAGAAAGCGTGATCTTCAGCATGCAGACGTTTGTGGTCAAGCTGGCCAGCGGTGTAGCAGTATTCCTGACCGGTATCGGTCTTGACCTGATTGGTCTTGTCGGCAACAGTGACAGCGGTGTGGCGGCAGAGGCACAGTCGGCGTCGACGATCCTGGGTCTGCGTCTTCTGATGACGATCCTGCCGATCTGCGGACTGATCGCAGCCTTCTTTGTCTTTACGAAGAACTTTATTCTGACCGATGAGAAGGTCAGAGAGATCGGTATCAAACTGAGAGGAGAAGATCATGCCTGAACTGAGCTGGACACTGATCTACGAACAGGAAGGGAAAACGTATACCCGCAGCGGTAAGACACCCTTCACCGATGAGGTACATATCAGAGAGGACTTTACCGGGACGATCATCTCAGCCGAAGCTTCCGTGCTCATGCATGCCGAAGATCAGGCATCTGTCTTCATGAACGGATACCAGACCTGGACATACTGTCCCGAGTACCGTACAGACAGCCGGATCCGCGGTCTGCACGGTCTGCCGAAGTTTGGAGTTGACCGCTTTGCGCTGGACCGCTACGGGGATTATCACTTTGTGCAGTATCCCAACAAAAAGGGTATCCTGCATGGCTTCTCATGGGGCTATATCCGCCACGGGGAGAAGTACCGCTTCTTTGGCTCGCTGAACGAACGTACAGGATATACGATGTTTACCTATGCCCACCAGGCAGGGGTACTGATGATACGCAAGGATGCCGAGGGTGTCTGTGTTAACGGTACATATGATCTCTTTGATCTGTACTTTACCGAAGGCAATGAGACGGAGGTCTTTGACAGCTGGTTTGCAAAGCTGCAGATCAGACCACGTACAACAAAGAAGCTGACAGGTTATTCTTCCTGGTACAACCGCTATCAGAATATCGATGCACAGTCGATCACCCAGGATCTTGCCGGATGTAAGACGGTATTTGAACAAGGGGATCTCTTTCAGATCGATGATGGCTGGGAACCGTATGTCGGTGACTGGCTGGTGCCGGATGCGGTAAAATTCCCGCAGGGACTCAAGGGGATCACCGAAGAGATCCATTCCCTGGGATACAAGGCAGGACTCTGGCTGGCGCCGTTTGTGGCAGAAGAGAAGTCTTCGCTGTACCATGATCATCCCGACTGGTTCCTGAAACATGCCGGTGAACCCTGGAAGTGCGGTTCCAACTGGAGCGGTTTCTATGCCCTGGATATCGATCATCCGGAGGTACAGGCATACCTGAAGGAGAGCTTCCGCAGAGTCTTTGACGAGTGGGGCTTTGACCTGGTCAAACTGGATTTCCTGTACGGGGCGGCACCGTTTGGCAATGAACGTGAATCACGGGCAGGCCGGATGTACAGGGCGATGGAGATGCTTCGTGAGTGGTGCGGGGATCATCTGATCCTTGGCTGCGGGGTTCCCGTAATGCCTGCGTTTGGCATCGCGGATTACTGCCGCATCAGCTGTGATGTATCTCTGGACTGGAATGATAAGCCGTATATGCGCATCATCCACCGTGAGCGTGTATCGACCAAACAGGCGGTCGGGAATATCCTCTCCCGCAGAGAACTCAATGGCAGAGCGTATCTCTCCGATCCGGATGTCTTCTTCCTGCGTACGGAGAATCTGAAGCTCAGTGAGGAACAGAAAGTACTGCTGGCCAAGGTGGATGCACTGCTTGGCGGGGTCTGGCTGATCAGTGATGATCCCGGCAGATATACACCTGAGCAGAAAGCCCTGTATAAGGAGCTGAGACAGCTTCTGCAGGCAGAGAATGTAAAGTATGATCCTGACCGGAAACAGATCAGGTATGTGTTAAACGGTGAACCGGAGGTACTGGATATCAGTCTCTTCACCGGGAGGTAGTATATGACGATCTATGAACAGATCTTCCTTGCGCTGGATATCTTCCTGTTTGCGGTGATCATCCGCCTGATCAGGGTGTCCGCAAGTGCCGAAGTAACGATCAAGGTCAATGACGGCTGGGTCGTTCCTGCATTCTTCGCGGTGATTGCCGTGATCATCTTCTTCCGCTTCGACGGTCTGTTCAGAATCATTGAGATCCCGTGTGTACTGCTGATGGGTCTTCTGTATTTCAAGGTAGGCTACGGTCTGAACAAAGAGGGTATCATCATTGCCGGCAGACTGATCAGGTATGAAGATGCCGGGGAGCTTACCCTGGATAAGGAAAAAAACTGCCTGACATACTTGAGAGGTATGTCGCCGGCAGCTCTTACATTCAGTGCTGATCAGTATGAGAAGATCGAAACGTATCTGAAGTCCTTAGATAAGCTGAAATAAAGCGTAGATAAAGAACAGTGCTGAGGCAACAGGAATCAGCTCAATAAAACCTGAAACAGAAAGTGTCTGAGAGAATCCTTCGGGGTACTCAAGGACACCTTCTTTTGCCTGATGGGTAAGATACATGCCGGTACCGAAGATGCCGGCATTATTAATGACCAGTGCCAGTATGGCGGAGATGCCAAGCAGGGAGGACAGGCGGAAGTTCTCTGCCAGCGTTTTGCGGAAGAAGAAAAGGATCGCAGCCTCACCGATGCCGAAGAGGACCTTGGAGACGACCGAGATCATCAGCACACGCAGGCGCATCTTCACCTGGTTGAGATCAACATCGGGCAAATAGGCAACATCATCCGCAGTCTTATATACGATATGTCTGACGATCAGATACGAGAAGAGGGAAGTGACCGCCAGCAGGATCATGATCAGATAGTACGATTTCATATAGGTATTATACCAAGATATATAAACATAGCAGATAGAACTTTTTGGCTCTATCAACTATAATGACATGGAATTGTGAGGTATGAAATGACGGAAAAGGGCAGAAAAACAGAACTGATCAGAGACCTGACAACGGGCAGCGTGCCGAAAACACTGCTGAGTTATGCGACACCGCTGTTCTTCTCGGGACTTCTGCAGACAGTCTATAACATGGTGGATATGATCGTTGTCGGCCGTTTTGTCGGCAGTAACGGTCTTGCGGCAGTATCGATCGGCGGTGAACTGCTGATGGTGCTGATGTTTGTGGCAATGGGCTTCTCCAACTCCGGACAGGTACTGATCTCCCGGTATGTCGGTGAAGGCAGAAGAGACAAGGTCGGACGTATGGTAGGCACTCTGTTTACACTGCTGATGAGTGCGGCTGTGGTCCTGACTATCCTGTTCCTGGTTATCCATCCGACGGTCATGAGATGGATCAATACCCCGGCAGAGATCTGGGATATGTCCAAGGATTATGTTGTGACATGTATATGCGGTCTGATCTTTACGTACGGGTATAACCTTGTCAGTGCGATCCTGAGAGGTATGGGTGACTCCAGACATCCGTTCATGTTTATTGCGATTGCCTCTGTGCTGAATATCATCCTTGACCTGGTCTTTGTGGCAGGTATGGGTATGGGTCCGTTCGGTGCTGCTTTCGCCACGGTGATCGGTCAGGCCTGCAGTTTCCTGTTTGCCTTAAGACTTCTGTATAAGAACAGAGATCAGTACTACTTTGACTTCAAGCCGTCCAGCTTCCGTATTCACAAGGATGTCAGCGGACCGCTGTTTGCGTTAGGTATACCGATGGTCATCCAGTCGGCGGCAGTTACCCTGTCCGGTCTCTTTGTCAACGCGTATATCAACTCCTACGGTGCTACAGCGGTAGCTGTAACGGGTATCGGCAGAAAGCTCGAGATGGTCATCAACGTTGTCTCTCAGGCAGTATCGAGCGGCGGCGGTGCGATGATTGCACAGGCTCTCGGCGCAGGCAAGATCAAGCGTGTGCCGGAAGTTATCCGTACATGTTATCTGATCGTCATGGTTCCTGCTCTGATCATGGCCTACCTGACATACTTCCACTCCGAGTGGCTGTTCGGTCTCTTTGCGAATGAACAGGCAGTCCTCGATATGGCGAAGATCTACATCCCGGTAGCGATGATCCTGTATGTCGGCTGCACGATCAGACCGGCAAACTTCGCCCTGATCAACGGCTCCGGCAACTCCAGGCTGAATCTTACCGTAGCTCTGCTTGACGGTATCGTGGCCAGGATCGGTCTTGCCTTACTGCTTGGCGTATACATGAACATGGGTATCCTTGGCTTCTGGTACGGCAACGCTTTGGCAGGACTTGTGCCGTTCTTTATCGGTACAGCATACCTGATCAGCGGCAAGTGGAAGAACCGAGTATCCAAACCGGCAAAGGCATAGTAAAACCTGCAGGTTATCCTGCAGGTCTTTAGTACGTTATAAGTGTAGGCGGAAAGATCATCATCCGGATGGTCAACCAGCTGCACTTATTTTAGGATAAGGGAGTCAGTAATCCGGTCTGGCGTGGAGGCCTTTGGAGAATCAGCGTCCGTACAGAAAACTGCCA
>DFIS01000049.1:0-142568 GCA_002372175.1 Solobacterium sp. UBA3691
CTTATACCTGCCTTTGTATAAATTATAGCGGGAACAGATACTTGCGTCAGTACTTCAGGCATTGCTTTGTTATAATAAATTTACGAGTACAGGGAATGTCTATGAAAGAGAAGATTACCGTTTATGAAACACAGATAGAGGATGATCCTGCCTTTGACAGGTATCATCACAGTATGTATACCTCGATCGGCTACTTTAATGCGTTTAATACAAGCTGGCCGGTATACAAACTGGAGATGAACGGATCCTCTGTTTACTATACAGAAGAGAAGAACAGGATCAGTGTACTGGGTACGCTGAACCAGTATACCGATGAAGAGATCGATATGTTCTGTGCATACTTTTTTGCGCATTACCGGGGCAGATATGTGAACTGGGGAGGTTTCTATCACCCGTATGAGAAGGGGACATATCAGGCGCATAAGACAGCGATCGTATCCGATATCATCATGGATCTGCCGAAGGATGAGAATACCTGGCTGCAGAGTCTGGATAAGGCTACGCGCAAACATGTGCCGTATTACAAGAGAAGATTCCTGAGAGAATATCCGGATGCTGAACTGAAGGTATACAGAAAAGAGGAGATCAGCGAAGAACTGATCCGGAAGATCGTCCATTTCAATCATCTGCGGATGGAGGAAAAGAACACGCACAGTGATCTTGATGAAGCCGATACGGTAGGGACATACAGACTGTGTCAGTACTATGGATGTGTACATACCGTGGAACTGAACGGGGAACTGCTGGGGGCGACGATCGATCCCGAGCTGTACGGACACGGGCATCTGGCGGTGATTGCGCATGATCCTGCGTACAATAAGTACAATATCGGGCAGATCGCGCTGTACGAGACGCTCTGTGACAGTATCCGGGCAGGGGATGTACGTTTTCACTTCCTGTGGGAGATGAGTGACTACAAGCGCCGTTTCGGCGGTCATCTGGTGGAGCTGTACTACTATCACATCTATCCCGGTACTTCTCTGCGAAGCATCGCTGACGGTGCCAGATGCAGGGTCACCTGTTCGCTGATGTACTTCCAGAAGCGCAGTGAAACAGGCCGGAAGATCATTGACCGGGTCAAGAAAATGATCGGAATGAAATAATGCTATAATACTTAGGTTAAGAGGTGCGGATATGAGAAAACTGAAAGTGATGACGATCCTCGGCACACGTCCGGAGATCATCCGTCTGAGTGAGACAATCAAGGCATGCGACAGGTATTTTGATCATGTGCTGGTGCATACCGGACAGAACTACGATCCAAGACTGAATGATATCTTCTTCCAGGATCTGGGTCTGCGTCAGCCTGATTACTATCTTGGCTGTGTAGGAAAAGATCTCGGCGAGACGATGGGCAATATCCTGGCCAAGTCCTATGAAGTACTGGTGAAGGAAAGACCGGATGCCGTACTGGTGCTCGGAGATACCAACAGTGCGCTTTCAGCGATCTGTGCCAAACGTCTGAAGACACCGATCTTCCACATGGAGGCAGGCAACCGCTGCTGGGACTGGAATGTTTCGGAGATGATCAACCGCCGTATCGTTGATGCGATCAGTGACATCAATCTGCCTTACACGGAGAACAGCAGACGTTATCTGCTTTCGGAAGGGGCAGACGGCAAGACCGTATTCGTTACCGGTTCACCGATGACGGAAGTTCTGCATAAGCATATGGACCAGATACAGAAGTCCGATGTCCTGGAACAGCTGGGGCTTGTGTCCGGTAAGTATATCCTTGTCTCGGCACACAGGGAAGAGAATATCGACCTCGAGGATAACTTCATGTCTCTGATGAATGCGATCAATGCGATCGCTGAGAAGTATCAGATGCCGGTGATCTACTCCACACATCCGCGTTCCCGCAAGTTTATCGAGAAGCGGAACTTCAAGTTCCATCCGTTAGTCAGAAACCTGGAACCGTTTGGTTTCTTTGACTACAACAAGCTGCAGCAGAATGCCTTCTGCGTACTGTCAGATTCCGGTACGCTCAGCGAAGAGAGTGCGATCCTTGGTTTCTACGGTGTACTGATCCGCACCAGTACCGAAAGACCTGAGGCACTCGATGCCGGCAGTGTTGTGCTTGGCGGCATTACTTCCGAGACAGTGGAACAGGCGGTGGAGCTCTCCGTGGCTATGCGTGAGAATGCAGAGCCGATGGCACTGCCGAGAGATTATACGGATGAGAATGTATCACTGAAGGTGGTCAAGCTGATCCAGAGCTACACAGATATAGTGAAGAGGACGGTATGGCTGGAACATTAGGATATTACATAGAGAACTGGAATACGAACCTGTTTTCGATCTCGGTTCTGGTGTGTCTCGTCTTTATCGTGTCCGGTTACTTCTGGGGGAAGATCTTTCAGAAGTTTATTCCTTCGCTGAAGGATGCGGACGGTACGTTTATCGGTATCTTCTTTATCTTTGCGCTGTTTCAGATCTATGCGTACTATGCGGTATCCTGGAGAGTGGATTCAGGCATCGGTTTCTGGCTGCTGGCGGTATTGCTGACGGCGAGTCCGTTCATGTGTCTGCTTACACTTTCCAATCCTCTGCCAAGATGGATCAATCTGGCAATCATTCCGGTTGCCGTCGGCGTAGCAGGAATTCTTGGCTGGGCCAGTGCGCAGCTGAATACGAACAATATCTTCTTTGACTCGGTCTACTACATGTCCGATGTCATTGAGAACAGCACACATGCCTTCTTCGGCGGTGTAGACTACTACCACGGTTCGACCTTCGGCTACTATGCCTATGACAAGCTGCACGGAACCGAGAGCTTCTACTATATCTTTGCGATGGTCCTGCGCTGGGTGCGGGTGATCTTTGAATACAAGGAATCCCTGACCCCGGTATATATCTGGAGTGCATCACTGCTGTACTATGCGTCACTTGGCTCACTGCTCGTCAGTGCTGTAAACATCCTGTTCCGTAAGAAGCACAAGTGGTTCGGACTGCTTGTCGGTATCCTGATCCTGTCGCCGTATTACACCAATTACTTCAATACGACGCTGGCGTTCTTCGGCAATTCCTGGCGTACCGTGATCATCGGCTTTATCCTGCTGCTGGTCTATCTCTATACAAAGACAAGGGATGCGAAGCTGTTTGTGCCGATCACCGCGTTATATTATGCGGGTCTGGCTGTCAGTTCCTCAGCCTTCTTCCTGGAGGCCTTTATCTCCGGTTCCCTGTTCTTCTGGATGTGCATGAAGAAGGAAGACAAGATGTGGAGCTGGATGGGCTTTATCTCCACATTCCTGCCGATCGTGCACTTTGCGCTGATCATGTTCTATCCGCGTTATGCGGCATGGCAGGAGGTCGTTCCGATCACTGTCGGTGTTGTGGCCGTACTGTGGCTGATCGCGTTCCTGATCCGCAGACACTTCAGAATATTTACGAAGATCTTTGTCTGGTTCTTCCCGGTCATCTTTATTGGTCTGGCTGTGATCTCTTTCCTGGGCAGGGGGGACAGCTTCGGCTATGATGTCTTCTTCAGGACCTGGAGCGAACATGACATGTGCAATAACTACACGAGTCATGTCAGTGCTTTTGAACTGTACAGGAATATCTTCTTCTATGTGATGCTGGTATGCCTGTTTGTCAATTTCCGTCACGAGAAGGGCTTCAAGCTCTTCCTGTGCATACTTGCGTTACTGTTTATTAACCCGGCGGTAGCTCCGGCGGTAGCGCGTTTCTTCACCGATGAAGTCTATCTGCGTGTCTTTGATCTGCTGGTCAATCCGTTTGTGCTGGTCTTCTTAATTGCCAACATGGATGTCCTGCTGTCAAAGATCCATGTACAGTGGGTCGTATTGCCGGCGGCAGGTGTGCTCAGTTCCATCTTTGCCTGGCAGAATCTTACGGTACCGTACAGTGCGACGCTGAACTTCAAGGAGAACGGACATAACTGGGAGTATAAGGTATCGCAGGATTCCTATGATCTCTACAGTTACATCTATGACAATATCCCGCACAGTGACCAGAACAGACCTCTGTTCCTTTCCCAGGATGTAGGTCTGAAGGGATATGTTGATGAGATCCAGATGGTGTTCTCTTCGGCTGACTTCCGCGATTCACTGGCGGATCCTGCCCTGTACAAGGAGCACTATGATCTGATCACGATGTTCTATCCCGAGAAGGTGACGATCGACTATCTGGTCTTCGATACCGATCAGGCGGATTACATGAAGATGCCGGAGGTACTGGAGAAGTACAAGCCGGATTATGTTGTGATCCGTACAAATATGGCTTTCTGGTGGCAGAAGAACGAAGAAGAGGGATGGTTTGTCAAGTCCTACTTCAGATCGCAGAATCTCGGTCAGGTGACCGTGGAATATGAGAATGATACGTGGACACTGTTAAAGGTCCATGAGATACCGGAACCGGAAGAGGAGAATACGGAAGAGAATGGAGAAGTTCAGGGATAACAAGGTGATTCAGACACTGATGCAGGAGAAACACGTGCTCTTTGCGTATGTGATCATTTTTGTGCTGAACAATTTTACAGAATTCTTCTTTAACTACTGGACAAAGCCTCTCTATGCACTGATCTATCTCTGGGTGCTGGCTGTCTATGCTTATCATACCGTCATCACCCGTAAGTATCTGTCTGACAGGTATTACCGGACGGCACAGATCTTCCTGCTGATCAATCTGATCTGTTCATTCGTCTATAAGGCAAACTGGCGGTTCTCAATCATGCAGGATTTTGCAATCCTCATACTGTATATCTTCATCTCGTTCGGGGCTTTCCATGACCGGCAGGATACCGGATATCTGGAGAAGATCCTCTGGTTTATCATTCTGGTGGTATTTGCCGCAAGCGCCATGAGCCTGTTCGCAAAGTATGTACAGCCGGGGTGGCTGCGGGAGACGAAGGAATCGAGGTTCCGGGGCTTCTATAACTACTATAACGAGGGTGCGATCTATGCGTATGCTTCGATCATGTTTACGGCATATATGGTACTCCGGAAGCGTACACCGGCGAGATTGGCGCTGGCTCTGTGCAATATCCCTGTACAGGTCATGTACATGTTTCTAACCAAAGCCAGAACATATATCCTGGTGCTTGGGATCTCCGTCTTCTTTCTGGCCATCTATCTTGTGCACAGGAGAGTGCAGGATAAGAAGAAACTCAGAATGATGTATCTGGGGCTGGCTGTGCTGTTTCTGATCGGCGGATATATCCTGATCTTTACAAAGTACGGTATGGGCAGGAATATTGCGACCTTTACGTATAACGGCAAGACGTTCGCGGACTTTGCGGCAATGACAGCAGAGGAGAAGGATGTCTTCCTGAATAAATTTACATCACGAAGATGGGATATGTGGCACGAATGCTTTACCGTGATCAAGGAGTCCCCGCTGATCGGCTACGGCATGAAAAGCGCAGGATTCACCTATTTCGTAAACCGCGGTTACAATGCCCATAACCTGTTTATCAATTCCATGCTGTTCAGCGGGATCATCGGCACGGTCTGGCTGTGTATTTATCTGTTTATCCTGCTGAAGGACAGCGTGAAGAACTGCTATACACCGGCCCGGGCAGTCCTGTGGATCTTTGCGTTCGGCAATATCCTGATGGCACAGCTGGAGACCGGCCTTCTCTACAACGGCAAGGCGACAGTGGCTGTCTGCTGGGCGGTGTGGGGGTTTCTGACCTGCATGCGTGATATGCATACGGACAATTGAACATGAGTTATATCGAATTCAAAAATGTAACAAAGACATATCATGTCGGAGAAGTGGATATCCAGGCTCTGGCTGGTGTTGATTTCAGTGTGGAAAAGGGGCAGTTCGTTGTCGTGGCAGGTGCCAGCGGGGCCGGCAAGAGTACGATCCTGAATATTCTTGGCGGTATGGATACCTGTACCTCCGGGGAGATCACTGTTGACGGTGCCAGGGTGGATCAGATGGATGAGAAGGCGCTGACAGACTACCGGCGTTTTGATATCGGGTTTGTCTTTCAGTTCTATAATCTTGTACAGAATCTGACCGCTCTTGAAAATGTGGAACTGGCGACAGAGATCTGCAGAGATCCCCTGGATCCGGCAGAAACACTGCGGGAAGTAGGTCTTGGAGAGCGCATGCATAACTTTCCCTCACAGCTTTCCGGCGGTGAACAGCAGAGAGTTGCCATAGCGAGAGCACTGGCCAAGAATCCGAAGCTTTTACTGTGTGATGAACCGACCGGGGCACTGGATTATGTCATGGGCAAACAGATCCTGCAGGTGCTGCAGGATACCTGCCGCAGACAGGGAATGACAGTGATCATCATCACGCATAATCTGGCGATCTGTCCGATGGGAGACCGGGTGATCCGGGTCAAGAGCGGAAAGATCATTGCGGATGAATACAATGAACATCCGCAGGATATCTCTACGATCGAGTGGTAAACATGAACAGAGCTTTTCAGAAAGATATTCTCAGGCTGATCAAAGCCACCAAAGGGCGTTTTCTGTCACTGACCGCGATCGTTACGATTGGGGTCGCTTTCTTTGTGGGCGTTTCTGCTGTATCCACGATCATGGCTTACAGTGTTGACAGATATAACGATGACAACAGCCTGAAGGATATCACGGTATATTCCGGCTTTGGCTTTGATGACCAGGATGTACGAGATCTGGAAAGTCTTGAGGAAGTGGCACTGGCAGAACCGGCACAGTTTGTCGATACCATCGGCAGTGTCGGCAGTCTGACCATGATCACCAGGATCCACTCCTATGATCAGAATGCCGTGATCAACAGGGTCGTGCTGAAAAGCGGAAGGATGCCGGAGAGACCGGATGAAGCACTGGCGGAAAACGGTACGGAACTGATCCAGGGGTTCAGCCTCGGCAGTAAGGTCGTGCTGACAAGACCGGATGATGACCTTGAAGACTGGCTGATCACCGATACGTTTACGGTTGTCGGAACGATCGATACCCCGGTATATCTGAATGAGACAAAGGAAAACAGTACACTGTCCAACCGCTATATCGATACCTATCTGTATGTACCGCAGGAAGCTTTCGTGCCGGAGTACTGGACGGAGGTCAACCTGCTGATCAGGGACGGCAAGAAATACAACAGTTTTACCGATGCCTATACCTCCTATGACAAGAGTGTCAAGGAAGCGGTCAGGCGTCTGGCAGCGACGCGGGAATCACGGAGAAGAGATCAGCTGGTTGAAGATGCCTGGGATGAGTATAACGAAGGATACCAGGAGTATCTTGACGGCAGACAGGAATACGAAGAGAAGATCGCCGATGCCGAGAAGGAGATCGCTGATGCGGAGAAGGAGATCCAGGACGGTGAAAAGGAACTGGCGGACGGCGTGAAGAAGCTGAAGGATGCTGAAGAGGAGCTGGAAAAAGCCAGAAAAGAAGGTGAACAGAAGATCGCGGACGGATGGGCAGAGGTCTCCAAGAGTGAAGGACTTCTGGCCGAAGGACAGGCGAAACTGGATGAGCAGAAGAAAGAACTGCAGAAGACCCTGGATGAACTGGATGAGCTTCTGCCTGTTCTGGAGATACTGGAGGGAGAAGATATCCAGCAGCTGGCAGATGCCCTGGAGAGCCTGCCTGAAGAGGTTCTTTCACGTCCCGTGGAAGATCTCGATGAACTGCTGAAGGAGTATCAGGAGCTTGCCAAAGAGCTTCATGAGGCTTTCCCGGATGCGGATCTCAGTGATCCTGAACAGATCATCGAAGGATATGAACAGGCAGAATCGGTCACCAGAGAATCACTGGCTGTACTGAAGAGTGAAGAGAATCTGGCCAATGCCGAAGCACTGCGGAATTTTGACGGCGAAGACAGTGCGGCAGATCATCCCGAAGCCCAGGCTCTGATCGACAGTATGAACAGTCTTTCGCCGGTGCCGCTGACGCTGAACACGGTCGCCGATGTCCTGAATGCATATGACAGTATGGTCGCAGCTCTTGAAACTGCAGAGCGGGATCTTTCCCGGCCGGAGGTACAGAAGGCTGTCGAAGATCTGAAAAACGGCGGGGAACTGCCGGATCTTACGGCTTTGGAGAATATCAGCACAGAGGATATAGATCAGCTGATCACTGCGCTGGAGACGCTCAGCGGGAAAAAGATCGTAACGATCAAGGATCTGCTGGATGCCATACGCGAAGCTGATGTCTACGTGAAGAAAGTAAAAGATGCCAGAAAACAGATCACAGACGGACTGGCAGATGCCCAGAGAGAGATCGATGAAGCAGCAGCTGAGATCGAAAAGGCAAAGGAAAAACTGATCAATGCGTCCGTACAGCTGGAAGAAGAACTGGCAAAAGCCAGGCAGGAGATCGCCGACGGCTGGCAGGAGATCGAAGAGAACCGGCAGAAGCTGAAAGACGGTAAGCAGGAACTGGCAGATGCCAAAGAAGAGCTGGAAGATGCCAGAATCGACGGACAGAAGGAGCTCAATGATGCCAAGGCAGATCTCGACAAGGCAAAGCAGGAGATCGAAGATCTTGCGGAAGGCAAATGGACGGTTCTCGACCGCAGTCAGCACTATGCCAGTGAGACATATTACAATACAGTGAAACAGATGAAGGCGATCGCCAATATCTTTCCGGTCTTTTTCCTGCTCGTGGCAGCACTTGTATGCCTGACAACGATGACCAGGATGGTTGCCGAACAGAGAGGACAGATCGGTATCATGCGGGCTCTCGGCTACAGCCGCTTCAAGTGTGCAGAAAAGTATCTTGTCTATGCCGGCGCCGCAACGCTGATCGGGGTGATCCTTGGCAGTATCAGCGGTATCGCTGTCTTCCCGGCTGTCATCTACCATACCTGGCGGATGATGTATATCCTGCCGCAGATGCGCATACGCATACCGTGGGGCCTGATCCTGCTTACAAGCGTGATCTTCCTGACGATGATGGAAATGACCACCTGGTATGCCTGCCGTGCAGATATGACGGAAGTTCCTTCCCAGCTGTTAAGACCGAAGGCACCGAAGCTTGGCCGGCGAACGCTGATCGAGCGTATTCCGTTTATCTGGAAGCAGTTCTCCTTTTCGTGGAAGATCGTTATCCGCAATCTGTTCCGTTACAGACAGCGCTTTATCATGACTGTGATCGGCGTGGCAGGCTGTACGGCACTGCTGGTGACCGGATTCGGCATCAGTGACTCGATCAACGCGATGGTCGATATCCAGTTCTACGAGATCATGAAGACTGACGGTCTGGCCAGGTTTGCGGATGATACACCGGCTTCCGCCGCCCGCCGGATCTATAACGAAGTACAGAAGAATGAACATGCCGAGGCAGTCACGCTGGCCGGCAGCTATAATGCCAAAGTATATAATGCGGAGGAGAAGGATGAGACTGTCACGGCAGAGATCTTCCGTGACAGTGCACAGGCGGCAGAGATCTATAATCTGAGACAGCGTACAGATCATCAGGAGCTGATCCTGCCGGAGGACGGGGTGATCATCAACGAACGTCTGAGTGAGAATCTCGGTGTAAGTGTCGGTGATACGCTGACGATGGAGAGCTTCAACGGCGTGCGCAGAGATGTAAAGATCAGCGGTATCATGGAGTACTATATCTATCACTATGTGCTGATGAGTGAAGATTACTACCGGGAAGTCTTCGGCACCGACATGGCCAGGAATACCCTGTTTGTCAAAGCGGCAGGAGACGCCGATCTTCTGCAGAGTGATCTGGTCAAATATGAAGAGATCAGCGATGTGGAATTTGTCAACGCGGTACTGGAGAACTTCCGGACGATGGTCAAGGGGATCGACGCTGTCGTATGGGTGCTGATCATTTCTTCGATGTCTCTGGCATTTGTTGTCCTGAGCAATCTGACGAATGTGAATATCAGCGAAAGACAGCGGGAGATCGCCACATTGAAAGTACTGGGCTTCCGCCGCCGGGAAGTAGAGAACTACATCTTCAGAGAAAACAATATTCTGACACTGCTCGGAGCACTGGCAGGCATCCCCGTGGGACAGATCCTGCACAGGTATATCATGGGTGAGGTGGAGATGTCCTACGTCATGTTCGGAAGAAGGGTATTCCCCCGCAGCAATCTCTACTCTGTATTACTGACGCTGCTGTTCGGTATCATCGTCAACAGAGTACTGCGGAAGAAGCTCCATGAGATCGAGATGGTAGAATCGCTGAAGAGCGTGGAATAATATGTGACCTGCGCAGAGAAGGAAGTGAAAAACATGATGAAGAGAGTACACAAGGTATTACTGAGCTTTCTGCTGGGGACAGCTGTGCTGAATGGCTGTGCCGGCAAATCGGAAAGTGCAGATCCGCTTGATGGTACGTATTACTGTCAGAGGGTAATGGTATATGATCAGAATCAGAACCTTCAGGATTTTTATAACAGTGAGGTACTTGGGGCCGAAAACACAGTGCTGAAGATCACCGGCGGCGAAAGCGTGGAGTTTACGTATTATTACCATGGTGAAGTCGAAAAGGAACTGAAGGGGTCACTTCGGGATAAAGCAGAAACGGATGGCTATACGACCGGGAAGGTGCTGTTTGAGGGAGATGCGGCGGAGTATACGCTGTCGTATGAGACTGACAAGGAGACGGGAAAGCCTTCCAAACTGGCACTGGTTTCTGCCTTTGGCGAAAACGGGAACTACCTGGGCTTCAGTCTTGCCGGAGAGAAGAGAACGGCAGTAACGGGTCCTTATGAAGATCTGGAGGATAAGGTAAGCAAGCTGAACGATTTTGCGTCCAGTAAAACATATACGGATATCAAGAATGTCATCGATCAGACCTTTGCGGATTTCGAGCATACGCTGGAGTATGATCAGGATGCGCATACGCTGACTCTGAGCATATACATGGACGGGCTCAAGGATGCTCTGGACCGTTCCGGGGAAGTGGCAGGCAGTTTCGATGAACTGTGCACTTCGCTCGACAATATTGCATCATCGGTACAGACAGCGATCAATGCCGGAGGGTATAAAGGTGTGAACTTCATCGTTGAGTTCAGCGATGGCGCAGCCGTTCTGTATCATGCCGAGAAGGGGTCAAGAGTATCTGCCTACAAGCCTTCAGAGAGCACAGCCGCAGCCCCGGCAAAGACCCCGGCATCCACACCTTCAGGATCTTCTTCTTTTGAGGATTCTGCCGTATACAAGGAAATCAGACAGCAGATGGTCAGCAGTTTCCCTGACAGTGATCCCAAGGTATCATTCCGTAAAAAGGACAATATGCTTACGGTGACACTGACAGGCGGAAAGAACTGGGAAGATGCTGTACTGAATGATACGAATTCCTATCTTGCCTGGCTGGATTATACAGCCAATCTGAACAATGTTTCGGCCAGCGGATACAACGTACTCTGCGATGCCGGATATTCAGATATTGCCTTTACCATCATGGTCGTCAGTTACAGTGATCCTTCCAAGGCGCTCTATGCCTGCATGAACGGAGAAGGGTACTATGATTTCACGGAGAAGTAAAAAGGACTATAATCAGTATGAAGCGTTACAGATAAAACGCTTTGGAGGAAAGAATATGAGAAAACTGATGGAAGTGATGCTTACTGCAGGTATGTTATTCTCGCTGTCGTCCTGTTCTTCAGCGAAACCGCAGGAAGCTGAGAAAAAAGAAGAAGAGACAGCCGAGACAGCAGCACCTGAAGAAACACCGGCTGCAGAGGAACCTGCCATCTCAGCAGAAGATGTCGAAGCGGCACTGCAGGGAACCTGGGACATGCCTGATGGTTCAGGTTCAATGGCCTATGACAGCGGATCGTTTGCGGTGATCAGCGGCGGGCAGACGCTTAACGGTGAATATACGATCGATGTGGATGAGATGGTCATTGCCGGCAGGATCAAGACAAGTAACGGTACGCTGGCAATCAAGACACCGTTTGTCTATGAGGACGGCACACTGAAGATCTTCAACAATAAGGAAGTTGAACTGTTAAAGCGGAACTGAGCTGAGTCTCTTCAGAAGTACATATATATGATCCGTATATAACGGGCTGTACAGCCTGCTGTATACGGATCATTTCATTTGTGTACATTGGCATACGTGATGTATTTACACTGCAGATTTGTTATAATTAGTAAGCATTGATCTGCACTTTTTTGTATGAGCAATTTAAAGAGATATACATTGTATGTGATCAACCTGGCGGATGTTCTTTCCATCTTTTTGTCATATGCGCTGTCCTATATCATCAGATTCGTGATCTATCACGGACATATAGGGAATATCAGTGAATATCACCGCTTTCTGATGATCATTCTGGTTGCCTATGTGATCGTAAACTTTACCTCGCTGTACAAGTCGGATGACTTCCTGCAGCGTTCGGTCGTCAGCGAAAGTGTATCAGTTGTCAAAATGACCCTGTATATCCTGGCCATGGCGCTGATCTACTTCAACTTTGCCAAGATCAATATCATCTATTCACGTGCTTTTGAGGGTATTTTCTTTGCGGCTCTTGCGGTATTTGCGCTGCTGCTGAGGACATTGTTCAAGAGTATCCTGAGGCATAAGTACCGGCAGACAGGTACCGGCGAGAAGGTCGTGATCCTGACGGACAGCACGCGTGCGGAAAGTGTCCTGAATATGATCCATAACGGTACCGACTGGCGCTACAGTGTGGCCGGTTTTGTGCTGATCGACGGCAGTAATAAGAATAATATTGGCGGTGTGCGGGTGATCGGCAATCGCAGTAATATGTTTGAAAAGCTCAGTACACTGGATTATGACGCGGTTCTGATCGATGTACAGGATGACAGAAGTGAAGAGACTGCTGATCTGATCAGACAGTTCTTTGAGGCAGGCAAGATCATCCACATGGGCATACGGGAACTGGAGTTCCGTGATGTCCACAGATTCCTGGATAATGTCGGGGATATGCCGGTCATGACATACCGGATGGTATCCCCGATGTCAAGAAGACAGATGCTGGTAAAGCGGATACTCAATGTGTTCTTTGCCTTATTGCTGGTGGTGCCGTTTCTGTTTCTGTGGCTTGTTACAGCGATATTTACGACGCTTGAATCTCCCGGTCCGATCCTGGTACCGAGAGTGCGTGTAGGCCGTAATAATACGCGTTTCTATCAGTACAGATTCCGTGTTTACCGGGTCGATGCGGCACAGCGCAGAGCTAACGGAAAGATGCCTTATACAGTGATCGGCAGGATCCTAAGGGCTTTCCATCTGGACGGGGCACCGATGTTACTGAATATCCTGGTCGGAGAGATGAGTTTTATCGGTCCCAAGGCACCGAATCTGCCGAAGTATCTGAATATGTCCGTCAAGGAGAGAAATCTTCTGGCAGCGGTTCCCGGTGTGATCGGCTACTGGAGCTGTGAAAAGGATCCTGAGCATCTGCTTGAGGATGAAAAGGGATATATAGAGGACTGGAGTCTCTTCAAGGATCTGACGATCTTTGTGCTGACGGCTGTCCGCTACATTACGCATACGTCACTGCGCTTTGACGGTGAGACGCATGTGCGTGAAGAATATGAGTTCCTGCAGGAGATACAGAGACGCAGGATCCGTCTGGATTACAACAGAAGTCTGTGGACGAAGAGACCGAATATCCTGTATCTTGCGTTCAAGCGTCTGTTTGATATTCTTGTCAGTCTCTTTGCGGTCGTCATTCTGTCGCCTGTATATCTGATCCTGAGTGTTCTGATCATCTCTGATGACGGCGGCAAGCCGTTCTACAGCCATATGAGAATAGGCAGGGACGGAAAGAGATTTGCTTTGTACAAGTTCAGAAGTATGCGTATGGATGCCGGTAATCTGGAGGATCTGCTTACCCCTGAACAATTGGAACAGTACCGTAAGGAATTCAAGATCGATGAGGATCCGCGTATTACACCGATCGGCAATTTCATCCGTAAGACGAGTCTTGATGAACTGCCGCAGTTCTTCAACATTCTGTTCGGTGATATGTCTCTGATCGGACCGAGACCCCTTGTCGAAAACGAAGTTCTGGAGAAGTATACGGAAGAGGAGAGAGCAAAGCTGCTCAGTGCTGTTCCCGGTGTGACGGGCTACTGGCAGGCATATGCCAGAAATAACGCAACATATGAGACCGGGGAGAGACAGAAGATGGAGATGTACTATATCGAGCATCAGAGTCTCTGGCTGGATATTAAGATCTTCTTCAAGACATTTGTCAGTGTCATACAGAAAGAAGGCGCCAAGTAATGCAGGATATCGTATTTATCGCATGTCACAAACCCAGTGAAGTTCCGCAGGATCCGCTGTATCTTCCTGTGCATGTCGGGGCTGCCGGGAAACCGGATATCGGGTATACAAGAGATGATACAGGAGAGAATATCTCGCTGAAGAATCCGCTGTACTGTGAACTTACAGGTCTGTACTGGTGTTTTCATCATTTGACATATGATCACCTGGGGCTGGTACACTACCGGCGGTATTTTACGCTGAAGAGCCGTTCGCAGCAGAAGAAGCTGGGTAAGCTTGCCTGTGTGCTTTCACAGCAGGAATGCGAGGAACTGATGAAGAAATACCGTGTCATCGTTCCGAAGAAAAGAAACTATTATATCGATACGGTATACAACCACTACAGCAATACCTTTGACGGTCATCAGCTGGATGAATCCAGAGATATCCTGGAGAAGAGATGTCCGGAATACCTGCAGGCTTTCGATGAACTGATGAAGTCAAAGAAAGCATATATCTTTAACATGTTCATCATGGACAGGGAACTGGTTGCGGATTACTGTAACTGGCTGTTTCCGATCCTTGAGGAGCTGGAGAACAGGATCGATACCTCGGCGATGACTGCTTTTGAGAAGAGATATATCGGCAGAGTATCCGAAAGACTGTTCAACGTGTGGCTGAATACAAAGGTAAGCAGAGGAGAACTGAAACAGTCTGAGATCAGGGAAATACCTTATCTGTATCTCGGAGAAGTCAACTGGTGGAAGAAGGGCACATCTTTCCTGATGGCCAAACTGTTCCATAAGAAATATGAGAAGAGCTTTTGAGATGATCACATGCAGCATCATTATTCCTGTATATAACACACCGGAAACATCTCTGCGCAAATGTCTGGGATGTTTTTGTGATGCCGGAGAAACGTTTGAAGTGATCATCGTCGATGACGGCAGCCGGGAAGAGACTGTACATATACTGGAAGAATACCGGGGCAGGATCCCTCTGTGTCAGCTGATCCGGCAGAAGAATGCAGGTGTATCCGCAGCCAGAAACCGCGGTATTGAGATATCGCAGGGAAAGTGGGTCGTCTTCTGTGATGCGGATGATGAGATCGATACCGGTAAGCTCCGGGATCTGCTGAACAAGCTGGATCCGCAGACGGATTTTGTATACAGTGCGTTTGCCAAGGTGCGCACCGGCAGACAGATCATCAACTATCCGGAAGAACTGCAGGCAGCCGGCTATACAAAGAAACTGCTGTGTCATCCCAACATGTACGGGACGGTATGGGCAAAGGTATTTGCCGGAGAACGTTTGCGGGCATCCGGAGTACGTTTTCAGGAAGATCTTTCCCATGCTGAAGATACAGTGTTTCTGCTTTCCTGGCTGAAACAGGCAGAGAAGACGGTATACTGTGACGAACCGTTCTACACGTATTATGTCAGTGCAGATTCCGCCGCCAAGAAGAACACAGATGCGGTCAATGCGTTTCTGAGAACATTTGACAGAGTCCGGGAAGAACTGGATATGAATGATACAAAGACTGCAGGATACTACGGTTCCTATGTGAATACGACCCTGATGATCATTCTGGCAAATTATATTTTTACAAAGAATAAGCCGGCAGCTGAGAGCATAAGGGAGCTCAGGGATCTTCTGCGGGTGCCGGTAATACAGAGAGCACTGCGGGAGTATGACCGTGCGGAGACATCATTTGCGCAGAGACAGGTCATCACAGCTTTGCGGTATCAGATGATCCCGATGATCCGGCTGATATTCCGGATATACAGGATGCGCAGAGGATAATCTGCGGAAAGTGGAAAACAGACGCTGATTTTTCAAGAATGATCATTCATGATAAAATATATTTATGAGTACGCTTATGCATGCACTGAAGACAGCAGTGCTGAATGATAAAGAAAGTGTCATCCTGACGGATGAAGAAGTACATCTGATCCAGAACAGACTTTTGTGTGTTCTGGATGATTTTCTTGATATATGCAATACCTATGATATTCCGTATATGATGGGCGGAGGAACGGCATTGGGTACGGTCAGACATCATGGTTTTATCCCCTGGGATGATGATATCGATGTCAATATGTGCCGTAAGGACGCACAGAGATTCCTGCCTCTTTTTAAGGAGAAGTACGGGGAAAAGTACTGGATCTATACACCCGGTGAGGCAGAGAATACCTATTCGATGATCCATATCCTGACAAAGGATGTCAGATGCCGCGGGATCATGCAGCCGAAGACAGATCACTGGGGAATATGCTTTGATATCTTCCTGATCGAGAATACTTACGACAACAGTCTGCTGCGGAAGATCCATGGCTATACCTGCATGGCATACCGCTATGCACTCTCCTGTATGCGTTTTGCCCGCAATAAAGCAGAACTCAACGAACTGGCAGGCAACGGCAGTGAGCTGTCCGGGTATATCCGGAAAAGAACAGGTGTGTCAAAAGTGCTTTCTGTACTGCCGCTTTCGGTATGGTCAAAACGCGCAGACAGATGCATGGGACGCTGCCGGGATGAGCATTCACGTCTTGTTTCAATACCGGCAGGTCAGAAGCAGTATTTCGGTGAGATGTATGAGCGTGAGAAATACTGTAAGCTGACCGAAATGGAATTTGAGGGAAGGACCGTAAAGATATCTGCGGATTATGATGCCTACCTGAAGAAACTGTACGGGAACTATATGGAAGTACCTCCCGCAGAGAAACGTGAGAAACATGTCGTCCGGGAACTGGATAAAGAAGCCCTGAAGAAATATGAAGGTGTAAAGCGATGAATATAGCAGTGATATTTGCCGGCGGGTCCGGTCAGCGCATGCATACAAAGGATAAACCGAAGCAGTTTCTGATGGTACACGGGAAGCCGATCATCGTTCATACGATCGAAGTCTTTCAGAATCATCCGGAGATCGACGGTATCGTGGTTGCCTGCATCGAGGACTGGATCCCCTACATGGAAGAGATGCAGTACCGTTACCGTCTGGACAAGATACGGAAGATCGTTCCCGGCGGGGCGACCGGACAGCTGTCGATCTTCAACGGTATTGAAGCAGCAGCGGAGATCTGCGGGGAAGGGGATCATGTTGTGCTGATCCATGACGGTGTCAGACCGCTGATCACGGCGGAACTGATCTCTGACAATATCCGCAGCGTGAATGAATACGGCTCGGCCGTGACCTGTGCACCGGCAAAGGAGACCGTGGTTCTGGTGGACGAAGACAATGTACGTGAGGTCGTGGAGCGCAGGGATTCGCTGATCGCCAAGGCACCGCAGAGCTTCCGGCTGAACGAGGTCTACGAAGCACAGAAACAGGCAATTGCGGACGGTCTGACGAATATGATCGATACCTGTACACTGATGAGTCATTACGGAAAACCGCTCCATGTTGTTCATGGCAGCAGTGAGAATATCAAGATCACAACACCGGAGGATTTCTATACGTTCCGGGCTATCTATGATGCCAGAGAGAATGAACAGCTGCAGTAAAGAGGAAGAATGAACAGGTATATCAGAGAAGATGCAGAATACGTACTGAACAGTACGGATATGGATAGGCTGGCGGGCAGTACGGTGCTGGTCACCGGTGCTACCGGTCTGATCGGGCAACTGGCTGTCCGGTCTTTTCTGGTATATAACGAATCGCATGAGAAGAAGATCCGGGTGATCGCCTGTGTCAGAAACCGGCAGAAAGCTGCGGACATGTTCGGTGAGGAACCGGAGTATCTTGTCTCTGATATTACAGAACTGAAGGCAGAGAACATCGGTGCCGAGTATATTATCCATGCGGCGGCAGTGACATCCAGCAGGTCTTTTGTGGAACAGCCGGCAGAGACGATCCATACTTCATGTATGGGTATGCGCCGTATTCTGGAGTTTGCCCGCATGAATCCGGTAAAGAGTCTGGTATATCTCTCAACGATGGAAGTATACGGAACACCGCAGACGGATGAGAAGATCTTCGAAGATCACGGTACCGATATCAATACGATGCAGGTAAGATCTTCATATCCCGAAAGCAAGCGTCTTTGTGAGGCACTGTGTGCAGCCTATGGCGCAGAGTACGGCATCCCGGTGAAGGTCATCAGACTGACGCAGACATTCGGACCCGGTGTCAGTTATAACGACGGCAGAGTATTTGCGGAATTTGCCCGCTGTGTGATCGAACAACGGGATATTATCCTGCATACGAAAGGGGAGACAAAACGCTCGTATCTGTATACGGCAGATGCGGTTGCGGCGATCCTTTCGGTATTGCTGTACGGAGAGAATGGTGAAGCCTACAATGCCGCAAATGAGCAGACATACTGTACGATCAGAGAGATGGCGGAACTTGCGGCAGGAGATACACTTGAGGTCAGGATCGAACTGCCTGAGGATATCACGAGATTCGGCTATGCGCCGGTATTGCATATGAACCTGGATACGACTAAGCTGCAGAAGCTTGGTTGGAAGCCGGCTTTTGCGCTGAAAGAGATGTACAGCAGAATGATCGGATATATGGAGAGCATATGATCAGAAAAAACAGTCTTTCAACATTTGATCTTTTCAAACACCTTGGGTCTGAGAATACCGTTACAGTCAGTGGTGAAGAACTGAAGAAGATGCAGGAAGAGCTTTTAATTATGCTTAAGGACATCATTCATGTGTGTGAAGACAATGGCTTGTTCTATACACTTGGCGGAGGAAGCGCTCTTGGAGCGATAAGACACAACGGCTTTATTCCGTGGGATGATGATATTGACGTGAATATGAAGCGAAAAGACATTGATGCTTTTGTGCAGAAGATGCGTGAAAACTTCGCGGATAAGTATTGGATACGAACACCTCAGGATACAGAGAATTATGGGCTTCTGATGGTGCAGATACGTAAGAAAGGGACATCCGTCCGTACAAGAGATGATTATTGGAACGAAGAATGTGGGCTGAGTATCGATGTTTTTCCAATAGAGAATACTTATGACAATAAGTTAATGCAAAATATACATAAACTTGGATGCTATTATTATGGGTTTGCTGTATCCTGCAGGAAGTTTTATCGGGATCGGGTCTGGTTACTCTCTCTGGCCGGAGAAGACAAGGATGTGCGTAAAGTATTTAAAAAGAAAATCAATATAGGAAGATTGCTTGCTTGGCGATCTATGGATGGTTGGGTACACAGAGCTGATCGTTGGTATTCCCGCTGTAAAGACGAAAACTCAAAGATGGTAGTTATTCCTACTGGAAGAAAACATTTCAGGGAACTGTATCAAAGAGATACCATGTGTGAGTCGGTAGAAAAACCATTCGAAGATATAATCATACGTTGTCCTAAGGGATATGAGCAGTATCTGACAATGTTATATAACGATTATATGAAAATACCTGATCCTTCAAAGATCGAGCAGCATGTCTATTATAAGCCATTCGTCTTGTAAAACTGGTGATATTGATTATACGGAACAGGAGGTATACGATGCAGTATTTGGAATTATATGATGAATTACGTGATGGCTTTCCTGTCTCCGTAAAGCGGAAAAAGATTTGGAATATTCAATTGGAGATATTAGGCGAAATTGACCGGATCTGCCGAGAGAACGACCTGCGTTATTATGCATGTAACGGTACACTTCTTGGGGCAATAAGACATCAAGGTTTTATACCCTGGGATGATGATATGGATATCATGATTCCACGACCGGATTATATTACATTTGTTGAAATTGCAAAAAAAGAACTGCAGTATCCAATCTATTTTCAGGATAAATTCAGTCGCAAAGACTACTTTCGAATGAATGCGAGAATTAGAAATGCTGATACAACAGCAGTTTCTGGACTGGATATGGAGATGGCACCAATCAATGGCATCTATGTAGATATTTTTCCGATTGACGGTGTGCCGGAGAACAGGCTAACATTTACAATTCAGCAGAAAAAACTCCGTCTGTTTGAATCCATGGGAAAGCAGCAGACATATCATCCACATAATAAAGGGGCTTTTCAGGTAATAAAACGTGCATTTGATAATGTTTACTTTAAGATGTATTCTGTCGAGCATTTTTTGCAGAAGATTGAAAAAACATACCAGATAGCTCCGTATGCATTATCAGATAAAGTTTATATTTATACGCATTATAAACCCCTCGTAATGGATAAACGATGGTTGGAACAATATCGGATAGTTAAATACGAAACCACTCAGATACGTATACCTGAAGGGGCGGACGAAATACTGAAAAAGAATTACGGAGATTACATGAAGCTTCCGCCAGAATCAGAACGTGGTAGGCATCATAGGAATTTTATCGACCCTGATAAGCCATTTACAGAATACTATAAAAAGTATTCCAAAGAGTATTTTAAACAACAGATGAATAATTACTGACGGAGAGATAGATGAAAAAGTATAAGAACTGGAACAGTTTAAGTGAAGTCCTGGATGCAATAGAACATACCTGTCCGTATATTATTCTGCGAAACTATGAAGAGCTTTCGGACGAAAACTATTATATGTCCGGACATGATGATATTGATATTCTATGTGCAGACAAGAAAGCTGTTCGAAAAGTCCTGGATGTTGAGAAAGATGTAATCTGGAGGTCTTGGGATCATTGTTTTATCCGTATTAATAACCGCAGGGTTAAAATCGGTATTCGTTATGTGAAAGATGGATACTATGACAGAAATTGGGAACAAAATATGCTTGATCATAGGGTAAAGTACCAGGACAAATACTATGTAATGGATGATGAAAATTATTTTTATAGTCTTCTGTATCATGCATTGCTGCAGAAAAAATACTTGTCAGATGATTATGCGGAGCGCTTGAAAGTGATGGGAATGACACTGGGATTTATATTAGACAGTGAATCAGATTACTTGAATTGCCTGATCAAATATCTGGTTGATAAGAAATATGTTGTCGAGTATCCAAAGGATTTAAATGTACCAATTAATTATCAGGATGTGCCTGATCATCTTCGAAAAGGGTATTTGACTTGGAAGATGAAAAGATATCTTCATCTGCCGATTCGACTGTATGGAAGAGTTAGCAAAAAATATAAGAGGTGAATACAATGGGAGAAAAACTGTACGTTATATCAAAAGTGGACTTACCGGGGCTTAGTTTTGATGTTGAATTAAACGATGGGTCCGCCGCAACAAATAAAACAAAATACATTCATCTGCAGAATGAGCGATTCCGGCTGGCTCTGCCGGTTTCCCAGTATTTACAGATGGCAGTTGCAGTCCGAAGCGCTGCAAAAAAGATCAGAGAATATAAAGATCTGAAGGAATATGAAAATGACCAAGATAGGTGATATCTATACAGAAATACAGAAAAAGAGTTTGTGCTTTGCGGTATTGGAAGAGCGGGAGCATTTCAGCAGAATATTTGTATCTCTCAGAGATAAGGATAAGGTGTCACGTATTTTTGAGGATAACAGTTGGAATAAACTGAAGGAAACTCCTCGTGAATCATATTTGTATGGTATGGAGCATTTTTGCTACTACGAATCTCATGGAGAGAAGATTACGGTTGTATTTCAACTGGCATGTCGTTCAACACTCAACAGTGCCTGGGTCCCACTGGATCGTAAGATCAACTTGACAGCAATCGAACGTATCACTCTTGACAGTAACGGGATACCGCGGCTGTGTGCGGAAGATGAACTTTGTTATTTCCTTGCCAAGTGCGTATATACGGATAAGACATTTGATTTACAGGATATTAAGCGTATTGAGTCATGTTTTGCAAAGTCAGATATCAACCAGCTTATGCCCAAGATCGAAAGCGTCTTCTTCCGCTTTAGTCAGAAAATGCTGGAGATGGTTCAGAATAAGGAGTATGACCATATTATTAATGCCTTATGGGCATTTGCAGAGTACTAGGAGGGATTAACATGAGCAATCCTGGCGTATTAACTTTAACTGAAAAAAGAATCACTCACAGAAGATCCTTCCGAGTAGAAGATAATCTGGGGGAATCGATCCATATTCACTATAATGATATCCGCTTAGATCTGACGATTCGTGATCTGCTTAAACTCGCAGAGATATGTGATGAAACGATATATGATCTGGTAAGGGCAGAAGGCTTTAATCTGGATGAATATGATGAAGACTTTCTAGTTGAATATTCGGGAGAACTGATTGATCTTGAAAAAGTACAAAAAGACTTTGTCAGGCTATCAGAGCTTGAAATAATGACAAAATCTCATGGCATACCGGGCAGAAAAAAGTTTTCACGTTCTGTTGCTTCAGAGATTCTTAAGGATAAGAAGGGGACAGATAATAAATATCTTCCTGTATTGTTTAATGATGACAATGTACTTCTTTATGGAGAGAAGCAGGCTGCACAATATCTGCTGGATAATAAAGAACAAATCGAGGTGCTGAGGCTTTGTTTTAAAGGCAACAAGCACAGTATACCTAAAAATCCGGGATTCGATTACCTTTTCCACTGGGATAAGAAACGGCTTAAGAATGTTCTGAACAATATTCGTAAATAACCGGATACATACCTGGGAAAATAATTGCTAAATGGTGTATCACTGTTATATAGCGGTACATCTTTTAAATTAATAGCTGTCACAATAGGCAGCCATATTGTTTGTAAATATCGACATTGTTATATCATTCTAAAATTGATATGATTTACGGGTGAAAAGGATAGTATATGAATAGAAAGAAGCCGAAGAATACAGTCAGTTGGATTATAGATTCCACAAAAAAAGAGTGGAAGTTTGTATTACTGCTGACTCTGATTCAGATAACAGTATCAGGAATTGGCCTTCGGATGGCTCTGTATTATAAGAGTATTGTTGATCTTGCCGTAAACAAGGATATTTCTGCATTTAAACGAACTGCTGTTATCATGATCATTTTTGTTGTGTCTCAGGTTGTTTTAAATGCTTCCGTTCGTTTTCTCAGAGAATATACTAAAGCTTCTGTAGAAAACAGGCTTAAGAGGAATCTTTTTACCAATCTTCTGAATAAGGATTACGCATCTGTGGCAGCTACACACACCGGGGAGTGGATGAATCGTCTGGCAACAGATACTTCGACGGTAGCAGATGGTGTAGCACAGATCGTACCGGATGTTGTTGGTTTGATAGTTAAACTTTTTGGCGCAATATACTTACTGATTCAGATGGTTCCGCAGTTTGTGCTGATTATTGTTCCCGGCGGACTGGTTGTAGGCTTGATCAACTATGTTTTTCGAAAAAAATTGAAAGATCTTCAAATCCGTATCCGTCAGAAAGATGGTTTGGTACGTATTCATATGCAGGAAATTCTTGGCAGTTTGATGATTATTCATTCATTTAACCGCGAAGAGACAGCGATAGATACTGCCTGGACTAAAATGAATGCGCATAAAAAAGCCCGAATGAAAAGACAGACATTTTCTAATATTTGTCAGATCGGCTTTGGTATATTAATGAGTGGATTGTATGTTACCAGTGCAATTTACTGTGGATATCAGATTATTTTGGATCAAATGTCTTATGGAACACTGACAGCAGTTTTACAGTTGGTAAACCAAATTCGCAATCCTTTCACAAATCTTACTGGGTATCTTCCGAGGTATTATGCCATGCTTGCCAGTGCAGAACGCTTGATGGAGGTGGAAGATTTTTCTGATGATATTGAAGGGGAAAGATATTCCAAGGAAACGATCACAAGTTTCTATCAGGAAGAATTCCGTGGATTCTCTTTCCGCAATGCATCATTTACTTACAAACCTCCGGTTAAGGATACGGGTAAGATCGTTATGCCGATTGTATTGAAGAATATTGATCTGGATATCAATAAAGGTGATTATATAGCTTTGACAGGTCCTTCAGGGTGCGGTAAGAGTACAATACTGAAGCTTCTGATGTGTTTGTATCCTCTGGATTCCGGAGAAAGAATGATAGTAACGAATACTAAGGATATACCGCTGACATCTCAATGGAGAGGCTTGTTTGCTTTTGTTCCGCAGGGGAATGAACTCATGTCCGGGACAATTCGTGAAATCATGACATTTGGTGAAAACAAAGCCATGAACGATGAAGAGAGGATCTGGGAAGCTCTGCGCGTGGCATGTGCCGAAGACTTTGTCAGAAATCTGAAACAAGGTCTTGATACACGTCTTGGAGAGGGTGGCGCAGGAATCTCTGAAGGACAGATGCAGAGAATAGCAATAGCACGCGCAATCTTCTCTGAGCATCCAGTATTATTGTTGGATGAATCAACTAGTTCACTTGATGTAACCACAGAATTGGAAGTGCTGAACAACATCAGGAATATGACAGATAAGACGATGGTGATCGTCACACATAGACCTGCCGCATTAGATATCTGTGATATAAGAGTTGATTTTTCAACAAACAGAAAGATTACAGTTGTTCGAAATAAAGATAGATCATTATCGTAAAACATACTAAGGAGTCAAATATGTCAGGTCATAGTTTAGTTCTCTTTGATACATCACTTGGAACAACGAATCTAGGAGATGATATAATCTTTCAATCTGTTTTAAATGAGATGTCTGATATTATCAACCAGTATTCAATGATTCGGCTTGCAACCCATCTGGATAATTTCAATCCTTTGCAAATAAGAAAAGGACAGAAAATATCATTTATTAAAAGCGCAGATCTAAAACTGATTTGCGGCACAAATTTGTTGATGGATGATCTTCATTTTAAAAGAGCTCCCCAGTTTAGATTGTATAAATGGAATAAAGTGTTATACGAAGGAGCTGTTTTGGTCGGTGTTGGATCAACTAATTATAAAACGATTAATCAGTATACCAGAAAGCTTTATCAATCAACTTTTTCATACAAGTATATTCATAGTGTTAGAGATGAATGGACTAAGGAATCAATGGAATCAATGGGATTTCAGGCTGTAAATACTGGTTGCCCAACAATGTGGGGAATAACAGAAGAGAAGTCGAAAATGATTCCGCATTCCAAAAGTGATCGTGTTGTATTCTCACTGAGTGGATATAATTCGCAGCTTGATCGCAATAATGATATGAAGATGATGGATATATTGTTCGAGCAGTATGATGATTTATATGCCTGGGTTCAAACAACAAGAGATGAGCAGTATATTGATTCTATATTAAATGGTCGCAAAGTACATAAAATCAGATCTTTAGCTCTATATGACAAGTTCCTAAATGAAAATGATGTCGACTATGTAGGAACAAGACTTCACGGTGGAGTTTATGCTTTACAACATGGTAAGAGGACGATTGTAGTTGCTATAGATAATCGTGCAAGAGGTTTTCATAACACACACCAGCTTCCGATTGTAGAGAGACAAAATATTGAAGATTTGCGAGATATGATATCGTCAAATTTTACAACAAGTATTATTAATCCGAGAAAAGAGATCAACGCTTTTTTAGAACAGTTTGATATTATCGATTGATAGCTATATGAATAATAAAGAGAAAATACTCTCAATAATACATCGTATTAATAATTGTACAAGAGCTTTATTCTTTTCAGTGTTTTATAAAAACCAAGATTATTTGTCAGGAATAGACTGTGATAAGATCATGTTTTTTTCATTTCAAGGAGAATATGCATGTAATCCTAAATATATCAGTGAAAAGATCCATGAATTATCTCCTAACAAAAAAATAGTATGGGTATACCTTGAAAATGATCAGCAAAGTACATTTCCGGATTATTGTAAAACAGTCTTATTCGCATCAAATGAGTACTATAAAGAACAGTTATCTTCTAAGGTTTTGATAGAAAACGCTTTCAATTATGCTCGTCTTCCGGTAAAAAAGAAAAAGGGTCAATACTATATACAGACAATGCATGGATCATTGGGAATTAAAAGGATTGGTAAGAATTCCAATCGAACACTCAGAAGAAATGCCAAAGGTTATTATAGTGCTAAAAATACGGATTATATAATCTCTAACAGCGAGTTTGAAGATATGGTTTACACAACCTCTTTCTGGGAAAAAACTCCAATAATTCGGTATGGCCATGCCAGAAATGATATTTTGATTTCGCCGATGGCAGAAAATCGCAGAAAAGAGATACGGCAGTTAGTCAGAAATCGCTTGCAAATTGATGATCAAACAAAACTAGCTCTATACGCTCCTACATTTATAAGTCATCAAAATCATAACGAAGAAAAGTTGGACATAGTTCGGATAACTCAGGCATTTGAAGAAAAGTTTGGCGGGAAATGGAAAATCATCCTGCGTTTGCATCCTAGAGATTATCGAAAAAATGAGGAAAACACTAAATATGAGATTGATGGAAATATCATATCTGATATTCAGGAACTGATGATTGCGGTTGATGTCGGAATTACAGATTATTCGAGTTGGATTTTTGATTTTTTGCTTACTGGCAAGCCTGGATTTGTGTTTGCTCCTGATTATCAGGAATATGAACAGGGAACGGGGTTTTATTATCCTTTAGAAGATACACCGTTTCCAATTGCTGTGAATAATGAATCCTTTGAAAAGAACATACAAGACTTTGACAACATTCATTATAAAAAAAGAATACAGGAATTCCTTGATCAAAAAGGTAGTATTGATGATGGGAATGCAGCAGAGAGAATAGCTGATTTTATTCTTAAACTGTGTCAGACTAATTGATTGTTTTGAACAAAAATGTGTGAGAAAAAGCGGGTGTTGATTCAATACTTATTTTCGGAAATACCAGTTGGCAAATGATGGAAAAAACCGGATAAGATAATACGCGCATTTTGCTTTTAGTGAAACATCTTTACTGATTTTTGAATCTTTCATTTCCCATTGAATATGCTTGAGCAGGGGGGCATATTCTTCATTTTCCTTATCATTAGAATATGCTTTTTGTGTAGCAAGGTATAGCTTAAAAAGAATTAATCCACGGTTGAATTGGAGCTCTTCCTTCAAATAAGGATAAGAAAGCAATAAGTCTTCTTCTCGCTTGCGGCAGGCAGACATAAGATCATATGCATTCTGGCAAGAAAACACATGTGTTATACTCTGAGGAGTATTACGGTAATAGTATAGGACATCTTTTAAAAGAGCAATTTCTTCTGCTAGAATCAGTCTTTTATACGTTGTTGCCATATCTTCATGTATCTCGCCGGCAGGAAATGGGGTGTGATGAATAATCTCTGCATTGTATAAATATCTCCAACAATGATTGGTTATTGTCCTGTCGTCGTGAAGCATTCTGATCAAGGCTTCTTCACTGTTAAGCTTTATACAATTGGTAGAGTACTCTTTGTGTATTAAACTATTATTGTTCAAGACGGTACAGTAATTAAAAGCTACCATTAAAACATGATTGTTTTTGAGAGCGGTAAAAGCTCGTTCAATCATTTCCGGATGAACATAGTCATCGCTGTCTACAAAGGCAATATATGCTCCATGTGCGCGTTCTATACCATAGTTTCGAGCTTCAGATACTCCTCTATTAGCATTATGATAAACAACTATCCTGCTATCTATGGATGCCCACTTGTCACATATTTTAGGACTATTATCATTAGAACCATCATCAATCAGGATGATTTCAAGATTCTGATATGTCTGTGAAACAAGACTGCTGACACACTCATCAAGATATTTTTCCGTATTATATACAGGTACGATGATACTGATCAATGGTCTCATAAGTCTCCTTCATTCGGTGGCTATTTCATAAATATTATACATGTTATTTCCCCACGGAGTATAATAATATACAAAGAGAAATACTATGAAACAAATTGGTATTCTGACATTTCATAAAGCATATAACTATGGCGCAGCTTTACAGGTATATGCTTTATCACGTTTTCTGAGGGATTCCGGATATGATGTGGAAGTGATCGATTATCTATCGGAAAGACATCTGCGCAATGTTCAAAGATATAAAAAACCGGTAAATCGCGGTGCTCTGGAAGAAGATCTTCTGAACATGCGCTATGGGGCTTTCCTGACCTCCAGAAACGATGATTTCCATATGTTTGCAGAGAAATACCTGCCCCTAAGTAAAAACCGTAATATCACCTCTGCCCAGTTTCCTGGTGCAGTAAATGCATATGACGCAGTGATCTGTGGCAGTGATCAGATCTGGAATCCTAGACTTCCTGATGCCGATACAGATTATTTCCTGCCGTTTGACAGTACTGCTAGAAAGATTGCCTATGGCATCAGTCTAGGAAACGGATATCCGGGAGAGTATGAGCGTCCTGAGATGATCAGAAAAGCTGTTTTGGACTTTGATTTCCTGTCTTTCCGTGAAGAGGCAGCCATAACCAGGATGACACATTTCTGTGATCTGAAGAGAATGCCTGAGATCACCTGTGATCCAAGCATGTTACTGAGGGCGGAAGTATACGAAGAACTGGCGGGAGAAAAACAACAGAAAGAACCTTATATCTTTGTCTATGCACTTGGTGGGCGTAAAAGGACCATAGAAGCCGCTGAGAGGCTATCCAGGGCAAGAAACATACCGTATTGGGGAATGCTGTCGGGACCGCCGAAAGCATACTGGAAAGCCCTGCATGGGCATCTGATGAAAGGAGAACAGGGACCGCAGGACTTTCTGCGTATGATCCGTGATGCTGAATATGTCGTTACAGATTCTTTTCACGGTGCTGTATTCTCGATCCTCTTCGGCAAGAAGTTTTCTTTGATCCTCAGAGAAGATGAACGAGGAAATATCATCCGTGATGAAAGACTTGCACAGCTGACAAAGATATTCCGGCTGGAAGATCACTGCGTCCGTGCCAAAGACATCCTCAATGCATCATTCACCGAGCTGGATAAAGAACAGATTGAGACAATACGACAGACATATGCGTATACTTCGGCAGATTATCTTCATCGGGCACTGGCCGGTGAAGATAACCCTGAACACAGAGATCTGCTGTTTGAACAGGGGATGATCTGTCCTTCTGATCTTTGTACATCCTGTTATGCATGCCGGAATATCTGTCCTGCCGACGCTGTTGAACTGTATCCTGCGGAAGACGGAAGACTGCTTCCCCGCATCAACGCTGAGCGCTGCCTTCACTGTCGGAAATGTACGGATGTCTGCCAGGCACGTACACTTGTGCAGAGGTATCCTGTCAGGCATACGTATGCGGCGCAATGGCTGAATCAGGAAGAGGCTATCAGCTCATCCACCAGCGGTCTGGCATATCTGCTTTCGGAGAGATTTGCACAGAAGAACGGATATGTCTATGGGGCAGGTATCGATCATGATCTCTGTGTCAGACATTACGGTACCGATGATCCTTTTGAACTGGAAGGTATGCGCACTTCCAAGTATGCACAGAGCGACATGGGATATATCTGCCGGGATGTACAGAAGAAGCTGAAAGAGGGAAGACAGGTATTATTCACAGGCACACCCTGTCAGATCGCAGGCCTCCGTCAGTATCTTGGCAGGGAATATGATGGTCTTTACTGCCTGGATCTCGTCTGCCACGGAGCACCGCCGATGTCATATCTTCATGATCATCTGATGACATTTGATCAGGACTACGATACATACAGCTTCCGTGGCGGAAAGAAAGACAAGCAGTTCTCACTTTGGAAAGACGGCAGGACCGTACACAGTGCCCCGAACTGGCAGGACAGATATTACTTCGCATATGAGGCGAATATGATCATGGCAGAGAACTGTTATTCCTGTCCGTATGCCGATACGAAAAGAGTCGGAGATATCACCCTCGGGGATTTCTGGGGTATCGACCGCAGGAGCCTGAAAGAACCCATGACCGGAAGGATTGCCTTGGTCCTGGTCAATACCGGAAAAGGGGAGGAGCTCCTGGAGATGATCAGAGAGGATCTCCTCTGTGAGGAAAGAGATATCCGGGATGCCCTGCCGAAAAACCCCAATCTTACGGCGCCGACAAAAGCAGCTGTGATCCGAAGATCGTTCATGGATGAATACAGGAAAACACAGAACTTCGAAACAGCTTTTGAACGTTCAAAAGCAGCCGAAAGACATAAAAAAGTGATCTTCAGGCATACTCCCGTCGGGAAGATCTTGTGGAAGATCAAAAAGAAACTGAAATAGAAAAGACCGCAGGAGAGGATTCTGTGGTTACTGTATACCGAACTGTTTCAGGACGGAGGGTACCGTCAGGATCTTTGCCTGTGTCATGGGGAAACCGGAGAGGTCCGCATTCATGAAGCGTCCGAGGTAAAACTGTACATCAAACATACGGGTCTTTTCCGTGATCCGCTGGATATGGATATCCGCAAAAGCCGCAAGATACAGATCGATCACATCCTCATCCGTATGGATTCCACGATTCCTGCAGAATGCCAGGATGCGGTCGGCAAATGCCGAGGTGTGGAAGTACGCAAAGGCATCTGCGCTGCGGGAAGTCATGACAAAGTAGAAGATATCGTAGAACAGCGGCAGGATACTGATATTGTCGAGATCAATCAAGGTGATACGATCATCGTTCCAGAGGATGTTGCGTGTATTCAGATCACCATGCTGGACACAGTAGTATACGCTTCTTTCAGTGCCGGCAATATCGATCGTACGCTCCGTCAGCTCTGCCTTCGCCAATGCCCCGAAACAATAATCCAGGACCTTCTGAAAGTGCTCTTCATCCCGGTATGTCTGTCCTTTGACAAACGGTGCTCTCATCAGCGTATGTTCATCATCAAAGGCAAAGGTACAGGCATCATAGGGCAGGCGGTCATACAGTGTTTTGATCCTGTCCCTGATCGAGATGTAGTTATCCCTGGCGTATGGAGAATAATAGACGCAGTCAGGGAAGATCGCCGCTGCTTTGAAGTACGAAATATGCAGGCGTCCCTTCCGGTATGTACATGCATTCTTCTTTTCTGAATATACGGTTACGGTCTTCGGGATATCCTGCAGATGTATACGGGTATCCTCAGAATGGACGAAAGAAGCCCCTCTGACGATATATCTTCCGTTATCCAGAATAAAGGCAAATCTCTGTACAGCTTCTTTTCTTTTGCACAGCTGTCTGAGTCTGGAGGTTAGTGAGAACAATTTGAACATACTGATATTATACTGCCGAAATACCGCTGTGCGAAGGCTTGTTGACAATTGCGCTGTGACAGGGGATAGTTAATTCGTAGAGGAAGGAACAGATGACCCGATCACCGAAAGTCAGTATTATCACGCCGTGCCTGAACGGGGAACCGTATCTTGACAGGTATTTTCAGTGTATTCTTGCACAGACATATCCCTGCCTGGAACTGATCTTTGTGAACGATGGTTCAGCTGACAGGAGTGAAGAGACTGCGCTGTCCTATCAGGATAAACTGACAGAGAAGGGCATCGTGTTTCAGTATATTGATCAGGAGAATGCGGGACAGGCAGCTGCTGTCAACCGCGGTCTGCAGATCTGCAGCGGAGACTATCTGTTCTGGCCGGATTGTGATGACTGGTTCTCAGATGACTATATCGAAAGACTTGTTCAGTACATGGAGAATCATCTTGCCGCGGGTATCGCCCAGGGTGAAACTGTCCGTGTTTATCCGGAGGAATCTGAGAAAAGATCCGAAGTACAGCACTACCGGAAAGAAGAACCATACAAGTTCCGTGATTTCATCTTTGAAAATGATGTCAAATTCGGCGGTTTCATGGCCCGTACGGCGTATCTGAGAGAGATGCTTCCGGGAATGTATATCTATGAAAACAGGGCAGGACAGAACTGGCAGCTGCTGCTCCCGGTACTGTATAAGTATGAATTCGGCTATGTGAAAGGGACATACTATTACTACCGTATTCATCAGGACAGTCATTCGCATCGGGAGAAGGACTATGCATCGATCAGGCAGAAGACATATCACCACGAAGATGTGGTGAAGCATTCAGTCGATGTCATAGATATGCCTGCAGAGGAACTGGACAAACTCTTTCAGGAGATCGAGATCCATTATCTGTGCAAACGTATACGTCTGGCAGCCCGTTATCATCAGACAGAAGATCTGAAAGAGGATTACCGGAAACTGAAAGAAAAAACGGTACCTCCTCTGAAGTACCGTCACCTGTATAACAAAGAGACAAACACCATATACGGCAAACTGTACAAGACATACCGCCGGGTGATAAAGAAACACTGAAGCAGGATCACTGCTTCTTTTTATTTACAGCTTTGCGGATCTTTCCGGGCAGCCACGTAAGTACTTTTCCTGTCCGGTAGGCAGGGGAGTTCTTCAGCCTGCGGACCTCTTCCTGCAGTTCATGGATACGGTCCTCCTGTATACATGCCTGAATATCAAGAAGCTCGAGCTGATTCTGCGTAAGGTTCTGTATGTCCGGGATCCCGTAAGCGTCCTGATGTACCTTTAAAACTTTACGGATATGTCTTAACCTGCGCATATGCTTAGGCTTCTGATAGAACGAATCCGGATGATCAAGCATGCCTGTCTCGGGGAAAAAGCTGAAGACCAGCTCTCTTTCTGCTTTTGCCAGAGCGGGAAGTGAAACACTGAACCTGTTCAGGCTGTATACGATGTGCATGATCGAAGCATTCACATATCCAGCTTCCAGCTCTTCGTATATGCCGCGTTTCTTTAATTCATGATAAATACCGCGTTCAGCCTCAATGAAACATAACGGATCTCTGGGTCTGAGCGTATCCACACTGTCTGTGATACCCTTGCGGTAGTTGACCAGTACATCACTGATCCAGGTGATCTTTTCTGCCAGAACCGAAGCCATGAAGATAAAGTAAACATCCTCGGTATTGGCAAGGGCCTGAAAACGCAGTCCTTCCTTACGTATCATCTCCGTACGGTAGAGATTGGCCCATATCGCCGGGGTATTGATCATCAGGAGATTGTCATGACAGTCTCTGTACGAAAGAACCGGAAGGTCTTTCAGCAGATCAAGCTTCAGCCCGAGTCCTTCACCGGATACATGGGTATTGGTGTCGTAGAACCGGAACCTGCACATGCAGAGATCCGCATCTTTCTCCTTCGCCCTTTTATAAAGCTTTTCCAGCAGTTCCTTCTCAAAGAAATCATCCGCATCAAGAAAGATCAGATATTCTCCCTGTGCCTGATCAATGCCGATATTGCGGGCAGGACCGCATCCCTGATTCTCTTTGGTGATCACGCGTATGCGTTTATCCTTTGCGGCATATTCCTCCAGGATCAAAGGGGAATTATCAGAAGAACCATCATTTACGCAGAGTATCTCAAAATCTGTCATCGTCTGCACGAGCAGGGAATCAAGACACTCTCTTAAATATTTTTCGGCATTGTATACAGGAATGATCACGGATACAGCCGGGTTACTTTTCTTTTCCATATCAATATTGTAAAGGAGAAATCATTCATCGGCATGATGAATTGACACAGGAATGCAGGATTTTCATAATTAAATATATGAAGAACCCGGAGTTCAGTGTTATCGTACCCGTTTATAACAGTGAATCATATTTCAGAAGATGTCTCGACAGTATCCTGGCCCAGACCTTTAACGATTATGAACTGATCATCGTTGATGACGGATCATCGGACAGCTCGGGAGAGATCGCTGATGAATATGCGGAAAAGAACAGCCGGATCAGCGTCATCCACCAGCAGAATCAGGGACTCTCGGCAGCCAGAAATACAGGACTGGAGGCAGCTTCCGGCAGATATGTCTGTTTTGCGGACAGTGATGATACGGTAACTCCCGACCTTCTGTCTGTACTGCTGAAATATACAGATAAAGATTACGATATCATTTCGTACAACCGCCGGCTGATCGCTCCTGACGGCACCGAGGGCGTCCTGGGAAAGGTGTATGCCGAGTATCCGGAGATCGATGAGGAAGTACGCAGAAAGATCATCCTGGAGATGCTGTATGAACGCCGCATAGGCTGGGAATCCTGGTCAATGGCATACCGCCGGGAGATGCTTGAACGGTATCATCTGCGATTCTTTGACAACCGTATCATCTATGCGGAGGATCTGCATTATACGATGAGCTGTCTCTGCCGCATACATTCCATGGTCATGGTCCCGGATGTTCTGTATGTATATTATCAGCGTACGGATTCACTTTCCGGAAGATACGGATATCAGGATCTCTTCGACAGAATGATCACCTGTGCGCATGAGATCTATAACGATATGAAGAAGTCCGGAAACTGTCAGGATCTGACAGATCATTTTCCAATCGTCTATTTTGGCATCATGAGGAATGAGTATCTCAATGCCGGTGACGTGCTGGATAAGGTCGGAGAGGAAGAACTGCGCAGGAAATTTCGAGCCAGACAGGATGACGGCTTCCACATGAATATGTCACGCAGGATCCCGCAGTACTGGAAAGAGCTGCTGAAACTCGGCAAGCAGAACCAGACACGCAAAGCTTTACATATACTGGAACTGCTGCTGGGAGAACCATATCTCCTGTATCGATTCAAAAGAAAGATCGGCCGTTTGAAGCGAAAGCTGATCAGATAATACCCGCAGAAGCCGGCAGACGGTTTTTGAATGCATTGAAAATGTGTATAATTTGATAAAACCATACTTGTTTGACAGGGGAGAATACATGCTGAAAAAAATACTGTGTGCACTGCTTTCACTGCTGATGATGTATCAGCCGGTATCTGTTCTTGCGGAAGACGGACTTCCGGAAGAAGAGACCGGAGAGGTTTTTACGGCGGAAGAAATGCCTGCAGAAAGCGAAGAAACAGCAGAAGTTATACAGACAGATAATGAAGAACCTGAAGAAACAGCAGAGCCTGTATCTTTCAGTGCGGAAGAAACAGAACCTGAGCCGGAAGAACCCGCAGCCCTTGAAGAGACACCTGCAGCAGATACGGAAAGTACTGCTGAAGAGAATAATGATGAAATAAACGAACAGCCGGCGCTGAGTGAAGCAGAGATGCGGAAAAAGACGCAGATGGCGGAAAACCATGTGCTGGAAGATCTTGCGGCGAAGACGGAAGGTGTCGATTATGCGGCATCGGAAGCAGTGATCCTGACTGATTCGGCAGAATATGCACAGTATGCGGCGGATGCATACGGAGGCTATCTTGAGCGTTATGACGGCAGAACAGCTGTGATCCATCTTCCCGAGGATCTCAGTGTATATGAGGCAGTCGCAAAAGGCATGGATCCTGAGGCTGTACTGCCGGTCGTTGATGCCAACTGGCTGATCACGCTGGATGATCCCGAGATCACGGCTGTAACGGAAGAAAAGGGTGTGCAGCTGTTTGCTGTGCAGACACCGCAGAAGACAAACTGGCAGTACTGGATCGAGGAGCTTGAACAGCCTGATCCGCTGCTGGAGAATACCTCCTATACGGCTATGGAAACAGCCTGCTGGCAGTGGTTCCATGAAGCTGTAGGCACATATCAGGCATGGGGTGTGACGACCGGCAGTGCAGATGTCAAGGTCGCTGTCATCGACTCCGGTGTACAGGATGATCATGAAGATCTCGCAGGCAGAGTGACTTTGCGCCAGGTCAGTGATATTCCGACATCGCCATCTAACGGACACGGTACGCATGTTGCCGGTATCATTGCGGCTTCTCTTGGCAACGGTAAGGGCGGTGCCGGTATCGCTCCGGAGGTATCGATCTATTCGTATAACGTATTCAGAGGGTCCTCTGCATCAGCCGCAGATATTGCTTCAGCGATCCTGATGGCTGCCGAAGATCAGGTCTGGATCATGAATATGAGTTTTGGTACGGTATCCTACAGCCAGACTGTACAGGATGCCGTTAATACAGCATATGCTTCGGGAGTGACGATCGTTTCGGCAATCGGCAACTTCGGAACGAATGTCAAATGCTATCCGGCGGCCTATGATCATGTGATCGCTGTCGGGGCAACGGACAGAACGAATACCCGTGCCGTCTATTCCGGTTACGGAGAGTGGTGCGATATCGGTGCTCCGGGAACGGAGATCAGTTCTGCATTTGCCGGCAGTACAGCATCCGGCTACCGCACACTGCAGGGCACATCCATGTCTTCACCGATCGTTGCCGGCAGTGCAGCTCTGTACATGAGCGCATACGGTCATATCTCTCCCGATGCAATGGAAGCAGTGCTGAAGGCCAGTACTGTGAAAGCCTCCGGCAGTGTCGGGGCAGGCATCATCTCTCTGAAAAAACTGTTCGGCAAACAGGAAAGTGCGCCGCAGATCTTCTTTGACCAGGACACGAATATCCTGACGCTGGAGAAACTGACCGACGATGAAAGAGCCATGATCCTCTATACGCTTGACGGCAGTGATCCGGTGATCAGAAAAGGAACCGTCAGGAAGGGCACGGTATATACAGAACCCGTGGATCTTACCGGTAAGCCGTACGGAACAATAGTCAGGGTGAAAGCAGCCGTTGTCAGCGGTGCCGGTGTCCTTGGCGATATCTCTTCGGCAGTAGTCATGACAAAGGCTCCGCAGTATTCCGTGGCAGCCGTAAAGATAAAATCACTGAAACTGACGGAAGAAGCCGTGACGCTGAACTATCACAGCACAGCTCCGGGCACGGCTGTACTCGAGGCCGGCGAGATCGTGCTGGAAGACGGACGTACTGTTACGCTTGCGGATTACAGACCGGAAGACCGCCAGTGGTACTCTTCAAATGAAGCAGTCGTCACGGTTGACCAGTCTGGCATGATCACAGCAGCCGGCAAGGGCACAGCCTATGTATATCTGAAGATCAGATTCCAGAATGCTGTAAAACAGGTCAGCTGTAAGGTCACGGTAAGACAGCTTGCGGAAAACATCACGGTCAAAGGCAGAGCCGGCATACTGCCCGGTAAGACGCTGCAGATGAAGGCAGCCGTACTGCCGAAGAATACAAATAACACCAAGGTCACATGGCAGATCGCCGGTGTTTCTGACCCGGCATACGCAGGTTATGCGTCCATATCCAAAGATGGCATCCTGAGCGTAAAGAAAGGCGTCCCGGCAGGCACAGAGATCACTGTACAGGCTGTATCAAAAGATGGTTCAGACACAGCAGGGACATATACAGTCACGGTATGCAGCAGAGCGTCATACGTAAGAGTTACGCACTTCGGCACGAAGATCAAGTCGGCTGTACTGTACAATACGGATCTGCCGGAGACATATGATACCGAAAATGTCTTACAGCTGGAAAGCACGGTCCTGACCATGATTGGAGAAAGTGAAGTACAGCCGATCTGGACATCCAGCGCACCAAAGGTCGCCAAGGTCGATGCCCATGGAAAAGTAACCGCTGTGGGAAGAGGCACCGCTGTGATCACCTGCAAGGCTGCAGACGGATCCGGAGAGAAAGCATCCGTCAAGATCAAGGTAAAAGTACCGACATCCGGTGTATTTATCGCTGTACCGGCAGTCAACCGCAATGTAACGGAAGATATGTATGCGATGACCGTCGGCACTTCCGCAAAGCTGACGGCGGTGATCGGCAAAGTGTACGGAAAACCTTCAACATCTGCTGTCCGCTGGACACTTGAGGAAGCAGTCATCAACGGCTACAGCGTATGGGATGAAGTCAGAGACGCAAAGCTGATCAAAGTATCAAAGAGCGGAAAGGTGACAGTATCCTCGAAGCTTCTTTCGAAACTGGGGATCACGAATTACCAGAACGGCTATATCATCGTCGGTGTGACCGCGAAAGACGGTACCGAACACTATGATGAAGTAAAGATCTACCTGCGAAAGAAGATCACAGCAATGAAGATGACCGTACTGATGTCGGGAGGAACGGCACAGGAGATCGGTGACAGTACGATCGCTGTCTCCCAGAACAAGTCGATCACCGTCTATGCAGAGTTTGATCAGCGTCCGCAGTCCGTTACGCTTAAATCATCGAATGCGGATATCTGCGGAGCCAGAGTGACAGCCATGACAAAAACAGCCACAGGATACCGGGCAGAGATCAAGATCACCGGCGGCCTGCAGGCAGGGAAAGCATATATTACAGTAAAAGAAAACGGCAGCGGCCAGAAGAGAAAGGTCAACATACGTGTAAGGGAAGCATCATGAAACAGAACGACAGAATCATAAAACTGATCGGTGCAGCCATGATCATGACGGCCGGAACAGCCTGCTCAGCAGCACAGAAGCCATCCGTGTCCATCAAGTCAGGCGATCATTATCTGGAGTACGGTATCGATCTCTGGGATACGGAAGATGATATTCATCCCGATATCATGAAGTATATCAGTAAGTATAACGGTGAGCTGAGCCTCGATGACAGTGAACTGGATACACTGATGCTCGGAGAACAGAGTCTGTATATTACCGCGGAAACCGAAGAAGACGAAGTGACCGAAGAAATGAAGGTCATCATCCAGGATACATCTGCCCCGGTCATTGAACTGGCATCCGATACGGTCTATGCCGGCATGGATGAGGAGATCGACCTGCTGGATAATATTGTCAATGTCTACGACCAGGCCGAAGGTGAACTGGAATACCTGGAATTCAGCGAAGAAGACGGCGGGATCTGGGTCCTCGATGAACCGTATGAAGACTGGGGTTTCTGGGTCATTGATTATTTCAGTGTGGATCCTTCACAGCCGGGAACATACCCCGTGCGTATTATTGCCTGTGACAATCACGGAAATGTAACAAAGGCAGAATTCAGCCTCGTACTGGGTGATGACGGTGCACACGAAGACAAGCCCGTGACCGTACAGGGAAAAGCCGAAGCCGGAAATGTGCCTGCCGAAGAAGCCATACAGAAAGTCCTGGAGGAGTATTGTACGGAGATCGGGGCAGACTGGGATGAAGGATGTACGTTTGTGTCTGAGTATGAGCCGGAGGATGATCCGGAATACTACGATGACGGTGATGAAGAGTATATCGACGATGCCTGGGAAGAGGGCGAAGAAGATGTATGGATCGAAGATGACTCCGAATGGTCCGAAGAAGATACCGGTGATGAAGACTGGAGCGAAGAAGAGTGGACGGAAGAAGATGACGAAGAATGGTCCGATGAGGATGAGTATTACGAAGAGGATACGGAGTCTGATCCCGAGCAGGACTGCTATGATATGGGCGGTGAATGGGTGCCCGAAGCCGGCGGATGTGCCTGGTTTGATGATGATGAAGAATAAAAATGGTTGAAAAGCAAACTATCTTCTTTGATTTTTCCAAGAATCAAATATAATAGAATCAGTAATTAAAGGGGTACGACGTATGAGTTTATCTAAAAAGTTAGCTGTACTGTTACTTTCTTTTACCATGTTCATGAATACAGGTATAACTGTATTCGCAGAAGGACCTGAGGAAACAGAAGGTGAACAGACGGAAGAAATCATCGTTACTGAAGAACAGCCTGAAGAGCAGCCTGCGGAAGTAATCACCGAAGCACCTGCTGAAGAAACACCGGCTGAAGAAGCACTGGCTGAGGAACAGGCAGAAGAAAGCGACGAAGAACTGATTCCTGAAGAAGAGGAACCGGCAGCTGCTGAGAATCTTGAAAAGATCTATACGGATGTTAATGACTTTGAGACACCTGCCGTAGGTTCTGACGGTGTTGTCTATGAAGGTGTTAACTATCTTTCCGTAGGTGCTGTCAGCCGTCTGGATGAGGAAGGACAGGCATTATACAGAGATTTTGCAGATGAGATTGCGGATAGACTAAGCGAAGGACAGGGCATCAAAGATATCGTCTTCGCCGTGTCCAGTGATGGAGTGCTGACATGTTCGTATTCTGTTACATCGAAGATGTTTGCAAGTGCAGGCTCAACATTCACGCAGTTTCAGGGTGAAGAGGGTGAGACTGCAGAGATCCTGACAGAAGAAGTATTAGAACAGACAGAGGCTTTGGAGAATACTGAAGCAGAAGGCGAAGAAGAATTACCTGCTGAAGAAGTACAGGATGAAGAAATCGTCCCGGAAGAGACAGAAGAATCAACAAATCCGGAAGAAATTATTCCGGAAGAGACAGGATCAGAGATAGAAGAAACAGAAACTCCTGAAGAAGAAATCACTTCTGAAGAAACCAGTGAACCTGAAGAGACAGTAATTCCGGAAGCAGAGATCGTTTCCGAAGAAAATAACGAAACGGAAGAAACAGAAGCTCCTGAAGAAGAAATCGTTTCTGAAGAAACCAGTGAGCCGGAAGAAATTACCAATGCTGCAGAAGACGAAGAAGAAACATATGAAATCGTAGAAGAGAATATGGATCTCTATGAACTGTATAGTATTCCGGAAGAACTCGTCATGGATGAGGAACCCGAGGAGTATAATACAGTCCTTCAGGATATGAATTTCTACTACAATCAGCTCTCTTCACAGGAGAAAACCTGGTATAAAAAGGTAAAGTCAGCTATTGTCAGCAAAGGAAAGAACTCGTTTACATATAACGGGTACTATTATAATAGATACAATCATAATGCTTGGGATGTCCTTCGATCCATTAATGCAGTGTTACTGACATATCCTAACAAGTTCGAATGGTATAATCGAGCTGGTGATCCACGAGTTAGTTTAGTACGCGGTTATGGCAGCAATGTAACTTTTAAAATGGTGCTTCCAAAATCAAAGTATTATAGTAAAACGTTATACAGTCAGGCAAAGAAGAAAGTTAATGAACTCGTTGATTTAGCTTATGCATATGCCGCAAGGAATTATCCGAATAATCCTGCATATGGTATTGTAAAGTATTTTGATAAATGGATCTGTGAGAATAACTATTATAACTATGATGGTACGTATGATTATATGCAGAATACTTCACAGTTTTACTATTGTCATACATGCTTTGGTATTCTGTTAAAAGGATATGGTGTCTGCGAATCATATGCATTGGCTTTGAACTGGTTATTGGAAAAAGCGGGCATTCGCAGTATGTATACAACCGGTGATGTCCCCGGAGGAGGACATGCCTGGAACTACATTCAGATGTCAGATGGTAAGTGGTACTTGCAGGATTCCACGTGGGATGACGCTGGCTCATATAGCTCAGGAGATTATCTGCTTGCCTATCCGAAGAAAGATGGAAGTGATCGTACCCCTGTAGGATCTCAATTAAGAGATGGAACCAAATTTAATTTTGATACGGTTAACTGGGGTACTGCCGCATACAGCAGCACTACAAGAGACCCGTACTTCTCTCAGGTAACACTCAGTGAGACGGTTAAGTATCTGAAGCCGAAAAAATCCTTCACTCTGAAGAAGCAGCTTCCGGAAGTTGGAAGAATCGGCAGTTACTATGAGAAGTGGCCTGTAACCTGGACCAGCAGCAATCCTAAAGTTGCCAAGGTATCCTCCAAGGGTAAGGTAACAGCAGTAGGTCCCGGAAGCGCTACGATCTCCATGGTGATCGGCGGTGTCGCAAAGACATGTACAGTTTATGTCTATCAGGTCAGCAGTCTGACATTTAATGACAGCGGAAAGAAGACGCTTTCCAAGACGTATGCGAAGAACTCCAATGTAACAGTTGTTAATAATCAGATCAGTGCTGTATTCAATAACAGTGATGTACAGACCGTCTATCTGACAGTCAACCAGAAGAATCAGACCCGGACGGCTGCACAGCTTCAGAACGCGGTGGGATTGACCGTAACTGCTAAATCTGCAAAGCCTTCTATTCTTGAAGTTCAGAGTGCATCTGTGAGCGGAAATCAGATCGTTCTTAAGGTCAAACCGAACAAGATTGGTAAGACAACCGTCACTGTAAAATTCGGCGGAAAGAGCGCCAAGCTGACATTTGCGACTAAGTACAGCATTAAGGAATCATGGTTTGATTTCTCTTCGCTGAATAATACGTATACGTATACAGGGAAAGCTATTAAACCTAAAATCATAAAGAGCATAAGTGCACCTAAAGGAATCAAGTATAAAGTAAAATATACGAATAATGTAAAAGCAGGTAATATAGCGACTGTTACAGTTACCGGTTCAGGAAATTATAGTGGAGCTATCAGTAAAACCTTCTATATTCAGCCTATACAGATGAGTAATGCTAAGGTAACTAAGTTTACTGAGTCTAAGTCATATACTGGGTCAGCTGTAACTCCTACAATGGTAGTTAAAGTTGGATCAAAAACGTTGAAAGAAGGAAGGGACTACTACCTGGTATACAGCAATTCAAGGACATTCAGACAGCGGCTCAATACACTTATAGCTAAAGGGACTTACTATGTCCGTATCTACGGTAAGGGCAATTATGGTGGTTACTATACTATAGAAACGCCGTTTGTAATCAAATAAGTATTGCTGATAGTATTGTGAACTAATAGAAATTCCAAACAGACAAAAGCCGGAAAGCAGAAACAGCTGACCGGCTTTTAAGATAGCTGTTTGAAGTTATGATAAATACTAATACAGTATTTTGCTTATCTGCAGGAAAAATACTGGGTAAATGAGAATAAAATACGTTATCATTAAGGCAGTGGTACAAAAGTATACATCATAATTTACAGCTATTATTTCTATTCATGATCAGGAGGCAAATGAATATGAACGGATTATTAAAGCGTTTGCTGGTAATAGCCCTTGCTTTTCATACGGCTATGTCCGGCATCCCTGTGACTGTCATGGCAGAAGACACCGGCACAGAGACGGAAACTCCTGCAGAACAGATCATTGACGAAGAGAAACAGGAAATTGTTTCTGAGACAGAAGAGGTTCCTGAGGAGGTAACGGTGCCTGCAGAGGAAGAGGAAACTGCAGAACCGGTAATTACCGAAGAACCTGAAGAAACCCCGCAGGCTGAAGAACCTGCGGCAGAAGAGGTGCAGGAACCTGCAGAAACAGAGGAACCTGTAACTGTTGAAGAACCCGGTGAGACAGAAGTGCCTGAGGAACCGGAAGAGACGGAGATCCCGCAGGAGACTGTTGAGCCTGAGGAAACAGCTGAACCGACAGAGACGGAAACTCCTGCAGAAACACCTGAGGGTGAGCCTCTGGAAGAACCCGAGGAAGAGGTCGAACTTGATTTCAGTGAACCTTTCCAGCTGAATATTACACCGGTATCCTATACCAGTGATATTAGTATCTCTAGTTTGACATATGATACTGTTCTGGATGACGGCACGTACAATTTCAGTATTACGAACAGTACCGATCTGGAAAATGTATATCTGATCGCAGTAAAGGACGAAGTAACCTGGTTTGCCTGGGCAAGTGATCCGTTATTTGACGGAAGCGCAGATGTACAGTTCAAGCTTCCTGCCGGTGAATATGAACTCAGAGCAGGATTCTATCAGTTTGGTGAGCTGCATGCTTCGGCGGATTATTACAGCCTGGTCGTCTTTGATGCGCCGAAAGTTGTCGGTACAGGAAACTATTCCGGAGTCGAATATGGATACATAGATATTGATCTGACGGATATTCTTACTTCAGAATACTTTACCACGCCGGGACTGAATAAAGCTGATGTCATGCTGAATATATATGATCATTCCAATTCAGTTAATCTGGTTCAGATGGAAAACTATGTGGAAGGCAATATCTTCAGGATCATTCTGGGTGATGCATATGCATATGACGGAGACGGTTACTTTAAAGACTTCAGATCCGGAAGCTTTGATCTTTCCTACAGCCTGCTCAGCAGCGGAGCCAAAGTAGGGGATTACATCTTTGTCGGCAGTGATACAGCACATGCGGATGTGACAGAAGAAGTCAAACCTAACCACCTGAATCCACGTATAGAAGGCACTATGGGTTCTACTCTGTTCTACAAAGGACAGACTGCCCAGATCATCCCTTTCCCTGATGAAACGTATGGAACAGGTACCCACAGTGAGGGTTTTGACAGCAGGGTAACGTATAAATCAGAGGATCCCAAGTATCTGAAGGTTGATGCCAAAGGTCTTGTTACAGTTGTAGCTTTACCTGCGACAGATTATGTTTACGCGAGGATCACGGTTACCAGTGTGGCTGATCCTGCGCTTGCCCCTGCAACTTTAACTTTTACCGTTGTAAATATTCCTGCAGGAAAAGCTGACATGAAGATCCTGTATGAGGGTCAGCAGCTCTCCACGCTGAACTGGCCGATCAACAAACAGATCGAACATGATCATATTGAAGAGATCATCTTCAGCATAGGTGAACCTAACGACAATCTGGTTAACATGCCTGTAAACTTCAGTGTCAGCGGTGAAAAAGCAGCACTTCTCAATTATCCTGCAGACAGTGAGCCTTCATCGACCAAGATGGCTAATATGCAGAGTGATGGTACTGCCCATATCTATGTACGTATACAGGAAGGCGGCATATATAAGGTCACTGTTTCCACACCGATCGGTAAGTCAGGTATCGTAACGATCAATGCGGATGGCTTTAACAAGCAGTATGGGGGAGGTGCTCCTTCCAAACAGAGTCAGTACTATATTAACGGAAAGACCGTTACCGGCTGGGTAATGTATGACTCTCTTACCGGCAAGCATATACTGGGTAAGAACGTAAACCTGTATAACGTTGATCCAACGCATCAGTTTGTATTCTATCTGGATCCGGCAACCGGTAATCCTGTCATGGGGACACCTGGGACAGACTATGTGAGATTAAAGAAGATCGGCGGCAAGCTCTATGCCTTTGATGATCAGGCATATCTGATCATTCCAGCCCCTGCAACCAACTGGCTGCACATCTTTAATGAAGATATCGGTGCAGAACAGGATATATATCTTGCTTCCTCCGGTGAAATAATGACAGGCTGGCAGGATTCGGAAGAGGGTGCTGTATATCTGGATCCGGATCTGGGTTATCTTGTGACGAATTCCTTTGTCCCTGCAAGAGGCGGCAAGGGTCTGACCTATGTCAATAACGAAGGTAAGGCAGAAGGTATCTATTACGAAAACAGCAGTACAACTGAGACACTGCCCCTGGATGCCAGAAACGGACTGTACAGAGTATTTGCTTCAGACGGAGATAAGTACTTCTGGATGAAGAACGGCGTGATCCAGACCGGATGGATCTATCTGCATTACGATGGTGCCGGAAATCCTGTATGGAATACGACAGCCAAGGGTGCATACGAGAAGATGTACTTTGATCCGAATAATAACGGTGAGATGGCCCGCGGAACATTCCGTATCAGCGGTAAAGAGTACCGGTCGGATGAGGCATATGACGCAGCATTCTGGGGTATGGACTTCATGACCGTGCAGACACTAAACTCTCACTGCTTCGGAGAGGGTAAGTTCCCGGAGAAGTATGGTATTCTCAATGGTGTTGTAGTCGATGCAGACGGTGCCGTAGTGAAGAACAAGCTGGTCAAGGTTGCGTACTGGAGAAGCGGTGCCTACGACAGATACTATGTCTATGCGGATGAAGACGGTGAACTTGTTACCGATGCATGGCAGGCTGTTAACGGTACGATGTACTACTTTGACAGCACCGGCAAACTGGTAACGGAAGGAATCCCGACAGATTTCTACTTCCTTGATGAAGGATATAACAGTCAGACAGTATACTGCTCCGTTAAGAGTGCCAAGAAGCCGACTCAGGGGTATAACTACTACCTCATGGATGGAGCAGGCAAGCAGACCAAACTGACTTCTCTGCTGATCTATGATTCACACGGTGATGCATATGCACTGGATGCCAAGGGTAATCTTGTGATCAATGGTGTTGTCAATGCCAAAGCTGCGCTTGGTGAGGGCACACAGACGTATGTAACAGACAGTGAAGGTATGATCGTCAGATCTGCTGATTCTGCATACTATCAGGCAGTTACGGTGAAGGGAAAGACGTATATCGTTGATATTAACGGTATCGTATACAAGAACAGTCCGGAGCCGGTATTTGTGAGAGGTCTCAGTGAAGAGATGCTCATGAATGAACTGGCTCTGACAGACAAGAACGGCGCTGTATATAAGAAGACATTCCGGACGCTGAGTAACAGCACATACGGTCAGTACAAAGTCTACTGTATGGAGAATGGAACACTCGCTTATCCGACAATGCCGATATACGATGACGGCACGAACGAGTACTTTGCATTTACCATCAATAAAAAGCTATATTTCGGCTTCTACTTTGACGGATATCTCGCCTTTGTCATCCCCGGGAAGACAGCAGGTATTAAAACAGGCTGGTTCGGAGATGATCCGGACAGGCCTATCTACATCAACAAGGATGGCTCGGTAAAGACAGGCTTTATCAAGCGTGATGGCGTAACACATTATCTGCTGACCGGCACTTACTACAGCGGAGAATTTCTGACCGGATGGACAACGTCGTTCGATGATGGTGTCGTGCGGAATATCCTTTACAAGATCGGCGGAAAGAACTACTTCTTTGATCAGTACGGAAGAATGGTAACCGGCTGGGTATACTTTGAGCACGCACTCTCGGCAGATCTGAATGATTACATGACAGGAGCCTCAAATTCTGTCACGAGGATTGATAATGCAGCGATGTACTTTGATCCGAAGACAGGTGCTGCTGTAACAAGCAAGGCCAAGGTGCTGGTTCCCGAAACCGTAAACGGTGAGCTCTCTCTCGGATACGAGGAAAACTTCACCAACGGTGCATGCAGGATCAACACAACATCTTCACAGGCAACCCTGAACTTTACGAAGGACGGTGTCCTGATCCGCGGTCAGGTCAGTGTCATCAACAAGAAACTGACGGCTACAGATGATAACGGTACAGTGCTCAGCGGAAATGCACGCTGGACAGACGCAAACAAGATCTCCTATGTGAAGAAGAACGGTGTTCTGGCAACAGGACGTACCAAGATCGACGGAACATACTATTACTTTGATCCTGCAACAGGTCTCAAGGTCACCAATGCACTGCGTAAGACAGGCAAGAAGTGGTACTACTACGGTGAATTCGGACGGCAGGAGACACCTGTGCTGAACCGTGAGTTTACCGTAACGCTGCCTGTGCATATGGCCGAATACGGTCAGACAGCCAGCGTATGGTGCGGCAGCACAGCCCCTGACAAGGTGCTTACAGCTGTCTGGAACAAAGATGGTTCACTGGCAAAGATCGTCTACGCTGAGAGCGGTAAACCGGCTGCCGGTGAAAGCCTCAGCATGGGTCTCTGGAAGACAGGCGACCCTGAACTGTGCACAAAGTACATCATGGAAGGTCTCAACGGTTATGTCCTTGACAAGAAAGGACTGCCGATGACCGGTGTTGTCAAGGGTCTCAATACGGATGGTTCGTCAGTTACTTATACGATCTATACCGGAAAGGACGGCGGCCGTGTCGTCAATACAGAGGAAGGATTCTCGCTGACAAAGATCGGCAAGAAGTACTATGTCATGTACGGCGGTGTCATTGATAACACGAGTGAAGGCGTTCTGCAGATTACTGACTGGTCAACACTTCCGGCCGCAGATCAGAAGTCACTGGATGAGTTTGCCAAGGTTGCAGAAGCATCCGGTACAGGTCTCTACGTGATGAAGAACATCGACGGCACCGTGGCTGCGAATACGACCAGAATTGCATCAGCACTGATCGACGGTGAAGAGCTTATGCAGGGAACCTGGACAACGAATAAACTCGGTGTTGTACTGGATCTGGTTGCGCCTATGTACAAGGTTGGCAAGAAGACCTATATAAGCAATACAGGCCAGCCGTACATCGGTAAAACAGAGTTCACGACCAGACTGATGAAGTTTACCGGAAGCACTCCTGTAGATACAGAGGCACTTGTCAAACTGAACGGAAACCAGATCACGGGTTTCTATGATGCAGAAACAGGCAAAGCCCTGAGCGGTACATACTTTATGATGAGCGGTCCCGGCGGCCAGGTAGTCATGTGGCTGAACAAAGGACAGCCGCAGACCGGTAACAGGACAATTAAGGTCAACGGTATGACACTGAAGTTCTATGTACATCCGAATATGGCCTTTATGGCTATCCGTTAACGTATGAATGAGGGGATCGGTACATCTGTACCGGTCCTCTTTTTCACGAAAATGTTAACAGAACAGAGAAATCTCTGAGATAATAAACACAGAAGTATCACCACAAAGTCTTTAATCATAATCCACAAGGAGGTATACAACGTGAAACGAAAGGGAAGGATATTGCTTTCATTTTTTCTGGTACTGACAATGCTGTCTGTGCAGATGCCTGCGGTACACGCGGAAGAACCGCCTGCAGAGCAGGATGAACCGGCAGAGATCATTGCCGAAGAAACCATGCAGGAAGAAATAACGGCGGAGGAAGAACCTGCAGCAGAGGAGCTTGCTGAGCCGGAAGAAACGGTGACGGAAGAGGAGATTACGGAAACGGAGGAAACCGAGCCTGCAGAAGCGGAAGAGCCTGCAGAAACTGTTATTCCCTATGAAACCGAAGAACCCGCAGAAACAGATGTTCCCGAGGAACCCGAAGAAACAGTGATTCCTGAGGAAACACCGGAAGCAGAAGAGATCACCGAGCCTGCAGAGACGGAAGAGCCGACTGAAGAAATACAGCCGGAAGAAACAGCTGTGCCTGAAGAACCTGCAGAGACAGATGAGATCGAAGCAGAAGAGACGGAAGAGGAACTGATCGCTGAAGAGACGCTGGAAGGTATTGAACTGATGTCTGAGCCTATCTCAGGACGTGCAGCAATCGAAGAGACTGCCATCCAGATCACCAGTGCGGCGAAAGGTGCCGGAAGACAGATCACGGTCAAGGGCTTTTACGCGGAAGGTGCGGATGATGCGTATCTGATCGCGGAAAATAAGACGACCAGATACTATCTGCACAGCGGGCATTATTATCCTTCGGATTTTAGCTTTGATAATGTCGAGGTGAATCTCCCGGAAGGTGTATATACACTGCGGGCTGCCAAAGCAGAAGTAGTTGATGGTAAGACCATCCTGAAAGTATCGCCTGCTTATGATGTCAAACTGCGTGTGCTTCCCACACCGCAGGTTACTGTCACCCAGCAGGATGATGGTCTTGGGACCGGTGTCATGCAGGTAAAACTGCCGGATCTCACATATGTTTATGACCTGTATGTAACCAAGAGAGATACACCTGACGCAGTACCTTTCCTGTGGACTCTTACAGAAAGCAGTGAGCTGAACGCAAAAGCAGTCAAAGGTGTCTATTCGTACAAGGAACCGGATCAGATCATCTATGCGGCATGGTATGACTTTAAATATCGGGGAGTTTCAATACCGGGAGAGATCGTGATCGACAGTGATACGGCTACGGTCTCTGTCACCAGCACGATCGCACCATATACGGTAGATGCGAAGATCCAGAAGAACGGCACGGATTACGGTTCTACTGCTAATCCTTATGTGATGACTTATAAGGGAGAGACAGCTCAGATCACCTCTGATCTCTACGGAAACGGACATGTAGATGATAAACGTCTTACGTATAAGTCGGATAATACAAAGGTCGTCACCGTGGATACGACCGGTACGGTCAAGGCTGTAGGAAACGGCTCCGCAGTGATCACGGTCAGAAGTGCTGCTGATCCTGATTATTTAGGCTATGTTCATATCAACGTGGAACTCGTATCACCGAAGACGTTCAAATTTGATCTTGAGGCTTCTCCGGCAGTACCTGATCATGGCCTGAAGCTGATCATCGAAGACGGGCAGGGAGCTGTTGAATTCTCTTTAAAGGTTGTAACAGATTCAATTCCGGGCGGTGCAAGTGTTCCGGTTACCTTTACTGTTACCGGCGGTAATATGAAGATCTATCAGGGGGCCGCAATGGGTGACGGCAGCTGGCCGTCGGATGCTTCAAATCCTGATAAGTTCAATGATGAAACATGCTTTAAGACAACGTATACAAGGGATATCACTACTTTCATTGTCCCTCAGGGTGCACAGATCCATCTGCTGGCAGTCGGCGGCGGACATTATACCGTGACGGCTGAAGCGATGGGTAAGACTGCTACCGTGACCATTGATATCGATGGCTTTACAGCAGTGGAGGGCAGTGACTGTCAGCCTGCTTACGGAGCACAGTTCTACAGGGCAGGCAAACTCGTTACCGGCTGGGTCACTTATGATCACTACAATGAAGTATTTATTTACGGTGATAAAGCGCTTAAGGGAACACCAGCGGAGATGGCTGACCGGTGGGTCTACTATGTTGACCCTGCAACAAAGATAGTGACCGAGGGCGGTATCCGTAAGATCGGCAATAAGCTGTATCTGTTTGACAGTGACTGTTATCTTCAGTTCGAATACGATGATACATACGATAATACGATCCAATCCGTCAGTCATGCCTTTAATTATGGCACAGGAGATTGGGACTGGGTCTTCGTTGATACTGACGGCAGTCTGATGAGCGGCTGGCAGACCGTCAGCACATCGACCTACCCGGTTGCCGGCGGTGATCATTACTTTGATCCTGCGACAGGCTTCATGGCTGTAAGGTCATGGGTACCGACACGCAGCGGCAAGGGTGTTACCTGGGTTGATGGTGACGGTCTGAATCGTGATGATAACTGTATCTCGCTGGAGAATGTGACAGGTGCGCATGAGCTTGGCGGTTACTGGTATATCTTCAAAAACGGTGCACGCCAGACCGGCTGGGCATATTTCGCATATGATGAGGAAGCAGGCTCCTTTGTTGTTACGACGGCCAAGAACGGCATAATGAAGATGTACTGCGACCCCGGGTATGAAGGAAGAGTCATGGAGTATTACTTCACGGTCAGCGGGAAAAAGTATTACGGCGAAACGATCGGAAGCGGCTATCCTAGTGGTGCTGTGATCCTGCCCGAAAAATATCTCGGGGAAATGCTTGACGTGAAGAAGGTCAAATATATTCCATGGGGCAATGGTATTGCCGGTCCTGACGGAAGCCTTATTGAATCAACTATGATCAGGACATATCTGCCTTTGCATGGATATGAGACCATGTATGCGAATGCAGATGGTATCCGGGTGGAAGATGAGTGGGTCACCATCAAGGGTAAGAGTTATTACTTTGACAGTAACGGTTATCTGTCAAAAACAGAGATACCGATGGATATGTATGTTTATGAGGGGGCAATCGAGAGACAGGTCACGGCGAAGTTTGTGAACGAAAAGACCGGATATACATATTACTGCGGGGATGGATCCGGCGGTATCCTGAAGAACATTGTTCTTTATGAGTTCAACGGGAGCGAAATGGTTCCTTATATAGTACTGGACAAGAACGGTTACAAAGTCTCAAACACTGTCGTCAAGGCCAGAGCAGTTCTAGGCGATTCCACGCTGTATACCTATACGGTAAATTCAAAGGGAGAGATCCTGCGTACTCTGGGATCGGATCACATGATCGTCTACGTCAACAAAAAGGCCTATGTGATCGGCAGTGACGGAAAAGTATACACTGAACCCGGTCTTGTCGCACTTGGATATCCCTCTGATCCGATGGAATACGCGGATGCAGCGTATCTCGATAAGAAGGGACAGGTTGTGCGCAACAGCTTCGTGACTATCAATATCGGCGGTAAGAATTATCAAATATACTGTGATGAGGACGGTGAGTGCGGAGCCACCAATGACAGTATGTCCAGTAAGGAAATAGTCCAGGTGATCAAGGGTAAGACATACATTCTGAAGCTGATCGAAAATGCCTTCATGGGTATGGGTCTCTACGTTCTTGATAAACCCGCAAAAGCAGACTGGATCGTTGATGACGGCGGACATGCTTACTACATTAACAAGGATGGTACGGTCAAGACAGGATTCATATCTGAAAACGGTATGAAGACGTATTTTGCTTACCGTAATGGTAATGTACGTCCTCTGGATGCCCATAATAACGGCAATCTGGATTATCCGACAATCTATCGTATCGGTAAGAAGAACTACTTCTTCAATGATGAGGGTGTAATGCTTACCGGCTGGATCCACTTTGACAAAGCAGGTATCTGGGATCTTGCGTCAGAACAGCCGCTGGTGACGTATACCGATGAGGTATTCTACTTTGATCCGAAGACCGGCGCTGCTGTAAGCGGCTGGAAGACATTGCCGAAACCTCTGGTCATTAACGGTGAATTATCCATGGGATCGGAGGATACAGGGGTAGATAACGAAGCCTGGTATTATTACGGCAATGATACCAGTGTCGTTAATACTTCTTCGTCAAAGGGCAAGCTGTACTTCAACGCAGACGGTGTACTCACACGCAATACAGAGCTGAAGATAGGCAAGACAACTTACCTGTTTGGCGCAGACGGCAGTGCCAATGCCAAGACCGGCTGGACCGATGCCAACAAGCTGTACTACATCGTTAAGAACGGACAGCTGGCTGTGGGACGGAAGAAGATCGACGGACAGTACTACTACTTTGACAGTACCGGACGCAAGCAGATGAATAAGCTGATCAGGACCGGCAAGAAGTGGTACTTCTATGACGAAGATGGTGTTCAGGCAACACCGGTACTGACAACGTCTCCGGATTATAACATGAACCTCTACGGAAGCACGAAGGTCGCTCTGAAGGCAGTGTGGGCAAAGGATGGCTCACTGTCAAAGATCGTCTACAATAACTCAGGTAAACCTGCGGCAGGAGTAGTCGTCAACTTTGGCACTTATGATCCGAACTATGATATCTATAACAGCTTCATGCTTGACAGTAAGGGTCTGCCGAGTACCGGACCGGTATATGATGTCCAGCAGGGTTCAGAGAAATATGCCTTCCTGTATAATACGGACGGTTCAAAAGTGAAAGCCGGCAGTTCAGGGTTTAACTCACTTGTGAAATACGGCAAGAAGTTCTACCTCATGGATGATGACTTACTTCTGAGCGGTTATACAGCTTCTGCGGAAGTTCTTGACGGCAATCTGGTGGGTCTGAGTGCTGCAGAACAGAAGACCATGGAATTCTATCAGACTATAGCCAAAAACCTCAGTACCGATCTCTATGTCATTGTCAATACAGATGGTTCGGTCTGTGCAAACCAGGTCGTCCCGGCAGAGATCGACGGAACGATTCAGTACTGGCATACCAACAGTATGGGTATTCCGCTGGAGTTCTATACACCGATCTACAAGTTCAATAAGAAATGGTATGCGAGCGGTCCCGTGAATTTCAACCTGCAGGACGAAAGGGGAAATTATTACAAAGCACAGATCAAAACGAAGAGCACCGGGGAACTGATCGGTGTATACGACGCGGAAACCGGCAAGGCTCTGACCGGTACATTTGAGTCCATGCTGTACTATATTTCTCTGAAGAAGGGAAAACCGCAGACAGGTAATATCAAGTACGAGGGAGCGACCTACTGGCTTGACGGACAGGCAGGTACATATATCTACCACCCGTAAGAATCATTGACAGATCAACCTAAAAAGGATCTTCGGATCCTTTTTAGTATGTATATCGATCATTTATGCCTGAACATCCTGTGTACTTTTCTGTTAATGATCATGATCATATCGGTCAGTTCCGGGGCATACTTGAACATGACATATTTACGGTACTGGCAGGCAGGCATCTGTTTCCTGTCTGGATGTAATTTCTGAAAGCTGTCATGTATGTCCTTTTTTAGAAAACGGTGCAGCTCGGGATCACGCTTCTGTTTCGGAAGGATATGCCGCTCGTACCAGTAAACAAGATACTTCACCAGTTCAGTGTCCGCATAAGTACTGATTTCAGGACAGGCTGTGTGCAGGTCCAGTACTCTCTGGATGCGGGCCTCGAATGCGTCAAGACGTAATTCTGGGGATCTGCTGTTGTTTATACCGTGGGGATTATCAAGATAGTTATAGAGAATATCGGGGATCACCGTGATCATTTTCGCGTCCAGTATGTACTTGTATGTGGTAAAGATATCTTCAAAGTATTTTCCGTAAGGGAATGGATGCTTACGGATGATCTCAGCTTTTGTAAGATATCGCCAGACATGACTGGTGATCCTTGTGTCTTCCAGCAGATACTTCAGGATATCTTTTGAGGAGTATGTACCTGAAAGAAACGGCTGGGCAGGGGGTACGATATTGCCGTCCTCCCTGATCATCTGATAGCCGAAGATACACATGTCTGCAGAAACTTCCTGCAGGGCATTTACGGCCTTTTCAATCATCTGCGGGTGAACGGTGTCATCACTGTCCGCAAAGGCGATATACGTCCCGTGTGCGCGTTCTATGCCGTAATTCCTGGTATCCGAGAGACCTCCGTGCGGTTTATGATAAACCGTAATACGGGGATCCTTGTCTTTCCATGCATCGCACAGCTTGCCGGAAGTATCGGTGGATCCATCATTGACAACGATGATCTCCAGCTCTTTGTATGTCTGCGCAATGACGGACGACAGACAGCTTCCGACATACTTTTCTACGTTATATACGGGAATAATCATACTGACAGTAGGTTCAGCCATTACGTTGGTCGCAGTTTTCATAAGACAATTATGGATAGGAATGACGCTGCTTGCAAGTATGGTTTGCGGTATGATTCTGTACATTTATCAACCGCATAGGGTACAATATACATAATATGATTACACAGCATCATTTGTGATCCGGGAGGTTATTTATGCGAAGCAGGTATCAGCACATCTTTTCTGTTGTCTTAAGTCTTTTTCTTTGTCTCAGTTCATCTTTTACACCGATCGGTGCAGAAGGTGAAGAAGTACCGGAAAATACCGCAGAACCGGTAACGAAAATCGTACAGGAGGAAGAGCCTGTAACAGAAGAGATTCCGGAGGAGATCTCTGCCGAAGAGGAGAGCTTACCGGAAGAAGTATCCGAAGAAAATGAACAGGAGACAGTCCCGGAGGAGACCCCTGCTGAGGAACCTGTAACGGAACCGGAAGCAGCTGATACGGAGGAAACTGATGCAGAAGAGGCTGTGCAGGAAGAACCCGTGCAGGAAGAAACGGAAGATACCGAATTATACGGTACGGAAGAGATCAATGCTGAACCTGCAGAATATGATATTACGGCAGAGACCACACCGTATCACAACTATGTAAATATAAAACTGGAAGCCTCTAAAGCATATAATAATCTTTATGTTTTATGGACGAAAAGCGAAGACTTCGGCGGAATCAGCAGTTTTACCAGCCAAAATGATATTGAGGAAATGGGTATTCAGCGTATGTCACTTTCTTTCGGTATCTATCTGAACAGTTCAACAGGTAAGTACAGCGGAGAGGGTGTCTGGGCAGGATCCGAAGGGCTGACACCGAATACAAGTTACTATATTCAGATCGTTACGGGAAAACAAGTATATGAAGAGGATACGTATATTTATGGATATGAACCGTTATCTTCCGAATACAGCTTTACGACGAAGGCGAGTGTTCCCGAAACATCTTCGGATAGCTTTGAATATGAGCAGTACGGAGACACAGTCACGATAAAACGATATATCGGTTCCGATGCGGAAGTAACGATACCTTCCATGATCAACGGAGCATGTGTTAATACGATCTCTTCCTATGCATTCCAGAATAATACACGCATAACCAAGGTAGTCATCCCGTCAACGGTTACCAGCTTCAGCACAGGTGTATTCAACGGATGTACCAATCTTGAGACACTGGTCATTCCTAACAGTATTACCAATTTCTGGCAGAGTGCGATCGAGGGCTGTACAAAGCTGAAAATTGCAGGACCTGTCGGCAGTAACGCAAACCTGCAGATCGATTACAGAGATCATACGATTACAGGTACTTACACCAATCTGATGACATATGTCGAAGAACTGATCGTACCTGATGATGTCACGGTGATCGGTAACGGTAATCAGCTGTTCTACAACAATACGACATTGAAGAAGATCACGCTCGGAAACGGTGTTAAAACGATCAATAATAATGCCTTCAGCTACCTGACAGCACTGGAGACGGTAGACTTCGGCACTTCTCTTGAGACGATTGGTAACAGTGCATTTTCCGGTACAGGCTTAAGCGGAACGATCACACTTCCGGCTTCCGTAAAGACGATCGGCAATAAAGCTTTCAGAGATACATCGATAACAGAGATCCGGTTCCTCGGTGATGCGCCGCAGGTGCCTGCAGGATATACAGGCGGCAGTGTTTCACAGGATGCGTTTGTTAATCCTGAAACGGTCAAACTGATCTTCAGCGACAATACCTCCGGCTGGACAGCAGGCGTCTGGAACGGCTATTTTGCAAGATCTGCCTCCGATACTTCTACACCGGTGGATGAAGGCGTTGCCGGAGATAACATTATCTGGAAGCTGAACGGAACAGATAACGATCTTACCCTCAGCCTGACCGGCAGCGGTGAAACATTTGATTACTATCATAACTGGACCGGCAGTGATGATCAGACAACGGCTCCATGGGGTAAATATTCTTCAAGGATCACAAAGATCATCGTGGGTGAGGGTGTAAGCAGACTCGGCAATTATGCTTTTTACAAATTGGGTAAGGTCACAGATGTCACACTCCCCGAAACGTTAACCGTGATCAGTGATTATGTATTCTATGACTGTGACGGACTCACGGATCTGCCGCTGCCGGTATCCATACAGAAGATCGGCAGTTATACCTTTGCGGGGAATGATAATATTGCCGGAAGAGTAAAGTTCCCGGATACGCTCAATTATATCGGTGAACATGCGTTTGAATACTGTAAAGGTCTGACAGGCAATCTTGTCATACCTGACAGTGTCACTTACCTGGGATACGGTGCTTTCTCCGGATGTACCGGTTTCCATGGCACACTGACGCTTTCCGCTAACCTGGATGCTATCCAGTCATATGCTTTTTCCAACTGTAAGTTCACCGGCACCCTGACGATCCCGGAGGGTGTTACAGAGATCGGCTATCAGGCATTTTACTCATGTGAAGGCTTTACGGGAGATCTGATCCTTCCAGATTCCATAGAAAAGATTGGGGAAGGCGCCTTTGAGCACTGCTACGGCATGACAGGTACACTGAAGCTTCCTGCTGCACTGACCACCCTTGAGAAAAACGCCTTCGCATACCACTGTTTCACCGGAAATCTAATCATCCCGGAAGGTGTACAGACGATTCCGGAATATGCATTCAGATCATACCGTTACGACAGTTACGAAGATAAGAAGAGTGGCTTTGACGGTCAGCTGATCCTGCCTGAAGGACTGACTTCTATAGGTAATTATGCTTTCTGGGGAAATAGTTTCTCGGGAGAGCTGAGTATTCCTGCAGGTGTCACAAAAATCGGTAATTATGCCTTCACCGGGGCTCGTTTCAGCGGTGCTTTGGAGCTTCCGCCGCAGCTGAAAACGATCGGTGATCATGCGTTTGATAATACACGCTTCGATGATAATACATTCATTCCTGCCAGTGTTATCAGTATCGGTGCCGGGGCTTTTGCGAATACGCCTGCGCTTGTACATTTCACACTTGCAGGGGAAGATCCTACGGTAGTTGCGGCAGATAACACAGGCGCATCGTTCGATGCGAAGGATATTCTGTACTATGATCCAAATGCCGGCGGAAGCTATACAACACCGAAATGGAACGGCTATACAGCATATCCGCTCGGTACAGTCACTGTTGAATCGGTGAAGATCACGGCAGAAGACAATATCCTGCTGAACGGCAAGGCACTTCAGCTGCATGCTTCCGTTATACCGGCAAATGCGGTCAATAAGACTCTTACATGGAGTATCGATACGTCTCAGGGAAATTATTATGCCAACTACTTCATGGTTGATCAGACAGGTCTTGTCACAACGACATTTGAGAGCCAAGGTATTGCCAGAGCGATAGTCATGGCGACATCCGAAGACGGCGGCTATACCGACAAGTTCCGTGTATATGCCTATAACGGCAAGATCGTGCGTGTCAGCGGTGCATCTTTCAAGAAGAGCCAGCACCGGATGATACCCGGCAGTTCATATCAGCTGAATATGTATTTCACACCTGCTAATGCATCGATCAAGGATGTCATCTGGACAAGCAGTGATCCTTCGGTCGTATCGATCGGATACAATTCGACACAGGGAATGGATTATTACGGAACTACCATCAATGCCCTTAAGCCCGGTACAGCTGTGATCACCGGTGTAAGCGGAGACGGCGGTTATACTTCCGAATGTCTGATCACGGTTCTGGATCAGGCTTCCGGTGTAATCCTGGATTACTCCGACCTGACGATGAATCAAGGTGAGACATTCAAACTCAGCGGTTATGTCGTAGGTGAAGAGGAAGAAGATTCCTCACTGACATGGTACAGTACGGATACGAATGTTGCCGCTGTAGACAGTAACGGTAATATTACAGCTGTAAACGGCGGTACGGCAGACATCATTGCCAGAAGCAGTGACGGCGGTTCTGCCCAGTGTCATGTGACGGTCCTGGTACCGATCAGAGGCATCTCTCTCGATATGACATCACTGACACTCTCCGAGGGTGACAGCGCAAAGCTGAACGCCGTGATCACACCGTATAACACAACGGATACGGAAATCGTATGGAACAGTGACAATGCGTTGGTTGTCACGGTAGATCAGGGTCTGGTGACAGCTCTGCAGCCCGGTTCTGCGACGGTTACGGTCAGTACTGCCGATGGATCGATCAAAGCCGAATGTCAGATCACAGTCAGGGGATCGGAAGTACCTGCAGAGGATATACCGGAAGAGGGTATTCCTGCCGGTATCTGGGTATCGGGAATCGAAGATAAGACATATACCGGAGCAGCGCAGAAGCAGGATATCCGTGTATATGACGGCAATGTGCTTCTTACCCTGAATAAGGATTACAAGGTCTCCTATAAGAACAATAAGAATGCCGGCACCGCATCGGTGATCATCACGATGAAGGGCAATTATGCCGGTACAGTCACAGAAACATTTGAAGTACTGCCGCTGTCACTGACAGAAGCTTCCGTCAGTGCAGACGATATCTATCTGCTTACAACAGGAGCAGTACAGAAGAAAGTGCCGGTCGTGACAAACGGGAAGACCAAGCTCAGAAACGGCAGAGACTTTACACTGTCCTATGATGAAAACAGCGACTTCACGGAAGCCGGCGATCACTATATCACCGTAAAAGGTATCGGCAATTATACCGATGAGATCGTGGTGACCGAGCATATCAGCGATGCGTCAAATATCATGATCTCCAAGGCATCGGTAAACAAGATCGGCACGCAGATCTATACCGGCAGTGAGATAGAACCGGCTGTTACCGTGAAGTATAAGAAGGCAGTTCTTACCGAAGGAACCGATTATGAAGTGTCCTACGCAAACAATACTTCGGTCGGAAAAGGCACGGTGATCATTACCGGTCTTGGTGAATATACCGGAATCAAGAAAGTCACATTCACGATCAGTGGTGTACCGATGAAGAAGGTAACGCTCTCCGGTCTCATTACTACTGCAGAATATACCGGTGAGGAGATCCTGCAGGATGAAGCAGAACTGATGTACGGCGACCTGCTTCTCACGGAAGGGGAAGACTATACTGTCTCCTACACAAAGAACGTGAATGCCGGAACAGCTAAGGTGACCTTCAAGGGTATGGGAGGCTTTACCGGTTCGGTTACCAGGTCGTTCAAGATCACCAAGACTTCCATCGAGGATACTGATGTAGAAGACAGGGATAACATCAGTGTGCCGTATGTCAAAGGCGGCGCAAAGCCGAAGCCTGTCATTACCTGGAATGGTACGGAACTGCAGGAAGGCAAAGATTATACCATGAAGTATGCCGGCAATAAGGCCGTAACGGGCACCACTGCCGCAACGATAACAGTTACCGGTAAGGGTAACTTCAGCGGTAAGATCACGTTACCGTTTGAGATCACACCCAAGGACCTGTCTCAGACAGCCATAAGTGTCAAGGACAAGGTATATACAGCCAGGGCAAATGCCTTCAAGTCATCGGTAACAGTACTGGATACCGACGGAAAGAAACTGAAAGCAGGAACGGATTACAATACCCCGGAATACTCCTGGAAGAGCAGCACGGCACCTTCATCCGGTACGACTATCCTGGTGAAGATCACAGGTAAGGGAAACTATACCGGCAGTATTACAGCTTCCTACCGGATCATCGACAAACTCTATGATATCAGTAAGGCCGGAGTGACCGTACAGCCAAAGACATATACAGGCAAAGCTGTAACGCTTGATCCCAATGCAGGAGATCTGCAGGTCCAGCTGAACGGACAGAGCCTGGTATACGGCCAGGATTATGAGATCACCGGATATACAAAGAACATCAGTCAGGGGACAGCTACGGTAACACTGCGCGGTATCGGACAGTACGGCGGCGTAAAGACCGTGAAGTTCAGGATCAGTCAGAAAAGAGCCGGGCAGTAGACAGTAACGTAAGGCTTATATCAAAACATGGCCGGAAAGCTGAAAGGCAGACCGGCCTTTTCAAATGTCATTATCATGCGGAGGCAGTGTTTCAGGGTATCGGGATGGTCAGGCTCCATGCATGGATAACATGATCTTTGAAACATTCAGATCGTAAGATCGCTCCTGACAATATGTTTCTTGTTAGCAGGTGAACAGACTCAATTAATACTATAATTAAATTAATAGTATATTTTTGGAGGTCATTATGCTGAGAGATCATCGATTGCTATCTCTGTTCCTAAGTCTTTTCATGTGCTTTAACAGTATTATACCTGTTATGGCAGAAGGCGAAGAGACACCGGTTCCTGCCGAAACACCGGCATCTGAAACATTAACAGAGTTTGAAGAGGTAAACGAAGAAACCGAAGAACCTGCCGAGGCAGAAGTTTCGGAAATCACCGAAGAGACCGAAGCTCCTGAGACACCTGCAGAACCGGCAGAGACAGAAGTGACGGAAGAACCGGAGACACCGGAAGAGTCCGCTGAGCCCGAGGTACCTGCTGAACCTGAAGGAACAGAAATTCCCGAGGAAACGGAAGTCCCGGAAGTGACAGAAGTTCCTGAGGAGACTGAGGTTCCGGAAGAGACAGCCGAGCCTGAAACACCGGAAGTCACGGAAGAACCTGAAGAGACACCAGAAGAGGAAACGGTGATCTTTGAGGTTCCTGAAGGATTTGAACTCAGCGCATATGACATTGAAGGTAAGGTATACCTGAACAGTGAAGAAGTATCCTTCAGTATGGATACGATCCCTGAAGGCACTGAATACCGTGAAAAAGAACTGATCTTTCCGGCTGCTTCCGAAGAATACGCCAGAACTGTAGCAGAGATCTATCACGCTGAACTGACATCCTTCAGTGACGGCATCGCAGTCATTACGATTACCGATGAGGATATCACGGTTGAGGAAGCTGTAACGGCAGCTCTTGATCAGGAGCTCGGACTCCCGCTGGTTGAACCGAACTTTGTCGTTAAAGCCGAACCTGTAATACACGAAGAAGCTGCAGAACAGTCTGAGAGCTTCAGCCTCCCGGAGGTCAATGACTGGGAAGACTGGGTCAATGATGCCTTCACAGAACCTGATCCGCTGATTACGGCACCGAGCAGCTTTGAATACCAGTGGCAGCACGAAATGATCAATACGTATGCCGGCTGGAATGCGACGATGGGCGACAGCGATATACTGGTAGCGGTGATCGACACCAGCGTCGATGCATCTCATGAAGATCTGGCAGGGAAAGTTACCGTAGAGGATATCGGCTGCGGTACATATTACGGAACCGGACACGGCACACATGTTGCAGGTATCATAGCCGCAACCGTAGATAACGGCGTGGGCGGAGCCGGCATTGCACCGAATGTAGACCTGCTCAGCATCAATGTATTTAACAATTCTCCGGATGCCCAATTCAGTGATATTGCCAGAGGTGTCAACCGGGCAGTCAGCAGCGGCGCAGATATCATCAACATGTCGCTTGGCAGTTATATGTTTAACTACGCACTGAATCAGGCAGTACAGATGGCATACAACAGCGGTGTGACAGTGGTCGTGGCAGCAGGAAATGACGGGTCAAATATCAAGACTTTCCCGGCAGCCTACAGCAATGTCATCGCTGTCGCAGCTGTAACAAGAGATGGTTCCAGAGCAAGCTATTCCAATTACGGCTCATGGATCACGGTCTCCGCACCCGGATCATTGATCTACTCCACAATTACGAGCAACGACTTGCCCGGTGTGAAGTACGAAGCACTCAGCGGTACTTCCATGGCTGCTCCGGTCGTCACAGGCGCAGCAGCTCTCTACATGAGCAAGATGGGCCATGTCGATCCCGATACGATGCGCTCCGTACTGAAGAAATCGGTCAACAAATGTCCGTCCAAGCAGATGGGTGCCGGCATCATCAGCATCGAGAAGATGTTTAACAAAAAGGAGACAGCACCTCTCATCGAAGTGTTTGACAGATATGGCAATCCGGTAACGGATCTCAGATATCCGGTGCCGGAAGGATCTTACCTGGTGATCACAGATGAATATCCCGGTGAAAACGATACAGTTCTCTTTACAACAAACGGTAAGAAACCGGCAGTCAAAAACGGGCAGATCACCAGCGGTGAAGTATATGACTATATGGAGATCCCGCTGGATCAGTTTACCAAGGGAACAACGGTTACTTTCCAGGCTGCTGTAGTCAACAGTCTTGGTGTTCTCGGAACGATCAAAAAGCAGTCCGTAAAGATGCCGGCAGTCACCGTACAGCCGTTAAAGATCAGTACGGTAAAGCTTAATCTTTCTTCCGTTTCACTGCGTCATGCATCATACATGCCGGTCAGCCAGCAACTCTTTGCCCTGAGCTTACTGAATACAGCCGGACAGTCCGTATTGCTGGATACGGTCGAACATGACTGGGTATCAAGCAATAACAAGGTAGCTGTTGTTGATGAAGACGGCTTTGTGACAACGGTTGGCGCAGGTACGGCAACGATCACACTGAAGCTGCTGGATGGCTCCAAGAAGACAGCTTCCTGCAAGGTTACCGTTGTACAGGCAGCCGAAGAGATCAAAATCAAAGGTTTATCTTCAGTAGCCCCCGGAACTTCCGCTTCCTACAGTGCATCTGTGCTTCCTTCTACAGCCAAAAACAAGAAAGTCACCTGGCAGATCGATACAGACGATGCCGGCATCACGATCGACAGTAAAGGAAAAGTGAAAGTCGCAGGTACGGTCCCGGTAAACACTGTTTTTATTGTACGTGCCGTATCACAGGATGATCTTACCGTGATCGGTGAGAAGATCGTTGAAGTATGTCCGAAGGCAACAGCGCTTTACATTAATACGTCAGACAGCAGAGCTGTATACAACAGTAAGACCGGTGCTTTAAGCAGTGTTGTCCTGTTCACAAACAATCTTAACGACGATGAACATGCCGGAGATGAGACTGTCACCAAGCTTGACTCTTATGTAGTCGGCAATGACATTCCGCCGGTATGGACTTCCAGCAATCCCAAGGTAGCTACCGTTGACCAGGACGGCAACGTCCAGGCACTCAGCGCAGGCAAGACGAAGATCACCTGTACAGCAGACGATGGATCCAAGAAGAAAGCAACCGTCACCGTTGAAGTACGTGTACCGGTCTCCGGACTGAATGTGGTCCTGGGGGATTACAACTATGTGGCCGTAGGCAAGTCACTGAATCTGAGCAATAAGATCGCTTACGGATCGGTATACGGCAAGCCTACTGTCAGGAAGGTCAAGTGGAAGATCGACAGCGTTGAATACTACTTTGACGGAGAAAGGTATGACTGGACGAATGAAGTTCTTGCCAGAAATTATGTGACGATCGCTTCCAACAAGACCCTGAAGGTAAACAAGAAGATCACCCAGATGCTGGATCCCAATGCCGGAGTTCTTGTTGTATTCTTCTCCGCCGAAAGCCAGGATGGTACGGGATATACAGCATCCGCAAGTGTTCAGATCACCGGTGCCCTGAACGGTCTGACCTTCGATGATATCTACGGCACCGGCTATGTATGTTATACGACGGCAGGAGAGAGTGAGGCCTGGTATACAGTCCTGTATTCCGAGCAGCCGGTCAACTTTGAGATCAAGAGCAGTAACCCGAATGTATTAGGCGCATGGATCGACTATAGTTCGGTTGAACAGGAAGATTTCTGGATCATGCGCAACGGCCGGACCAAGTGGTACAGCGGTTATTCCTATTATGTGTACTACTACACATATCCGAATAAGAAGGGTAATGTCACATTGACCGTGAAAGCACTTGACGGCAGTAATAAGACAGCCAAGGTAAAGATCAGAGTTAAGTAAGATGAAGAGATACTTTGCGGTACTGATATCACTGTGTCTTCTCTGCGGATGCACAGGAACTTCTCACAAGCAGCCGGTAAAGGTAAAAGAAGGGAAGGAACTGATGTGTATCTGTGATACACAGGAAGATGCAGAGAAGATCGCTGAGCAGTATCAGATCATTCTGGTCAGCTGGCAGGACAAGGTAGCTGTATATCATACCGGTCAGGATCCCGAACAGGTGATCAGAAAAGGCCGCAAAAACGGCTGGCCGGAGCTGTCGCTGAATCTGCTGACTTCACATTAAAGCTTATACACATAAAGGTGGTGTACGTGTACATCGCCTTTTTACATGGCAAACAGGATACCCGGATACGCTTTCCTGCATATAATTCTTAAATAAGTCTATTCCATAGTAAAACAAATAAGGTAAACTATAAGCAGAGTATTTTGTGTTGTATGAAAGGTACAATACCTGAATCTCATGAGAACGGAGGAACATGTATGAAACGATTCCTGATCATGGTTCTGTCTATCTTCATGCTGTTTACAAGCATGGGAAATGGATCCTATAAGGTCTATGCAGAACCGGGAGACAGTGAAGAGACCATTGTCACGGAGCCTGAGGAAACGGAAGAAACCGTTACGGAAACAGAAGAACCGGAAGTGACGGAAGCGACAGAACCTGCTGAAGAACTGCCTGCAAAGACAGAAGCAGAAGTCGAAGTGATAGCTGAACCCGAGGGACCTTTTGAACCTGAAGAGACAGCAGTTTCGGAGGAGACAGAAGTCCATGAAGAGACAGCTGAACCTGCAGAAGAGCCTGTCGAGACCGAAGAAACACCGGCAGAGACGGCTGAAGAACCTTCGGAGATGATGGAAGAAACCGGCAGAACGGCATATGTTACCTATGTACTTCCGGAGGGAGCCTCCCTTGTGATTGATGGACAGACATATACAGGAAGCTATAGTGAAACGATCAATGATTTTGACGGTTATTTCAAAGTTCCGGATAATGCGCCGGTAAAAGATGGCTGGAATTTCGTATACTGGACCGTCACAGCAAACGGTATTGCTCAGGGTAAGTACTGGGCTGGTGATAGTAATACATTGTGGGATGATGAAAACGGCACAGAGATCACCGATCAGGAAGTAACGATCATCTGTGAACCGTATTTCGAGAAAAAATATACATTCACGGTGAATTATCATCTGATGCTGGACGGAGCTACAATGGGTGAAGATGCAGGACCGATCGTTACCCGCAGCTATGAAGATATGGCCGCTGACTATTTCGGCTTGCCCAGACCTTATAAGGAAGGTAAAGAATATCTTGGCTGGGCACTTACGGAAGGCGGTGCAGCAATCACTAAGTCAGAATTTTTTGAGACTTTGGAAGCCGGAAATACGACGATCGATCTTTATGCTGTATGGCAGGATGCGGTCATCTATAAAGTTATCTACAGAGTAGATCCTGCGGACGGATATCTGTATCTGGATGGTAACGGACAGCCGGTATATGAATATACGGATGAATATTCCAGCGACAGACAGCTCTCGCATGTGCTTCCCACATTCCTTTATCCGGTAAGCACGAACGGAAAAGTGTTTAACGGATGGTTTGCGTATGATCAGGATATTGATATGGATACGTATTCATACCCCGGTGATCAGATCTGGTTTACCACTGGACGTGCAATGGATTTTGATGAAAATCATGAACATGTCAAAACAGCATCCTGGACAGACGGTGAACAATATGATTTGAGACTTCACCTGAATGGCGGAGCACTGGAGAACAGATCTGCATACGTCACTGACTTTATCCTGGACGGAGATACAGCGACCGCCAAATTCACACAGTATGATGTGAATAATAAGATGATTCTGCCGGGTGACGACTATATTGGTACTAAGGTACAGTGGCCGATCTCCAAGACAAATGCAGCGCTGAAGGGCTGGAGCAAGCTCCCGGAACCCACAGCGGATGATCCTCTGTATGAAGATCTCGGAAGTGTGTTTGCGGAGAGCAGTATCGGTGATATCGATCTCTATGCAATCTGGGATGAACAGCCTGTTGAACAGAAATATACAGTAGAGTATGTCTTCCCCGGCGCAAGTATGATGTCGACCGGTGATTACAATTATTACTCTGACAGCTACAGTGAAACAGTTGATCTGGGCAGTGATTATTATGTTAGTCAAAATAAACCGGAGCGCAGCGGTTATGTGTTCCGCGGCTGGACAATAACAACGACTGCACAGCCGGATGCACAGCCGCAGACAGGACTGAAGGCCGGAGAATGCCTGAGTGGAGATGTTCTTCCTGCAGCAGGCGGAAAGATCACACTGACAGCAGAATGGGTTGAAGACTTTACGTTTACGATCACATATATGATCAACCGTGAAGATGCCGTATATGTACAGACAGGTACTAATGAAAATATAACGGCAGAAAAGCATATATCCTGTCTCAAATTAAATGATCCTACTCCCTCCAGTCCGACCAGCGTACATCTTGGCTGGGCATTTGAAAGCAATGCAGAATACGGCGTATCTTTTGACGAAATCAAAGAGAAACTTATTTCTGAGGGCACGAACGAAATCACACTGTACGGTGTATGGAAAGATGCCGAACATTACAATGTGATCTATCAGGTGAATGAAGGAGAGGGATACTGGCTTGAAGACGGACAGAAAGTCTGTACAAAGACACAAGCACTGAATGAGATAGGTGATGGTCAGTTTGACGGTACAGCTCTTGATAAGCCGGAGAATGAGAGAGCAGAACAAGGCTATGTATTTGCATACTGGAAAATGGGTACTGAGCTCATTCCTTCTTACGGAGAATTCAATCTGGAAACATTACAGCAGGCTGCTGAAGTCATTGATGGCGTTAAGACAGTTACCCTGACAGCACAGTGGGAACAGGCTGAGACATATACAGCTACCCTGCATCTGAACGGCGGAACACTGGACAACGAAGAAGGTCTGACAAAGATCGATAATGATACATACCAGTTATCGTTTACCGAATATAATCTGAATAGTCTGCCGCTGCCTTATCAGAAGCCTGATAACAGTTATCATGCGCCCTGGGCGGTCAGTAAGCCTAAATACGTACTGATCGGCTGGACACCGGATCCTCAGCGGAGCTGGGGATACTTCAAACTTGCTGAGGAGATCTTCAGAAATGACAATTGGGAAGTAATACCTGCTGATGTTGATCTGTATCCTATATGGGAAGAAAAGATATATTCGATCGACTATATGGTCCTGGAAGATGATGCTGTACTGCTCAGCGGAGACATTTCAGGTAATGAATCATTCTCACAGTACAATGCTGAAGATGGTGTGACGATCAACTGCAATGCAATACGCAACGGTTATACACTTGCCGGCTGGGCAGTATCCAAAGAAGATGCGGCAGCAGGAAGAGTCACCTTTGTGAACGGTCAGACAGCTGATGACTACTTTGATGCACAGGAAAGCAGCTCAAAGTATGTAAGGACCAATCTTTATGCCGTATGGACGGCAGAAGAAAAGACATATACAGCGAGCTTCTATCTGAACAAAGGAACCCTTGAAGGCTATAAAGCCAACAGTAAGGGTCTGGTAAAAGTCCCTGTAACAACAGCTTCCTTTGCGACATTCATTCCTGAAAGAAAAGGATATGACTTCACTGGATGGTATACCGACAGTAAGCTGCAGAATGAATATACAGCAGAAGACTTTGCGAATACACCAAAGAACATCACCCTGTATGCAGGATGGGAAGGCAGATTCTATATTGTCCGTCTTAACGCAAATGCTTCCGATGCATATTTCATTACTGAGGATGAATTCGGCGATGGGGAGCACATCGAAGACCTGAATTGTATGGTCAAATTCGGCGAAAATTCGGTCATCGAAGACAAACCGATCCGCAGCGGATATACCTTCAAGGGCTGGGCAGTCAGTCCTGAAGATGCAGTAAACAATAAGGTCACCTACAAGAACGGTACGAAGTATACAGCCTTTGCAGAAGATCCGCAAACCAGTGAAGTAGTTGATCTGTATGCAGTATGGTCTTTAGATACATACACGCTGAAGCTGACGCTGAACAGCGGAACATATACATCCGGCCCGGTCGGAGATGTGAAACTGTCCAAGGGTGTTCTGACAGGTAAGTATACAGTTCTTGATCCGACGATCCTGGATAATATCGTGGATCCGGTGGATGACGCACAGCGCTTTACCAGAAACGGATATATCTTTGAGGGATGGTATACGGATAAGAAGCTTACGAAGAAGTATGATCTGAGTACGATGGAACCCGGCAATATCACACTCTTTGCCAAGTGGACAGCTAAGACATATACGATCCACTTTGATCCAAATCAGGGAATTGTACCGGTGCCAGAGACATTCACGCCTGTACTTGAAAAAGATGAAGAAGGCAGAGGAATCCTGGATGGATTCATCTTCAACAAGAAACAGAAGATGACGGTCAAGGTCTCCAAAATGGGTTATAAATTCCTTGGTTGGTCAAGAGATCCGGAAGCCACTAAGGCAACTTATAAAACAGGTAAGAGCTATAAGAATTACTCAACTGATGGTGAAGACGTTACATTGTATGCTGTATGGAAGCTGAATACGTATACGATGAAGCTGTATGTTAACGGCGGTACCTTTAACAAGGAAGTAATGGAAGCAATTGGAATGAATGCCCCGGAGATCCCTGTCAAGAAAGGTATCATGTCCGCAAAGTATACGATCGAGAATCCGGATGCTGCTACTTATATTTTCGCTCCTGCCGAGGGAATAACTGATCCTGAACTTAGTGGTGTCTTTACAAAGAAGGGCTATACATTCGGCGGCTGGTTCAAAGACAAGAGCTTTAAGAAGCCATTCAGCCTGGAGACAGATTTCAAAGAACCAAAGTCGATTACTCTGTATGCTAAGTGGATCCCAAACCAGTACACGGTAAGATTGCACTTGGGAGATGCTTATGCTTTCATCGGAGAAGATGGTCCAAGAAATCCTGATGAAGATGATTACATCGAATTTGCTGCTACATTTAATAAAAAGAGAATGGCAGAAAAAGTGGTTCCTCTAAATACTGGATATACTTTCCTTGGCTGGGCAATATCGGAAGAAGAGGCAGAAGAAGGAATTGTAACATATAAGTATGGGAAACAATATAAATCCTTTGCTAAAGCATACGACGATGACCCGATGGAAGGATGCATTGTTGATCTTTATCCGGTATTTGAATTAACAAATTATAAAACTACTTTAGTTCTGAACGGAGGAACTATTGACGGCTTGACCGTGAAGAAGGGAAAAGCTTCCTTCAACTATACCATCAACGAGTATGATGAAGTGTTTGGGCAATATGTTTATAATTCTGCTATTGTATCCCGAAAAGGATATACATTTGCCGGATGGTATAGATATAAAACTTGTCCTGAATGGGCGCTGGTATATGATTCGGAAGAAGATTACATTGTCAGCGGTAGATATTTAGGGACAACCTTGTATGCCAAGTGGATCAAGAACTGATACAGTTTAATGGCGAGAGACAGTGTGTGATGCACTGTCTCTTTCATGTACCTTCAATTCATATGCAGTGTACAATTGTATCTCAGAGGCTATTTAGAGTACAATTGTACTAGGTTATGTATAGATAGTAACTGCAGTTTTATGACAATAGATGAACGGAGGAGACATATGAAACGAGTCCTGACGGTAATGCTTTCTTTTTTCATGCTGTTTAACAGTATGGGAGAAGGATCTTACAGGATCTTTGCCGAAACAGAAGGTGAAGGCGGAGAACCGGAAATCACCGAAACAATAACCGAAGAAGAAACGGAAGAGACAGAGGAGCCTGCGGCAGAGATCACAGAGAGTTCTGAGGAAACAGCTGCTGAGGAACCTGCAGAAGTTCCGGAAGAAGAGATCACGGAAGAGACCCCGGAGCCCGAGGTAATACCAGAAGAAACAGAAGAACCGGAAGAACCCGAAGAAGTCCCTGCAGAGGAGACGGAAGAGCCGGAAGTTCCTGCCGAAGAAACCGAAGAACCGGAGATCACGGAACCGGAAGAAGAACCTGTACAGATCAGTATCGTTCTCTCTGAGACGAATATTGAACTGCAGACAGGGGAAAGCGTTACGCTGGAAGCCGCAGTAAGCGGCACGGAAGAAGCTGTCATTATCTGGACAGCGGATGATCCGGAAGTCATTTCCGTAGATGAGAACGGCACAGTCACTGCCCTGAAAGAAGGTATCTCAGGTGTCAGAGCATCACTCGCAGACGGTACAGCATATGCAGATGCACTGGTAACAGTTACCGGTGCAGAAGATGCACAGATCACCTTTGAGGTACGCAGTATTGAAGCCGAGATCGGTGAGACAGTAACAGTCGGCTATGAACTGACCGAAGGAACGTATGAAGAGATCCTCTGGTCTGTCAGCGAAGAGGGTATCGTTACAATTAATACAGAGAATAACGGTACTGTAGAAGTAACTGCTGTAAAGAGCGGTGTTGTTCAGGTGACTGCTGAAGTCAACGGCTCCGCAAGTACATTTGCAGTGATCGTCCTGGCCGAAGGAATCACCAAAGATGATGAAGAGTACAGTGAACTGATGGCTGATCCCAAGGCGGCAGCTACCGTCACAGGTACATATTCCGTTACATATAACCAGAGCAGTGCCAGAGACCTGGCTTACCAGCTGAACTCTTACCGTTACAATACAGCCAAGATCAATACGCTGACTTACGATTATACGATCGAAAAGTATGCCATGCAGAGAGCTGCCGAGCTTGCCTTAAGGTCGGATAATCACATGCGTCCCGACGGGTCGGAATGGTATACCGTATTCGATCCCAAGTACGGAAGCTTAACAAGCACCAACCTGCATGAGAATGTACTCTTTGCCGGCGGCGGTTATTTAAGCAATGCCACACAGGTTCTCTCCAGTGTTCTGGCAGATGATACACACCGTTCAAGAGCACTCAGATCGCAGAACAAGGGCTTCGGTATCGGACATGTCGTATATAACGGCATCGATTACTGGGTCATGCTGTTCAGTAATTATGCACTGGATAACTATCAGACAACAGCAGTTGACTGGGAACAGAATGTATCAGTTAAGATTGCGGATAATCTGTACTCTTCGCCTTCGTTCAGTTCCAGTAAATCCTTGTTAAAGGTCAATGTAGGCAAGACTGTCAGCCTGCCGACGATCAACGGTAAGGTGACTGTCAAGCTTGGCGGCCAGCAGACAACGATCTCCTGCTCAGGATATACGGTCAAATGGAAACTGGGTAAGAACGCCTCCAAATACGGTATTACGATCTCCGGCGGTAAAGTCAAGGCCGGTGACAGACCGAACAATGACGAGCCCGCATATATCACAGCTACCGTAACTATGAACGGATCGACATATTCTGTCGATGTACAGGTAAAGGTCATCAGACCTGTAACAGGTGTTGTTATCAGTAATCCTCCAAAGGACAATATTATCAATCTCGGTGAAAAGTATACGCTCGAAGCCAGAGTATTACCTGACGATGCTACAGATAAAACTGTGACATGGACAAGTTCCAACACGAAGATCGCCACCGTCAGCTCCAAGGGTGTTGTCACAGCCAAGAAGGGCGGAACAGTAACGATTACAGTCAAGACCAATGACGGAGGCTTTACTGCCAAATGTAAGCTCACGGTATATGTACATGCGGAAGGTATTGCTTTCGAGTTTGATGATCTGACCATGACCGAAGGCATGAGCGATACGCTGAAGCCTGTATTTACACCGAAAGATACGACCAATCAGAAAGTAACATTTGTTTCTGCAGATCCTTCCAAAGTGAAGATCGAAGCAGATGGTACAGTCACAGCGCTGCAGACAACAACTACGCCTGTAGAGATCACCATGACCTCGGTAGATAATCCCAAGTTGAAGGCAACACTGCCGGTGACAGTCATTGAAAAAGAACAGGTAGCGAAACCTGCCGCGACAGCTTTGTATGAGGCACAGTTCGAGTACAAGCTCTTTGATATCGAAGAAACAGGCGGTGAATGGGTCAACACGATCATTAAGGGTGACGGTATTCAGATGCATACCGATACCAAGGACGCTGTGATCTACTACACGCTGGACGGCAGTAACCCGACAACAAGCAGCACCAGATATACAGGCATGTTTGCTTACCCGGGCGGAGATGTCACGCTGAAGATGATCGCCGTCAAATCCGACCAGCTCAGAAACAGCGAGATCACCGAGATCAGGATCGAAGAAGATGAGGAGCCTACCTGGGAGATCGATTATGCAGATCTGGAGAAGGTAAAAGATCCCGAAACAGGCGTCTATAATATTCCTGCAGGACTGTGGGTCGCCGGTGTAGATGAGAAAGTGAATTATACAGGCGGTAAGATCACCTTCCCGTATATGAGGGTATACTACCGCAACCACAGACTGACAGCCGGCAGCGATTACAAGATCAGCTACAAGAATAACGTCAACGTATGTCCGGAAGGCAGTTCTGCATGTGAATATACACCGAAGGCGGATGGGTCCTTTGCGCCGGGAAAGAATACCAAGGTATCCTATGTGATCATCACCGGTAAAGGAAACTACAAGGGAAAGACATATGCGCCTTTCCAGATCATTCCGGCAGAGATCACGGAAGAACACGGTTTCAGTTACCAGAGTGAACTGTATCTCTCGCTTGGCACTAAACCGCTGAAGCCTGTACCGGTGATCCTCTGGAACGGTAAGAAACTGAAGAACAAGACAGACTTTGTGGCCGCATACAGCAGGAATGCCGAAGGCACAGAGATCATAGACAGTATCACCGAAGCAGGTGACTACTATGCGATCATCTCCGGTGTAGGCAATTACACGGCCGGTACGGAAAGACTGGCTGTACCGATCCATGTCAAGGCTGATGCCAAGCTGCTCAGCAAGGCTTCCATCAAGATCGCCAATGTTGAGTATACCGGTGAGACGATCGATCCCGAGACTCTGGATATTACCGTCAAGGTAGGCAAGACAGTACTCACAAAGGGAACGGATTATGTGATCGATCATATGTCTCCGGCAGATGCGAAAGACATCGGAACAGTAAACATCACGATCAAAGCTGTAAATGACAGCGAATATATCGGTGAGAAGACAGGTTCGTTCAAGATCACCGGAAGAGCAATCTCCAAGGCAAAGCTCTACTGTCTGAATTCCTCCGTAACATATACAGGCGGTACATTCGAACTGAAGGATCTCTATAAAGCTGATCCCAGAAGACCCGATCTCAGTGCGGTAACACTGTATGACGGTGACAAGCTGCTGGTGGAAGGCACAGACTATACAGTAACAGTCAACGGCCAGAACAAGGGCAAGGGATCCGTTAAGTTCACGGGTATCGGTGAATATACAGGAGCTGTAACCAAGAAGTTTACGATCGCCGCAAGAACCCTGAAGAAGGATGATCTGTTTATCTATATCACGGATATGACATTCAGCAAGACTGGCGCAAAACCGGAGGTATATGTCTTCCTGAAGACGGAAGAAAACGCACCTGACAGCTATCTGATCAGTGACGGGGATACAAACTTTGACGGTGTTGTAGACAGTGACCCGATCTACGGCAGGATCCTCTATGAGAAGACAGATTATACGCTGAAGTACTACAACAACAAGAAGCTGTATATGGATGATACGTACAGGACAAAGAATCCTCCTTCAGTGTCAGTGATCATGAAGGGCAACTACAAGGGAACGATCGCCAACAACAACTTCCTGATCCTCTCCGAAGATATCTCCTACATGCGTATTACTGCCGCAGACTTTGTCTATAATGCCAAGAAGAAGGGCACACAGTACTATGTCAAGCCTGTGATCTATGACTATGAGGGCAAGAAGCTGACCCTGAACAAGGATTATACACTGACGTACTACTATGCTCAGGATGCCAAGGTCAACGGTTCCGCAACTTACAACAGAGCTTACGGTACAGCCATCAGAGCTACTGATATTCCTGATCCGGGTACCGTCATCGGCATTACCGTTACCGGTATCGGTTCCTACTACGGAACTCTGCATACGGATTACAAGGTGATCCAGAAAGCGATGAATATCTCTTCCTCCAAGGTTACTGTCAACTACCAGAACGGTAAGAACAAGTACTTTGAGTATACAGGCGGTATGATCATCCCGACAGCGGAGAATCTGAAAGTCGTCTTGTCCAAGAAGACACTGGTCTTCGGTGAAGACTATGAGATCATATCGATCACAAACAATGTCAAGGCCGGCAAGGCGACGATGATCATCCGCGGTATCGGCAATTACGGCGGTACGAAGAAAGTCGTATTCAATATCGGCAAACAGTCGCTGATCCTGGATCTTGGCAATCTCATCAGAAGCATACTTGGCGGTGATTAAGCAGGGAAGGAGAAGAATATGAATTCCATCGATTATAACGAACTCTTCGAACGCAAAACCATCAATGATACCGGACGTGAAGGAAGTATCGAAGGTATCATCAGAGCTCTGGGACCGAATGTGGATATCGAACAGTTCAAGGCTTCAGGAGCAGCGGCAGCTACCGCCAGGATGATGGAAAACTTTGTCCTGCATCCGGAAGAACACGATCCTGCTTCGATCGCCTACTGGAAAGAGCTGGGCATGATCAAGGAATTCCATGGTGAGGATGTACCGATGGACTGGGATGCTTACTGTAAGGAGACCGGTCTGGTATATCAGACAGAGAATGCATATCCGCAGAATCTCTGGAAGAAGTGGGCCAGTTACGTACCTGTCAGTGCATTTGAAGAAGGAAACATGCGCAAATATCCGCTGGTGATCGCACTGCACGGCGGCGGCAACACGATCTATACGGTAGACAGCTGGGGCATTGCCCAGGAAGCAGCAAAGCGTGAATGGATCGTGATCATGCCGTCCCTTGAAGCAGATACGGTCATTGCGGAGATCCTCGCCGAAGCAAAGCAGCTCTATCCGATCGATGAAGAGAAGATCTACCTCTTTGGCTTCTCCTACGGTTCCATTAACACAAATATCCTGGCGCACCGTCATCCCGACTGGTTTGCGGCCGTGGCACCGTGCGGCGGCGGTATGACAGATGGTCAGATCCCTGAGTTTGTCAGAAACAATCCTCCGCGTGATCCGAAGGGATATGTAGAACCGCACTATGATGTAGGCTCTCCGAGAGCTTCCGAGACTGCCGGTATCAAGCTGCCGATCATCACCATCAGCGGTGAACATGACCGGGCGAAATACCCTGTATGCAAAGCAGCAGATGCGGCAGAAGCAGTCGCAGGCATCAATGTATACGCAAAGATCAATGATGCGCCGGAAGTATCTCTGGAAGACGCATTGAAGATGATGGAAGATCCCGATGCTTCCGAAACAGAGAAGAGAATAGGTCTGGCTCTTGGCAGAACAAACGTCAGAAGTATTACGGATGAAGGCACCGTCTTTGACGCCGGAGATATCCCGAGCCGTGACGGTATCGTACGCATGCGTATCGTATGCGAAGAGAATACCGGACACTGGCCGACCAGAGGTCTCAGCCGGATCATCTTTGACTTCTTCAGTCACTTCAGACGTGATAAGGAAACCAAAGAGAGCATCTATACAGAATTAGTAGATTAGTATTCAGGGATACAATAACCACGGAAGACCGGTAAGAGCCGGTCTTTCTTTTACTGTCGGTCAGCTATGCATAGTAATACTGTAGCGTACTGATAGTATTTAGTTAATTGCGTAAATCGGAGGGTACTGCGAAATATGTTGTGGTATAATGCTGTTTGTGAAAAAATGGTCAGAATAATTAACTGACCGATAATGCCGGGCAGCAGGGCATAATCACATCTTTGCACAGCATCCGTTCCATGCCGGATTACGGAGCTGTTCATCGTACAGAGGAGGGAAAGACACATACCAAAACGGACAGTTTAACAAATCTTTGCATCTGTAATTCATGTTATTTCTGCAATATGCAATAAAAAAGTTTTAAAATCGGGTATTCATTTCGTCTATATAGTGCAGGGGATACTTACCTGCAGAATTCACACGCAATGAATATCATTTGCGGAAACTACATCACTTCAGGAATTTCACAAAAGGAGGAATGACAGGAATGAAGCGAATCTTTCTGACGGTCATCTCATTCTTCATGTTGTTTACCAACATGGGGACAGGAGTGACCCGAATCTATGCCGAGGGTAACGCGGAGGAGATCGCGGCAGCTGAACAGGCTGTAGCAGAAGCTGAAGCGGCTTACAAAAAGGGCTCTCTCGGTTTCTTTGAGTGGCATAATGACAGCGGCTCTCAGGCAGTTACGATCATCAATGACCGCCTTGCAAGTCAGGCCAATGATGATTGGGGTAATACAGAACTTGGCGCTGATAACGATGCTACATCCCTTACTAACCTGGAAAGAGCCATTAACATGGTCAGAACAGGCAATGAGCTGCGTGCCAGTGATGAGCACAATTCAGGAGACAATAAAAAACCGCTGAAGATCACCGATACGATGATGGCGATTGCGGAAGTACAGTGTAACGCTTCTGCCGCAAAACAGGGACATTCACAGTTCTACGAAGTTGGTGAGAATATATCCTGGGGCAGCACGAATGGATATGATGGATGGTATGGTACCGAGAAGAAAGTCTATGACTGGTTTCTTGCAAATCCCGATAAGTCGATCAGCAATGCTGCCGATAAGCAGGAATGCCAGCAAGCATTAGGATTACCATCAGTTAATCATGTCCAGACAGGTCATTATCTGAATATTGCCAACCCGGATAATCAAGAGAATCGGATCTATCAGACAACCGGCTTTGCGTGGAATTCAGGACCGAATTTTCTCGGTTATCCTCCTACACAGGGACAGACCTTTGGCTGGGATTACTATGGAATGGGTGCTAAAGGTACGATATATACAGTTGATGAGTACGCGGCATCTTTTGCAGAGTACAAACAGCTTCTTGATGATAATCTTGCGGCTGCACAGGCTCGTCTTGAAGCGGCCAGGGCAGGCGGAACGACTGATCCTGAAAAGGTAACATCTATTACTCTTGATAATACTTCTCTGTCTTTAACAGTCGGCGGCACACAGCAGCTTACAGCAACTGTTCTTCCGGAAGATGCGGCGGATAAGAGTATTACCTGGTCTTCTTCTGATACTGCAGTAGCGACAGTTAACAACGGTCTGGTAACAGCAGTTTCCGCAGGTACAGCAACAATTACCGCAGCAGCTAACGATGGCTCCGGTGTATCCGCACAGTGCACGGTTACCGTAACAGCTTCATCAACAACCGATCCTGTTTATACAATCAGATATGTTATTGGTGATGATGCTTACTGGGAAGGTGAAGCTCCGCAGACAGAGTATGTATACCCGTATGATGATAATTCGCATCCGGTGCTGGATATAGAACCAAAGAAAGAAGGTCATAGATTCTGGAAATGGCGTGCAGTATTGGAAAGTGATCCTGATACCGTTATTGCATCATTCTTCTCTGTTGAAGTTTTCCCGGCAATTACATGCGGTGTTCCTGAAAACGGCGTTGTAATCATGACACCTAGCTGGGAGCCGATCACTTACAGGCTGACACTTCATCCTAACGGCGGAACATTCACATTGCCGGCAGATCCTCAAGTGACACTGGATGATGGCTGTGTAATTACCAGATATGAAGAACAGGATGACGGTACTGTAATCGTCAGATATACAGCTGATGAACTGAAGAATAAAACAATTTATCTGCCGGGCGGCGCAAATTCTGATGCAGGTCTGACTAAGGGCAGTAAACTGCTGTTCTGGCATGCGGCTGAAGATTATTCCGATACATCGTTCACTACGCTCAGCGAGTTATATACCACACAGGGCTGGAGTACAGATGAGCCCAGAAATGCGGATGTATATGCTCAGTGGAAAGCATTATATGAAGTGCATTACATCATTAATGTTGATCCTTCGGAAGTTACTTTTGTGACTTATCCCGATATGGCAGGCGGCAGTTATCCTGACGGCTATCCTGTTTCTTCCTGCGTTGGTGATCCTACACCGGTTCATTTCTCAATGAATCGTGAGGGATATACACTGAAGGGATGGGCAGTATCTCAGGAAGATGCCAATAACGGTGTTGTCACATATCAGGATGATCAGTTGGTCAATACCTGCCTGGCGACAGAAGAAGGACAGATCATCTATTTGTATGCAGTATGGGAAGAAAGCGGAACAGCTGCAGATACATGGACACTGAAATATGAATTGGATGAAGGCGCATACTTCACTGACGGCAGAAGTCTGACCCAGACATTTGGATATGATCAGGAATGGATCGATCTTGGAAATTCTGCTGTTGCCAAGGAAGGAGTAGTACTCAAGGGCTGGAACATCTATAAAGAAAACGGAGAGTTTGTAACCAACGTTGGTGTTGGTACATGGGGTGGTACACTCGAAAGTTACTTCTATCCGGAAAAAGGCGGCACACTGATTGTGAAGCCGGAATGGGAAAAGGTTGTAACTGTAACTGTACACTTTATTCTGAATAATGAAGGTGCTGTATTTGCCAACGGTGAAACAGACTATACAGGCTACTACGAAAATGTTCCCTTTAGTAACTTCTACTTTGGCGATGCTGTCGCAAAAAAAGACGGTGAGATCCTTGATGGCTGGGCAGAGACCCCGGATGCGGAGACAGCCTGCGATATGCAGGAACTTGCTGCCAAGATCAGTGATCAGAATCTGAAAACCATTACGGTATACGGCGTCTGGAGACCTGCATGGCAGTACAGGATTACTTATACTGTTGATCCTAGTGAAGGATATTTCCTTGATAATGGAACAAAAGTATACGAAAAGACACAGTACATGTATGAAGAAGAACCGTGGATTCCCAATGATGTGATTCTGAAAGAGTATCCGGTCAGCACAAGAGATGGCTATGTTTTCGTTGGCTGGAATGTAAAACAGAGTAATGGTGAAATATTCAACAGGCCGATGCTTCCCGGACAGTTCAAATATACGCTTGATGATGGTCTCGATCTTGCCGAAAAAGATGCTGATGGGGTCTACGTATTAAATCTTGTTGCCGTTTGGAAAGAAGGAGATACTTATACTGCCACACTGCACTTAAACGGCGGCAGACTGGTGAATGATTCTGGTCTGACGAAAATCAATGATGATACGTATACGTTTACATTCAGCAGCAGCGGTAATCTCGGTACTATGCTGCCGAACTCCAACCACTGGAAGACTTCACGTGATGAGATCGTTAAATCCGGAAACAAGTTCCTGAATTGGCGTGCAAAGACGACAGATCCTGAAACCGGAGAAGAGATATATACCAGAGACTATTTTGAATACGATGATGAGGAACTGCATGATTATATACTTCATGACGTTGATCTGTATGCTTTCTGGGAAGAGATAAACTATCATCTGGTTTATGTATCAACCGAAAAGGAAGTTCAGTTCATTAATGGTGATGTTACACAGAGCTGGGGTCCGGCATTAGCATCTTATCACTGGGATGATGATGTCCTCGTTAATCAGGAAGTATTAAGAAACGGCTATACACTGGAAGGCTGGGCAACCAGCAGAGCAAATGCTGAAAAGGGTATCGTCGCATACAAGAATGGTCAGTCGGCCGGAAAACTGTTTGCCGATCTGGATCCAGATGAAAGTGAAATAAAACTGTATACTGTGTGGAAGGAAAACACACAGGAACACGATTCCGATACGATCGATATCAAGTATGTTATTGATCCTGAAGAGGGTCATATGACATATCACGGTGCTGTCCTCAATACATACACGGATTACTTCACCAAGGATGAAAGTGATTATTATGTCATTACCGCAAGACCGGAAAGCACAAGAGCAGGATACGTCTTTGCCGGATGGGTAGTCGAAGATGATCCCAGGCAGATCCTTCATTCGGCAGGCGGGCAGGTTGGCGGTATCTGGTCACGTACAGATGTCGTAAACAATGCCAAAGACGGTACTCTCACATTACATGCTGTATTTAAGGAGGGAACCACTTATACTGCTACACTGCATCTGAGAGGCGGCAGACTGAATAATGTTGAAGGTCTGAGATACGTCGACGATGAGACATACGAATATACGTTCTCCAAGTATGATGTACAGCACAGTCCGACGCTGCCTGCATCTGAAAATGCAACCTTCAAGGCTCCCTGGACGATCCACAGACCCGGCTTTACATTCCGCGGCTGGACAAAAGATGAATCTGTTGTCAGCGGACAGGGCAGTGATACCCTCATGCCCGGTATGTTTGAAGACTCTGAGAACTACCATGATATCGATGTATATGCGATCTGGGAGGGAGAGACTTATACAGCTACACTGCATCTGAACGGCGGTGCTCTGAACAAGGACAATGGTGCTGTTAAGGTCAATGACAGTACATATACATTTACATTCACTGCACAGGATGTTGCGGACGGTTTCGCACTTCCGGAAGATCCCAAGGGCAGAATGGAAAAGTTTATCATCGAAACACCTGAAACAGGAACACCTGACTGGCAGATCTCACGTGCTGCCCATCTGTTCGGCGGATGGACGATCGCATCCTCTGCAGATGTCTACAGAGATTCCCGTTACTTTACGCTCAGTGAAGAAATGTTCCCGAACGGTTACGGAGATATCGATCTGTATGCCGGATGGGTCGATGATATGTACAAGATCACCTATGATGTAAACAAGGAAGGCGCACAGCTGCTGTTCTATGCATCTCCGGGTGAAACAAACTACAACTACTACACCCTGAATCAGGTCGTAAGATTCAACTACAGTGCATACTGTGAAGGATATACCTTCATGGGGTGGGCAGCGTCCAAGGCTGATGCGGAAGCCGGTATCGTATCCTACAAGACCGGAGATGGCACATACCCGTGCTTATCCAAGCATGGTGAAGATGTCACCGTATATGCAGTATGGATGGAGGCAGAGAAAGCTCAGCAGATCACGGATATGGTCTACTATGATGAGATCCCTGACCAGCAGTATACCGGCAAGGCGATCACACCGAAGATCAATATCTACGATGCAGGCAGACCTCTGACACAGGGCAAGGATTATACCCTGAAGTTCAAGAACAACAAGAATGCCGGAACTGCCGAAGTAATCGTTACGATGAAGGGCAACTATACCGGTAAGAAGACGATCAACTTCAAGATCCTTCCTGTTTCACTGCCTGAGTTCACAAGTGTTGAACCGATGTCTGTGAAGCTGACCGGAAAGAAGCTCAGCCCTGTACCGACAGTCACATGGAATGGCACAAAGCTGAAGAACAAGAAGGACTTTACCGTCAGATACATGAATAATGACACAGGTAAAGCCTGGGATCAGAAGACTGAAGCAGGATTTGTGATTGCAGTGATTGAGGGTAAAGGAAACTTTGAAGGAACTACCGGTATTCCGATTACCATTATCGAAAAGAGCTCCGCACTGAAGCCAGTATCCAAGCTGAAAGTCACGATCAAGAATATGCCGTATGAGGAAGATCTTGATCAGCTGGGCGATGTCCTGAAGACGCTGCAGGTCAGAGACGGCAAGACACTCCTTACAGAGAATACAGATTACATTGTTCATACAGATGGTGTGAATATCGACAGACCCGGTACCTACACATTAACCATTGAAGGTATCGGCAATTACGCAGGCTTCAGAAATGTAACCTTCAAGATGACAGGGGTCAGTCTGACGGATAAGAACATCAAGGTGAATACACCTGTGCTGGAGTATGTCCCCGGTGAAGAGGGTGTTAAACCTGCGGATGAGTTCAAACTGACGCATAAGGTCAATGGTGTTGAGATCACACTCGTACGCGGTGAGGATTACGAGATCATTGAGCAGTCCTACAGAAACAATACCAATGCCGGTACCGGCAGCGTTGAGATTCTCGGTATGGGCGGGTATACGGGAACACGTACACTCAAGTTCAAGATCACCCCGAAGAAGGAAGTACTCAGTGCCGAGAACAACGTAGTGATCCTCGGTGATACTGCTTATACAAAGGGCGGTGTCAAACCGGAAGTTGAGGTAACAGATCTCAGCGGCAATGTTCTTACCCTGAACAAGGACTACACGGTCAAATACGGTAAGAACAACAAGGCGAATACGACCGGTACACTGACGGTCACCTTCAAGGGCAACTACAAGGGCACAACGAATCTGACGAAGGAGTTTGCGATCGGCGCAAAGCCAATCTCCGACGTCACGGCCGCAGCCAAGGATGTATTATCCAGCAATAAGGCAGGCAAGTTCAGGAGTACACCTGTTCTTACCGATACAGATGGCAAGAAACTGAAAGCAGGTACAGACTATGAGAAGACATTTACGTATCAGCTGGTAAGTATGAGCGGAGATGTCCTTGAAGATCTGACAGCGAAGAGTGTTGTTACAGCTGCAGACAGTTCCGTCTGGATCAAGGTCACGATTACCGGAAAGGGCAATTATGCTGGTACAGTCAGTGCCTGGTACAAGGTGCTTCCTGCCGGACATGATATCTCGAAGTCTACCTTCAAGATCAAGGATCAGGTATATACCGGTGATCCGATCGCTTTGAAGCCGGAGGATATTACCGTTACCAAGGGCAACAAGGAACTTGTATGCGGACGTGATTACTATATCCTCAGCTATAAGAACAACGTGAAGACCGGTAAGGCTTCCGTTATACTGCAGGGTGCGAATCCAAACTTCGGCGGTACGAAGACAGTCACCTTCAAAATCGTGAAGAAGGGTGTCACCGATAAGAACTGGCTTGGACCTTTGTTCACTAACTGATCACAGGATAAGGACAGCGGGAAACCGCTGTCCTTTGCTTTACCTGCAGGCAATGCCTGTGCTGTATCTGAATAAACCTTCGGATATTTGGTATAATCATTGTTATGAATAAGACTGATAAAGTTTTGAATTTCCTTCTTCAATATCTTTTGGAAGGGTATATATTTGTTATCTCCGTAGTGATTCCGCTGTATATGGGAAGGCGGAAGTATGCCCAGATCGCCTATGATAAGTTTCAGGTATTCAAGAAGGCTGCCTGGTGTCTTGTCATTGCCTTTGCGGTGATACAGATCATCCGTCTGATCCTGAATCGAAGAAGTTTCCGTCTGCGTATTCCGAGACTGTCCCTTACGGATGTTTTTGCGCTTGTTTACGGGGTGACACTAGTTGTCTCCTATATCTGTGCAAGCAACCGTCAGGAGGCTCTCTACGGGGCTGTATCGTGGTATTCCGGCTTCTTTACACAGGCTGTATTACTGATCATCTACTGGATCTACAGCCGGTATTTCCGCTGGCATAAGCGTGTGCTGTTATACCTGTATGCCGGCACTGCTGCGGTGATCCTGCTGGGTATACTGAACAGATTCTATCTGTGTCTGATCGATCCGGAAAATTACGTCAGTACATTTATCTCAACGATAGGGAATATTAACTGGCTGGCCGCATATCTGTCCGTGACCGTACCAATCGGAATCGGTGCATATATCAGCGGTATACTGCCGCAGATCTGCCGGATCCCTGTACTGTTATGGATCCTGGCTGCTGTTACCGGTGTGTTTACCAACGGCAGTAATTCGCTGTATCCTGCATTCCTGGTGTGTCTGGCCCTGATGTTATTATTCGGTCTTGAGAACAAGGACAGGATGAAGAAGGTACTGGACTGTGTGCTGATGATCGGCATATCACTTTCCTTACTGTCACTTGCACAGATGATCATGGAGCCCACAGCTTTCAATAAGATCATCGGTGATGAGTTCAATATCGTTTATCTGTTTACCCGTATCCATGCCGGAGGGGTGATCATCCTGCTGAGCTGTCTCGGTCTTGTCCTGCTAGGAAAGAAGGAGATTCCTTCACGGATCAGTAAACTCTCTGACAGGATCCTTACCGTTCTGATCACAGCCGGACTGATCGTGATCATTGGCTTTCCGCTGATACAGATCACGGGCTGGATCAGTATTCCCGACAGTCTGGGGCATAACCGCGGTCTGCTCTGGAGACTGAGCAGATATGTATTTGATGAGCTTCCTCTCTACAGAAAGCTGATCGGGATCGGACCGGATAATTACGGCAACTATACGATGAATGACTGGAACTTCATGAAACAGCTTCTGGAGGTATATCCCGGCATGCGCGTGACCAGTGCCCACAGCGAACCGCTGACGATGCTGATCAATCTCGGCATCTGCGGCGTGACCGGCTATCTCGGGATGATCTTTACATCTGTATACCGTCTGCTTGCGGCTTCGGGAGAAACACAGCGTACGCTGCGGATCCCGGTGATCCTGGCACTTGCGGTCTACCACGTGGACATGCTGTTCTCTTTCCATCTCTTTATTGCACTGCCGTTTGTCTTTCTGCTTCTGGCATTTGCGGAACAACTGATGCGGGAAAGCAGATAACATCAGGCAGGGACTTTGCGAATCTCTCTCAGACTGTCCTGCGTGGTGGCTGATCAAATATGCATATGAATGAAGAAATGTACATAAAAGATCTGGTCTCACTGATCATACCGGTATACAATGCCGAACCATATCTTCCGCGGTTGATGAACTGCCTCAGAAAGCAGACATATCATGCGCTGGAGATCCTTTTGCTGGATGATGGCTCAGCGGATCGTTCCGGTATGCTCTGCGATCAGTATGCGGCAGAAGATGAGCGTATCCGTGTCATTCATCTGGATCATGCCGGGGTCGCCGAAGCGCGCAACAGAGGCCTTGATGAATACCGGGGTGAATATCTGATGTTTACGGATGCGGATGATCTTTTCAGCAGCCAGTATGTCAAGCGGATGCATGACCTGATCACCGGCAGCGGCGAACATCTTGTGACATGCAATGCATATGACACAGAGCAGACGGATCTTACGGAATATGAATACAGCGGTGAAAAGGATACTCCCCAGCGGATGGTCTGGGGAGAGATCGATTACCGTACAAAGGCATCACACAGGGTGATCTGGGGTGCAATCTATGACCGGTATGCCGTGGAAGGGATCCGTTTCCGCAGTGCGTATGCGGTAAGCACGGATACGCTGTTTCTGGCGGAGGTCACCCGGAAGATCGGCTCATATATACATGTCAATGAAGAGCTGTACTGCTATGTTATCATTCCCGGATCACTTTCACACGGTGCTGCCGACCGCAGGAAGTATGATGAGATACGTGTGTGGATGAAGATCTATGAGAGCCTGCCGGAAAAGGGCATCAGCCGGGTGAGTGCCCAGAGACTGATCATCAGGATGTTTCAGAAGATGCTGGGACGTATTTCTGCGTCTGCGGATGGTGACAGACAGCTGTATCGGGATATATGCAGGGATCTCAGAAGCTTTCACTTCGGCAGGATCTATGGTAAAACACGCAGGGAAACACTGAAGATGTTCATGTTCATGAAGGCGCCGGATACTTACCTGCGGATCATGAAAATGAGGCGAAGACACAGGCAGAAGGTTCGTCATCGCTCCGTTTCAAAGTGATATCCGAACAGACGGCAGGACGCATATCTCTTTACGTTGTAAGCAGAATTGAACACAAGGTATAATGTAATGCATAAAAGGGTATCCTATCATGCAGAAACTGATACGCAGAATCAAGGAAAACCTCTTCCTGTTTGAACAGCTGGTCAGACGGGATTTTCTGTTTAAATACAAGGGGACGGTGCTGGGTGCTTTCTGGAGCGTGCTTTCTCCGCTTTTGACGCTGCTGGTCATGAAGGTCATCTTTACGGAGTTCTTCGGCAGGAATACACCTCACTATACGATCTATCTGTTTGCCGGCAATATCGTCATGTCCTACTTTCGTGAGGGGACCAACGGCGGGATGACAGCGCTTTCCGACAATGCCCAGATCATCACCAAGATCAATATGCCGAAGTACCTGTTCCTGCTGTCCAAGAATGTCTCCGCCCTGATCAATTTCCTGATGACCTTTGTTGTCTTCCTGATGTTTTGCCTCTTTGATCATATCGTCTTCTCCTGGCGCTTTTTCGCCTTACTGTGGCCGATCCTGTGCCTGACCTTACTGATCATCGGGGTGGGTATGATCCTTTCCTGTTTCTTTGTTTTCTTCCGTGATACGCAGTATCTCTACAGTGTCTTTCTGACCTTGTTGAATTATCTGAGTGCTGTCTTCTACAGGGTGGATCAGTTTCCTGCCGAGGTACAGAGACTCTTTCTGCTGAATCCTGTATATGTCATGATCAGGTATATCCGTACGGTCGTGATCGACGGTCATCTGCCTTCACTGCCGTATCACTGCCTGTGTCTGTTCTATCCGGTACTGTTTATCCTGATCGGTGTATACATGTACAGGAAGTATAATCATCAGTTTATTTATTATTTCTAGGAGTGTTATGTCTACCGTAGAGTGCAGAGATGTCAGTATTCGCTATCGGACCGGGGACTTCAAGTCGATCGGTCTGAAGGAGTATGTCGTCAGAAAACTGAAGGGTAACTATCATGTGCAGGATTTCTGGGCTGACCGGCATATTTCCTTTGCGCTGGAAAAGGGTGACATGCTTGGGATCATCGGTCCTAACGGTGCCGGTAAGAGTACCTTGCTGAAGGCTGTTTCAGGCGTCATGGAGCCTGCTGAAGGGACGATCCGTACGGAAGGGAAGATCGCTGCACTGCTGGAATTAACAAGCGGATTTGACCCCTATATGACCGTCAGAGACAATATCTATCTGCGCGGAGCCATGCTCGGGTATACAAAGAAGTTCATCGTAGACAGGTATGAAGAGATCCTTGACTTTGCGGAACTGAAGGACTTTGAGACATACCAGTTCAAACGTTTATCAAGCGGAATGAAAAGCAGACTGGCTTTCTCTGTCGCATGCCTGGTTGATCCGGAGATCATCATCCTGGATGAGATACTGAGTGTAGGTGACGGAGCATTCCGGCAGAAGAGTGCTGACAAGATGCGGGAGATCCTCAGAAGCGGCATCACCGGTATCCTGGTATCGCACAGTACGGAACAGATCCGCAGTTTATGCAATAAAGTCCTGTGGATCGATCACGGAAATCAGATCATCTTCAGTGATGAAGTAGAGAAGATCTGTGATGCCTATGAGGAATCACTGAAGAAGAAGTGCATCCCGCAGACTTATGAAGAGATCTGCACCCTGGCGGAGAATTACGGAATACGTCTGCAGAAGAAACAGCAGAAGGCATACCGGGAAGAAGTCAGACAGCTGGAGAAACACCTGGAAGAGGGCAGTGATTCGGCCGTGGAAGCAGCTGTGCAGGTACTGCGCAGACACCGTCCCGATCTGCTCAAGGAAACGGAAGAGAGATAATACAGTCTCCCGGAAGGTTATCTGAGATGGGCTTTAGTACACTGGTATTTCTGTTTCTGTTCCTGCCGTCTGCAGTGATCGGCGGACAGATCTTTTCGGGCAGACCGAGAGTCTGGTTTTTTCTGTGCATCAGTCTGCTGTTCTGCCTCTGGACAGGACTGTATGATACCTGTGTGCTGGTCTCTGTGACCGTGCTGAACTATGCGGCTGCTGTACTGCTGAGAAGAAAACAGACACCGTGGATCTTCCGTACTGCCGTGCTGGCCGATGTACTGATCCTGGTGTTTTTCAGATATGCGCCGGAAGGATGGGAAGTACGTTTCCCGCTCGGGCTTTCCTTTTACGTATTTCAGCTGATCTCGGCGGTCACGGATATTTACCGCGGTGAGAAGTATGAAGGCAATATCATCGATTTCCTGCTGTATACAGGCTTCTTCGGCAGGCTGCTGTCGGGACCGGTCATCCGCCTGCACGAGTTTCATGCGGCAGAGCGAAGAACCTCTGCAGAGGATCTGTTTACAGGCTTTGAGACCTTCCTGCTGGGATTATGCCAGAAGGTGATCCTCGCCGACAGACTCGGGGGAAGTGATCAGCAGTCTCAGTCCCTTCTACAATCTTTCTGCGGTATCGGTGAGCCTTGCCTGGATGGCTTCTGCTGTCTATGCGCTGCAGCTGTAGCATGACTTTGCCGGATACTCACGGATGGTGATCGGGATCGGACAGATGCTTGGCATCACTGTACCGGTTAACTTCAATTATCCGTACTGTGCCGCAACCTTTACCGACTTCTGGAGAAGATGGCACATGACCCTGTCTTTCTGGTTCAGAGATTATGTATATATTCCGCTCGGCGGATCACGGAAGGGCAGACTGCGCACGGTGATCAATCTTGTCATCGTCTGGCTGCTTACCGCCCTGTGGCATGGCTCCGCGCTGAACTATCTCTGCTGGGGAGGACTGGCAGTGGGACTGCTTCTGCTGGAGAAGCTTATAATCCGGCCCGACCGCTTTGTACATTCATGGCAGAAGGTCCTTTACCGTATCTTTGTGCTGGTTTGTCTGCCTGTGCTGTGGCTGGTCTTCGGACTGTCTCCGGAGCGGGCAGGGAAGCTGCTTATGATCATGTTCGGCATGCGCGGTCATGCCTTCTGGAATCTGCGGGCATTCTTTTTCCTGCAGAACAGCTGGTTCTATATCCTTACGGCAGTGATCTTCAGTATGCCGGTGCTTGCCCGCCTGCAGCACCATACCGGTAAAACGGTGCGGATCATCTATGGCATCTTCCTGGTGCTTGCGTCGGTGCTGGCCGTATCCTTTGTGGTTCTTGAGGGCTACAGTCCCTTTATCTATACATTTTTCTGAGGTAGGACATGTTTCGGAAGGTGATCCTGACAGTATTGGCATTCCTGTTTGCGCTGGGCTTTGCGGAAGGTGTTTTCCTGTCCTTTAAAGCTGCCCAAAGCGTCGATACACTGCCGGAGAAGCGGCAGGCAGTCAAAGCCAAAATGACTGCACCGTTTGATGCACGTTCCCGGGAGGCACGCACAATGGCGGAGTATAACGGGTTCTTCCGCAGGCTGATCGGCAGCCGTATCTTCGGTGAGTTCTATTTGCTGGACAGCGGTTCCCTGACACCCCGCTATGTATTCTCCGACCTGCATACCGATACGGAGGCAGTGATCTCCCTGGCGGAATTCTGTCAGGAGCACGATACACCGTTTCTCTATACCGTATTGCCCGCAAAGGCCCTGTATGACGAAGACTTTACAAAGTACGGCTTAAGCCAGAACAAGGAGGCTCTTACCGATGTATTTGTGAAGGATCTGGATCAGGCAGGTGTACACTGTCTGGATCTTCGGCAGATGGTAAAGGCATTAAACGAAAACCCGTATGATGCATTCTATTACGGAGATCATCACCAGACAGTCTCTACCGGACTGGAAGAAGCCAGGGCAGTATCTGCGTATCTGAATGATGAGCTGGGTGTATACAGTGATACACAGATACTGAAGGAAGAGAATCTGCACAGGGAGTATTACGAAGACTGCTGGGTAGGGGAATCCTCCCGGAAGACAGGTGTATCTTATCTGGGTCTTGAGGATTATGAATATATCGCTCCGGTGATCCCGACGAGTTTTCACTTTACCGATCCAGGCAGAGGGATCGATCTGGAAGGAGACTTTACGGTGATGGTCAGGGATACCTTCCTGAACGGTACGATGAGTACGGAAGAAAGCAGACATTATGCCTACCTGTACGGAAACTCCGCGATCCAGTACATCACCAACAACATGCAGGACAGGACAAGGATCCTGGTGATCAAGGATTCCCATTCCCAGGTGATCAATCCGTTTTTGGCCATGACCGTAAGTGAGATCACAAGCTGGGATGTCCGCTATAACAACAACAGTCTCAGGGAGTATATTGCCTCAGGGGACTTTGACGCCGTGATCCTGATGTACAGTCAGACGATGTTCTGCCGTACACTTAACGGGAAATACATGTTCGATCTTGACTGAAATCTGATCTCTTCGTGATAAGAAAAAAATGAGTTTCCAAGCTATTCAGCAGTACCATCCCGTGATATCTTGCTATAATAAATTCAGCAGAATCATATTTTCATAAAGAATATTATGAGCGACACGACGATCGACGTGCTGGTCACCTGGCTTGACGCAGATGATCCCGTCTGGCAAATCTTACGGCAGCAATATCCCAATTCTGATCTCGAGGCCAGCGGACCGGTACGATACAGGAATTGGGGTTTTTTATGTTATCTGTTCCGGGGTATCGAAAGGTACATGCCCTGGGTCAGCCGGATCTATTTTGTTACATACGGACATGTACCGGCATGGCTGAATACGGATCATCCGAAGCTGACAGTCGTCAGGCATGAGGATTTTATCCCGCAGGAATATCTGCCCACATTCAGTATCCGGCCTGCGGAGCTGAACTTCCACCGTATTGAAGGACTGTCTGAACAGTTCATCTATTTCAACGATGACATGTTCGTCCTGCAGCCAAGGAAGCCGGAGGATTTCTTCATTGACGGAAAGCCTGCGGATACATTTGCCTGGAATGCCGTCTCGGTCAAACCCGGCAATACGATGACGGAACATGTGATCCTGAACGATCTGGAGCTGATCGCGGAATACACCGACAAGAAACAGGTACAGCGGGAACAGTGGAGGGCGCTGCTCAGCCCGAAGAACGGTTCCCGGGTATTCAAGAGTCTGCTGTTATTCCCGTGGAAGTCCTATACCGGTATTGAGAATCCGCACCAGGCCCAGCCGCATCTGAAGAGCACCTTCGCAGAGCTCTGGGAAGCAGCACCGGAGATACTGGATAAAACATGCCGGCACCGGTATCGTTCCCGTGAGGATATCAACCAGTGGGCTGCCAGATACTGGAATCTTGTCCATGGCCGGTATGTGCTGAAGAGGCGCGTAAACGAACTGTACTATCAACTGCAGGATCACAACCCCAAACTGATCGAAAAGATGAGGCAGGGAAAGATCTCGATGCTGTGTCTGGCAGAGAATCCGGAGATCAGGGACGTACAGACAGCTGCCGATGAGATCAGAGCTGTATTTGAAGAACTGTTTCCGGAAAGATCATCATTTGAACGTGAATAATATGAACGGAATCGATTATAAAGAATACACAAAAGAACAGTTTGCCAGGTTTTCACAGGAATTTGATGAGTCTGATGCTTATGCGATGTGTAAGGAAGACTACCCGGCAATTCTTGCGGAACTGCAGAAAGAGTCTTTTCAGTGTCTTCTTGACTGCGGATGCGGTACCGGCGCTATGCTGGAGATCATCCATGATCATTATCCTGACGGGAAGTATTACGGTATCGATCTGACCCCGGAAATGATTGCCAAAGCAGAGGCGAGAAAACTTCCGCATACGATCTTTCAGGTCGGTGACTGCGAAGATCTGCCGTATGAGGATGAAATGTTTGATGATGTGATCTGCTCGCACAGTTTTCATCATTATCCGGAACCGGAGCGCTTCTTTGCGTCGGTATACAGGGTGCTGAAACCGGGCGGAAGACTGATCATCCGTGATAATACAGGACCGTGGTGGTGGCTTTTAAACATGAACCTGAGGCATATTCCCCGCAATAACCGGCTGCTGCACTATGGCGATGTCAAGTTCTACAGCAGGCGTGAAATGAAGCGCTTTGCCCGGAAGAGCGGTCTTGTCATGGAGATCTTTGCGGAACATGAAGGTCATAAGATGCACTGTGTGATGCGAAAGAGGAATGTCTGATGAAACTGCTGTTTCTGATCACAAAACTGTACGGAGGCGGTGCTGAGCGGGTGGTATGCAGGCTGGCTTCGGCCCTGGCAGAGAAACATCAGGTATATGTCATCGTTACATATCCGGATGGGAAGGGGACGTATGATATCGATCCCCGGGTCCATGTGGAAGATCTGTATCAGAACTACTATCCCGGTTTTCTCGGAAGACGCCGGCAGACACATGAACGTCTGCAGTTTATCCGCAGGAAGAAGAGGGAGTGGCAGATCGACTGTACGCTCAGCTTTCTCGAACAGCCTAACCACGACAATGTACGCACACGCACAGGGGACAGGATCATCGTCTCGGTCAGAAGCTCCCAGGGATATATCCTGAAGGGCAGCCTGAAGGATATCCTGCGCAGCCGGTTTGCGGTAACCATGGCAGCGATGCGTGCTGACTTTGTCGTCGGAGTCTCCAGCCGGATAGCTCAGGATCAGATCAGATACTTCGGTGCTTCGGCGAAGAAGACCGTGACGATATACAATCCCGTGGATGCGGAAGACCTGCAGAACCGGATGCACGAAGAGACAGATCCTGCTTTCCGGATATTTGCGTCATCACATCCGTTTATCTTCATCACGGCCGGCAGACTGGCCGAACAGAAGGGACACTGGCATCTGATCCGTGCCTTTAAGTACGTACATGAGCGTTATCCGGATACCGGACTGGTGATCCTCGGTACAGGAGATATGCAGGAATACCTGCAGAAAGTGATCACGGACAATGATCTTACCGATCATGTATACATGCCCGGGTTTACCTTTCATCCGTTTGCCCATTATCGGTATGCACAGGTATTCGTCTTTCCGTCGCTGTTTGAGGGCTTTCCCAATGCCCTGCTTGAGGCAATGGCCTGCGGTCTCCCGGTGATCTCTGCCGACTGTGACTCAGGACCGCGGGAACTGCTGGCACCGGCAACAGACTTCTCTGTAATGACACAGGATATCGAAGAGGCAGCCTATGGCATCCTGATCCCCTGTATGTCCGATCATCACCTGGATACGGAAGAGCTCGAAAGTGAAGAAGAATACCTGACAGAGGCCATGCTCAGGTATTATGAAGAACCCTCGCTGCGGGAATACTATGCACAGAAGGGACTTGAACGGATAAAGGATTTTGGGACCGGGAAGATCGCTTCACAATGGGAAACACTGTTTCCGGAGGTACACCGATGAACATCATGATCATTATCCACTCACTGCGCGGAGGCGGGGCCGAGAAGGTAGCTGCCGATCTGATCACACGCATGTCGGCGAAGCACCGGGTATGTGCAGTACTGGTCGAGAATAAAGACAATCATGATTATCCGATCCCGGCAGAGATCCCGGTATACTATCTGCGCAGACACGAAGACATATACCGGCGCGGAAACGGCACCAGAGATTATCTGACCGCATATTACAAGGACATGTCTGACCAGATCTGGACGATCAAGCAGAGAGAACATATCGACTGTGCTCTGAGTTTTCTTGAGCAGGGAAACTATCTGAATATCCTGTCAAAGGGGAAGGAAAGAGTACTGATCTCCATACGCAATCATATGTCTGTCAAGGAGATGTACAGACGTACCGGAGATGGTTTCATCATGAAGGGACATATGTCCTATCAGAGAAAAGCAGATAAGATCATCTGTGTCTCGGAAGATGTCATGGAAGACCAGTACCGGAACTTTCATATGCCTAAACGCAAGCTGGCAGTGATACGCAACTATACGGATGCACAGGAGATACAGAAGAAGGCAGAGGAGCCTCTGGATGATGAAGCGTTCATGGCTTTCCGCAGTTCTCACCGTTTTCTCTTTGTTAATTCCGGCAGACTGACCGTGCAGAAGGGACAGAAGCACATCCTGAAGGCATTTGCGGCTGTACATGAACAGTATCCGGATACAGGTCTTCTGATCCTTGGCGACGGTGATCTGCAGGCTTCGCTTAACAAGGCAGCAGCACTTCTCGGCATTGAAAAGGACGTATGCTTTGCGGGAAGAAAGCAGAATCCGCATGCATACATGAAGCGGTGCGATGCCTTTGTTCTGGCTTCACTGTATGAGGGATTCTCCAACGTACTGCTGGAAGCCAATGCTCTGACTCTGCCGGTGATCTCTTCGGACTGCGCCGGTGTCAGGGAACTGTATGACGCAGAAAGAACCGGAAGGATCACCACTGTCAGGGAAACAGACTATGCACTGCTGGTGCCGTGCATGGACATCATCGGTGATACCCTGACCGGAATGACGGAGAAAGAGAAGTATCTGTATCAGGCGATGATCCGGATGTATGAAGATGATGATCTGCGCAGGAAGTATGCGGAAAACAGCAGGATCCTGCAGGAAAAGTACAGTCCGGAAGTGATCCTGCCGTTATGGGAAGCGGTATGTGAAGGGAGAGCTGTACATGAATAGGCATATCCTGGTGACAGGGGCAGCCGGTTTTATCGGTGCTTTCCTGTGCAAAAGACTGCTGGCTGAGGGAAACTATGACAAGGTCATCGGCATTGACAGCCTGAACGATTACTATGATCCTGCACTGAAGTTTTCCCGTCTGCAGCAGCTGCAGGATCCCCGTTTCGTCTTTGTGCAGGGAGATATCGCCGATGCGCAGTGTGTCGGAAAGATCATGGAGGAATACCGTCCGGAAGTGATCGTCAATCTGGCTGCACAGGCAGGCATACGCTATTCTGCCGAGCATCCGGAAGTATATTTACATGCGAATATCATTGGCTTCTTTACGATCCTGGAAGCTGCCAGAAAGTATGCTGTCAGGCATCTTGTCTATGCTTCATCCTCATCGGTCTACGGTATGCGCAATGACCCGCCTTTTTCGGTAAAGGACCGTACCGATCATCCGAAGTCTTTCTACGCAGCGACCAAGGCAGCAGATGAACTGATGGCTTACGCCTACAGTCAGACCTATGGTATACCGATGACCGGATGCCGTTTCTTTACTGTATACGGACCTATGGGAAGACCGGATATGGCATATTTCAAGTTCTCTGAGATCCTGCGAAGAGGCGGTACGATCAGTCTCTATAACTACGGGAAGTGTCAGCGGGACTTTACCTATATCGATGACATCATTGATGCGGTAATGCGGATCATTGCCAGTCCTCCGGCAGGGGATGAAAGCGGCGTTCCGCATGTTCTGTACAATGTCGGCGGCGGCAGACCTGTCGGACTTGAAGACTTTACGCAGATCCTGTGTGAGAAACTGAAGAAGTACGGTATTCTGTCAGAAGATCTTGTTCTGGAAGATCATATCGAACGTGTGCCGATGCAGAAGGGAGATGTCGAACTGACCTGTGCCGATACCCGTGATCTTGAAGAGAACTTCGGCATCGTACCGGCTGTGATGATCGGCGAGGGACTGGACCGTTTTGCCTGCTGGTATGCGTCGTACGTCAGATACAGCAGTATTGTTTGAAATAAAAAAACAGGGTAGGATAAGTATTGATGAAAAAGAAGATTCTATTTTTGTTCACATATATTATTCTTACCGGATGTATCGCCAAGAGCGGTGCCAGACTGTACGAAGAGACACCGAAGCCTCAGGTATCGGCGGTGGCTGAGAAAACACCGGAAGCCACGGACGGGGCTGTGGATGATCTGCTTGTGGAAGCTGATGAAGCAGATAAGCAAGCATATCAGAAGTACTTTGAGACCGATCATCTCGATCTTGATCTGACGTTCATGAGCAGTACAGCGATCTACAGCGAAGTTTTTAATATGACCCAGACCCCGGAAGAATATGACGGCAAGATGATCCGGCTCAGCGGTTTATTCATGAGGACTGCCGATGACAAGGGGAATCCGATCCTGGGTGTGATCATCCCCGACGCAACAGCCTGCTGTTCACAGGGCATAGAGGTACGTCTGAAGACAGATCTCTCGCTCCCCAAGGAGGGAACACCGGTAACTGTTGAAGGTGTTTTTGCCCATGAAGAGCTTGGATACTATGTCAATCTCGTGCTTGAAGAAGCCGACCTCTGGACATTTGAGGGGTAAACAATGGAAAAAGCAGTACTGGTATTAAACGGTAAGGCAGGAAACAGTTTTGGAAAGAGAAATGCCTACCAGATGATCTCCAAACTGTATGAACAGGGGATCGAGTGTCTGGTCATCCCTGTCGGCAGCGGAGAGAAGACGGATCTCGGCGAGATGCTGGAGAGATACCGTGATATGTTTCAGCTTGTGATCTGTGCCGGCGGCGACGGTACGCTGCATCACACGGTAAACGCCATGCTGAAGGGAAAGCACGATGCGCCGATCTTCTATTATCCCTGCGGAACAACCAATGATTTTGCCAAATCACTGGGACTGGAGCCAAATCTGAACAGGAAGGAAAAACTGATCGGGGATACCCTGATGCCTGTTGATGCAGGTCTCTTCAACAAAGAATACTTTACGTATGTAGCAGCCTTCGGGGCATTGACGGAAGTCAGCTACAGTACAGACCAGGATGTCAAGAATGTTCTGGGATATACGGCATATGCTCTGAATTCCCTGCACCTGCTTCCGGGAGGACTGTCTACACGGATAAAAGTTACGGTGGAAAGCGATGAGTACACGGGGACGGATGAATATATGTACGGTTCCGTCAGTAACTGTTATTCTGTTGCCGGTATCCGTTCTCCGCTGCTGGCTGATGTATCTCTGGAGGATGGTTACTTTGAAACGGCATTGATCCGTTCACCGAACAGTGTTGAAGATCTCTTTGAGATCATCACGGAACTGACGGATGAACATGCGGATATCACCAACAGCAGGCATATCCGTCTGTTCAGGACCAGGAAAGTACGCTTTACATTTGAGGAGAAGGTCAGCTGGACACTGGACGGGGAATTCGGCGGTGAGATGAACAAAGCCCTGATCCAGGTCAGGAAACATGCCTTCACGATAAGAAAATAAAAAATACGAAGGTGCATACCTTCGTATCAGGATACGGTCATACAGACCGTTTTCTTTTGAGAATAAACAGGATCAGGACAAGGATGATACCGGCACCCGATACCGCAAGACCTGCCGTAAGACCGCGCGGAGTAAACGACATGTATATGCCGTTGTATCCCTGACGCAGAGCAATACCGGTAAGTCCTCCGGATACCTGAAAGGTCACTGCCGGCTCTTCGTTTACAGAGACATGCCATCCCTCGTCGTAGGGGACCTGCAGAACAGCAAATCCGGGCTGATCCGTATAGATCTCCGCAAACACTGTATTGCCTGAGATATAGGCTGTATCAAAGCCCTGTACGGAGGTGCCAAGCAGACTCCTGATCACTTCCAGGTCCTCATCATGAGCGATAACGGTATCGTGCAGTACAGCAGATATCGAGGGCTCATATTCTTCATCGCTGATCACCTGTGTATAGGTTTTGCCGAAGTTGACATAGTCAAGATTGCGGTAGACAGATACCGAGAGATACTGTCCGGCATATTCATAATTCGTGAAGGGAACTTCATTTTCATCCATGACCAGCGCATACTTGGTGCCGACAAGATCCATGATATCCGGATTGGTGATATTGAAGGTCCAGGGCAGATAGTGCTGCACATGTTCGGGATCCAGTCTGCGCAGTTCGTTGGCACTGTACTGGTAGGTACTGTCATAGGAGAGAAGACCCATGATGTTGTGGTTTAGGTTGTAGTTGGTGGAAAGTCCCCAGTAGACATTCAGGGGATCGATATATGTACGGAAGAACTGGTGTTCATTATCCGGATCCAGTTCCCTGAGGAATCTGTTATATGCATCACTTTCACCAAGCAGATGCGAGAGCCTGTCGTCTTCTTCCTTACTGATCCGGGTGAATTCAGGGGTACCGTAGAAGGACAGGAAAGAGACCAGAGACAGTTCGCCGACAAGACTCCATAACAGGATATTGCGCTTGCCGGTAAGCAAGGCATATCCGATCAGGATCAGAGCCGGAATGAAGATCACACAGAAGTACCATTCGTTCTGCATGAAGGCCAGATCATGTGTACTGATCAGGGAGATCAGCGGTGATACAGCAGCGATCACGACCGGCAGGATGACCAGTTCTTTCTTCAGTAACGGAATATCCAGTTCTTCGGGATGTTCGATAAACGGCATCACGGAGATGATCAGCAGGAAGGACGGTGAAGCCAGCCAGCGGAACGAGGGTTCACTGAAACCGTGCATCACACTGCTGAGGATCGGAATCAGGGCAACAGCCGAGATGATCAGCCACAGGATCTGCCGCAGACGGTTCTGCCGGTCTCTTTTCAGCAGCTGCGGAATCATCAGGATGGTCAGTGACGAAGACCACAGGAAGACAGCCATGACGGAGTCATTCGCCGATGTATAAGAGTACAGCGAAGAGATCTCCGTACCGCGGTTGGCAAGAGCACTGCCGGGCATCAGGACACCGGTCAGATAATCAAGATACGGTATGATACTGTCATAGACAAAGACAGAACTGCGGCTGCCGATACGGGAGTTGGCAAGGATCGCCAGCACCTCCGGAAGCACAACGACAGCTGATAACATGAACCCCACCAGATAATACCCGATCAGGATCATCGCTTCCTTCATCATCCCCGTAAGATTCCCGTACTGTTTCTGCCATCTCCAGATAAAGTAGATGATCGTAAACAGAGACAGGGAATAGAACAGATAATAGTTATTGACGAACATGAAGAAGACCATGAAGACATAGAAGAAGGGTCTTCTCTCCCTGATCCAGCGGTCCACAGCCAGGAAGTACAGAGGCAGGAAGACGAAGAAGGAGCCGAAGAACGGATGCATCATCGTCTGCAGATTATAGGCACTGAAGGCAAACATCAGGGAGCCAAGGATCGCTGTACGCCTGCTGTAGCGGTTATATGCAGCATAGGCATAGAAGCTGAAGGATGCGGTCAGAAACTTCAGATATGTGGCGATCAGGATCACATCCCGGTATTTCATCTGCGTAAACGCAAACGGATAGTCAAAGATATCCTGGAAGTAGAAAAGCTTGGAAGAGTAGTAGTCATTGCCGAGGAACGAAGCCCAGTTCCAGAAGGGCATGACACCTTTTTCGGCGAAGGCATGCATCATCGTACGCAGGGCTTCAAAGTTTGAGGAATACAGCGTACGCATATCCCAGCCCAGCACAAAAGCCGTACTGCCGTGCAGATAGGGCACAAAAATAAAAGCACAGATCAGTGTTGTCAGTATGAACAGCCAGAGAAACGGCTTGGCAGGATTCTTTTTCATGTACACTATTATACCAGTACAGGACGTATATACAGAAAGAAAAACGGTCTGTATGTACAAACCGTCAGTCCTTGATATTCTTTGTTTCCCTGACAACGTACTGGGGAACTCTGTTGATACTGATGTAGATGCGCCCGATATATTCACCGATAATACCCAGCGTGCAGAGAATAGCACCGCCGATCATCGTCATGACTGCCATCAGGGATGCCCAGCCGGCAGCCGTCTCGGGATGCAGAAGCTTGATGACCACGGCATATACTGCAAAGATGAACCCGATCAGCGCGATCACAAGACCGATGAAGGTCGCAATCCGCAGGGGCTTGACCGAGAACGACGTAAACCCGTTCATCCACAGTTTGACAAGCTTTTTAAACGTATACTGTGATTTGCCGGCAGCTCTTTCGCGGTGATCGACATCGACATTGGCAATATTGGCTGTAGAGGATAGCAGGAGTCCGCGGATGTAAGGATACGGATTGGGATACTCTGTTACCTTATCGATAATAAACCTGCGGGCAATGAAGAAACTGCCGATATACAGCTCTTTGGGCTTGCCGAGAAGCTCAACTTCCATCAGATCGTTGACTCTTGAACCCCAGTTGCGGAATACGGAGTGTTTCTTGGAAGGATAGTGGGCAATAACGACATCATAACCTTCCTGAAGCTTGTTGATCATGCGGTCAAGCTCATTGACCGGGTGCTGACCGTCATCATCCAGCGAAACAACAAACTCACCGGTACTGTAGCGGTAGCCGGCAAGGCAGGCCGCATCCTGTCCGCTGTTCTTGGCCATCGATATCGCCTTGACTCTCGGGTCTTTTTCGGCAAGTGAAAAGATCACATCCCGCGTATGATCACGGGAGTAATCATTGACCAGAAGGATCTCATAATCCTCTTCGTTCAGCGTATGCATTTCTTCCCTGATCTCATCTACAACACCGCCGATGGTCTTCTCGGAATTGTAGCAGGGGATAACAAATGAGTATTTCATCTATGGCATTATAACACGATATTTATGTATAATTCTTTTATGAGTAAAATTCGCAGAGATTTCTCCCTTTACTGGCTGATCACCGTATGCGTGTGTTTCTTCCTGCTGTTTGCTTTGATCAGCAGATGGGCACCGGTCGCCGGGGATGACTGGGGATATGCCCTGGGTGGGATGTGGAATAACCCCCTTGTCAAGGCAATTGAGTTCTACCAGATCTGGTCCGGACGTTTTTTCAGTGAGCTCTGGGGCTTCTGTGTAGCTCCGCACAAGAAACTGTGGAATATCCTGAATCCGCTGATCTTTACCGGCGTATTGTGGATGCTGATGATGCACAGCGGCAGAGAGAAACATCCGTATCTGATCCCGCCCCTGGCCGTAATGCTGATCCTGACCGTACCGAACGGTCTGCGCAAACAGACTTATGCCTGGATCATGGGCACGACATATGTACTGCCGCTGCTGTTTTTCCTGATCTATCTGTACTGCCTGAGACGGATCATCTTCCATGATGATCATAATAAGTACCGGAGGATCTTTGCCGGCAGCCTGTGCCTGGCCGTGCCTCTTTACATGGAGAATGCGGCCGCAATGATCGTCGGTGTCAATGTACTGGTATGCATCTGGCTGTACTTCAATAAGAAAGACAAACTGAAACTGATGGCAGTATATACGGTCATCAGTATCATCGGAACTCTGCTGATCCGGTATGCCCCGGGTGCGGTATACCGCATGGCCAGAGACCACGGGGAGTTCCGTTCACTGTCGTTATTCGGCAAGATCGCTGTCAACTGGCCGCAGTTCATCCTGTACACATATACAAATAACAGTGTTCTGACCTCCGTGATGAGCCTGTGTCTTATGATCCTGGTGCTGAAGCAGAAGCGCACACCCGTGTCTGTTATCCTGACTGTGATCTTTGCCTGGGGCATCCTGCAGGGGATCTCGCCATGGCTGTATGAGGTCACCGGTGCCGGCTTCTTCGGGACGATCAGCGATCTCTCGCAGGAGGGCAGTCTTCTGATCAATACGGTCATGTATGTACTGTATACGTGTGCGCTGTTTGCGGCCGTGCTGCTGTATGTCAGGGATACGGAAAAGAAGTGGGTCATGGTTCTGGTGCTGTTTGCGGCAGGCGGAGCCAATGCGGTCATGCTGATCAGTCCGATCTTTGATGTCCGCAGCAGTATCTATACCGTGTATATGTTTATCCTGTTTACACTGTTTCTTGCCGAAGAAATCACTTTTCCGGGTCTTGCGGAGAAGGGCATCGTCGTTCTCTGTTCGGCTGTGTGCATCCTGCGTGCCTTCGGGTACTATGACATGTATCATCTTGTGCACCTGATCGAGATCAAGCGAAACAGTCAGCTGGCCTGGTATCAGGTAAGACCGGATGCCAAGGATGTCTATATTCTGGGATATCCGATCGACTGGATCCACTCTGCCGATGTTGTAGAGGGGGATACCTACCATGAGGAATACTTCAAGAAATACTATTATCTTGCGGAAGATGTCACCCTGCGTTTCTACTATCTTCCCGAATATACCGAGGAGGCGATCCTGAACGGATGAGATACTCTCTGATCAGTAAATACCGTACGGAGATCATGGGCTTTGCGACGCTCTGGATCGCTTTTCTGCATGCCGGCATGTGGTTCTCGTTTCCTCTGCTGCAGGGCTTTAAGATGAGCGGACACGGCGGTGTTGATGTCTTCCTGTTTCTGTCTGCTTTCGGACTGTACTACTCCTATCAGAAGGGAAGTACGGGCTGGACCTTTCTGAAGCACCGTTTCAGCCGTATCCTGCCGGTATTCCTGCCGGTGGCGATTGCCCGTATCATCTACTACAAGTATGACTTTACCAGCGGTTTCTACCTGCTGACGACCCTGGCATTCTGGCTGGTGCAGGACCGCAGCATGTGGTTTATTTCGGCAATCGCTGTATTCTACCTGGTGACACCGCTCTATCTGCATTACTTTAAGGACGGCAGGGAAGAGAAGATGACACTGATGATGTTCGGTGTCGGTATTCTGTTCTTCCTGCTGTTTCACGATATTACACAGATGGTCTTTGCGGCGCGGGTGCCTGTATACTTCATGGGCTTTCTGGCCGGCAAGTATGCGATGGAAGACAGAGAAGTGAAACATCCGTGGTTATGTGTATGCTCGATCGTTCTGGGCTTTGTGATCCTGCGGCTGGCATACCACTACGATCAGTATGAATCTCTGCTCTGGGGCAAGGGCATGTTCTTCTACCCGAATATTCTGATTGCCTGGCCGTTATGTCTGCTGCTTGGCAGGGGCTTTGATCTTTGCCGGAATACCGTCACAAAGGGTATCCGCAGCATCTTCACGCACTTTGGCAGTGTCTCACTTGAGTTCTATCTTCTGCATGAGATGTGCATGCGCTTCTTCAGCGGGCGGATCATCCTGCCGGCATCGTGGGCATACCACGGCATTGCTCTGCACATGATCATCATTGTCCTGACCTATGTGATCGCACTGATCTATCATACGGTCATCAGAAATATTACGGAGGTATGCGTGCGATGAATGTATACGACTGGGATAATACGATCTACCGCGGTGATTCAACGTTTGATTTTGTCAGATGGTGCATGAAGAAGTATCCGGGGACACTCCGCACGCTGCCGCGTACAGCTGTATACGGTATCCTGTACGGAACAAGGATCGTCAGGAAACAGGTATTCAAGGAGAATATGTACAGATTCCTGGCTGATCTTCCCGATCCCGAAGGGGCTGTGGATCTTTTTACTTCCACGCATATGGACCATGTCAAGGACTGGTATCTGAAGCAGCAGCGGGAGGATGACCTGGTGATCTCGGCATCCCCGGAGTTTCTGATCTCTGCTTTCTGCCGCAAGCTTGGCATTAAACATGTGATGGCAAGTCCGGTTGAGATCCATTCCGGAAAATATCTCGGGAAAAACTGCCACGGCAGGGAGAAAGTCATCCGCTACCGGGAAGTCTTCGGTGATACGCCGATCGAGGCATTCTACTCCGACTCCCGCAGCGATACACCGCTGGCGGAACTGGCTCAGCATGCCTATCTTGTCAAAGGTGACGAGAGAAAGCCCTGGAACAAATGAAACTGACAAGGACGAAAGCCGATCTGTATACCTTTCCGGAAGGATTCCGTGAGCTTCTTGACGGTGCTGATATCTACGATTCCAGCAGCTCGGAATCAGCCCGTGTTTATTATATTGACAGGGACGGCGGATACTTTCTGAAACAGGCGGAAAAGGGCACTCTTGCGCATGAGGCAAAGATGCATGCGTACTTCTGTGCGCTTGGCCTGGCTTCAAAGATGCTGGCATACACCAGTGAAGAGAAGGACTGGATGCTGACGGTAAAGACCGAAGGGGAAGACTGTATAGCACAGAGGTATCTTGATGATCCTCTGCGTCTTTGTGAAACGGTGGCTGCAGCAGCCCGTTTCCTGCATGCTCAGCCTGTAAATACAGAGATTCCCGGTACCCTGGAAGTCTGGAAACAGACAGCTGCAGAAGGATACCGTACAGGCAGATTTCATCCCCGGGGGCACAGTGAGATATCCGCACCGGATGAGTGTTACCGTATCCTGCAGGAGGGTATGCATATGTTACGGGAAGATACCTTGATCCATGGTGATCTGTGTCTGCCGAATATTATCCTGAAAGACTGGAAACTGACGGGATTTGTAGACTTTGATCATGCCGGTATCGGTGACCGTCATTTTGATCTTTACTGGTTTATCTGGTCACTGCGCTACAATCTGCATACGGACAGCTACAGAGAGTATTTCCTCGATGCCTACGGCCGTGAGCATGTTTCTGAAGATGTTCTGCGGGTGATCGCCGCCGGAGAATCCTTCGGGTGAACATAAATTGACAATGACTTAGACAGCACTTTACGATAGAATAATCTATATGAGTATATTGTCACTGAAATTTCTCGGACTTGTCGCAGCTGCAGCAGTCCTGTTATGGCTGGTTCCCCTCAGGAACAAGCGTATACAGATCCTGCTGGTCAATGCGGCTTTTCTGTACCTGCTGCTGCCGGATGTTCTTTCCGTCGTCTATGCTGTCGTCCTGGCCCTGTATACGTGGCTGCTTGGCAGACTGCTGCGGCGGGCAAAGAAGGCATTTGTGCTGGCGGCGGTGGTGCTGCCTGTGCTTGGTCTTTGTTACTTCAAGTATGCAGGTTTCTTCCTTGGCAAAAGCATTGCAATGCCTCTGGGATTATCATTCTATACATTTAAATCGATCAGCTATATGACGGATGTGAACCGCCGTATAGTAAAGCCGGCAGGGATCATCTCCGTCTTTGACTACATTACATTCTTCCCGGCGTTCCTTGCCGGTCCGATCCACCGTGCCGATACATTCTTTGCGGAACTGGATACACCGATGCAGTTTGAATACAGAGACCAGAAGAACGGTTTCATCCTGATGTGCTTCGGTCTGTTCCAGAAGTTTGTGATCGCTGATGAGTTTTCCTATCTTGTCTCCCAGTTTCTGAAGACAGAGCTTACCGGCACCTATACGCTGCTTGGCATCATCCTGTATGCATTCCATATCTATGTGGACTTTGACTCCTACAGCAATACCGCGATCGGTGCAGCCCGCATGATGGGTATCCACCTGTCCCGCAACTTCCATACACCGTATTTAGCCGCAGATATCCGGGAATTCTGGCAGAGATGGCATATCTCCCTCAGTTCCTGGCTGCGTGATTATATCTATATTCCTTTAGGAGGCAACCGTAAGGGTACCTTCCGCAGATATCTGAATAATTTTATTGTCTTTATCGTTTCCGGTCTCTGGCATGGTTCTACATGGATGTTTGTGATCTGGGGTCTCGGACACGGTCTTTTGAATACGGTCGAGGGTCTTCTGAGTCAGCTGACCGGAAGAAAGCGGATCAAGTTCCTGGTGCCTTTCGGTATCGTCATCAACTTTGTTCTGGTATCGATCCTCTGGGTCTTCTTCCGTTCTGCATCCGTGAACGAGGCTGTGACATTGCTCGGCAATGTGTTCAAGCCTTCCGCATTTGCGCTTGAGAATACGGAAGTTACGTTCAACGAGTTTGTCTGGATGTTCATCCTGCTGGGTCTTGTCTTTGCGACAGATATCATGCGTTACTTCACGGATATGATCGAATGGCTGAGCAGACGTCCGTTTATTCTGCGCTGGCTGGTCTATCTGTTACTGATCGTTGTAGCGATCGTCTTTGGTGTCTACGGCCCCGGATATAAGCCGCAGGACTTTATCTATGTTACATTCTGAGGAGCTTTCATGAAGAAGTTTTGGGGATTATTACAGGCCGGGATCAAGGTCATCCTGGCGGCGGCAATGGCTGTCGGTGCGTGGTTTGTGCTGACGCCGTATTTCCGCGTGGACCGCAATACCGAAGGGGATTTCTTCAGGAATCTGCCGGAGAATACGCTTGATGTCCTGTGTCTAGGCTCCAGTCACATGCAGTTTGCGTTCAATCCGGCCATCTTCTATGCCAAGACCGGTCTTTACAGCTACGTCATGGGTTCTGCCTGTCAGCCGTTTACGATCAGCGCCAGTATGCTGGAGGAATGCCTGAAGACACAGGATCCCGAGGCTGTACTCGTGGATGTATTTACGCTGCTGCCGCAGTCGGAAGTCTGCTATGCCTACGGTGCCTACTATCTGGCAATCGACGCCATGACCGGGAAGACCAGATTCCATGCGGCGGATGATGTACCGGATGATGAGTACAAGCTGTCCTACAGATATGATCTGATCATGAATCACGACAACTGGAAAACGATGGACTGGTCGAACATCCGCGCGATTATCGACAATACGAAACAGCGTACGGAGTTCAACTATAACCTTGGCTATGTCAGTCAGGAACCTGAGAACCTGCGGTTTACACCGCTGTGGGTGCCGGAAGTCAAGTATGAGTATACGCTCACCGAGGAAGAGAAGAGATCCATAGACAGGATCGTGAACATGTGCAGAGATGCCGGAGCCCGCATCATCTTCATCAAGACACCGTATCAGATTGATGATGATGACATGGCCAAACTGGACGCAATCTGGAAGTATATCGAGACCCTTGGCGTAGAATACGTAGACTATATCGTCAGGGCGGAAGAACTCGGCTGGTTCATGGATATGGACGGCGATACATGGCATAACAACACCTGGGGTGCGGAGATCATCACCGGTGATCTCGCCGACCTCTTCAACGAGAAGGGATACGTAACAGGTCATAAGACAGATCCGACCTGGGAGGAACTGGAAGGCTTTGCGGTAAGAGCGACAACAAACTCGCTGATGGGACCAAAGAATATTGATGTCTACCGTCTGCTGGATGAGGCGGCTACCTATCCGTGCTATGTCGCAGTCAGTTACCGGGGTAAGAATTTCACATTGATCGGTGATGAAGAGAACGCTCTGCTGCAGAGGATCGGCTTTACCAAGGACTTTGCGCATCAGCCGCAGGGTAATTACTTTGCGGTCGTCAGAAATGGTGAACTGGTACAGGAGTCAACAGAACCTTTTGAGTTTGAACTGGCGGGGACAAAGATCTCTCTGGGATATGACGGGATCCTGTTTGACGGAAAACCGTATGATCGTACAGGTGAGATGGATCTTGTCTTCATGGCAGAAGATCTGATGTGGATCAATACCATGCCGATCGATTATGCGACACGCTGGTTCTGGAAGAGTTACTGTGATGGATGGAGCTGTGAATGATGATAGATAAGATCAGTGTGATCATTCCCGTATATAACGTAGAGAAGTATCTTTCAGCATGCCTGGATTCCGTACTGGCACAGACATATGCGGAACTGGAGATCCTGGCTGTCAATGACGGCTCCACGGATGGCTCCGCAAAGATCCTCGAAGAATATGCCGAGAGGGACAGCCGCATACAGGTGCTGAACAAGCCTAACGGCGGTCTCAGTGATGCCCGTAATTACGGTATCGAACATGCGACAGGACAGTACTATCTGTTTATCGACAGTGATGATCTGATCCGTCCCGATATGGCAGATCTTCTGTACCGTGCACTGATACAGTATGATGCGGATATCGCCGTCTCGGACATGGAGTACTTCTATGAGGACGGTACACCGTCTTCCTACAGCAGCGGAGGCGATTTCGTCTGCACAAATACAGCCAAGGATCCGACGCTGATCCGTATCAACAACAGTGCCTGCAACAAGCTCTACAGGGCAGAACTGTTTGCGGATGTGCGTTTTCCCTACGGGAAGTTCTACGAAGATCTCTATACGGTACCGGTACTGCTGTACAAGGCAAAGACGGTCGTCAAGGTGGGAGAGCCTCTGTATCTCTACAGACAGAGATCCGGTTCGATCGCCCACAGCAGCGATCCCCGTATCTTTGATATCTATGATGCCATTGATCATGTCAGGGACTATGTGCGTGAACACGGCAATGAGGCGGAGATCCTGAAGCAGATCGATCACCTGTATGTGATCCACGGTCTTGATCTGACAACTCTGCGGATCAAGGACTTTGAAGATAAGTCGGTGCGGAGAGAATACCTGAAGAGAAATATCCGAAGACTGAAACGCTCATATCCTGCCTATACAGGAGATGAGATGTATAAGAGCGCCGGCCGGAAGAAGAAACTGATCTGGTTCCTGCTTGGCAGAGAGATGTACAATACGGTGCTGAAGATCTATGACAGATAAGAAGAAACTGTTATTTGTGAATGATGAGATGGAGATGGGCGGTGTAGCCAGAGTTCTCAATACCCTCATTGAACATCTTCCGGAAGATCTCTATGATATCGATCTTCTTGTTTTGCATGCGCACGGAGCCATGTTACAGGATGTGCCGGAGAAGGTCAGGGTGATCCACGGTTCCCCGTTCTTTTCGGCTGTGGATGCCTCACTGGCATCACTCTGGGCAGAGAAGGACTGGCGCGGCATGGCTGCCAAGATCCGTCTTCTGCTGTACATGAAGACCGGGGCGATCAAGAAGAAGATCGAGAAGGAGAGAAGGGCAGTCCTTGATACACAGTATGATGTGGAAGTAGCTGCCAAGGAAGGCTTCTGTACGATCTTTACAGCCTACGGTGACAGTAAGCGCAAGATCAACTGGGTCCTGACCGATTACAGTGTACGCAACTATTCTTCGAATCATATGCGTCTGGTCAGGCAGGCACTGGAAAATATCGATCTGAATATCGCTGACAGCACCCAGGCTCTTGTCGCCTATAAGACCGTATTCCGTGTACAGAACGGTATCGCCCTGCACAATCTGATGAATACGGAAACGATCCTGCAGAAGATGCAGGCAGATACACCCGAGCTGCACGATTCTGCTCTGCCGAAGGTGATCACGGTCGTGCGCTTCCATCCCCAGAAGAGTGTAGACAGACTGCTTCTGGCAAGCCGTTATGCCTGGGACCATGGCTGTCCCCACGATCTGTATCTGATCGGCGGCGGTGAAGAAGAGGAAAAACTGCTGAAGATGAAAGAGGAGCTTGGCCTTGATCATGTGTACTTCCTCGGCTATAAGGACAATCCCTATGCCTGTATGCATCAGTGCGATCTGTTTGTGCTCAGCAGTCTCTACGAAGGCTTTGCGACAGTCATCAGCGAAAGTCTGATCACCGGTACACCGGTCCTGACTACCCGTGTCAGCGGCTGTGATGAGCAGATCACCGATCCTGATTACGGCTGGATATGCGAGAATACACAGCAGGCTCTGAATGAAGGGCTTACCGAAGCCCTGCGTGATCCTGCACGTTTAAAAGAGATGAAGGAAGTCCTGAAGAACTATACATATCCCAATACGGAAATACTTCAGGAATTTATCCGTGTACTGTAATAGAATGTAACTATGAAAAACAAAGAGAAACTGCTGAAGATCCTGCATATACTGACGATCATCTTTGTGGTCATTCAGCCGGTTATCGATATGGACTATCTGGTCTATGACTTTCTGGATCAGTTCGGTCTGCCGCGTTTATCCACGGTGATCCGTTTCCTGGTCCTGCCGGCACTGGTATTAGCGGGATTTATCCTGAAAGAGAAGAAAAAGAAACCCGTGTTTATCGGGGCTTTTGTCTATGGTCTTTCACTGGCGGTCTACTTTGTGCTGCACTGCCGTCAGGCCCAGGCGATCTTTGAACGTCTGCTGTTTACCGATAACTTCTGGTTCGGCACCTGGCAGGAACTGACATATGTACTGACACTGGTGCTGCCGTACGGACTGACATATCTTCTGTACCATGAGGAATTTACACAGAAGGAGATGCGGCAGATGTATACATCGATCAGTGCCCTGATCTCGATACCGATCCTGATCGGTGATCTGTTTGTCTTTGGCCGCAGTACATATTATGGCTTTACGGTAGCGAATCTTTTCAGCTGGTTTGCGGGTATCTACGACTGGTATCATCCCCGTACACTGGCCAGCAAGTTCTTCTTCAATGAAGGCAATACGATCGGTATTCTGCTGTTCATGTTACTGCCGTTAATGTACTGGTGTCTGGTCAGTGCCGAAAACAAAAAGGAAAAGATCCGTACCGGTATTCTGATCCTGATCCAGTCCATGAGCATGCAGATCCTTTCCACACGTGTCGCAACCTACGGTGCGATCGTGATCCCGGTCCTGTTTCTGGCCTTTGTCATCCTCGACAGGCTGCTGAATCATACGGCATATCTTACAAAGAAGCTGATCGTCTTCTGCCTGGCTGCGGCAGCGCTTTTCGGTTCGTTCCTGAACTTTACGCCGGCGATCCAGAACCAGAAGGTGGATGCGGTCAACGATGTGGCTCTGCTGCATAACGGCATGGCGGAAGAGGGCAGAGAGATCCTTGCCAATGCCGAAGATCTGATTCCCGGCACACCGGAATATATCAACTTCTATGTATATATGTTTGAGGTATACGGTATCGGTGCCAGGTATATTCAGAGTGTTCCTTCGATGTATTATACGGAGTATTACAACTATCAGGTGGATCCCAAGTTCTGGGTCGATGTCTGCTTCATGGATGTCTTTGACAGGGTCAACGGCAGACAGATCGAAACCATCTTCTTTAACTATAAATACAAGGAGCTCTCTGCTTTTGAAAAGATCCTCGGCATGGGATATTCAACGTTCATGAATGGTTCCATCGTTCTGGAAAGAGACTTCAAACAGCAGATATATACGCTTGGCTATCTCGGCTTTGTGCTGACGATCGGACCCTGGCTGATCCTTCTGCTGTACGGTGTATATATGTTCCTGAGGCATTTCCGCAAGCTTGCGACACTGGAGAATATGTGTCTGGCAGCAGCCCTTGGCGCCGGTCTTGGCTCGGCTTATCTCAGCGGTCATATGCTTGATCAGTTTATTACATCATCATTTATGGCTCTGATCGTGGCAGTACTTCTGCAGAAGGTCAATGCCGTGAGGAAAGAGGGGTAGAGTATGCGTCCTACAGTCAGTGTGATCGTTCCCTGCTACAACGCTGCCGGCACCGTGGAAAAAACGCTCGACAGCCTGCGTGCACAGACACTGCGGAATATGGAGTTCATCGTCATCAATGACGGTTCTCAGGATCTGACCCTGGAAGTTCTGGAGAACTATGCGGTGACCCATCCCGACTTTAATATGCATATATATTCCAAGGAGAATGAAGGTATTGCCGAAGCGAGAAACTTCGGTCTCTCCAAGGTGAGCGGTGAATATGTCGGTTTTCTGGACAGCGATGACTATACCGATCCCGAGATGTATGCGGTCATGTACAGGAAGGCAAAGGAAGATGACTACGAGATGGTCGTCTCCGATTTCTGGTGGGTCAATTCCAAAGGTGAGAAGAGAGAAAAAGAGGGACCGTATGAACCGGGTCCCGATATGATGGTAAAGCTGTTTGCGGTCCTCTGGAACAAGATCTACAGGATGGATCTGATCCGTACCGTGGATTTCAAATTCCCTTACGGAGACAGATATGAAGATGCCTGCTATCTGTATATGCTGACTTCACAGCTCAGTCATATTGCCTTTGTTGACCAGGCCTTTGTACGGTATGTACAGTCCGACAAGAGCATCACCCATACGAATAACGATGAAGTCAAGAACATGATCGATGTCTTTGAACAGATCAATGCATATTACAAGTCACACTATCTGTTCGAGAAATACCATGACGCTCTGGAATATATCCATGTGAAGTTCTTCCTCGGCAACAGTTTCCTGCGCAGCTCCAGGATCCCCGACAGAGAAGACAGAAGAAAAACGATACGCATGGGATGGGATCTGCTCAACCGGGAATATCCGCACTGGCCTGACAATCCCTACCTGAAGAGTATGCCGGGTCTGAAAAACAAATACTTCCGCATGGTACGTTCCTGGAATATTGATATCTTTGCCTGGTTTTTCCGGCATTTCTACAGAGATAATCTGTAGTTCTTAAGAATTAGCGGCGACACCTGCAGTACTGTATGTTCTGCCTGTTTTCCGTTATAATAAGTAAACACCCGGAGGTTACGTATGACACTGTTATCGATCGTGGTTCCCTGCTATAACGAAGAGGAGACTCTGCATCTGTATTATGATGCGACTGTAAAAGTTCTGAATGAAATGAATATGGACCATGAGTTCATCTTTGTTAATGATGGTTCCCGTGACAGAACACTGGAGATCATGAAAGAACTTCATGATGCTCATCCGGGGGAGATCAAGGTGATCAATTTCTCGAGAAACTTCGGCAAGGAAGCCGGTTTCCTCGCAGGTCTTGAACACGCCAAGGGTGACTATATTACGGTCATGGATGCTGATCTGCAGGATCCTCCGGAATATCTGCCGAAGATGTTTGAGACCATGGAGAAGAACGGTGATGATATCGTTGGTTCACGAAGGGTGACGCGTAAGGGAGAACCGAAGATCAGATCATTCTGTGCCCGTACATTCTACAAGCTGATCAACCGCTTCTCGGAAGTGGAGATCGTGGACGGAGCCAGAGATTTCCGGCTGATGAAGCGCCAGGTCGTTGATGCGATCCTCTCTCTGCGTGAATATAACAGATTCTCCAAGGGCATGTTCGTCTGGGTAGGCTTCAAGGCTGAATACCTGGAATATGAGAATGTTGAAAGAGTAGCCGGGGAGACTTCGTGGTCTTTCTGGAAACTGTTCCGATATGCGCTGGATGGTATTATCGAGTATACGAATGCGCCGCTGCGGGCTTCGGTATGGGTCGGAGGCTTCCTGACAGCGATCATGCTTATCGAACTGATCGTACTGCTGATCATGAGTCTTACCGGACATGTCTTCAGCAATACGGCGATCATTCTATCCTTCATCCTGTTCCTGGCCGGTGTGATCCTGCTGGCACTGGGTATCATCGGTGAGTATCTGGCAAAGACATATGATGAAGTCAGAAAGAGACCCCACTATATCATCAAGGACTACTATGATTGATCATCCGTAAGGAGGTTAACGATGACAGATAAGAAGAAAAAGACAGTAAGACGCAAACCGCCGGTCATCCTGATCGTACTGATGCTGGTGACGTGCATTGCTGTATCTGCTGCTGTAATTGTCAATATTTTCGGTATTCTCCGTACGCAGGAGCCGGAACCGGATACTGTGCCGGCAGCCGAAAAGAACAGCCGTTCGATGCGCAACGATTACTATGAGATCGGCAATAACCCTACAGATCTGGAGAAGGAAGAATTCCAGAAGCTGACAGACGCGGTCAACAGCGGCACCGATGCCGAGAAAGCCGAAGCCTGTGCGCGCAACTTCGTCGCAGATCATTTCACCTGGACAAACAAGGACGGAAACTACGAGATCGGCGGCATACAGTACGTATACGGTGAGAAGGCCAGCGGCTTTGAGACATGGTCCAGACATAACTTTTATGATGATCTGGATCTCTATATCACGCAGTACGGAAGAGACAAGCTGATCGAAGTCGCATCCATCACGACGACTTCTGTGAAGGAAGCTCCTGATTTTGTATATGAACGGTGGCTCGATACCGGTGTCAGTGAGAATATATCTTTTAAGTGTTATGAAGTGAATCTGGCATGGACATATGCCGATAACTGTACGATCACGGAACAGTTCCCCAATGAGGGCAGATTCTTTGTGATCTACAATACAGTTCGTTATGAGATTGCTGAATTCTATGATATGGACAGTATCAGAGAATGGGAAGCACAGAACAGTTAGGAGGTCAGGCATGAGCGAAGGATATTTAAATGACAGCCCGCAGACTCCCGATAAGAATCCCGTGAGGAAACCGGAAAGACATAGAAGGAGAAGCAATCATACGGTATTGAATATCGTGCTGACACTGCTCAGCGTACTTGCCAATATCGGTGTTGTTTTCACACTGTTCAATATTACGCAGTTTTCCGGCATCAGTAAGACGCTGTTCATCGTTATCAATGTGATCGCACTGCTGGTGCTTCTGATCAGTGATCTTGTGATCATCAATGCCCTGCGGCTGAATAAGAACCTGTACTATATTCTTGGCAGTATCCTGACAGTGATCGCGCTGGCTGTGGGTTCTGCAGGCACCTATGCAACGATGCGTGTCAACAGGAATATCGACAAGATCACCGGTGAAACGACCCAGGAGAGCATCTCTGCAAGCCTGATCGTCTATACAGGCGAGGGGGCTGAGCAGATCACCGATGTCGGTCAGCTGGACGGCGGTGTCGTCGGTTTTGCGACAGGCACAAATGCCGGTGAACTCGGCAAGAACCAGATCACATCCAGAGGGATCAATGCCTCGTTTGAAGAATATACAGATTATTCTTCGGAACTGATCGCTCTGCTGAACGGAGAGATCGACTGTGCGATCCTGCCGACAAACTATGTCAGTATGTTCCAGAACGAAGCCGGTCTGAAGGAGTATCTCTCATCGACTGCTTCGATCCTCGACTTCGAGGAGACATTTACGATCACCAATACATCCGGCAGTGACAAGGATATTACCAAGGAACCGTTTACGGTACTGCTGATCGGCAATGCGGACGGCCTCAGTGATACGATGATCCTCTGTTCGGTCAATCCCATCAGTATGACCGTGACCATGTCTTCCCTGGCCCGTGATTCCTACGTGCCGATCACCTGCTACGGCGGCAATTCCTCCAAGCTGAATGCCAGCCATGCGGTCAGCAGGGACTGTACGATTGCGACAATCGAGAAGCTGGTAGGGGTCGAGATCGACTACTATGTTGATACAAACTTCCAGGGGGTTGTCGATGTTGTCGATGCTCTGGGCGGTATCCTGATCAACAGCCCGATCGCTTTTGTCGGTCAGAATGCTTCAGCTGAGCGCGGACATTATACAGTCTATGTACCTGCCGGCGAGAATACCGTTAACGGTGAGCAGGCTCTGGCCTTTGCCCGTGAGCGCTATAAGTTCTCTACCGGAGATTTTGCCCGTCAGGAACATCAGCAGCAGGTCATCAGGGCGATCGTACAGAAACTGATGCGTACAAGAGATCCCAATACATTCCTGAATGTACTGGATGCGGCCGGAAACAATATACAGACGAACCTCTCGGTAGCACAGATGACCGCCTTCTTCAAGATGGCACTGCAGAAAGCCAATCGCTATTATGACAGTGAACATGTAGAGAATATCTTTGATATCCAGAACTCGCGTGTCACCGGATATTCTTCGGGTCTCTGGGACGGCAATCTGAAACTTGTATTGTATATCTACCGTCTGTGGCAGGGGTCACTGACCGCAACGAAGAACTTCATCAACAGCAATATCAACCTGCAGGCAGCACCGGCAGCCGATACGAAACATGTGAAATGGTCTGTCAACTGGGGTTACTATACACAGCCGACGATCTCCTATGAGGTCTATCCGGAAGCCAGAATACCTTCCGATGTACCGCCTGAAGTACTCGAGAATACCGAGGACGGATGCCGTGTACAGGGCAAGTACTGGTATGACGGTTCATGTCATGACACACCGTTTGTCGAGACAAGCGAAGTCCCGGATGAAAGCACCGAACAGGGCTGTAACATAGCGGGCAAGTACTGGTATGACAACGGGTGCCATGATGAGCCTAAAGCGACACCTACGCCTAAAGCTACATCCACAGCAGAGACACTGCCGGATAACGAGAATGACTGCCGTGTATACTTCAACAACGAAGAAGGACACTGGTATGACGGCAAGTGTCACAGGGAGAAGAGAACGCCGACGCCGGATCCGACATCTTCGCCGGAACCGACCGGAACCCCGGAGGTAACGCCGACACCTACACCGACGCCTGATGCAACACCGACACCGACACCGACCGCGGATCCTGCGGCAGCCTGCACGGCCAGCGGCGGTACCTGGGATGGTTCGACCTGTACCTATCCGCCAAGCCCTGCCGAGCAGTGTGCGCAGAACGGCGGCACCTGGGACGGCAGTACGTGCGTATATCCGCCAAGCCCTGCTGAACAGTGTGCGCAGAACGGCGGCACCTGGGATGGCAGCACCTGCGTCTATCCGCCGACGCCTGCTGAGCAGTGTGCACAGAACGGCGGTACCTGGGATGGCGCCAACTGTGTATATCCGACACCGGTACCGGAACCGACACCCGAACAGACGACAGCGTCTGAACCGGCGGGATAAAGTATAACGAAGAGATCATGCATGTCATGGTCTCTTCTTTTTGTTAGGATAAGCATGGGTTATGGTATGATATATAAAACGACCGGAGGGCTTATGAAAGGCATTATTCTTGCGGGAGGCAGCGGCACCCGTTTATATCCTTTGACGAAAGTTACATCTAAACAATTATTACCGATCTATGATAAACCGATGATCTATTATCCTCTCAGCACACTGATGCTGGCAGGTATCAAAGATATTCTGATCATTTCCACACCGGTGGATCTGCCGAATTTTGAGCGTCTTCTTCGGGACGGTTCACAGTTCGGCGTTAATTTCTCTTATAAAGTGCAGGAGAGTCCTGACGGACTGGCGCAGGCTTTTATGTTGGGCAAGGAATTCATCGGTGATGATAATGTATGTCTGATCCTTGGTGATAATATCTTCTACGGCAATCATTTCGGTTCAATGCTGAAAAGGGCTGTCAGTGAAGTCGAAGAGACGGGCGGAGCCATGATCTTCGGCAAATATGTCAGCGATCCCGAAAGATTCGGAGTTGCGGAGTTTGACAGCGAAGGCAAGGTAATATCACTGGAAGAGAAGCCTGAACATCCGAAATCCAACTATGCTGTTGTCGGTCTGTACTTCTATGACAACAATGTCGTAAAGTATGCGGAGACCCTGAAGCCTTCCGCCCGCGGCGAATACGAGATCACGGATCTGAACCGGATCTACCTGGAGAAAGGCGCACTGGATATGACGGTCTTCGGCAGGGGCTTTGCGTGGCTTGATACGGGAACGATCGAATCTCTGGCAGAGGCCAGTGACTATGTCAAGCTGGTGGAGCAGGTACAGGGCATCAAGATCTCGGTACCTGAAGAGATCGCATTCTATAACAAATGGATCGATGAAAAACAGCTGATCGAAGCTGCTGAAAGCTATGGTAAGAGTCCGTACGGAGCACATCTGAGAAATATTGCGTCCGGCAGTGTACAGACTACCTATAACAAGAAAGGGCGTTAGGATGAGAGTGATCTTCCTTGGCTGCGGATATCTGGGATATAACCTGGATGTTCGTCTGCAGGATAAATATGATGTGGAGATGTGGGGAATACAGAGTCCCTATGTTGAACGTCTTTCACAGTTTACGGAAGTCAATGCTTTTGATCCTGAGGCTTTGTCCAAGCTGGATGTTGAGGATGCCGTGATCATTGATACCGTGGCGCTGGTGGCGAACAATGCCCATACGGATGATGATGAGCAGGCACTGCAGGAAGTTGAGAACAAGTACAGGGCGCTGCTGGATGTACTGAAACGCGGGAAAGCCAGAAGATTCATCTACTTTTCAAGCGGCGGCACCATCTACGGCGACAGTGACAGACCGATCAGTGAAGATGCGCCGATCGATCCGATCTCTCTGTATGCACGCAGTAAGGCACGTACGGAGAAGCTGATCCGGGAATCCGGGATCGATTACCTGATCCTCAGGCTGTCCAATCCCTACGGCGGATATCAGCTGAAAGGCAAGAGCCAGGGTGTGATTCCGATCCTGATCAACAAGGCACTGGATGATGAGGTCTTTGAGATGTGGACGGACAGTTCCACGGTGCGGGATTATTTCTACATTGATGATCTGGCGGAAGCGATCTGCAGACTGATCGGGCAGGATATCTCCGGTGAGACGATCAACGTCGGCAGTCATGTCGGTACATCGCTGCAGGAAGTGATCGATCTCGTGGAAGCGAAGACCGGAAAGAAGGTACGCATCGTGCGTAAGGAAAGCAATGTACATATCGTACAGTCGATCATCCTGAATACGGATAAACTGTACAGACTGTGCGGTTATGTACCGGATACACCGTTAACATACGGTATACAGGAAGAAGTAAAGAGAATACTGGAGGAGCGAGAATGAAAATACTGGTTACAGGCGGAGCAGGCTTTATCGGCGGGAATTACTGTCTGAAGATGACGGAGAAGTATCCCGAAGATACATTTGTATGTCTGGATCTGCTGACTTATGCAGGGAATCTGGAAACTCTGGCACCGATCATGGACCGGGAGAATTTCCGCTTTGTCAAAGGCGATATCCGTGACCGTGCCTTCATTGATGAACTGTTTGCACAGGAGAAGTTCGATGTCGTGATCAACTTTGCGGCAGAGACACATGTAGACCGCTCGGTGGAAGAACCGGATGTGTTCGTATCCACCAATGTCATGGGTGTACAGGTGCTTCTCGATGCCTGCAGAAAGCATGTTGTCAAACGTTTTCATCAGGTAAGCACGGACGAAGTTTACGGTGATCTGCCGCTGGACAGACCGGATCTGTTATTCACGGAGACGACACCTCTGCATGCGTCTTCCCCGTATTCGGCATCCAAGGCAGGTGCTGATCTGCTGGTGCTGGCATACTATCGGACATTCAAGCTGCCGGTGACGATCTCCCGCTGTTCAAATAACTACGGACCGTATCAGTTCCCGGAGAAGCTGATCCCGCTGATGGTCTCAAGAGCCATGGCTGATCAGTCGCTTCCTGTGTACGGTGAAGGTCTGAATGTCAGAGACTGGCTCCATGTCTATGATCACAATACAGCGATCGATCTGATCGTCAGAAAGGGCAGAGTCGGCGAAGTATACAATATCGGCGGTCATAACGAGAAAGCCAATATTGAAGTAGTGAAGACGATCCTGAAGCAGCTTGGCAAGCCGGAATCGCTGATCCACTATGTCAAGGACAGACCCGGACATGATCTGCGCTATGCGATGGATCCGACCAAGCTGGTTACGGAACTGGGATGGCAGCCGGAGTATAACTTCGATACCGGTATGGCCCAGACGATCACCTGGTATGTGGAAAACAGAGGCTGGTGGGAGCATATCCTTTCCGGAGATTATAAAGAATACTACGCAAAGATGTATAAGGACAGACAGTGATGAGCAGGTATGATGTGATCATCGCCGGTGCCGGATATGCAGGAAGTACGGCAGCCCGTGTGCTGGCGGAAAACGGAAAGAAAGTACTGATCCTGGAAAAGAGAGATCATATCGGCGGCAATGCCTACGATTATATCGATCAGAACCAGGTCAGAAGACATGAGTACGGGCCTCATCTTTTCCATACGTCTTCAAAGAAGGCTGTAGAGTTTCTTTCCCGGTTTACAGACTGGTATCCCTATGAGCACAGAGTTCTTGGCTATATCGAAGGCAAACTGGTGCCGATCCCGTTTAATCTGACTTCCATTGAAGAGATCTTTGAACCTGAGAAGGCGGAGCATCTGAAACAGGTGCTGATCGATACATACGGTATGGAAACGAAAGTACCGATCCTGAAGTTAAGAGAGAATGATGATCCGGATATCCGTGAGCTGGCAGAGTTTATCTACGAGCATGTCTTCAAATACTACACGATGAAGCAGTGGGGATATACGGTGGAGGAGATCGATCCGGCAGTGACGGGACGTGTTCCTGTGCATGTATCGTTTGATGACAGATACTTCCAGGACAGCTTCCAGCAGATGCCGGAAGAGGGCTTTACACCGATGTTTGAGAAGATGCTTGATCATGAGAATATTGAGGTCAGGCTGGGTGTCAATGCTCTGGATCATGTTCATGTTTCGGCTGAAAAGGGTGAGATCACCTTTGAAGGAGAAGTGTTTGACGGTATCTTCATCTATACCGGTATCGTGGATGAACTGTTTGGCTACTGTCTCGGGGAACTGCCTTACCGCAGTCTCTGGTTCGATGTACAGACACAGGAAGGGACTTTCCAGCCCGTTGGTACGGTCAATTATCCGACCCCGGAGAAAGTTCATCCTTACACGAGGATCACCGAATATAAGCATATGATGGCCTCTGAGGGCATGCCGAAGACAACGATCGCTGTCGAGTATCCGTTTGTGTACGGGAAGGACAGCGAAAAGGGAAATATTCCGTACTATCCTGTCTTTACGGATGAAAGCAGAAAGGCCTATGAAGCGTATGTAGAACTGGCGGACAAGGTCCCCGGTCTGTATCTGCTGGGCAGGCTTGCGGAGTACCGTTACTACAACATGGATGCGATCACGGAGCGGGCTGTAAGCTTTGCGGAAGAGCTTCTGAAGAAGTAAAAACAGATCAGAATATTGTATGAATGAAGGACTGCAGGGCAGTCCTTTTTAAGTGCGAAAAAAGTTTGCTAAACAACCCGAAAGGTATTGAGTTTTACGCTGAAAGTGGTAGACTTGTGGTATAAAGTGATTGAAAGTGGCGGAAAGTGGGGGATCCGAGATGTTCATGGGTGAGTTCAGACACAGTCTGGACGCAAAAAACCGACTGATCATTCCTGCCCGCATGCGTGAAGACCTGGGGGATTCCTTCGTTGTGACCTCAGGGCTGGACGGCTGTCTTACGGTTTACACGATGGAACACTGGGAGCGTATCATTGAAGGTCTCTCCAGACTTCCTTCAACAAAACGTGAAGCCAGGCAGTATATCCGTCATATCACTTCCAAGGCTACGGAGTGTTCGTTTGATTCCCAGGGGCGCATCCAGTTACCGCAGAATCTGGTCACAGCTGCCGGCATCATGAAAAAATGTGCCGTTATCGGGGCTGCTGATCATGTCGAGATCTGGGCGGAGGAAAAGTGGGATACATACGACGCTGAGATCGCTGCCTCCTTCGAGGAAGCGGCCGAAAATCTGACGGAGTACATTGCCTGATGGAACATGTAAGTGTTCTGCTCAGGGAGACCGTCGACCTGTTAAATGTAAGACCTGAGGGGATCTACTGTGATGCAACTTTGGGAAGAGGGGGACATACCCGCTGTCTGGCAGAGAAGCTCACGACGGGGAAGATCTATGCTATCGATAAAGATGCACAGGCAATTGAAGAGTCGAAGGTGAACCTGAAATCATTCGAAGACAGGGTCACCTTCATTCATGGAGATTTCCGGGATATACGATCTCTGCTGGAAAACGCAGGGGTACGGAAGCTGAACGGACTGATGATGGATCTGGGTGTCAGTTCCCCGCAGTTCGATGATCCCGAGAGGGGCTTCAGCTACCGCTACGATGCCCGGCTGGATATGCGGATGGACCGCAGTCAGGAAAAGACAGCCTACATGGTTGTCAATACATACACCGAGAAAGATCTGATCCGTATCCTGCGGGAATACGGTGAAGAAAGATACGCACCGCTGATTGCCAGAGCGATCGTCAGACAGCGACAGACGCAGCCGATCAGCACCACTTACGAGCTTACGGATGTGATCCGCAGTGCTCTTCCCGAAAGAGAACTGCACAAGAAAGGACATCCGGCCAAGCAGACCTTCCAGGCACTCAGGATCGAAGTTAACGATGAACTGACAGCCCTGAAGGAAGGCCTTCAGGATGCACTGTCAATGCTTGACCACGGCGGCAGATGCGCTGTCATCACGTTCCATTCCCTCGAGGACAGGATCGTGAAAAGAATGTTTAAAGATTTGTCAACTGCTCCATTTGCGGATCCCAGGCTGCCGCTGAAGGAGACGCAGATGGAGCAGGCCTCCTTCTCTCTGGTCACCCGCAAACCGGTGACAGCAGATGAAGAAGAACTGGAAGAAAACCACCGATCACACAGTGCCAAACTGAGAGTTATAGAAAGGATCTGATCACCATGGCTAAAATCGTAAGAACAAAAAGAAGAAAGAAATTTAAACTGATGACTTTCGCGTTTACATTCTTTGTCTTTTCCGGACTCTGCTTCCTTGCAAGTTCACTGTTCTTACGTACCTACAATAACTCTCTGAGCTCCAGAAAACAGGCTATCGAAGCACAGATTGCCGCTGTTGAAGTCGAAAACAATGCCGTCAAGGTAGAAATACAGCAGCTGATCACGAAGGACCGTGTCGATAATATTGCCGATGAGAACGGACTTCGTCTGGATCAGAACAGCATCGTAGCGATCGCTTCCGCAGGAGAATAGAATGCGTCGAACCCGGCGTGCTCTTTCCGTCATATTTTTAAGTACATTAGCGGTAATGGTTTTAATTGCCTCTAATGTTTTTTTCGTCTCTGTATACAAGGTACATCTGCGCTCGGGAACAGACCTTTCTGCCTATGCGGATTCGGCCAACACGGTGCGGGAGACGACCAAAGCCCTGCGCGGAAACATCTATGACCGCAACGGTACGATCATCGCCCAGGACAACAAGACATACAATATCATCTGTATTCTCGATCCCAACCGTCCGGCTCCGGAAGGCAAGATCGCTTACGTCAACGACAAGGAGGGCACGGCTGCAGCACTGTCACGGATACTGAAGATCGACTACGATACATGTCTTGGCTATCTGAAACAGAATGTATACCAGACCGAACTTGGCCTGGCCGGCAGAAACCTGTCGAAGGCAACGATGGAGGAGATCACAGCCCTGAATCTTCCCGGCATTGAGTTCACTGATTCCATTCAGCGTGTATATCCGCTGGGAACTTTTGCGTCCAACCTGATCGGTTTTGCGCAGTCTGATGAGACCGGTTCGACGATCGGACGGATGGGTGCTGAACTGTATCTGGAGAACTACCTCGGCGGTGTGGACGGCTACCGTATGTATCAGGCGGATAAGAACGGCTTTATTCTTCCCGGTATGCGTGAGGAAGTCGTCAGTGCTGTTAATGGCTACAATGTATATCTGACCCTCGATCAGCAGATCCAGGAGACGCTTGAGGAATCCTTCCGGATGACCAATGATATCTTTGACGCATACCGTGTATGGGGCAGTGTCATGGAGATCAGCACCGGCAAGATCCTGGCCTGGGGTCAGTCACCGTCCTTTGATCCGAATACACTGGAGATCAGCGACTACAACAACTACGGTGCACAGCTTCCGTATGAACCGGGATCAACGCTGAAGACATTTACCTATGCAGCAGCGATCAACGAGGGCGTATACGACGGCAATGCGAAGGTCTACGGCGGTCCGTACTGCTTCTCTGCCGATGAGAACAATAACCCCATACGTGTTGAATCCAACGGCTATGGCTGTATATATAATGCCGGACGTAAGAACTACGGCTGGGCTGACTATGACCACGGTATGATCTGGTCGGCGAATACGATCACTGCGGAAGTACAGAATACCCTGATCGATCCCGATACTCATCTTGGATACCTGAAGGATTTCGGCTTCTTCCAGCCTGTCATGACCGACGGTCTGCCGGAAGAGACCGGATATCTGAACTTTACCTGGCCGGCTGACAAGCTCTCACTGTGCTATGGACAGGGATCGACGGTAACGATGCTGCAGATGCTGCAGGCATACAGTGCCATCTTCGGCAGCGGCAGTATGGTCAGACCGTACTTTATCGAATCGATCAGAGACGGATATGACAATAACCGTGTGATCTATCAGGCAGAAACAAAGATCACCGGTACGCCGATCACCGAGGAAAGCGCCAAGGAGATCCAGCGTATCCTGTACCGTGTTATCAATGAAGATGACGGTACGGCAAGACACTACCGGATCCCTGAGACGACCCTGATGGGCAAGACAGGTACAGCCGAAGTTGCCATCAACGGCAACTATAATACCGGTACGACGATCACTTCTGTCATGTGCGCGATGCCGGCAGATGACCCGCAGGTCATGGTCTACTACTGCTTTGAAGCACCGTATAACCCGAATGGTCAATACTATACTTCACCGGTACAGAATCTGCTCAGGAAGACAGCGATGCGTCTTGGCTTTGCCAAAGCACCGGAAGTCGAAGAGCCGGCAGATGATGAAGAGACGGAAAGCGATGTCATCCATACCTTTGAGATGCCGAATGTGCTGAATCATACGGTTGCCTATGCCGAAGAGAAGCTTGGCACCACGGAGACAGAAGAGATCTATCTCGGCACCGGCGACAGTATCATTGACCAGTATCCGCGGGCCGGAAGTATCATCTCTACAGGACAGAAAGTCTTCCTGCTTCTGGATACCAACAGTTTTATCATGCCGGATATGACAGGATGGACACGAAAGGATGTGACCGGGCTCTGGTCGGTAACGCAGTTCGGCTTCAAGCTGACAGGAGAGGGTACCGTCAGCGAGCAGAGCATCCCGCCGGGAGCGACTGTAGCACGCGGTACAGAAATAGAAGTTGTCTTTAAATAACAATTAATATACAATAATGCAGGCTTAAAGGAGGGCAAGGTATGGCAGTAAAACTGGTGATGGGATTTCTGATCTCTCTTGCATGTGTACTTGTACTGATGCCTCCTTTTATTGACTTCATGAAGCGGATCAGCTTTAACCAGACGGTCAGTGAATACGCATTGGATGAGTATAAGGAAAAAGCCAAGACACCGATCATGGGCGGTGTGATGTTCATTGTCGTACCAGTCGTGATCTCTCTGATGATGACAGAGAATCCGCTGGCAGATCTTGATCTGATGATCGTTCTGATCACATATGTCGGTTACGGACTCATCGGCTTTATCGATGATTTCCTGATTGCCGTCAAGCATGATAACGACGGTCTTCTGCCCCGGTACAAATTCCTCATGCAGGTCATCCTGGCACTGATCGTCTTTCTGCTCTACCGCAGTTCCGCAACGCTTGATGTCACGCTGCTCTTTACGAAAAAGAAGATCGATCTTGGCATCTTCTACATCCTGCTGATCCTGTTCATGTTTTCCGGTGCTTCAAACGCAGTCAACCTGACTGACGGCATGGACGGGCTTGCTGCCGGCTGTGAGCTCTTCGCCCTGATTCCTTATCTGCTGTTTGCGATACGTCAGGGGAAGACATCTATCGCGGTCTTTGTCGGCTGTATGCTCGGGGCGCTGATCGGCTATCTGCATTTCAATCTCAAACCTGCAAAGATCTTCATGGGTGATACCGGTTCCCTGGCGCTTGGCGCGGTGCTTGCGGCTCTGGCAATGGTGATGAAGGAGGAGCTGTCACTGATCATTATCGGCGGTGTCTTCGTCATCGAAACACTGTGTGTCATGATCCAGATTGGTTCTGTCAAGCTCAGACATAAACGTGTTTTCCCGTATACACCGATACACTATGCGTTTACCGTAAAGGGAGTCCCGGAGGAAAAAGTCGTGCGTTACTTCTGGGTATGTGCGATTATTTGTGCAGTTATCGGCGGTTTTATCACTCTTTGATGATTTTTATTCGTTATTGATCTGGTTTTTTGTTATAATCTTATTTTGCATAAGGTTAATGTAATGGAAAACAGATTTTTTAATATCAACGATACCGAAGTTCAGATGACGATGGTCGTCAAACTACATCAGCTGCAGAGAGATGGCCTGCCGTCTCTGACATACAGGAATCTTGAAGATTATCTGCAGTATGCACTGTGGCGGGACAGGTATCCGAAACAGCTTCATACAGCAGTTGACGATGTTCTCTCAGTGACGGCGGGGGATATCGTACAGTTTCTCAGCCGTCAGGCCATCGTTGATGGAAGCCGCATGGATCTTGAGGACTTTGCGGATCTGATTGGGGGATAGCAGTGATATGAAAACAAAGAAAAACGGATTGTATTGGCTCTGTGCTGCGGTAGCGGTGATCGCCGTTCTGGTAGCTTCTACCTGGGGCTATATCCAGAATCATCTGAATCTGGGTCTGGATCTGCGCGGCGGTTTTGAGATCCTTTACGAAGTGACACCGCTCAATGAAGGCGGAAGTATTGACATGACAGCCGTGACCAACAGTATTCAGAAGAGGGTCAACGTGCTTGGTGTCAATGAGCCGCAGATCACAGTCGAAGGCGACAACCGTGTCAGAGTACAGCTGGCCGGTGTCAGTGACCAGGAATCTGCACGTGAGATGCTTGGTACGACAGCCAACCTGACATTCCGTGATATTAATGATAACGAACTGGCAGATGCTTCGCTGGTAGCGGAGGGCGGTGCTTCTCTGGCATATCAGGACGGCCGTCCGATCGTTTCCCTGAAGATCAGTGATCCCGACAAGTTCGGTGAGATCACCAAAACGGTTGCGGCCAAAGGTACCGGACAGAATCTGATGGTCATCTGGTTGGACTATGAGGAAGGGGATTCCTACGCTGCGGAAGCTGCCAAGGCAGCAGCCGGCGAGGAAGCAAAATACATCTCAGCTGCTTCGGTCAACTTTGAGATCAACGGTGACTGTATCATCCAGGGCAGTTTTACGGAGACAGAAGCCAGAACTCTGGCCAACCTGATCAATTCCGGATCGCTGCCGGTCAAGATGACAGAGATCAGTTCCAATGTTGTTTCTGCACAGTATGGTAATGATGCACTGCAGAAGACAGGCATGGCAGGTATTGTCGGTGTGCTCGCCGTCATCCTGTTCATGATCTGGCAGTTCCGCGTTCCCGGTGTGATTGCGGGTGTCATGCTGGTGGCATATATCTGGATCATCTTCATGCTGTATGCGCTGATGGGTGCGGTATTCACACTGCCCGGTATCGGTGCTCTCGTGCTTGGTGTCGGTATGACTGTCGATGCCAATATCATTACTTATGAGCGTATCAAGCAGGAATTATATAAGGGTCATCCGATCCGGGCGGCGGTCAGTGAAGGACAGAAGCTGTCATTCTCTTCGATCTTTGATGCCCAGTTCACGACCCTGCTGGCTGCTTTGATCATGTATATCTGGGGCAATGGTGCTGTCAAGGGCTTTGCGACAATGCTGATCATGACAGTCGTCATGACCCTGATCGTCAACGTTGCATTAAGCCGTACGATGCTGAATCTGCTGGTCAATTCCGGTGTCTGTGACGGTCATCCCGAATGGTTCGGTGTAAAGAAGACCAATATTCCTGATCTTGCAAAGGGTGAGGAACAGTTCTACTTCGGACATAAGAGCCATGATTATCTGGGTATTGCCAAGTATACGATCATAGGTGCCTGTGCAGTTATCGGTATTGCCTTACTGATGTCTGTTGTCAACGGTGTCAGAGGCGCAGGCTTCATGAACCTCGGTATCGACTTTGCCAGCGGTACCAAGCTGACGATCTCCTCGGAGACACAGCCTGTAAATACAGAAGATGTTTCTGCAGTTCTGGAAGACCTTGGTTTCTCCGGCTTCAGCTATCAGTCCGCAGGTGACAATGTCATCTATGCGACAACTAAGGAAGCAGTTTCCACTGAACAGCTCTCTGAGATCAAGACGGTCTTCACCGAGAAGTACGGAACGGAACCCGGTGACAACATTGTTACACCTGTTGTCGGCCGTGAGCTTGTCCGCAATGCGGTGATCCTGACGATCGTTGCCTGGATAGCAATGCTGGCATACATTGCCTTCCGTTACGAGTGGGATTATTCGGTTAGCTGTCTGGTGGCGCTGATCCACGATGTCCTGATCACGCTGTCTGCCTTTGCGATCCTGCGTCTGGAAGTGAATATCGAACTGATCTCCGTCTTACTGACGATCATCGGTTATTCCATAAACAACTCGATCGTTGTCTTTGACAGAGTCAGAGAAACGATGAGTACGGTAACAGGCAGAGTCACTCCTGAAAGATACAGAGATATCGTCAACGGTTCTCTTGACAAGACCCTGATGATGTCACTGCTGAGCTCTGTCACCACGATCCTGCCGATCATCTTCCTGCTTCTGATGGGTTCCCGTTCGATCTTTACATTTACATTCTCGATGTTTATCGGTATGATCGCCGGTACCCTGAGTTCCATGTTCCTGGCGCCGACGGTATGGTACTGGATCCGTACGCACTATGAACCGAAGAAGAAAGAGAAGAAAAAAGTAAAGAAAGAAGCTCTTGACGAGTATACCTTCAAAGGAATCAATGCCTGATCCAAAAAGAAGTGAGAAATCACTTCTTTTCTTCAGAACAGACATCCGTGATAACATATAACTGGTAAATTATGGAATATCAGGAAATCAGAAATATATATAAAAACTTCTATTACCGCGATTTTGAGATATATGAAGACAGTGAGGAGATCCAGATCATCTTTGATTTTGAGATCGAGGGACTGTCGCACTTTAATCCGGTATTCATTCTGCCGAAGCCGAAAGACGGCAGGAGTGTTACGGAACTGAAGGACTTCCGGGAAGCAGCTTTTTCGCTTGGTCTTGTGGAACTGATCTCGTACTGGAAGATCGCCTGTCCCGAATATGTAACGGTGGAGTGCGGATCTCTTGATGAGGAGCAGATCTCCTGGTGGAAGAAACTGTACTACTACGGGCTCAGGGATTTCTTTGAGCGCAATCATATCGCCGAGAGTGAAGAGAGCTTCATGAAACTCTCTTCATCCGGACAGAAGATCACCGGCAGAGAGGATACGGCTGATTACAGCGGCAACCTGATCCCTGTAGGCGGCGGTAAGGATTCCTTTGTGACACTTGATCTTTTAAAGGATATGCGCAGTGACAACAAGGTCTTTATCATCAACAGTATACGCAGTGCTCTGAACAGTGCGGAAGCTGCCGGGTATACCGGGGAGGATCTGATCGTTGCCAGCCGCTCTCTGGACCCCCGTATGCTTCAATTCAACAAGGAGGGGTATCTGAACGGAGAAACACCGTTTTCGGCTTTGACAGCCTTTTCTGCACTTCTGACGGCTATCGTATACAAAAAGAAGTATATCTGTTTATCCAATGAAGAGAATACAGACGAAAGTACTGTCAGTAAGCTCTACAGTAAGACACTGACATTTGAGTCTGATTTTGAAGAATATACAAAGAAGTATCTGACCGATAAGGTATATTACTTCTCGCTGTTAAGACCGCTGCTGGAGCTGCAGATCACCGGTATCTTTGCCGGTCTGCCGAAGTATCACAGTGTCTTCCGCAGCTGCGGTGTCGGGCAGAAGGAAGGCGTATGGTGCGGTCATTGTGCGAGATGTCTGCTTGTGGCGGTCATGCTCAGCGGCTATCTTCGCAATGAACAGATCAGCGAGATCTTCGGAAGGGATATCCTGAACGATATGGATATGCTCGGACTGTTCGAACAGCTGACAGGCATGCAGGATCATGATCCCTGTACATGCACAGGCACCGGGGAAGAAGTGAATCTTGCGGTAAACATGTATCTGCGCCGGGCCGAAGCAGAAGATCTGCCGGTACCCGCGCTGTATCAGGCATACAGAAATACACCGTATTATACATATTACAGGGACAGAAGACCCGATCTGCACAGATACAGCACACAGAACAATCTGCCTGCTGAATATGAGATGATCGTCAGGAAAAGAATACAGGAGCTATAACATGAAAAAGTGGCTTGAAGAATTTGAAGGCAGGAAGATCCTGATCTGGGGCTTTGGTCTGGAAGGACGAAGCACGTACAGATTCATCCGCAGGATCCTTCCCGAACAGGAAGTGACGATTGCGGAGAGCAGAAAGCGCGGAAGCGAAGGTCTGCAGAAACTGAAGGATGAATGTACGCATGTACAGGTGATCTTTGAGGATGAGATCGTTCCGGAAAACTATGATGTGATCATGAAATCACCCGGTATCGTTCTGCCGGAGGGATTCCCGCTCTCAAACGTGAACGGTCAGGCACCGCTGTTTCTGAAGCATTACCGCAGACAGACCGTCGGTGTTACCGGAACCAAGGGAAAAAGCACGACGACATCTCTGGTCAAGGCAGTACTCGCGCAGAAATATCCCGTGCATCTTGTCGGCAATATCGGCTATCCGTGCTTTGACGTGATCGAAGACATGGAGAACGGCGACATGGCGGCTTTTGAGATCTCCTGTCATCAGCTGGAATACTCATCATATTCACCGTATATCGCTGTATATCTGAACCTCTTTGAGGAACATCTTGATCATTACGGAAGCTTTGCGAAATACGGACAGGCAAAGGACCAGATCTTCCTTCATCAGGAAGACGGTGATCTGCTGGTGATCGGTGAAGCGATTGCCGAAAGAGCTGCCGGACATGCCAATACGGTCATCCTGGGCAGGGAAGTACGGGCAGAAGGTCATACCCTGTATGATGGTGAACGTGTACTGGAGATCAGGGACTGTGCCTTGATCGGTGATCACAATTATATGAACATGGCGGCGGTATATCATATTGCCGGCGTACTGGGGATCAGCGATGAGCAGTTTCTGAGGGCGGTCAGGGAATTTCAGCCTCTGCATCACCGCCTGGAGGATATCGGCGAAAAAGACGGTATCCGCTTTGTGAATGATTCGATCAGTACGATCGGACCTTCCTGTATCCAGGCCCTGAAGGCACTGCCGGAAACGGGATCGGTGCTGATCGGCGGTATGGACCGCGGCATCGACTACAGTGATCTTGAAGAATATCTGCTGACCAGAAAAGATCTGGAAGTGATCTTCATGTACAGTACCGGCAGAAGAGTGCTGGAGGAACTGAAGGCTGATACGGATATATCGGGATATCATTTTCACTATGCCGAAGATCTGCAGAAAGCAGTAGATCTTGCCAGACACCTCACACCGAAGGGAAAGATCTGTCTGTTATCACCGGCAGCCAGTTCCTACGATCACTTCAAGAACTTTGAAGAGCGCGGTGAGATCTTCGGAAAACTGGCTCTGGGATCATGAGCAGGAATATCGTTGACATCAGAGAACTTGACCTGACCGGTCTTGAACAGCTGCCGAAGCTGATTGCCGGTCTTTTTCGCTTTGCCGGTCTGCAGGATGAACAGATCCGGGAACTGCTTTACGGCAGGGAGGAGCTTGCGACAAGTACGGATGCCTGTGTGCAGGCGGCGGCACAACGCATACGGCTGGCGGCAGAACGCGGAGAGAAAGTGTTTATCGGCGGCGATTATGACGCTGACGGCATCTGTGCGACAGCGATCATGAAGGATACGCTGGACCGCATGCATATCACTAACGGATATTACATTCCTGACAGACTGAAGGAAGGCTACGGCATCAATACCGCTACCGTGGAACTGGCACACCGCAAGGGCTATCAGCTGATCATCACCGTGGACAACGGCGTAAAGGCATTTGCGGCACTGCAGCGGGCAAAAGATCTCGGCATGGATGTGATCCTGACCGACCACCACCGGATGGCTACGGCACCGGCAGCGGATATTCTCGTCCATCCTGATGTGATGTCAGAGGTGTATGAGACACTGTCAGGCGCAGGGGTAGCGCTGCAGATCAGCCGGAATCTGCTCGGCAATCAGGATACACATACGGCACTGGCATGTATAGCAGCGATCGGTGACGTGATGCCGCTATGGAAAGAGACCCGGGTGATCGTAAGACAGGGACTGCAGATCCTGAAGAAAAACGGTCTGCCGGCAGTCTCAGCCCTGTTTCGCAGGGACTCTGCCCGTGATGTACAGGCCGTTGCCTTTGAAGTTGTACCGAAGCTCAACAGCCTGGGCAGGATGAGTGATATTGCCAATGTGAATACGGCGGTACCATTCCTGTTACTGCGTGATCCTGCGGCGGCAGCACGTTATGCGGCCCAGCTCGAGACCGTCAACAGACGGCGGCGTGATCTTTCCGCCGTCATGTATGAACAGGCATCGGGCATGGTGCAGGATGAACAGATCCCGGTGATCTATGATGACCGCTTCCACGAAGGCATCTGCGGACTGGTGGCCGGAAGGCTTGCGGAAGAGATGCAGAGACCTGTACTTGTGCTGGCGGAACACGGGGATGAACTGAAGGGCAGCGGCCGTTCCGTACCCGGTTTTGATCTCTTTGCGTTTTTCTCTGCATACGAAAGATTTACGGCTTTCGGCGGTCATGAACAGGCTGTCGGCATCGGTATACGCAGGGATGATCTGCCTGATCTTAAGCAGATGATCATGCATCAGCTTGGCGCGGATGTGATCGTACCGCAGACGGGGGAGCGTTCAGCCATAGCCGTCAGACCGGAGGATATCACCTTCGAGGAATTGATGTTTCTGGAGAGTCTGCAGCCGCTGCCGAAGGAACTGTCTTCCGTCAGCTTTGCCCTGCAGCACCCTGAGATCACCTCTGTCTTTCGCGGCAGGGGTGTCATACGCTATTCCATCGGCACCGGCAGGGACCGTCTGGATGCGGTTGCCTTTACCCGTCAGCATCTGAAGGATACCGATACACCGGTACTGCTTACAGGCAGACTGTCGCTGAACCGGTGGAAGGGGAACATCACCAGACAGATGGAACTGGATGATATTGAATAACATATTTATAATCTTATGTTGTATAATGACTTTGTTCTTTTACTGGAGGGTATATCATGTCAGTGAATTTGGAAGATTATGTTGCGTCCATTCCCGATTTTCCTAAAGAAGGCGTCTTATTCAGGGATGTTACACCGATCATTGAGAACTATGAAGCCATGAAGACAGCTGTTGATCAGCTCGCTGCATACGGAAGAAGCGTTAAGGCCGATCTCGTTGCCGGTCCTGAAAGCCGTGGTTTCATCTTTGGTGTTCCCACAGCAATGGAGCTCAAGGTCGGCTTCTCCGTGATCAGAAAACCCGGAAAGCTTCCGCGTCCTACGGTTTCCAAGGAATATGCACTGGAATACGGTACGGGCGTTCTGCATATGCATAAGGATTCGGTCAAACCCGGACAGAGGGTGCTGATCGTCGATGATCTGCTGGCCACCGGCGGCACAGCGAAAGCTGCAGCTGAGCTGGTGGAGGAACTGGGAGGGATCGTCGCCGGCTTTGCCTTCATTATTGAACTTGAAGGTCTGCCGGGAAGACAGGTGCTTGAAGGCTATGATGTCTTCTCACTGCTCGTAATGAGCGACAGCTGATGATCCTGAATCGAAGAGAGATCTTCGATTTTTTCTAAGAAAGAGGGGCAGGAAGATGGCTGAAGTAAAATCTGCAACACTGGAAGATGTCTTCAGCGAAGCAGGTAAATACATCAAAAAAGATGAAAGCATAGAGCTGATCAGACGGGCGGCAGCCTTTGCGGAGAAAGCACATGAGGGGCAGTTCCGCAAGAGCGGTGATCCGTATTTTACGCATGTGGTCAACGTCGCATATATCCTGACACAGCTGCGTGTAGGACCTTCAGCAATCGCTGCCGGTTTTCTCCATGATACGGTTGAAGATACCGAAGTCACCAAGGAGGATCTGATCGCCGAGTTTGGACCGGAGATTGCTGAACTTGTCGAATCGGTAACCAAGATCGGCGCACTGAAACTGCAGCAGAAGGATGATCCCGAATACCAGGCAGAGAACCACCGCAAGATCTTTATCGCCATGGCCAGGGATATCCGTGTCATTCTGATCAAGCTGGCAGACCGTCTGCATAACATGCGCACACTGCAGTATCAGAAGGAAGAAAGTCAGAAGCGCATCGCAGCGGAGACACTGGATGTCTATGCGCCGATCGCTCACAGGCTTGGTATCAGTGCGATCAAGAATGAACTGGAGGATCTCAGTTTCTATTATCTGAATCCGGAAGAATACTACCATATTGCGCATCTGGTGGAGACCAAGAAGGCGGAAAGAGATGCCTCTGTCAACCTGATGATCGAAGAGATCAGTGAACTGCTGCAGAGTCACAACATCAAGTTCCGTATCTTCGGCCGTTCCAAGCATCTGTATTCGATCTATCACAAGATGGAAGTCAGGCATAAACGCTTTGATGAGATCCTGGATCTTCTGGCGATCCGTGTGATTACCGAGACAGAGCTGAACTGCTACGAGATCCTCGGTTATATCCATGCCAAATACAGGCCGATCCCGGGACGTTTAAAAGATTATATTGCCGTACCCAAGGCCAACATGTATCAGTCTCTGCATACAACGATCATCGGCGAAAACGGCAGGATCTTTGAAGTGCAGATCCGTACCGAAGAGATGGATGAGATCGCTGAGCAGGGTGTGGCAGCCCACTGGCGGTACAAGGAAGGCGGGCATTACGATGCCAGAGCCGAGCAGAAGGAGATCGAGGAGAAACTCTCGTGGTTCCGTGATTTTGCGGTCTATACCGATGAGAATCAGGATGCCAGTGCCAGTGAGTACATGGCGACCCTGCAGAGAGATATCTTCGATGCCAATGTCTATGTCATGACACCGAAAGGAAAGGTCATCGACCTGCCCAACGGAGCAACACCGATCGACTTTGCGTACAGGATCCATACAGATGTCGGACATACGACTGTCGGTGCCATTGTCAATGACGTCATGGTACCGCTGAATACAGAACTGCATACCGGTGATGTCGTCCAGATCAAGACGATGAAGAATACCGGACCTTCTGAGGACTGGCTCAAATTCGTCAAGACCAATCAGGCCAAGAACAAGATCAAGGCATACTTCACCCGCAAGGAAGCGGAGATGAAGAATGAGAAGGTACCGCACGGTGAAAAGCTGATCAGTGATGAGCTGCGCAAGCGCGGACTGGATCCGGCGGAGTACATAGACAGACAGAAGATCGAAGGACAGCTCAGTCAGCTTGGCGTGACGAGTTATGTCGACATGATGTACGGTCTGGCAACCAGAGCCCTGAGTCCTTCCGTCATTGCGGACAAGATGACCCGTGACCGCAAGGTCTCCGGTGAACAGGAACTGTCAAGGCTGCTCAGCCGTGAGCGCAAACATGTGCAGTCCAAGACCGGTATCGTGATCCCGGGGCTGGAATCGATGAAGATGACGCTTGCCCAGTGCTGTCTGCCCGTCTACGGAGATACGGTAGTCGGCTATATCACCAAGGGTGACGGTGTCAAGATCCACCGTGCAGACTGTCCGAATGTGGCAGGTATGCGCCAGAGAATGATCGATGTCGGCTGGGATGAAGGGGACCGCGAGAGACTGTACGAATCAGAGATCGTGATCCAGGCTCATGACCGCAACTTCCTGCTTACCGATGTCGCTACGCTTACATCACAGCTGAAAGCACCGATGCTGCATGTCAGTGCCTCTGTAAACAGGGAGACGCTGACCTCAACGATCAAGCTCCGCATACAGGTCAGGAATCTCGAACAGCTGAACAGTGTCATTGCCAACCTGCGCAAGATCGAATCGGTATACAGCGTTGAAAGAGAAACCAATTGACGTTGAGAAACAGAAACAATCAGTTTATAATATTACACAGATCCGTGGAAGAAGAGATCTCTGTACAAAAGCGGAAAAGCGACAATGGTATGGTGAAAGCATTGGCCGGAAGACAGAGAAAGACACTTTGGAGGAACCTTTCTGAATTACAGTAGGAAGGGTCGTATCCCGCGTTAAGGGATGAGCGTATGAGCAATCATGAACTAAGGTGGCACCGCGCGTAAAGCGTCCTTGGAGGGCGCTTTTTTCTGCCATCGGAGAGGAGAAAGTATGAATTATCAGACACCGAGAGGTACCTACGACATTCTTCCGGAAGATGTACGGAAGTGGCATGATATGGAGGCCAAACTGCACCGTATTGCTGCTTTGTACAACTACGAGGAGATCCGTACACCGTACTTCGAGGATACAGGTGTATTTGCCAGAGAGGGCGACAGCTCCGATATGGTAAATAAGGAGATGTACAGTTTCGGCAATGAAGACTCCTATACCCTGAGACCGGAAGGAACGGCCGGGGTGATCAGAGCCTTTGATCAGCACAAGCTGTACGGCTCGATGGAACTTCCTGCCCGCTTCTACTATGTGGGACCTATGTTCCGTCATGAACGTCCGCAGAAGGGCAGACAGCGTCAGTTTACACAGTTCGGTGTAGAGAATATCGGTCTCAAGGATCCTTATCTGGATGCTGAGACGATCGCTCTGGGAATCGATATTGTTAAATCCATGGGCATTTCTTCGGTCAAGGTATGCATCAACACCCTGGGGGATGATGCCTCAAGAGCAGCCTATAACACAGCCCTGAAGGAGTATTTTGCGCCGCATATCGATACGATGTGTCCTGACTGCAAGCGCAGACTGGTGCAGAATCCTCTGCGTATACTTGACTGCAAGGACGATCATGACCACCCGGCAATGAAGGGGGCACCGAAGCTGCGTGACTATCTCAGTGAGGAGTCAAAGACATATTTTGAAGAAGTACTGAAGGCCCTGGATGCGATGGGGATCCCGTATGAGATCGATGAGCGTCTGGTCAGAGGTCTTGATTACTATACACATACTGTCTTTGAGGTCATCTCCACAAGACCGGAAAGCGGAGCACAGGCAACGATCTTCGGCGGCGGCAGATATGATCACCTGGTCGAGTACTTCGGCGGTCCCGAGCTGTCCGGCATGGGCTTTGCGATCGGTCTTGAAAGACTGCTGGCACTGGCCGGCGAAGATGGCTATGCCTTCCCGGAAAAGCCGCGTACAGATGTATATGTGATCGGGCTTGGCAATGTCGGCACCGCACCGCTGGCAATCGCCAAACAGGTACGTGATGCCGGTTATTCGGCAGTAGCCAACTTTGCCCAGAGATCACTGAAAGCACAGTTCAAGAGTGCCGACAGACTGCATGCGAGATATATCGTCATTGCCGGTGAGGAAGAACTGAAGAACGGTACTGTAAATATCAAGGATACAGATGCGAAAACACAGGAGACCGTTGCGGTAAACGATCTCATCAAAACATTAAAGGAGAGAGAAAAGTAGTATGGAACGTACATGTGGAAACGGAACCCTGCGGATCACTGATGCCGGCAGGGAAGTCACCCTGATCGGCTGGGTCGCCAGAAGACGCAACTTCGGCGCTCTCGTATTTATCGATCTGCGTGACCGTTCGGGTATCGTACAGGTCGTCTTTGACGAAAAGACGGCAGAGCTGGTAAAGGATGTGCGCAGTGAGTATATCCTGCAGGTTACCGGTACGGTTGAACAGAGAAAAGATCCCAACCCGAATCTTGCGACAGGCGAGATCGAAGTACAGGCTTCCGCGGTAAAGGTCATCAACAGTGCCCAGACACCGCCGATCACGATCGCCGATGATACCGATACACTTGAAGACACACGGCTGAAATACCGTTATCTGGATCTGCGCCGTCCGATCCTGCAGCAGTATATGATCCTGCGTCACAAGGTATGCATGATCGCCAGAAATACCCTGGATAAGAAGGGCTTTGTGGAGGTGGAGACACCGATCCTGGCCAGAAGCACACCGGAAGGTGCCCGTGACTATCTGGTTCCTTCCCGTATCTATAACGGTAAGTTCTGGGCGCTTCCCCAGTCTCCGCAGATCTATAAGCAGCTGCTGATGATCGGCGGTATGGAGAAGTACTTCCAGATCGCCAGATGTTTCCGTGATGAAGACCTGCGTGCCGACCGTCAGCCGGAGTTCACACAGATCGATATCGAGATGAGCTTTGTGGATGAGAATGATGTCTTCGGTGTCGTCGAAGATCTGATGAAGGATATCTTCAGAGGCACCAAGGATGTAGAACTCGAAGAACACTTCATCCGTATTCCTTACCGTGAGTGTATGGCGAAATACGGTTCCGATAAGCCGGATCTGCGTTTCGGCAATCCGATCCATGACGTATCTCATATCTTTGCGCATACCGGTTTCCAGGTCTTTGCCAAAACCCTGGAAGATAAGGGCATGGTCGGCGCTCTGAAGTTTGAGAATGCGGCAGAGAAGTACAGCCGCAAGGGTCTTGATCAGCTGCAGGATTTCATCCGTCACGGCTTTAAGGCCAAGGCTCTGGCATATCTGAAGATGGAGAACGGCGAACTCAGCGGTTCGATCTTCAAGGTCCTGAGCGAAGAAGAAAAGCAGGCTCTGATCGAAGAACTCGAGATCAGGGATCATGATCTGGTTCTGATCGTCGCCGATCAGCCTTCCGTTGCCCAGAGCAGCCTCGGCGCTCTGCGTGTACGTCTGGCCAGAGAGCTCGGCATCATTCCCGAAGGTGTATACAAGTTCCTGTGGGTCACCGACTTCCCGATGTTTGAATACAGTGAGGAAGAGGGACGCTGGGTCGCTCAGCACCATCCGTTTACGGCTCCGAAGGCAGAAGATGTCGACAAGCTCTTCACCGATCCGGGTCATGTCTCCAGCCGTGCCTATGACCTTGTCCTGAATGGTTATGAACTGCTCAGCGGTTCGATCCGTATCCATGATCAGGATCTGCAGGCAAAGGTATTTGAGGCGATCGGCCTGACCATGGATCAAGCCAGGGCGCGCTTCGGTTTCTTCCTGGATGCCTTCAAGTACGGTACACCTCCGCACGGCGGTGTCGGCATCGGTCTTGAGCGTCTGATCATGGTTCTGGCAGGTACCGAGAATATCCGTGATGTGGTGGCCTTCCCGACAACGAACAGTTCCCTGGATCTGATGAGTGATGCACCGAATGTGGTCGAGCAGAAACAGCTGGACGTTCTGGGTATCGAACTCAGCGAGAAAACAAAGAAAGCAATGCAGTAAGAAAGAGACCTGCTGTTATACAACGGCAGGCCTCTTTATGTCAAGACTGTACATTAGTGAATATGATGATATGATTCAGTTACAGAGAGGCACACATATTTTTCCAACACATTGATATACGGGAGTGCTGACTGGACTGTATGGTGTTGAATACTCAGTACGGCTGAGGATCCTGAAATACAGCCAAGCACACCCACCTCTACATAAGAGGGAACATATCAACCTCTCTGTTTTTTTCTGCGTTTCTGAGGCAGTATGGAGCGGATAAACAGCGGGATAAACAGCAGCACAAGGACAACAAACAGGCTGTAGAGCGAGACTGCTGCGGGGTTTTCACGGATGAAGCGGAACAGAGCACTGCGCATGCTTTCGGCAATATCACGGTCAACGGTGAAGGCATGGCGGTACAGGGTATCGCTGTTGACGGAGACAGTGATCTCACCAAGCGGCATACCGGCTGTACAGGGGGCCAGCAGCACCTCCGGCAGACCGTCATCGATCACGTATTCTTCGCCCTCAAAGAAGTCATAGAATACATCATCGGGACAGATGACATCGTATTCGATACGGTCGGCGGAATTGTTTATCTTATATGTACGCAGGATACTGTCCTTTTCCAGGATCGTGCGTCTCTCGACATTGTCTCTGAGCCATGTGCAGATCGTATTGGCATCGCGTATGGGACCGAGTTCCTGATTGCTCTGGGCAGTCACGGAGACGATGCGCATGCCGTTGATCTCGGCATAGGATGCCAGGCACCTTCCAGCCGGGATCGTATAGCCTGACTTACCGCCGATAAAGCCGTCGATATGCCTGCCGACGACAGCTCTTGACATCGAGTAGTATACGGTGGAACTGAGCTTGATGCCGCGGGGATGGGAGATAACAGCTGTTCCTGTGTATTCCGGGGTATTGATGATCTCGCGGAACAGGGGATTCTGTGAGCAGTAGTCCATCAGCGCAGCCATATCGCGGCATGTGCTGTACTGGTCATCTTCGTGCAGACCGGTAGGATTGGTAAAGTGCGTATGATCCATGCCGAGCTCTTCTGCCTTGCGGTTCATCAGTTCGACAAATTCCGGTGTACTGCCGCTGACCGCGATCGCCAGGGTATTGGCACAATCGGCACCGGAAGGCAGCAGAGTCCCGTACAGCAGATCCAGTACGGTCGGACTGTCACCGGTCAGATAACCTGCCACGGAAGCATTGTTGCTGACAAAGCCGCCAATCATCGCTGTAGTCAGGGTGATCTTGCGGGATGTATCGGGCAGATTCTCGATCGCCAGGATCGCTGTCATCATCTTTGTCATCGAAGCCGGATAGATGCGGTCATCGGCACCCTTGTTGATGAATTCACGTCCTGTTTCCGGGTCATAGACAAACGCATAGGGACTGATCAGGGAAGGCGGGGCAGGGGTTTCTTCGGCTCTGATGCCGGTAACCGGCACAGACATTAAAAAAAGGAACAGTGCCGCGAGTATCCTTTTCAGCTTTCGGTTCATATGTAAACGCATGGTACAATTATAATGCAAGAAAACAGATTATGTCTTAATATTGCGTTAAAAACATAAACAGGGTAAAATTTTTAGGTAAGTTAAGGTGGTGTAAACATATGTCAGTAGGGTTAAGTTCATTATTATGGTTTATTGCCGGCGGTCTTGTCGGTGCAGCAATCAGTTTCTACTTTACCAGAAAGAACTTTGAGAAGCAGCTGAAAGAGAATCCTCCGATCAATGAGAAAATGATCCGTGCGATGTTCCTGCAGATGGGCCGCAAACCCAGCGAGGCACAGATCAGACAGATCATGAAATCCATGAATCAGGGTCAGTAACACAAACAGGAATGTCCGGGAGAGCGTACTCTCTCAGGCATTCTTTTTATGTTAGCTGACTGCGGGGTCTGAATCATATAAAAAATCCTAAATGGATATGTAATAATTTTCACTAATAGTCTATAATATAGGCGTCAAAACAGGAGGAAATATGACGACTCAAAAGAGAATTTTTGAGGCTATGGATGGTAATGCCGCAACAGCGCATTCCGCTTATGCGTTTACCGAAGTAGCCGGCATTTATCCCATCACGCCGTCTTCACCGATGGCCGAGAATGTTGATGAATGGTCCACACAGGGTAGAACAAATGTATTCGGCGACAGAGTCAAGGTAGTCGAAATGCAGTCCGAGGGCGGCGCTGCCGGTGCTGTTCACGGTGCTCTGCAGGGCGGCTCGCTGGCGACGACATTCACAGCGTCCCAGGGTCTGTTACTGATGATCCCGAACCTTTACAAGCTCAGTGGTGAGCTTCTCCCCGGTGTTGTCCATGTTGCTGCACGTACACTTGCAAGCCACACACTGAGTATCTTCGGTGACCACCAGGATGTCTACGCATGCCGTCAGACAGGTATGGTCATGATGTGCTCTCATTCCGTTCAGGACTGTATGGACCTCGCAGGTGCTGCACACCTGATCGCCATTGACGGTTCCGTTGCAGTAATGCACTTCTTTGACGGTTTCCGTACATCTCACGAAATTCAGAAAGTTGAAGTCATGGACTATGACTTCCTGAAGTCCCTGCTCCCGATGGACAAGGTTGAAGCATTCCGCGCCAAGGCACTGAATCCGCATGGAAACGCAGTCACAAGAGGCGGCTCCCAGAATGATGATATCTTCTTCCAGGCTCGTGAAGCACAGAATGAACATTTTGAGAAGGTTCCTGATATCGCTGCCAAGTACTTCAAGGCAATCAGCGAGCATACAGGACGTGACTATGCTCCGTTTGTATACTACGGTGCTCCGGATGCTGACCGTGTCATCATCGCCATGGGTTCCGTTACAGATACGATCATGGAGACAGTTGATTCTCTGAATGCCAAGGGTGAGAAGGTCGGTCTGATCAAGGTCTATCTGTATCGTCCGTTCAGCACCAAGTATCTCGAGGCAGTTCTGCCTGAGACAGCTAAGAAGATCGCTGTTCTGGATCGTTCCAAGGAAATCGGTTCCAGAGAGCCTCTGTTCCTCGATGTTCAGAATGCTCTGCGCAAGCATAAGGATCTGACACTGATCGGCGGCCGTTACGGTCTGTCCAGTAAGGATACAAACCCGAGCCACATCGCCGGTGTCTATGCTGAACTTGCCAAGGAAGAACCGAAAGAAGAGTTCACGATCGGTATTAACGATGATGTTACACATCTGTCCCTTGAACCGGTTGATGTTGACGTTGTTTCCGATTACAGTTCCTGCCTGTTCTACGGTCTGGGTTCCGACGGTACAGTCGGTGCCAACAAGAGCACAGTTAAGATCATTGGTAATAATACTGATCTTTATGCACAGGCTTACTTTGCATATGACTCCAAGAAGGCAGGCGGTGTTACCCGTTCTCATCTGAGATTTGGTAAGAGCCCGATCCACAGCCCGTATTATATCGACAAGGCTGACTTTATTTCCTGCTCTCTTGACAGCTACTGCTTCAAGTTTGATATGGTCCGCAACCTGAAGGAAGGCGGAACATTCCTGCTGAACACAACATTCGGTGCTGATGAAGTTGAAGGTTATCTGCCTCCGAGAATGCTTGCAGGTCTCGCTAAGAAACATGCTAAGTTCTACATCATCGACGCAACGAAGCTTGCTATTCAGACACACATGGGCCGTCATACCAACACGATCCTGCAGTCTGCTTTCTTCGCTCTGAATGAGCAGATCATGCCGTATTCCACAGCTGTTGAACTGATGAAGGACAGCGCCCGTCATACATATGCTCGTAAGGGTGAAGATGTCGTCAAGAACAACTGTGATGCGATCGATACAGGTAAGTCCGGTCTCGTAGAAGTAACAGTTAAGCCTGAGTGGGCTGATCTGCAGTATCCTGATGCTCTGTTTGAAAAGACAGGCGATGAATACTTTGACAACAACCTGCAGAGAATCAATGCTCTCGAAGGTTATGATATGCCTGTTTCCAGTTTCATGAAGTATGGTGTTCTTGATGGATCCATTCCTGAGAACGTATCCTTCCGTGAGAAGAGAAACATTGCCGTTCAGGTTCCTGCCTGGGATTCTGCGAAGTGCGTAGAGTGCGGCAACTGTGCATATGTATGTCCTCATGCTACGATCCGTCCGTTCCTGCTGACTCCGGAAGAAGTCGAGAAGGCTGCCGGTATTGCTGCTGAGAATGGTGCAGAGTGGTCTGTCAAGGATCCTACACCTGCTTATAAGGGTGCTAAGGAAGCTGGTTTATCCTACCGTATCCAGATCTCCCCGATGAACTGTGTAGGCTGCGGCGTATGTATTAAGGCCTGCCCGACAAAGGCTCTGACGGTTGCTGAGATCAATGATCAGGTCAACCAGGAACCTGTTGCTGATTACCTGTACAAGGGAACAGAATACAGAAGCGAATACGGAAATCCTAACACGGTTGCCGGTGTCTCTCTGTTAATGCCTTACTTTGAAGTCAGCGGATGCTGCCCTGGCTGTGGTGAAGCTCCTTACTATCGTTTAACTTCTCAGTTATTCGGTAAGGATATGCTGGTTGCCAACGCTACAGGCTGCTCCATGATCTACTGCTCTTCCACACCGTCCACACCGTTCGTTACGGATAAGGACAACAATGGTGTTGCCTGGGCTAACTCCCTGTTCGAAGACAATGCTGAATATGGTTTCGGTATGGCTATCGCTCAGAGCTACAAGGAAGCTAAGATCCTGAAGCTCATTGAAGATAACATGGACAAGGTTGAACCTGAGCTCAAGGCTGCATTCGAGAAGTATCTCGCTGCCGGTGATAACCGTGACGCTCAGAGAGCTGTTAAGGATGAACTGGTTGCTGCTCTGAAGGCTTCTTCCAACGAAGGTGCCAAGGAACTGCTGGCTATGGAGAGAGATCTCGTTTCCAAGTCTGTCTGGATCGTCGGCGGCGACGGCTGGGCATACGATATCGGTTACGGCGGACT
>DFIS01000049.1:142674-166160 GCA_002372175.1 Solobacterium sp. UBA3691
TTTACTCCAACACAGGCGGTCAGTCTTCCAAGTCCTCGCAGGCTGCTTCCATCGCGAAGTTTGCTGCCGGCGGTAAGGCTCTGGCTAAGAAAGACCTCGGCCAGATCGTTATGGAATACGGTACAGCATATGTTGCTTCCGTCTCCATGGGTGCTAACCCGACACAGACACTGAAGGCTCTGAGAGAAGCTGAGAGCTACAATGGTCCTTCCATTATCATCGCTTACAGCCCTTGCCAGGAGCATGGTATCAGAGGCGGTCTGATCAACTCTCAGCAGAGAGAGAAGGATGCAGTTGCCTGCGGTTATGTACCTCTGTACAGATTCGATCCTCGTAACGAAAAGCCGTTAACGATCGACTCCAAGGAACCCGACTGGTCCAAGTTCAATGATTACCTGATGGCAGAAGCTCGTTACTTCAACCTGCCTGCTCTGAAGGGTAAGGAAGCTGCAGCGGAACTGTTCGCAAAGACATTAAGCGATGCGCAGATCCGTTACAACAAGCTCATCGCGAAGAAAAAACTTCAGGATGAACAGGCTTAAGTTTTAAAGCCAAATCAACTTACTGAGAGAGGGAGCTCATCTGCTCCCTCTTTTATATGTGTGTGATATACTTGTATATATTAGTAAAGGAACTGCCATGAAGATCGGATTATTTACAGATACATTTATGCCGGATATCAACGGTGTTGCCAACAGTACATATATTCTGTTTACTCAGCTGAAGAAGATGGGACATGAGGTCTATGTCGTCGCGCCGCATAAAGGTGCAGGGTTCGCCGAGTGGGATGAGAACCACGAAGTACTGCGTCTTTCCGGTATTCAGCTGAAGCAGTTATACGGATATGTTCTGACAACACCATTTCATCTGAATGCATTGAATGAGATCCGCGGTCTGCATCTTGATATTATTCACTGTCAGACCGAGTTCGGGGTGGGAATGTTTGCGCATATCTGTGCCAGACAGCTGAATATCCCGCTGGTATGTACATATCACACGACATACGAAGACTACACACATTACGTGAATTTCATGAATTCCGAGACGGTGGATAACTATGCCAAGAAACTGGTGGCGAAGTTCTCCAAGCTTTACGGAGATTCATCGATGGCTGTTTTCTCACCGAGTGAGAAGACAAAGGAACTGCTGCAGAAGTACGGTGTCAGAACACCGATCCATATCGTACCTACGGGGCTGGATCTTGCCAAATTTGATCCTTCGGGATTTACGGAAACAGACAGAAAGCGGATCCGTGATGAATTCGGTATCGGGATGGATGAGAAGGTGATCATCTATGTCGGCAGGATCGCTGAAGAGAAAGCACTGGATCTTGTGATCAGGGGCTTTGCGGAGGCGAAAAAGCATGGTCTGCAGGTCAGATTCCTGGTTGTCGGCGGCGGTCCCGACCTTGACGGTCTGCGGGAGATGGCATCTTCTCTAGGCCTGGGAGACATGGTCATCTTTGCCGGTCCGCGCAAGCCTGATACCATACAGGATTACTACCGCTGTGCCGATGCCTTTGTCTCAGCCAGTCTCTCGGAAACACAGGGAATGACATTTATTGAGGCAATGGCTTCCGGACTGCCGTTATTTGCGCGCAGAGATGAGGTTCTGGAGGATCTTCTGATCGAACCGAAGACCGGCTGGTACTTTACCGATGAAAATGATTTTGTGCAGAAACTGGCACTGTTTCTGAATCTGGATGAACAGGCAAGAGAGACGATCAGAGCCAATGCGATCGCCCAGGTGCATCCGTATAACAGTGAAGTATTTGCGGAGACTGCCCTGAAGATCTACAGTGATGTGATCAGATCCTATGCCGAAAGATATACCGTTGAGGAGATCAGGGCTGAGGATGATCAGATGCGTGTGATCCTGCATTCAGCTGACGGTAAGGAAGAAACCGTGCTGATGTCCTATGATGATTACTATGAGGCGGATATCCGTGTCGGGCATACACTGTCATCGGAACAGGTAAAGAAGATCAAGGATGCTGAGACAGCGCTGAAGGCATACCGGAGCTGTGTGCGCAGGATATCCCTGAAGGACAGAACGGTAAAGGAAGTCAGAGACTGGCTGGAAGAAAATACCGAGTGTACGGAAGAGATGATCCGTTCGGTGATCGCCAGACTGGAGAAGAATCATCTGCTGGATGATGAGCGCTACTGCCGGGAGAAGGTAGCTCAGTTCAAGCATGCCCTGTACGGGGAAGACAGGATCCGCAAGGAGCTGCTGGACCGTGGTATCTCGTTTATGACCGTGGAGGAAGAGCTGCTCAAGTACGCAGATGAAGAGGACAATGCGGTAACATACGCAGAGAAGATCAGCAATTCGATCACCAATGAATCGCTGAGAATGAAGAAGGATAAACTGCAGACACGGCTGATCCGCAGAGGCTTCCACAGCAATATTGCCAGAGCTGCTGTAGAAAAACTGAACTTTGCGGACGATGAACTGCGGGAACTGGACAGCCTGCATAAATGTGTATATAAAGCCCTGAAACGCTACGGAAGTAAGTATACGGGAAGAGAACTGCGTTCACGGATATACCGCTACTGCATGGCGCAGGGATACAGCAGTGAGGATATACAGGCTGTACTGGATGAAACGGAGTGGAATGAGGATGATTAAGATCAAAAACTTTGCGGCCAAGGACCGCTGGAATATACCGCTGCTGGTAAAGAATGTGACCAAGGGTGTAACGAATAAAGGTGCACCGTATTTAAGTATTACCTTCCAGGATAACTCGGGAACGATGGAAGGAAAGTTCTGGGACGTGAAGCCGGAGGCGGAAGAACAGGTCATCGTCGGTCATGTGGAACAGGTGGAATTTGAGGTTCTTGAGTATAACCGCAGTCTGCAGATGCGTGTATTCCGGGTCACGGATATCGATCAGTCGGAGATCAGTATGCGGGATTATCTGCTCAGCAGTGCGATGAAGGAACAGGAACTGCGGGACAGGGTCGATGATCTGAAGGAATCCATCAATAATCCGAATATGAAGAAGATCGTCAAGGCGATGTTCGAGAAGGTCGATGAGAAGTTCTTTACCTATCCGGCAGCTTCACGCATACACCATGGCTATCTCGGCGGTCTTGCGGAACATACCCTGGGCATGGCTGATCTTGCGGAAGAAGTCGTAAAGCTCTATCCGACGCTGAACCGTGATCTGCTGATCGCAGGAGTGCTTCTGCACGATGTAGGCAAGACGGCGGAGCTTGGCGGAATCATCTCTTCGGAATATACGGAAGAGGGAAAACTGCTCGGTCATATCAGTATCGGTGCAGGCTGGCTGACAGAAGTCTGTGATGAAGTGGGTCTCGGAGAGAGTGAAGAAGCCATACTGCTGAAGCATATGGTCCTGTCTCACCATGGCAAACAGGAATTCGGTTCTCCCGTCTTACCGGCATTGAAGGAAGCGGAAGTGCTGAGTCTGATCGATAATCTGGATGCCCGCATGAATACGCTGGATCAGGCCCTGGAAGGAGTCAAGCCCGGACAGTGGACACAGAAGATATTTGCGCTCGAGAACAGAGCGTTCTATAAACCGAAGATCTGATATGCGGACACCTTTGATCGTAGTAAAACTGACGCGTAAACTGCTGTCCATGGCAGGCAGGGGAGGCTCGCTTCCCGGACAGCTGGGACTGATGATGGACAAGGATTTCATCAGGCGTTTTCATATGCCCAGGCAGGTCATACTCGTTACCGGCACCAACGGTAAGACGACCACCAGCAACCTGATTGCAGAATCACTGCGCCGCTGCGGCCTGACTGTCCTGAATAACCACCGCGGAGATAATCTGAATGTCGGTATTGCCTCGCTGCTGGCTTCCGGCAGTGATCTCTCATACAACATCAAGGCAGATGCGGCTGTCATCGAAGTCGATGAACTGACACTCTACAGGCAGTTTGAGGCTCTTCATCCGACAGGTCTTGTTGTCAATAACTTCTTCCGTGATCAGCTTGACAGAGCCGGCGAGATGGAGACGATCATCCGCAAGATCATTGAAGTGACCGAGAACTTTGAAGGTGATCTCTACCTGAACGGAGATGATCCCAACGTGCTGAGGATCGCCGACCATGCAAAGAAAGCCAGAATACATCTGTTCTCGGTTGCCCGTATGGATGAAAGTACGGTAACGACAAACGAAGCCAGTGAAGGGAAGTTCTGTCCGCGCTGCGGCAGGGAACTGAAATACAGTTATTATCAGTATTCACATATCGGCAGATTCAGCTGTCCGCATGATCATTTCGGGGAGATCGAACCGGATATTCTGGTTGAGGATATCGATTACCAGAGACGTACATTCAAGGCTGACGGGAAGGTCTACCATTCCTATATCAATGCGATATATGCTGTGTATAACTGTGCAGCAGTGCTGTGCGTGATGAAGAATCTCGGACTGGATACAGCTGGGGCGGATGATGTATTTGCGCATTACAGGCTGAAGGAAGGCCGTAATGAAGTCTTTGAGCTGAAACAGCCGTGTGTGATCGATCTGATCAAGAATCCGACCGGAGCCAATGAGGTGATGAAGGAGATCCTCGCCCGTGAAGGACAGAAGAATATCTGTATCTTCCTGAATGATAATGACCAGGACGGTCATGATATCTCCTGGATCTGGGATGCGCATTTTGAGCGTCTGGATGATCCTCAGGTCGAACGTATCATCTGTTCCGGGACCAGGGCATACGACATGGCTCTGCGTCTGAAGTATGAGGGCCTGGAAGACCGTGTGATGGTCATAGAGGACAGTACACAGGCTATCCATGCGCTGAATGAGATGAACATGCAGAGCTTTGTCATGTGCACATATACGGCTCTGCACGCAACGAGAGCGATACTGAAAAAAGAGGCACAGCAATGAAGATAAGAATACTGTGGATGTACCATGATCTGATGGATCTGTACGGTGATAAAGGGAATATACAGGTACTGAAGACACGCTGTGAGAAACGGGGAATCGAGTGTGAGATAAAAACAGTCTCCCTCGGAGAGCGTGCAGACTGTCAGGAGTATGATCTCTTTTTCCTCGGCGGCGGTGCTGATCTTGAACAGACGATCATCTATGAAGATCTGCTGAAGAGAAAAGACAGTATCCTTGAGGCAAAGGCATCGGGGACAGCCTTCCTGCTGATCTGCGGCGGCTATCAGCTCTTCGGACAGTACTACCTTGACCAGGACGGAAAGAAGATTGACGGTCTCGGCATCTATGATTACTTTACGGAAAGCACCGACAGAGATCACCGCTGCATAGGCAATATCGCTGTTGAGGCAGAACTGGACGGCAGAAGATTCAAGGCAGTAGGATTTGAAAATCACGGCGGGCAGACAAAGAATGTCGGTTCACCGTTTGCCAAGGTACTGAAAGGTCACGGCAATACCTACAAAGGCATGTATGAGGGCTATGCGGATGCACAGGTGATCGGTACGTATATGCATGGTCCGCTGCTGCCGAAGAACCCGATGATCGCCGATATCGTGATCACAAGAGCTCTGAAGCGTCATTACGGAGAAGTAACACTGGAAGCGCTGGATGATACTCTGGAGAACAGAGCCAGGGAAGTCATGTTAAAGAGGCTTGGTGTACAATAAAAGATCCCTGAGGGATCTTTTTTCTATGCAGTGATTTTGGCGAAGACGTCATCCAGGTCGACAGGTGTCTCTGCTTCGTGGAAGGAGAGAGCTGCATCATTGCCGTAACGGGGAATGATATGGAAGTGCAGATGACTGACAGACTGTCCGGCAGCTTCACCGACGTTGGTGACGATGTTTACACCCTGTGCGCCGAGAGCTTTGACGATGCGCTCAGCCAGCGTATGCGTGACATCGATGACCTGATGTACGGTTTCTGTATCCGCCGTGATAAAGTCTTCGGTATGTTTCTTCGGCATGACCAGTGTATGTCCGGCAGAGAGGGGATTGATATCCATGATCGCCAGAACATGTTCGTCTTCATAAACTTTGCGGCTGGGAATATTCCCGGCTATGATCTCACAAAATACACACATGATATGTACCTCCGATATTCATTATACTGTCTGTACCGGTGTTATGAAAAAATAAGTTGACAAAACATTTGTGATAAACGAAAATGAAAACGGATTTCAAATTATGGCAAAGAATGTATACAGAACAAATCAGAAGGAACAGATCAGGCAGTGCCTGAAGGAACATGCCGGTTCGCATATGACCGCGATGGAGATCTATGCGGAACTGAAGGCAAAGGGCATCAAGGTCGGTCTTACCACCGTATACAGACATCTTGAGAAGCTGACAGGGGAGGGCCTGGCAGTCAAGTCTGTTGTTGATGAGAATACACCTGCCTGTTTTGAGTATACCGGTCATGACGGTGCAGAGACACATGTGTGCTATCACTGCAAGTGTCTGCGCTGCGGAACCCTGATCCACCTGCATTGCGATGAGGTAAAGAGACTGGAGGATCATATCTACAGTGATCATGGTTTTCTGGTGGATCCGCTGCGTACGGTATTCTTTGGCATATGTTCGGACTGTCAGAAACAGACAGGGGGGTCGTTATGAAAAAAGCAGTTCAAATTCTCCTCTGTACAGGTATCTTCTTTTTTTCTGCCTGCGCCAAACCGCTGACACCTGCAGAGACAAACGATAAGTACACGATCGTCACAACGATCTTCCCGGAATATGACTGGGTCATGAATATTCTTGGGGACAGCGATCGCTTTGAAGTTACATTGCTGATGGACAATGGTTCCGATCTGCACAGCTTCCAGCCTTCAGCCGCGGATCTGATCACGCTTTCCGAAGCAGATATATTTGTCTATGTCGGCGGTGAGTCGGATGCCTGGGTGGAAGATGCCCTGAAGGGCAGTGTCAATCCTGAGATGAAGGTGATCAGGCTGCTTGATGTTCTTGGTGAGGATGCCCGTGAGGAAGAAATCAAAGAGGGCATGGAAGCCGAAGAGCATGAGCACGAAGAACATGATGAACATGAGGCCGAGACGGATGAACATGTCTGGCTGTCTTTGAGAAATACGGTCATGTTTGCGGAAGTCCTGTGTACTGCCGTCAGTGAGCTGGATCCTTCCGGAAAGGATACATATCACACAAATACCTACAGCTATATCTCGGAGCTGAATCGTCTGGACGAAGAGTACAGCGATGTCTGCAGCAGTGCTTCCCGGAATACGATCCTGGTCGCTGACAGATTCCCGTTCCTGTATCTCGTGAAGGATTATGATATTGATTACTATGCGGCCTTTGTGGGCTGCTCAGCGGAGACAGAGGCGAGCTTTGCGACTGTGCGCTTCCTGGCAGATAAGCTGGATGAACTGTCGCTTCCGTATGTGATAAAGATCGACGGCAGTGACGGTAAGATCGCTGAGACCGTGATCCGCAACAGTCAGGATCAGTCAAGAGAGATCCTGGTGCTTGATTCGATGCAGGGTGTCAGTAAGCGGGATATAGAGCAGGGGACATCCTATCTGAGCATCATGGAAAAGAATCTGGAAGTACTGAAGACAGCTCTTGGGGCATAAGTAAAAGATGTATCTGTGAGATACACCTTTTTATCTTGATCAGTTACTGTACAACGATCTCGGGATATGTATTTGTTACGATATCAAGCACATTCTTATCGTAGATATGGAAGTTATACTTTTTGAAGTAGTATGACAGAGCATCATCGTTGATCTCATCCTGACCGTCCAGTTCATCGATCAGTACCTGACGGAAGTTCTGCGGATCATTGTCATCCACTCTTGCGACATAGACGTTGGCTTTCTCGGCTGAAGTGATCACGGTCCAGCCGTCATCCGGTTTCATACCGCGCAGGACTGTATTTACAGTCGTTCCGTAGTCCGTTGTGTTGATCGTAATGACTTCGGTCGTACCTTCGGATGTTGTCTTGCCTTCAGCCAGAATGTCATCGAGGGTCTTACTGCCGTCTGCCAGGGCACTCATTGCGGCATTGGCATCTTCTTCGGTATTGAAGGACAGTACCGTAGCCATGATCGGCTGCAGCTTCTCGATATAGGAATCCAGGTTCTCTTCAATGTACTTCCTGATCAGGGCATCACTCTGCTTGCCGTCGATCAGTACTTCCATGTAGCTTTCGGGGGTCATACCGCTCTGCGCCAGAGTATCTGTCATCGTACCGCCGTAGAGGGCATTGTAGTAGTCAAAGTCGATCTGAGCAGCAGCTCTGAGTTCTTCTGTCTCTTCGACTTCGATGTCACCGATCACTTTCAGACCCTGATTGCGGACCACATCGGCTCCGCTCTGGGCCAGCAGTGTGTTGTACATCTGACCTTTGGTTACGGTAATATTACCAACTTTCATCAGGACTTCATCAGCCTGTTCAAACTTTGCGACAGCGTCGGTGCATCCGGCCATGGTGCCAAGCAGCACTGCGGCGGATAATACTTTGATCATCTTTTTCATCGTCCTGCCTCCTTATACACCGAGATATGACTTGATCTGTGCTTCCAGATCTTCGTTTCCGTTCAGGTCATACCCGAATTCCTCGGCTTTGAGCCAGATGGCTGTACCGGCAAGTGTTGTATCATTCTCGCTGAAGAGGGTGGAATACGGATCGGTATATGTACCGTCCAGGTTATCCTTGTTTACAAATGCATCCAGTGTTTCCGGTGTGGACGCATTGTTCTTGATGCGGAAGTATCCGAAGTTTTCGGAATATACCCAGTCACTGACTTCGCCTTCCTTAAGTTCCAGAGCAGCCTTCAGGAAAGCACTGTCCAGATTGGATACACGGTTGTCAATGGTTCCGAGCAGACCGCCGTTAGGTGCTGTGCTCGTATCCTGGGAATACTGCTTGGCTACATCCTCGAAGGATTCACCATGTTCAAGAGAAGCATCCACTTCATGCAGGGAGATCTCTTCGATCTTGCTGGGTTCACCCTCCGGTGTAGGTTCATCTTCAAACTTGATCAGAATATAGGAGATACTGCGGATCTGCAGCTCATCGAAGTGGGCTTCACAGTATTCACGCAGGATCTGATTCTGTTTCAGATAATCGGTGAGATATGTCTCCAGTTCATCATAACCGCTGTATCCGGCGGACATCAGAGCTGTATCCAGCAGCTGTTTGTAGTTTGTCGGATACTGGGAACTGTAGGATGTGATGATGCTCTGTGCCTGGGCGGCAGCAGTCGTCTTCATCTCGTCCGTTGTTTCAATGTTCTGGCAGATACTCTTGACGAATAACTGTCCTATCGGTGAAGTGCCGGTGAATGAGGATAACTGGTCATAGAAGTCTGCAGCCGTGTAATTCTGATCGCTGACGGAATATACGATGTCATGTCCGTCGATCTTCTTGCCTTTCAGCTTGCCATGGTTTTCATCATAGATGACATAGGCGCTGACACAGGCCAGAGCGGCTACCAACAGGCATATAAACCAGTTTTTCTTGATAAATGTGCTCATATTGCCTCCTGAAAAAACGCTAGTATATTATATGATACACATTTGTGTTTTGCAATTTATGCTGTCTGAATTTACGGTGAACATCGATACTGAGGTAAGCATGAGTTAACTGTAAGTTTATTAAAAGATAATCTGTGTTATAATTGCTCGGTAAGAGGTGAATAATATAATGAATACCCTTAAAATAGAAAATCTGCATGTTTCTGTAGAAGATAAAGAGATTCTCAGCGGTGTTGATCTGACTGTCAATGCCGGTGAGATCCATGCCGTGATGGGCCCTAACGGCAACGGCAAGAGTACACTGCTGGCAGCGATCATGGGACATCCTAAATATACCGTGACCGAAGGATCGATCTATTACAACGATCAGGATGTACTGGCAATGAGCGTGGATCAGCGCAGCAGAGCCGGACTGTTCCTGGCAATGCAGTATCCCCAGGAGATCCCCGGTGTAACAAACAGTGACTTCCTGAGAGCGGCGATGAATGCCAGAAGAGAGACACCTGTATCTCTGTTTACATTTATCAAGGCGATGGAGAAAACGATCAACGATCTGGAGATGAAGGAAGACCTTGCGCACAGATTCCTGAATGAAGGTTTCTCCGGCGGTGAGAAGAAGCGGAATGAGATCGTCCAGATGGAGATGCTCAAGCCGTCTCTTTCCATGCTGGATGAGGTCGACTCCGGTCTTGACGTAGATGCCATCCGCATCGTCGGCAATGCGATCAAGAAGCTGCGTGAAGAGACGAACATGAGTATCATCGTCGTTTCCCACTATGAGCGTTTCCTGGATCTGCTCGAACCGCAGTTTACACATGTTCTGGTCAACGGCAGGATCGTCATGGAAGGTGATGCTTCACTGGCAAGAAAGATCGATACCGAAGGTTATGACTGGATCTACAAAGAGCTTGATATCGTACCGGCTGCGCAGGAAGAAAAGAAACGGGCAAGTGTCAGCCTCGGTGCCTGTGCGGTCAACAGAGCCGTGAAGTAAGAGGTCCTCATGGTCATTACGGAAAAGGTAATAACACTGATCCCGGAAGCGGGATACAGTTCATATGATATCGATACGGAGGAGAGTGTATCACTGCAGCTGACAGGCAGATATGACAGTGATCTCTTTCTGCGTATACGCAAGGCAGCTGACGTGACCATACACGGTACGCTGGAAGAGAACGCAAAATTCACTCTGCTGGTATGGAATGAAGCCGGCACCGAAGTGCATTTTGATGAGATCTACGAGGTAAACAGGAATGCTTCTCTGCATGTATCCTATGGTGAGGTATTCCAGGGGAAGACTGTACGATGTACGAAGGTAACACTGCTCGGGGAAGGCGCCTTTGCGGATGTTTCCAGTGCTGTGCTGACAAAGACCGAGAAGCTCTTTGAGATCACCGTGACGTCCGATGCACCGAATACGACCGGGCTGATGCATAACTACAGTGTTGTGCTTGCCGGCGGTAAGTATGACATGGACGCTGTCGGGGTCATCACCAAGGGCTCTCATGGTTCACAGAGTCACCAGACATCGCGCTCCCTGTGTTTTGATGCCGAGATGAACAGCCGGATCATTCCGAAGCTGATCATTGATGATAACGATGTACAGGCCAGCCACGCTGCCAGTCTCGGGCGGGTGGATGAAGAACAGCTGTATTACATGCAGAGCCGCGGCCTGAGTGAACAGCAGTGTACAGCTCTGTTAAGCACCGGATATCTGATGCCGATCGTGGATACGATTGAGAATGAAGAACTGAAAGGTATTCTGCGTGCAGAGCTGGAGGAGAAGATCTCAGAGTTATGTTCGATATAAAAAAGATAAGAAGTGAGTTCCCGATGCTGGTCAATCATCCGGAGCTTGTCTATTTTGACAACGGTGCGACAACATTCAAGCCGCAGCCGGTCATTGACGCTGTCATGGATTTCTATACCAACGGAACCTCCAATGTGCACCGCGGTGATTATCCGCTGAGCGCAAGAGCAGATGCCCTGTATGACGGGGCCAGAGTAAGCCTTGCGAAGCTGCTGAACTGTGATGTAAAAGAGGTAGCTTTTACGTACGGTTCAACTTCCGGTCTGAACCAGATCGCATACGGTATGGAGAAGGTCTTCCTGAAGCCGGGAGATGTGATCCTGACGACACAGACCGAACATGCCTCGAATCTGCTTCCCTGGTACCGTATGGAAAGAGATGCCGGAATAAAGATCGAATATCTGCCGGTGGATCAGCAGGGTGTTATCCGTATGGAGGATGCCCGCAAAGCCATGCATGAGGGTGTTAAGGCGATTACCGTAGCACATGTGAATAATGTTCTGGGTTCGGTGCAGCCGGTGAAGGAACTGGCAAAGCTGGCGCATGAATACGGTGCGTATATGATCGTGGACGGAGCCCAGAGTGTTCCGCATATGAAGACGGATGTGAAGGATCTGGATGTTGATTTCCTGGCTTTCTCCGGACATAAGATGTGCGGTCCCGGCGGCACCGGCGGCCTCTACGGTAAATATGAACTGCTGCAGAAGATGGATCCGTATGCGCTTGGCGGCGGTATGAATTCCCGCTTTAATTCATGCGGTGAAGTCCTGCTGAAGGAAGCACCGGAGAAATACGAAGCAGGTACCCCGAATATTGAAGGGATCATCGGTCTTGGCGCAGCTGCCGAATACCTGATGAGTATCGGTCTCGATGAGATCCATGAACGTGAAAGACAGGTAAGAAGATACTTCAGCGAGAAGGTCAGGGAACTTGATAATATCGAGTTCTATAATCCTGATAATGAAACCGGTCCGATCACGTTTAATGCAAAGGGCGTATTCTCACAGGACGCTGCCGGCTATCTTGCCAGCAGAGGCATCTGTGTGCGCTCGGGCAACCACTGTGCGAAGATCCTGCATGAGATCCTCGGTACGGATTCCACGATCAGGGCTTCTCTGTACTTCTATAACACGGAAGAGGAAGTCGACCGCTGTGTAGAAGCGATGAAAGAGATCTCGATCGAGAATGCGATCGGCATCTTCTTTTAGAGGTGAGCTATGAACGAAAAAGAATTACTGACAAATCCTGATATATTAAGAGAACTGATCATGGATCACTACCAGTATCCGCATCACCATATCCTGGTAAGTGATGACAGCTACCGTTCTCTGCATATGGCCAGTGAGAGCTGCATTGATGATATCACCGTACAGACAAAGATCGAAGACGGCAGATTCAAGGATATCCGTTTTGACGGTGTCGCATGTACGATCAGTACGGCAAGCACCAGTATGATGACTGATCTTCTGATCGGCAAGACGCTGGATGAGGCAAGGGTAATCGTAGACAACTATTTCCAGATGGTCTCCGGCAGGGAATACGATGCGGATCTTCTGGAAGAGGCTGTAGCGATGAAGAATGTGTATAAGCAGGCTAACCGCATCAAGTGTGCCACGATCGGCTGGAATGCCGTAAAACAGGTTCTCGATGAAAGCGAGGCGGCATGATGGAAGAGAAAAAGCAGACAGAGAATGTGATCCCTTCAACAGATGATTACCAGTATGGTTTTCATGATGAAGACACCTCTGTATACAATACCGGAAGAGGTCTGACGGAAGAGATCGTGCGTGAGATCTCCAGGATCAAGGAAGAGCCTGAATGGATGCTGGAATACCGTCTGGATGCCTACAGGAAGTTTAAGGCAATGCCGATGCCGAAGTGGGGACCGGATCTTTCGTTTATCGATTTTGATGAGTATATCTACTATATCAAGCCCAGTGACAGGAAACAGTCACGTTCCTGGGAAGATGTTCCGGAAGCGATCAAGGATACGTTTAACAGACTTGGTATCCCGGAAGCGGAGAAGAAGTTCCTGGCCGGTGTATCCACGCAGTATGAGTCTGAGGTCGTCTACCACAACATGCTCGATGAGGTCCAGCAGAAGGGTGTGATCTTCCTCGATACCGACAGTGCACTGAAGGCATTCCCGGACCTGTTCAGGAAATACTTCGGGACTGTTGTTCCTGCCACAGACAATAAGTTTGCGGCTCTCAACAGTGCAGTATGGTCGGGCGGAAGCTTTATCTATGTACCGCCGGGCGTATCCCTGGAAAAGCCTCTGCAGTCGTATTTCCGCATCAATTCCGAACGTATGGGACAGTTTGAGCGTACACTGATCATTGCTGATGAGGGCAGTGATGTCTACTATGTAGAAGGCTGTACAGCCCCTGTGTATTCCGAAGATTCCCTGCATGCGGCAGTGGTCGAGATCTTCGTCGAGGAAGGTGCCAAATGCCGTTATTCGACCGTACAGAACTGGTCCAAGAATATTCTGAACCTGACAACCAAGAGAGCGAAGGTGGAAGCTCACGGTGCCATGGAGTGGATCGACGGCAATGTCGGCTCCCATATCTCCATGAAGTATCCTGCATGTATCCTGGCCGGTGAATATGCCCGCGGTCTCTGTATCTCGGTGGCTGTTGCCTCCAGTGATCAGATCCAGGATACCGGTGCCAAGATGATCCATCTGGCTCCGCATACATCTTCTTCCATCATCTCCAAATCGGTATCGAGAAAAGGCGGAACAGCCAACTACCGCGGACAGATCTTCCACGGTCCGAAAGCTTTGTATTCCCGCTCCAAGGTCGAGTGTGACACTCTGATCCTTGATGAGATATCCCGCAGTGATACGATTCCGACCAACGAGAGCCGGAATAATACTTCAACGATCGAGCATGAAGCGACCGTATCCAAGATCAGTGAGGATCAGCTGTTCTATCTGATGTCCAGAGGTCTCAGTGAATCACAGGCTACGGAGATGATCGTCATGGGCTTCCTGGAACCCTTTACCAGAGAATTGCCGATGGAGTATGCCGTAGAGCTTAACCAGCTGCTGAAACTCGATATGAGTAATTCTGTCGGCTGATCATACAGGAGCACGCTCCTGTATTTTTATCCCCGAAAGAGAGGCACGTCATGTATATACTGGAATGCTGGATCGAACATCCGGTAAGACAGCTTGATCAGACATTTACCTATTTTTCGCATGATCCGGCAGAACCCGGTGTACGTGTGCGGATCAATTTCAACGGACGCATGATCACCGGCTTTGTCGAAAGCTGTACATATACCGAAGAAACCGCTGATGAAGCAGAAAAGCGGCTGGGCATGAAGATCCGGGAGATCGATGAGATCATCGATCAGCAGAGTCTGATCACGGATGAACTGCAGGAACTGGCGCGCTGGATGAGCAGAAATACCCTGTCGGCGATGATCTCGTGCTACGGAGCAATGCTTCCGGGGAAGGTCAAACCAATGTCCAACCGGCAGAATACGGTCAAGGAGATCTATGTGGAGGTATCGCCTGAAGAGGTGAGTCTGACGCCGAAACAGCTGGAAGCCTACAGATATGTTGCGGAACAGGGACGCATCAGGTATGCCGATCTGCGCAGACGTTATCCCAATCAGGCCAAGGCACTGGTAGATAAGGGTGCTCTGATCAGCACGGAAGAAGAGCGCAGGGGAAAAGATCCTGTAATCACGGACAGGGATGAGGCACCGCCGCTGACTGCTGAACAGCAGAAGGCAGTGGATGAGATCCGCGGCAGTAACGATCAGATCTATCTGCTGCACGGGGTGACCGGTTCCGGCAAGACAGAGATCTATCTGCAGCTGGCTGAAGAAGTGCTGAAGCAGGGCAGACAGGTATTGATCCTGGTGCCGGAGATCGCCCTGACACCGCAGATGATCCACCGTGCGGGATCCCGTTTCGGCAGTCATCTCGCAGTATATCACTCCGGACTGAATGATCAGCAGAAGTATGAGCAGTACAGACGGGTCGCCGAACGGGAAGCAGAGATCGTCGTCGGAACCAGAAGCGCTGTCTTTCTGCCGTTTCACGATCTTGGTCTGATCGTCATGGATGAGGAACATGATTCTTCGTACAAGCAGGAGAATCAGCCGGCATATCACTGCCGGGATATTGCGGTTTTCCGCAGCCGTTATCATCACTGCCGGCTGATCCTTGGCAGTGCCACACCTTCGCTGGACAGCTATGCCCGGGCCATCCGCGGTGTCTATCACCTGATCACACTGAAGGACAGAGTCAACCATACGCTGCCGGAGGTAACAGTCATTCCCCTGAAAGAATGCATGAAGAAGGGACAGTCCTACATCCTTTCCGATCCGCTGCTGGCAAAGATACAGGAAAGACTGGACAGGAAACAGCAGGTGATCCTGCTGCTGAACCGGCGCGGGTATTCAACGATGCTGAGATGTCAGAACTGTCAGGAGCCGCTGGTATGTCCGCACTGTGATATCACGATGAGCTATCACCGTGAGGAAAAGGTGCTGAAGTGTCATACCTGCGGGACGATCCTGCCTGTGCCGAGGGTCTGTCCGTCCTGCGGGAAACAGGCCGGCTATTCCGGCTATGGTTTCGGTACCCAGCGGCTGGAACAGATGCTCAGTGAACACTTCCCCGAAGCCAGACTGCTGCGCATGGATGCGGATACGACCTCACGAAAGAACGGTCATCAGCAGATCCTGGAGAAATTCGGCAGACATGAGGCGGATATCCTGTTCGGCACACAGATGATCGCCAAGGGACTGGATTACCCCGATGTTACGCTTGTTGGTATCCTGAACGGTGATGAAGGTCTGAACCGTACCGACTACCGCAGCTGTGAAGATACATTCGATCTTCTGATGCAGGCAGGCGGACGCAGCGGAAGGGCCGAAGAGGCAGGCGAGGTCGTCTACCAGGTCTATGATCCCGGACATTATGCGGTACAGTGTGCGGCAGCCGGGAATTACGGAAAGTTCTTTGAAGCGGAAATGCGCTTCCGTCATGCCGGTCAGTATCCTCCGTATACATACATGATCGCTCTGACTTTTGCGGATAAGGATGAAAAGATCGTATCGCGCTCTGCCCGGTGGTTCTTTGAACATCTGGAAGGAGACTTCAAGAAGATCGGTATCATCGCCCTGACGAAGATACAGGATCGTTACCGCAGCCGGATCGTGATCAAGGGCAAGGACAGCGAAGCTCTCAAGGAAGCTGTACGCAGGCTGATCACACCGGAAAATGCAAAATATACAGGATGTCTGCGGGTCGATGTGGATCCGCTGGTGCTTGACTGATGAAGAATGCAAGACAGTATGCTTACGAGATCCTGCAGAGGGTCATTCTTGAGGGAGGCTATGCTTCTCTGCTTTTGCGTGCAGGCAGAGACCGGTACAGCCGTGAAGATACAGCCCTGATCAGTGAGATCGTCTACGGAACGATCCGCCGCTATACACTGCTGCAGTATCAGCTCAAAGGTACCGTGAAGCGCAAACCTTCGCCAAAGACGGAAGTACTGCTGTGCATGGGCATGTATCAGCTGTTCTTCCTTGACCGGATACCGGTGTATGCGGTGATCGATGAGACGGTGGAGCTTGCCGGCAGACATGAGAAGGGCTTTGTCAACGCGGTTCTGCGCAGAGTCAGTGAAAGGGGACTGCAGTACTGTCAGGATGAAGATCCTGATCAGGCCCTGGCTGTCAATACCGGTATACCGCTGTGGCTGATCCGCATGTGGAATGCCCACTACGGAAGAGATATTGCCGAAAAGATATGCACAGGCAGTATGACACCGGCCACGGTATACGGGCGGATCAATCCGCTGAAGATCTCTGCCCGGAAGCTGCAGGAAGATGCGAAGGTCCGGATGCTGGATGCGTGGAGCTTTACGTATGACGGACTGCTGCAGGAGACGGATTACTTCCGTAACGGGGAGATCCTGATCCAGGATAAAGCTTCGGCAGGGATACCGCAGTATCTTGGTGTACAGCCGGGGATGCGCGTCTATGATGCCTGCAGCGCACCGGGAACCAAGGCGCAGATGATTGCCGCAATGATGCAGAATACCGGTGAAGTGATCGCCAATGATGATGATCCCGACCGGGTCAGGCTGATCGATGAACTGATGCAGAGAACCGGTACCGAGAATGTGCGGACCACCGTCAGTGACGCTTCCGTGTTTGTGCCTGCGTATGAGGGATACTTTGACAGGATCCTGCTGGATGTGCCTTGTTCAGGGCTTGGCGATCTGCGCCATAAGCCGGAGATTCGCTATCATGTACAGCCGGAGAGTCTGGATCAGATCATCTCTCTGCAGAAGCGCATACTGGAGAATACCTGCCGGTATCTGAAGAAGGACGGGATACTCGTCTACAGTACGTGTACACTGAACCGCAAGGAGAATGAAAACCAGATCCGTAATTTCCTGCAGAGACATCCGGAGTTTATACTGACAGAGGAAAGAACGATCTTTCCGTTTGAAGAAGGAACTGACGGGTTTTACTGTGCCCGGCTGATAAAAACAGGAAATTCTATGGTAGAATGAAGGCTATGCAAAGTATATATGATTTCACATTGACTCAGCTGGAAGAAATGCTGGGAGAACTGGGACAGAAACCATACAGGGCAAAGCAGATCTATGCCTGGCTTTACCGTAAGCGGGCAGAGAGCTTTGAAGAGATGACAGATCTGCCTGCCGGACTGATCACACAGTTATCTGAGAGATATGTGATCATGCCGGTGACCCTGGTCGATAAGCAGGTGGCCAGAGACGGCACAGCCAAATATCTGTTTGAGATGCAGGACGGGATGACCGTAGAGACGGTGCTGATGCATTTCAGCTTCGGCAAGAGTGTCTGCGTATCTTCACAGGTCGGCTGCAACATGGGCTGTACATTCTGTGCTTCCGGACTGCTGAAAAAGCAGAGAGATCTGACTGCCGGAGAGATGACGGCACAGATCATGTATATTCAGAAGGAGCTGGATGCGGAAGGCAGCCGGGTGGATAATATCGTCATCATGGGAACGGGAGAACCGTTTGATAACTATGATAATGTACTGGACTTCTGCAGGACGGTGAACAGCGATCACGGTCTGGCAATCGGCGCCAGACATATTACGATCTCGACATGCGGTATCGTACCGAAGATCAATGCGTTTGCCAAAGAGCGTTTTCAGTATAATCTGGCGATCTCCCTGCATGCGCCGAATGATGAGCTGCGCCGGAAACTGATGCCGGTGGACAGGGCATATCCGCTTGATCAGCTGATGCAGGCTCTGCGCGAGTACAGTACGGACAATCACCGCCGGATCACGTTTGAATACATATTATTAAAGGGTGTCAATGACAGCGATCATGATGCTGTGGAGCTGGCAGACCTGATCCGCGGGATGAATGCATACGTGAATCTGATCCCGTATAACGAAGTTGATGAAAATGAATACCGGACAACGGATGACAGGACGGCTCTGCACTTTTATGATGTGCTGATGAAGCACGGAGTCAAGGCAACACTGCGTACGAAGCACGGTGAGGATATTGACGCTGCCTGCGGACAGCTGCGGGCAAGGCATGAAAGGGCAGGAAAAGCCTGATGAAATATTACGGACTGACGGACCGCGGCAAGATGCGGCGCACCAATCAGGATAATTACGTGATCGCTACCAACGAAGTCGGAGATGTATTTGCGATCGTCTGTGACGGTATCGGCGGCGGCCGCGGCGGAGATGTCGCAAGTCATCTTGCGGTCTCCTATTTTTCCGTTGCTTTTGCGTCGAATCAGGGCTTTAAAGAAGGAAAGGAAGTCCGCAGCTGGATCGCGAGACACGTCGAGGAAGCGAACCGGCTGATCCTGAAGACAGGAAAAGAAAACAGTGAACTGGCCGGCATGGGAACGACTTTCTGTGCGGTCATGATCACCTCGGCAGGCAATTATCTGGCAAATATCGGGGATTCCCGGGTCTATGCCTACAGAAATAACGATATGTTCAAAGCCGTGACAACAGATCACACGCTGGTCAACGACATGATCAGACACGGAGAACTGACCCGCAAGGAGGCAGCTTCGTTTCCGCAGAAGAATGTTCTGACCAATGCGCTGGGTGTCTGGGAGAATGTACGCTGTGATATTGAAGCCTATGCGGACAGGGTGGATGGTTTTCTGGTCTGCAGTGACGGACTGTACGGATATGTCAGTGAGAAACAGATCCGCAGGATCATCTACGATTCCGATCATCTGCCGAATCTGCGGGTAAAACAGCTGATCAAGGCTGCTCTGGATGCCGGCGGTTATGACAATATCACGGCGATCCTGATCGATCTGGAAGGAGCCGGCATGTATGAGTAAGAATATGATCGCAAACCGGTATGATGTCTTCCAGCATATCGGACAGGGCGGTATGGCCGATGTTTTCCTGGCCATGGATACGATCCTGAACAGGCAGGTAGCTGTCAAGATCCTGCGCAGTGAGCTTTGTGCAGATGCTGTGGCGGTACTGCGTTTTGAGCGTGAGGCACAGGCCGCAACCGCACTGTCGCATCCTAATATCGTAGAGATCTATGATGTCGGAGAATATAAGGGACATCAGTATATCGTCATGGAATATGTTCCGGGCAAGACCCTGAAACAGATCATCCGCGACCGCGGGGCGCTGCTGAAGGAGGAAGCTGTGGATATCATGAAACAGCTCGTCTCCGGTACTGCAGAGGCCCACAGACGCGGTATCATCCACCGAGATATCAAGCCGCAGAATGTGATCGTCAGATCAGACGGATCGATCAAGATCCTGGATTTCGGCATTGCCCTGGCCAAGGGAAGCATGCAGCTGACGCAGGCCAACAATGTCATGGGCTCGGTGCACTATCTGGCGCCGGAGATCGCCCGCGGAGAGTCTGCCTCGGTGCAGAGCGATATCTATTCTCTTGGTATCGTACTGTATGAGATGTTAACGGGAGATGTGCCGTTTAAGGCGGATACGGCTGTTCAGGTAGCTCTGATGCAGATGCGCAATCAGATCCCCGATGTCCGCTCGGTCAACCCGGATGTACCGCAGTCTCTGGCAAACGTGATCGCGAAAGCAACAGCCAAGAATAAGGCATACCGTTACCGCAGCTGTCCGGAGATGCTGGAAGATCTGCGGACATGTCTGAATCCGGAAAGGCTGAATGAGCCGAAATACATGCCGGGTGCTTCACAGGCTACCGCAAGCATAGCTTTTGATGAACTGCCGGAAGAGACGGAAAAGAAGAAAAAGAACCGCAGCAGTTCTTCTGCACAGGAACCGGCAAGAAAGCGCACGGCTGTTAAGAAGAACCCGCGGACGAATAAACTGCTGGTGGCACTGCTGATCATCCTGCTTTTACTGCTGGCCGCAGCCGGTGTTTACTATGCCCTGGGTGTCAGCGGTATTCTGGAGCCGGTCAGCAGATATACAACGGTGCCGGATATTCTCGGCATGACGCTGACGGAAGCCAAGGATGTGTGTACGGAGAACGAACTGGTGCTGGATACAGCCAACGTGACATATGAACTGACAAAGGATATTGAGAAGGGGAAGATCTATGCGGTCGTTCCCGGGGTCAGTGAAGAAGTGGAAAAGGGCTCGGAAGTCAGAGTCAGCATATCCAGCGGCATCGGCGTGACGATCGGGGATTACCGCGGCAGTAAGATCGAAGATGCGGTCGGCGAACTGGCACAGGAACATCCGAATATCAAAGTGACGGTCGAGGCGGAAGAGCCTGCCGAAGAGGACGAAAGAGCCCCCGGTACGGTCATCCGTCAGGAATTGCTTGAGCCGTATGCGACAGTCAACCGGGACGCTGCCAGTGAGATGAAACTGGTCTATCTGGCATATCCGACGATCATCATCCCCGAGAATATTGAAGGTATGGCAATCGATGAAGCGACCGCGATCCTCGAAGAGATGGGTACGATCGTTTATACGAGCACGCTGGATACGACAAACATGACGGCTGCAGAGATCGCTAATCTGCCGACAGGCATCGTGATCAAGGTCAGTCCGGATGCCGGCAGCGAGTATACGCAGACCAGAGATAACTTTATTACGATCTACTATTACGGGTATTGATATCTATGATAGCCAGGATCATCAGGATCATATCAAAAAACTATACGCTTCTCGATGAACATGGGAATAAACATGATGCTTTGGTCATGGGCAAGGTAAGACTGCAGATGACACCTCTGGCCGGTGATCTTGTGGAGGCAGACCTGCTTGACGGTAAGTATGCGATACAGAGGATCCTGCCCAGGCATAACCGTCTTTACAGACCTGCAGTAGCCAATGTTGATCAGGCGCTGATCGTCATGAGTGTCAAAGATCCTGATTTCTCACCGGTGCTGATCGACAGACTCTCATTCATGATCGCCAACGAGGATATTGAACCTGTACTGATCGTGACCAAGACCGATCTCCCGTACAGTGAAGAGACGGAACAGGCGATCCGGGCATATGAGAAGGGACCGTTCAGGGTCATCCGGACCAGAAGTGATGAAGTCAGTGAAGAGCTGAAAGCGATCCTCAGAGGAAAAGTATCGGTGCTGACAGGGCAGTCGGGAGCCGGTAAATCGACATTGCTGAATACGATCGAGCCTTCGTTCCATCTGGCTACACAGGAGATCTCCAAGGCTCTCGGAAGGGGCAGACATACGACCAGGCATAATGAACTGCATATCGTGGAAAACGGTCTTGTGGCAGACACCCCGGGATTCAGTTCACTGGACTTCTCGCATATGTCAGCCGAAGATCTGGCCGACAGTGTGATCGAATTCAGGCCGTATCTCGGACAGTGCCGTTTCAATGACTGCCGGCATGAGAATGAACCCGGATGTGCCGTGAAAGAAGCCATGGCCGCCGGAAAGATCTCTGAAAGCAGATATAGCAACTATCTCAGCGTACTGAAAATGATCCGTGAGAGAAAGGAAAAATACATATGATCGTAGCACCTTCGGTATTATCCATGGATTACAGCAGGATGCGGGAACAAACCGCCGAACTGAATGCGTCCGGTGCAGAGTGGCTTCACTTTGATGTCATGGATGCGCATTTTGTGCCGAACCTGACTTTCGGCCCCGATATCCTGAAGGGTTTTAACAAGCTTACCGATCTGTTCAAGGATGTGCACCTGATGGTGGATGATCCGACGGAGGTAAGCAGATATTTTGTGCCGGCAGGGGCGCAGATGATCACGTTTCATATTGAGGCAGTGACTGCTGAGAAGATCCCGGCACTGCTGCGCTATCTTGAGGAGAACGGTGTAAAAAAGGGCCTGGCGATCAAGCCGAAGACACCGCTTGAAGAACTGAAACCGTACCTGCATGACTTTGACATGTTTCTGATCATGTCCGTGGAACCGGGCTTCGGCGGACAGAAGTTTGATCCGAATGCGGAAGAGCGTATCCGCACACTGCGCAGGTGGTGTGATGAAGAGGGTATACATCCGTGGATCCAGGTCGACGGCGGCATCAATGCCGAGACAGGTAAGATCTGCAGAGAGGCCGGAGCCGATGTGCTGGTTGCCGGTTCGTATGTCTTCAGGAATGATATCGGAAAGGCAGTGAAGAGTCTTGTCTGATACTTGTGTAATGGTGCTGGCCGGGGATGCGGATGTTCCGGTCTGTGATCTTGATTATATCGGTGCTGATGCCGGTGCTCTTCATCTTGCCCAAAAGGGTATACACATGGTGCTGGCACTGGGAGATTATGATTCTGCAGGCAGTGAGTCTGTTGAACTGATCCGCAGGTACAGTGATGAAATGATCACGCTGCCGGTAATGAAGGATGACAGCGACAGTGAGGCAGCCATCCGCAAAGCTGCAGACATGGGATATAAAAAGATCATCGTATACGGCGGTCTTGGCGGCAGGATCGACCATGAGATCATTAATCTCCGGCTTGCCTATACATATCCGGGTACGGTTCTGATCGATGAGCTGAACCGCATCGAAGCACTGACTGAGGGCACACATACAATAAAAAAAGACACATACAGTTATGTATCTTTCTTTGCCTGGCAGGAAGCAGAGATCTCTCTGCAGGGGATGAAGTATCCTCTGGACCATGCGGTCATCCATTTTGAAGATCTGTACACGCTTTCCAATGAGATCACGGAAGAACAGGGGACGGTCACCGTACACAGGGGCAGAGTCCTGATGGTCTGTTCAAAGGACAGGAAATGAAAAAAGATATATCATACGATATATCTCAGCCTGTTGACAAAGTCAAAA
>DFIS01000050.1 GCA_002372175.1 Solobacterium sp. UBA3691
AATTCTTGACATGCTCCAGTCTCTCGCAGAGTGTCTTATCCACAAAGTCATTGAAGAATTTGATCTCTTCGGGACAGTTGTCCTGCACATACTGGATGCAGTAGCGGACCATGTCTTCGATCAGATCCATGTCATCATCCAGATCCGCAAAGGCGATCTCCGGTTCGATCATCCAGAACTCTGCCGCATGTGTAGTCGTATTGGAATTCTCGGCCCGGAATGTCGGTCCGAATGTATAGATATCTCTGAATGCCAGCGCAAAGGCTTCACCCTGCAGCTGTCCGGAAACAGTCAGACTCGCATGTTTGCCGAAGAAGTCCTGTTCATAATCCGCATCACTTCTGGTCGTGACCGTGAATGTTTCACCGGCTCCTTCCGCATCGGCACCGGTAATGATCGGTGTATTGACATAGACAAATCCCTGATCCTGGAAGAATTCATGGATAGCCATAGCCAGTGCCGAACGTACCCTGAAGACAGCCGAGAAGGTATTCGTACGCGGTCTCAGGTGGCCGATCTCACGCAGATATTCAAAGCTGTGACGCTTCTTCTGCAGCGGATATGTCTGGTCGCAGGCACCTTCCAGCATGATCTCCGTAGCCTGGATCTCAAAGGGCTGCGGGGCATCCGGTGTCGCAATATACTTGCCGGTGACACTGACTGCCGTGCCTGTCAGATATTTAGCTACAGCCGCATAGTTGCTCAGTGTATCGCTGTATACGATCTGCGCATTACGGAAGTATGTACCGTCATTCAGCGCGATAAAACTAATATTCTTGCCGGAACGGTTCGTTCTGATCCATCCCTGCAGCTGTACATATTCCAGCTGATCCTGTTCAAGCGGGCTCCCCTCAAGTGTCAGTTCATAAAGCTCCCGCACTGTCATTTCAGTTAACACACTGTTGTCCTCCTCTATTTCTTAATGGCATTTGTTTCAAATACCAGTTCCTGTATGCTTGATACAACATCTACGGATTTTACGTAGATCCCCTCCGGCACACTGAAGTGCTCGGAAGAGAAACTGACGATACCGCGGATGCCGTTACTGATCAGAAGATCCACCGTTTCCTGCTCATCCCTGGATATACACAGGATCGCAATACGGCATCCCTCAGGGATCCTCTCTGCCAGTTCATTCAGATGATATACCGGAACTGATGTCTCATGGATATTCTCCGGAGCGATATCGAATGCGCAGACGATCTCTCCGACTACGTGGTTCCATTTATTGTAGTTCAGCAAAGCCTTGCCGAGGTTGCCGCATCCGACGAGAATGATCTTCTCATCGAAGTTGACCCCCAGCTGCTCGCTGAATACATCGATCAGTTTATCGACACTGTAACCGTATCCCTGTTTTCCGAGGTTTCCCAGAAAACTGAAGTCACGGCGGATCGTTGTCGATTCGATCTGTACGTACTGTGCAAGTTCCTTGGACATGATACGTTCAACGCCTTCATTGCGAAGCTTGCGCAGCGCTTTTAAATACACCGGATAACGCTGAAGAGTTGCTTTAGGCACTAATTTCGTATTTGTCATAATATTCACCTGTTGTGAATATTTTAGCACACTTTTCAGTTGTTGTGAAAAAAACTCTGATTTTCACCAGGCATTAACAGTCCGGGATCTGCCGCATCCCTGAAACTGCCGAACGCCTGATGCCTGTATGCCGTATATCCGGCGGCGGCGATCATTGCCGCATTGTCCGTACAGCAGTACATCGGCGGGATCACCAGTTGTGTGCCTTCGATCTCATTCATGGCTTCGGTGATCATCTGTCTGAGCCTGGAATTGGCTGCTACACCGCCTGCCAGCACCAGCATCTTCGGCTGATATGCCCTGACAGCTGCCACTGTCTTGCCCACCATACTGCCAAGAGCTGTCTCCTGGAAGGCATAGGCAACATCCGCGACATTGATCTCATTGCCCTGTTTCTTCTCTCTTTCGATCAGCTGCAGTACTGCTGATTTCAGCCCGCTGAAGCTGAAATCATATTCACCTGCTGTTTTCGGCGTTGGCAGATGATAGTGCGGTTTACCCTCTTTGGCCATCTTATCCATGACCGGTCCGCCCGGATATCCAAGACCGAGCACTCGGGCAACCTTGTCGTAGGCTTCACCGATCGCATCGTCGAAGGTCGTGCCGAGAACCTTGAAGTCCCAGTCATTCTGCATCCATACCAGCTCCGAATGGCCCCCGGAGACAACCAGTGCCATCAGCGGAAACTGCAGATCTGCGACAAATGCATTGGCATAGATATGTCCGGTCATATGATTGATCGGCAGCAGCGGTTTATTCCAGGCAAAGGCCAGAGTCTTGGCTGCCTGTACGCCGACATGGAGACTGCCGACAAGACCGGGTCCCTGCGTATATGCGATCGCATCGATATCATCCATCGTCACCTTGGCGGTATTCAAAGCTTCTTCGATCACTGCCGAGATATTCTCCACATGAATGCGGCTGGCCACCTCCGGCACAACACCGCCGTATAATGTATGAACATTGATCTGGCTCGAAACGATATTGGAAAGGATCTCCTTTCCGTCTCTGACGATCGCACAGGCAGTCTCGTCACAGCTTGTTTCAATTCCCATCAGTAATGTCATTGTCTATTCCTCCCAGGGGTTTGACCATCAGGTATGCGTCCTCGTTGTTATCCGTATAATAGTTTTTCCGGATATTGACCTGAATAAACCCGTTTCTTTCGTACAGTCTGATTGCCGGTGTATTCGATACCCTGACTTCCAGTGTCATGAAGTCACAGCCGGCTTCATTGGCTGTTTTAAACAGATAGTCCAGCATCTGCTGGGCATGACCGCTCCGCCGGCATTCTCTGCGAACCGCGATATTTGCCAGTTCCGCTCTTTCAAAGATGATCCAGCAGTCGCAGTAACCGACGATCCTGCCGTCTTCTTCAAGCACCAGAGCCTGCGCAAATGGATTCTCGTTGAGTTCATACAGGAATTCCTTCTTCGGCCAGGGTGATGTGAAGCATTCCTGTTCCAGAAGAACGATCTCGTCGAGATCCGCTTCCGTCATTTTTCTAATCACGGCGGACAAGGTATGCCTCTTTCGTTTTCAGATACTCCGGTTCCAGAAGATGGATCTGCTCGACTTTCTGCCAGCGTTTCTGTGTCTGCACAAAGTTACTGATGATATCAGGGAATACGGTCTCCCTGCCGACAAGATTTCCGTCCCCGATCACCTTTTCTTCTGGTCCGATCTCCTGCTCAGCCTCGGCTGCTGCCCGGGCTGTGATCTCCCCTGTGCGCACACCGTTTTCATATCTGCCGTAATACACACGCTTACTGCGGGCATCCAGTACTACCGCGCATGTTTCATTGCCGGCATAGAGATCAAGTGTACCGATCGTATACAGCGGAAGATGTTTGCTTGACGCAAGGACTTTGGCAACTGTCATCGCAATTCTGACACCGGTATAACTGCCCGGTCCTTTTGTGATCACAACAGCTTCAATATCATCCTCCTTCATTCCAGTCTCTTCCAGCAGTGTAAAGATCGCCGGAAAGATCTCTTCAGACTGATGTTTCCAGCATTCCTTCTGTACGGAAGCCAGTACCTTTTCCTCGGTAAACAGACCTGCTGCAAGATATGTATGACTTGTATCAATTCCCAAATAGATCATTTTATCGCCTCCAGGAGATCTTCGTATTTCTCTCCGTGCGCAGTAAACGCAAATTCTCTTCTGCCCTCTTCCAGTAAATGGATATCCAGGCGCAGATACTCCTCCGGGATCAGTTCTTCAAGATACTGTGCCCATTCGATGATGGTAAGTCCGTCATCATCAAGCAGTTCCTCAAAGCCGAGATCCTGCGATATGCCTTCCAGTCTGTATCCGTCAATATGATAGAGAGGCATATCTCCGTGATATACCTTCAGGATCGTAAAGGTAGGACTTGTCACATTTCTGGCGATATGCAGGCCTCTGGCAATTCCCTGTGTCAGTGTTGTCTTGCCGGCACCGAGATCTCCCTCCATCAGAATAACCATATTCGGTAGCACATGGCTTCCGATCTTCTCACCGAGAGCACGTGTCTCTTCGGCTGTATTTGTATATATTTTCAGCTCTTTCATATAATCACCTTAGGTATTATATACAGAATTCAGAAAAAAAACGCTATAATTTATAAGCAACGGAGGTTAACATATGGCAGCTTTGGACATGAACTGGGCATTCGGTGATACCGGTGTCCTGACCGATGATATACGCATCCTGCTCGGCGCAAAAGAACAGGTCGTACAGGTTTACAGGCTCCTTGGAAAGACACAGGCAGCCCTGACAAACAAGAAGATCATTTACATTTCCGCACGTGGTCTGATCGATGCACGCCCGGACATCTATACACTGCCGCTGAGTACGATCCTGGCAGTCAATCTCGTATACGGCACCAAGAATGAAGTACAGCTGGTGACTAACGCCGGTACCATTCATATCACGCTGACCAAGATCAACGATCTCAAAGATCTCTACCGGGAACTCAGCCGCTCCCTCGGCAATATACAATAACCAGACAGTCCTCAAGGACTGTTTTTTAACAGGAGAGGGGGGCTTGCTGAAGGACAGAGAAAAATAAAAAAAGCCATCTCGCGATGGCTTTGCGGCCCGGCAACGTGCTTGATTCACCTTTCGGCTATTTTCGCCCCGGGAGTGCTTAACTTCTGTGTTCGGGATGGGAACAGGTGTGTCCACTCCGGTATCGTCACCAGACCTTTTTGAAGGATCGTTCCTTCAAAACTGAATAACACTTTCAGATGACTTTCGTCTTTCTAATTAGTTGTGGCGTTCTCAAGTGATTAAACCTTCGATCTATTAGTATCAGTCAACTTAATGTATCACTACACTTCCATCTCTGACCTATCAACCTCGTCGTCTTCAAGGGATCTTATTCGTTTAACGAAGGGAAATCTCATCTTGGAGTCGGTTTCACGCTTAGATGCCTTCAGCGTTTATCCGGTCCGTACTCAGCTATCCAGCTGTACCACTGGCGTGATAACTGGTGCACCGTCGGTACGTCCACCCTGGTCCTCTCGTACT
>DFIS01000036.1 GCA_002372175.1 Solobacterium sp. UBA3691
TCTGCCGATGATTCTTCCGATCAGTGTCAGCAGATTCAGTACCAGAGCTCTGTTCAGCTGATTCTTCATATAATCAGAACGATTGGAACTTGTCATGAAGAACGCTGCCGCAAAACCGATCCAGGTGATATAGCCGATGATCGCTGTCATCTTCTCCGGATTTGCCTGTTTCGCTGTCTGCGTCTGCTGAGGTCTCTGTGCCTGTTTCTCTGCCTGTGCCTTTGCCTGTGCAGCTTTTCTGGCTTCTTCCTGTTTTGCCTTTTCTCTTTCGTAGGCATCGATCCGTGCCTGACGTTCCTGACGCTCTTTTTCCTTCTGTGCGATCAGTTCTTCCGTCTTCGATGACGGTACGACAAGCGTAGGCTGGGGTTTCGGCTTATGATCCTCATGCTCAGGCAGTTCCAGATCGATCACAGGTTTCACTGTCTGTGCCTGTACATTTCCGTATGTCTGGGTACCGTTCTGGCCTGTCAGAACATCACTGAGATCTTCTTCATCCAGTTCAGTCTCTATCTTAGCCATGTGTGCATCGATATTCTCTTCAAGTTTCAGCTCTGCATCACGAGTGACTTCTTCAACTGCAGCTTCTGCTTTCTCCGCTACAGCCTCACCGGTCTCAAGCTTGGCGCCGCATGCCTGGCAGAACTTCGCATCCTGTTCGTTTTCTGTGCCGCAATAAATACATTTCATGCGATTATCCTCCTGGATCCTTTCTTATATCATCACACAAATTATCAGAGAATTCATTGATTATTTGCCAAGTGTACGATCTTTTTCGATCACAGCTGCCACAGCATCCATGATATCTCCGATCATGCCCTCTTCTTCCAGTACACGCACACCCTCGATCGTTGTGCCGCCGGGCGAGCATACTCTGTCACGCAGTACAGATGGGTGTTCTCCGCTTTCCTGCAGGGTCGTACCGCTGTCCCGCACTGCCGCAGCTGCGATCTTCTGCGCCAGATCTCTGGGCAGTCCGGCTCTGACACCGGCCATCGCCAGAGCATCCGCAAACATGAAGACAAAGGCCGGAGAAGCCCCTGCCACTGCCGAGAATACCGCAAACTGTGTTTCTGCGATCCGTACGGTGGTGCCGACAGAGCCGAAGATCTTTTCCGCCGCCGTCAGGTCTTCTTCACCTGCACTTGCGCCGGCGCACAATGCTGTCACAGCTTCTCTGTATACCGCATTCAGATTCGGCATTGCCCGAACCACACGTGCACCGGGCAGCTGTTTCTCGAAGTATTCTGCCGCCAGCCCTGCCGCAATACTGATCACAAGCTTACCGCTCATATCACACTTCTTTACTTCGTTCAGTACATCCGGCATCTGCTGGGGCTTGACCGCCAGGATCAGCACGTCACTGCCTGACGCTGTCTCTTCTATACTGTCAGATATCTTTACGCCTGATGCTTTATATGACGCACATTTCGCTTCCAGACGGTCAAAGCCGCAGATCTCATCCTGTGTAAAGCTTCCGCTCACCAGCATGCCCTTCAGCACAGCACCGCCCATATTTCCAAGTCCGATCATTCCGTATCTCATAACAATTACCTCTATGACAATTATAAAACAAGAGCTCTTTTACAGAGCTCTCATGTATTACATATCTGTCAGTATACCGTCATGCAGGAATACTTTATGATCACTGAGGTTGGATACCTCATTGGAGTGTGTCACCGCAATGATCGTCTTCCCGTACTGCTGGGCAAGCATCTGGAACAGCCGGATGATCTCCCTTTCCGTTTCCGTATCCAGGTTTCCGGTAGGCTCATCCGCAAAGATCAGATCCACGTTGGACGCGATCGCTCTGGCAATAGCCACACGCTGCTGCTCACCGCCGGAAAGCTTATTGACCATACGGTCTGCCTTGCTCTGGGCAATACCAACCATCTCCAGCAGAGCATATGCCAGCTCTGTTTTATTTCCCGGGAGTTTATTATCCGTCTCAGTCATGGACAGAATAATATTCTCCAGTCCGGTCAGATACGAGATCAGGTTATAGGACTGGAAAACAACTCCGATCTTATTCCTGCGGTACTTGTACAGACCAATCTTCTCCACATCCTCACCCTGAAAGTATACCTTTCCCGATTCCTGCTTATCCAGTCCTGCCATGATACTCAGCAGTGTTGTCTTACCGGAACCGGAAGGACCCAGGATCGTATAGAACGTTCCTTCTTCAAACTCATACGAGAGATTCTTCAGAATATCACGTTTGTAACCACCGTCAATATATCCGTAACAAATATCTTCAAGCTTTAATATCGTACTCATACTGACCTCCTAGTTCTGCTCAAGCAGGATCTGCTTGGGATTCAGACGCATGATCATAAACGAAGGAATCACGATCGCGATCAGTACGACAAGTGTACCGATCACATAGATCTCCCCGATCAGTACAGGCGATACCTTTACCTCATACTTGGATAACAGATCATCCTGTGTAACCGTGGTGAAGTAATTCTGATCGCCGTAGTAGATATATCCGCCGCCCTCTTCGCTGTCACCGTATTCCGCTTCACTCGCCGTCTGATAATCAAGAACCAGATCACCGACTTTGCCCGCCAGTACGGAACCGCTGGCCGAAGCCAGTGTAAATGCCAGCAGAGCAATGATGAAGAGCTCCGCAAACAGCTGCAGCACGATCTTCACCTTGGAAACACCCAGCGACAGCATGACACCGATCTCATACTCACGTGTCTTCAGCGTCAGGGCAGTCACCAGCGAGATAATGACGATCGCATTGATGACAACGATCCAGACGATCACATTGGAGAAGAAGCTCAGTGTATCCAGAGGTCTTGCCAGCTTCTTGAACGTATCATTATTCGCATTCAGTGTGAGATACTCACCAATATCATTCTTATGATCATTAATGAAATCATCAACTTCCAGCGGATCATTCAGCAGATAGACAACTCTGCTCGGCTGCGACAAATTCGCAATCGACTCATCCATGTCAAAGTCTTCGCCGTACCATTCAGGATGCAGCTCATACTCCCTCTGCATCTGTCTGACAGAGATATCCACATAAGCACTCATCGGCACGATAATGACATTCTTCGGAGACTCATACGGGCTCATCCAGCGGAATTGATCAGAGTTAGGATCAACTTCATTGGCATTGTTATAGATACCAACGATCTCAAACTCATTGTACAGATCATCTTCGTTATATCCCTGATTCTTCACCAGATCATCAATACTGTAGGAATCATACTGTGTCAGCCTGATCGAATCACCGACTGAAAGACCGTTCAGTTCAGCCAGTTCCTTCGTGATCACCGCTGTATATCTTGTGTCATCAATATCATCCTGACTGATGAATCTTCCGTTCTGAATCGTAAATGTCTCTTCGACGATCTCGATCATCTCCGGATACATCGTCGCAAACATCTGGATATTCGGTTCTTTGTACTCGTGCTGATTACCATCTTCGTCGATGTAGGTACCGCCGCCTCCGCGGTTCTCTTCGTTACCTACAGGCACATTGTCAAACCCGCTGGAGTAGCAGATCATCGTCTGCATGTAGTTGAATGCCTTGACCCTGGAATCCTCGGTCAGAGACTCCGCAACACTCCTCTCAATACGGGGATAATGACTGTAAGCCTCATTCATCTCATCCTCATCGGTCAGACCATCAACATATTCCCACCATTTCTGGTAGTCTACCTCATAACTTACAGCAGCACGCATCTGCTGTCTGGTAAGGATCTTGGCATTCTCCGCAGCCTGTGAAATACCCAGACCGAGAATGACCAGATTACCGATCAGAAAGAATGTAATAACCAGTAAGACCGACTTTGTAGGTCTTCTCGTAATATATTTCCATGCACGATTTAATGCGTTCATTGGTGTCCTCCTAACAAACCAATTTCTCAATTATTTATTCTTATCATAAGTAATTTTTACAGTTTCGGTGCCATCAAGAACGGTTGTAAATGATTCTCCAGAATAATATAGCACTCCGTTAATATCAACTTCAACAGACCCTTTAGCAGCCCAATCAGGATTCTCCACGCCATCATTCAATGTATACGAAATACCATTTTTATCAAAGAATGCCATTGCAGAAGACAGATCACTTATATCAGAATTAGAGAAAGGTATTTGTTTTTTCGGGGCTTCGCTTTCCGAAATATATCGTATCTTAACTTTATCCCCTTCTTTTAGTACTTCAGTCCAGGAAGTGTCATAATACTTTGCAACTCCATTTACAGTTACTTCGACGGGACTGTTATTTGACCACTCCCCATCTGTAACCCCTTCCGGAGTATCATACTTGATTCCGTTACTGTCACAGAAATTCATTATCGTCTGCAGACTGCTGAGTTCATTATTTGTCAAAACTACGTTCTTTTTCGCCGCTGGTGTAGGTTCGACCTTACATCCTCCTGTCGACACCTGATATCCGATCCTGCTGTATAGGTTCAGAGGTCTCTCACAGCCGGACGAATACTCATAACTTCCGTTGGAGTCCATCGTTCCGTACTCACATGTGTAGTTGATGATCGATCCGGGTGTAGGATATTCATCACTGCAGACTCTGTCGCCGATATACTCGCCGGCCTGCAGAGCACCGCCCTGGGCATTGATCTCATCTACCCAGTACTTCAGTTCCAGGTAGTCTCTGCCCAACCACTGTCTGGAATTGGTCTCCAGGATCGGCAGATACTTGGAGATCGTCAGTTCCAGTACGGAACCGCTCTCGACAACACTGCCGGGTGTCAGAGACTGACTGATGACTGTACCTCCCAGTGCTTCGTTATATACAGACTTGGTTACTACCGTTACGTTGTTGTCTTTATTCGCTCTCCAGGCTTCCAGCTGTTCGGCAGAATACCCGACAAGGTTGGGGATATTCACACCCTTACCCTTGGATACGATCACAGTCAGGGTTGCGCCTTCGTTCATCGCACTGCCTGCAGAGACATCCTGGGAGATGATCATACCGGCATCCACGTTCTTACTGAATTCTTCCAGCTTGACGAGGTTTACCTTCTTGCTTCTGGCCCAGTTTTCCACTTCCGCATAAGTCTTGCCCTTGAAGTTCTCCACGGTTACCTGTCCTGCCGGGGCCGGTCCCTTGGAACATACGATATTCAGCGTCGTACCGCGTTTAAAATCTGTCTCTGAGCCGTTCTTTACTTCGTAGGAGATCACTTCTCCGCTTGGCACATTGGTACTGTACTGCGTTGTGATCTTGGTCTTGGAGAGCTGGTTCTCCTTGACCCAGTCATTGATCTCACTCTGGGTCATGTTCCTGATATCGGGGAAGGCAATCTCTTCTTCGGGATCCGGTCCCTTGGATACGGTGATCGTGATCGGTGTATCAGGTTTGATCTTCTTTCCTGCTTCTACGCTCTGGGCAACGACAACATCCTTGGCATATTCCAGGCTGTAGACACTGTCAGACATGGCGATCGCTGTTGTCTCCATCTTGTTCTGTCTGGCCCAGCTGGATACTTCGTTGATGGACTTACCGACAAAGTTCGGCATCGTAATGTGCGCCGCAATGAAAAACCACCAGATCAGGAAGGCGATCAGAGCTGCCGTGACACCGAGGATACCGATACCTACGGGTGACAATGTTCGCTTGGGTTTCTCTATTCTGGTAAATGTCTCTTCCTTGAAGGATGCCGGACGTGTATCTTTTACCGGTTCCGGTTTCTTTGCCGGTTCCGGTTTAGCTTCGGGTTTGTTTGCCGGTGCAGGTTCTGTTTTCTGCTGTGACGGTTTGTTTGCGGCAGGTGCATCGTTAAAAACAGGCTTCGGCTGCGGCTGAGGTTTCTGCACGGGTTCCTGTATGACAGGTGTTTCCTGTGTCTTTTCTGCCGGAGTGAAGTCATCTACCGTATTGATGGATATATTTTCACCGCGTTTTCTGGCTTCCACCTGTTCTGCCAGAGCGCTCATGAAGTCTTTCTTTTCAGGCATTGATTCTTCCTTTCAGTCTATTCAATCATAACACTTCCCTGACCCTACATAAACCATATGATTCTTAACTTTTCCCTAACCATTCAAGTTATGATACACTAAGGATGTTATGAAGAAATATCTGACAAAACTGATCGTTCCTGCCTGTGTTCTGCTGGCTGCAGGATGTACGAAAAGCGATCCCGCCAAGGATGCCGCTATAGTTTTCCTGGATGCCCTGAAGGCCGGAGATTACGAAAAGATCCTCGAGACCGCAGACAGTTCCCTGTATAAAGATTTCGAAGAAACATTCGACGTTGATCATCTTCTGGAACATTATCATGATGATGACCTGAGAGAGAGTTTCATCAGTTTCCGAAGCAGTGTGATCTCTGCCCAGTGTACTGCTTATGAGATCACGGACAGTACTGATGAAGAAGATACAGTCACTTATACTGTCGAGATCACACAGCTTGATACCGAAGAGGCAGAGAAGAAGTATACCTTTGATGCATATATGTCTGAACACGCCGAAGAAGCTGCCGAGGCAGATGCCCTGTCAGAGGAGGAGGCGGATCCGATCCGCATGAGGCTTGTGATGGATTACGGTAAAGCCGTGCTCGAAAACGCAAAGAGTCAGGAGCTGACAAAGAAGATCACCGGAACTGTTACGGTACACAAAGAGAATGATACCTGGACAGTCACGGAGTTCACGACTGCAGAGTAAAACAAAGCCGCATATCTGCGGCTTTTATCATGCTCAGTTTTCTGCTTTCAGTTCGAAGACCATATCCCGGAGTTCGGCAGCTCTTTCGAAGTCCAGAAGTCTTGCGGCTTCCTTCATCTCCTTCTCCAGATTCTCGATCATGCGCTGGCGTTCCTTCTTGCCCATCTTGTTCTTGCGGGACATGTACTTGGCAGCCATTTCCTTTGTCTCAACACCGCGGATTGCTTCTTCCACAGGCTTGATGACCGTCTTCGGCGTAATGCCGTGCACGCGGTTGTACTCCTCCTGGATCGCTCTGCGTCTGTTTGTCTCATCGATTGCCGTACGCATGGAATCGGTGATCTCATCCGCATACATGTATACTTCACCGTTGGCATTTCTCGCACAGCGTCCGATCGTCTGGATCAGAGAGCGTGAACTTCTCAGGAACCCTTCCTTATCCGCATCCAGGATACAGATCAGGGATACCTCGGGAATATCCAGACCTTCTCTCAGCAGGTTGATACCGACAAGGATATCGGTCTTGCCAAGACGCAGGCTGCGGATGATCTCCGTACGTTCAAGTGTCTTTGTCTCATGGTGCAGATATGATACTTTATAGCTTCGCTCCTTCAGGTAAGCTGTCAGGTCCTCTGCCATTCTTACCGTCAGGGTCGTGATCAGTATCCTCTCGTTTCGTTCAATACGTTTATCGATCGCCTCGCAGATATCATCGATCTGTCCGCGGGTAGGCTTGACCGTGATCTTCGGGTCAACGAGTCCCGTAGGACGGATGACCTGTTCAACGACATGATGATCTACTCTGTTCAGTTCATAATCACCGGGTGTGGCACTGCAGTAGACGACCTGATTGATCATACTTTCGAATTCATCGAATTTCATCGGTCTGTTGTCGATCGCACTGGGCAGACGGAAACCGTAGTCCACCAGTGTCACCTTGCGCTGATGATCTCCGTTGTACATACCGCGGATCTGCGGGATCGATACATGCGATTCATCTACGAATAACAGATAATCCTCGGGAAAATAATCAAACAGGTTATACGGTCTCTCCCCGGGCTTTCTGCCGTCGATATGCATCGAATAGTTCTCAATGCCGGCACAGTATCCGTTCTCCCGTAATGACTCGATATCAAAGCGTGTACGCTGTTCCAGACGTTCCTTCTCCAGCAGTTTGCCTTCCTTCTCAAAGTACTGCAGTCTTTCCTCCAGCTCTGCCTCGATATCATCACACGCCCGCATCATCGTCTCCTTACTGCGTGCATACCCGGTAGCCGGGAAGATATTGTAGAACTGATATGCCTGGATCGTATGTCCGGTAAGAGGATCAACTTCACTGATCCTGTCGATCTCATCTCCGAAGAGTTCAATACGGATATTGAACTGATCGGTGTAGGCAGGAGTTACCTCAATAACATCTCCCCTGACCCTGATCGTACCCCTGGCCTGATCCATATCATTGCGGGTATACTGTCTGTCGATAAACTTTCTTAACAGAGCATTTCTCTCTACTGTCTCACCGACTCTGATCGTAAAGAACATATCCCGGTACTGCTTCGGATCACTTGCGGCATAGATGCACGCTACCGAGGCAACGATGATCGTATCCCTGCGCTCCGAGATCGAGTTGATCGCCGACTCCCTGAACATATCCAGTTCTTCGTTGATCGCCGCCGTCTTCTCGATATACATGTCATTCTTCGGCATGTACGCTTCCGGCTGATAGTAATCAAAGTTTGAGACAAAGTATTCCACACGGTTATGCGGGAAGAGCTCCTTGAACTCGGAGTACAGCTGTCCGGCCAGCGTCTTGTTGTGGGAAAAGATCAGAGTGGGACGGTTTACCTCTGCGATGATATTGGCCATCGTAAAAGTCTTACCGGTGCCGGTAGCACCTTCCAGTACCTGTTCCTTCTTTCCTGCCCGGATGCCTTCCACCAGCTGGCGGATCGCTTCCGGCTGATCCCCTGTCGGCTTAAACGGAGAGACCAGCTCAAACTTCTCACTCATGCAGCAGCTCCTCTGCCTTCATCAGCACATTGTCATGTATCTTGGAGGTATTCCAGTCGTAGATCACAGCTGCGATCAGACTGTTGTATGTAGGTCTGTCAAGGATACCGTTTTCCTCAAGTCCGCGCTCCTGCTGGAAGGCAGTGATCACTTCCTGCATATGCGAGGAGAAATACCCGTCTGTACGTTCGATCGGATACCCGAGGTAGTCCAGAGCCAGCTGAGCAATACGGTTATATTCACTGACACTGTCATAGGCAGTGCTGCTGCCCTCTTCCATATCCGGGAACAGTGCTTTTAATACCGGATGCAGTTCGACCTTGTAATCCGGTTCAATACCGACATGATTGACCCAGACATCATTGGGCGATACCCACTTGCCGGTCGTATATTTCAGTGCCGAACGGTCACTGAATGTATAGGTGATCTGTACGGTTCCCTTACCGTATGTTGTTGAACCTACGGTTCTGACATCATCGCGGTTCTCGGTCAGTGCCAGCGTAAAGACTTCCGAAGCACTGGCGGTATCACTGTCCACAAGCAGGATGATCTCTCCTTCTTCCCACAGCTGCCCGCCGGTTGCCTTCAGGACCTCTTCACTGCCGTCTGCGTAGACCTGCTTCATCAGCACGGTATTCTTCGGCACAAACAGACTTGCGACTTTGCGCAGAGCTTCCAGATAGCCGCCGCCGTTGCCGCGCAGATCTATGATCAGCTTCTCTGCACCCTGTGCGATCAGGTCGTTCAGGTATGTCGACATCTCATCACCGGTCGTTTCGCCAAACTGCATGATCTCGATATATCCGGTCTTCTCTTCGAGCATTTCCCCGAAGACGGTCACGTTGATCGCCCGGCGCGGTATCGAGATATGTACTGTCTCATCACCGCGGATAAAATCGATCTCGACGCTTGTATTCTCACTGCCTCTGACCATCTCCGTGACCTCTGTCGAAGTCAGATCATCGACGACAACACCATCCACGATATGGATGCGGTCACCGGGCAGGACACCTGCCTCTTCCGCCGGCGAGCCCTTGAATACACGCTCCACCATGTGAATACCATCACCGGTAGAGAAATACTGTACACCGATACCGACAAAGTTGCGGTTGATCGTCTGCATGAAGGTCTCCGTCTCTTCTTTGGACATATATTCCGTATGCGGATCTTCCTCATTGGTGGTCATGCCGGTCAGAGCCTGATCCAGCATTCTGCCTTCGGGATCTTCGATCTCCGACGCAAAGAACCATTCCTTCGTCATGATACGCATGGCTTCATCAAACTTCGCCGTATTACCGCCGGTACCGGGAAGCACTCTTCTGCGCATACTCCAGGCAAGACCGCCCAGAAGACCGCAGAGGATCGCCAGTATGTAGATCAGGATCATCAGATGTTTATGTTCACGGCGAAGTGTCTTCATCTCCACCTCATCCGGCCACTGATGCCGTTCTACCTGCAGATGGATCACTTCTTCCTCTTCTTTGTTTTTTACTTCTTCACTCATAGCGGACCTCGCTCAATACTTACCTATTATATCAGAGTTACCGCCTCTTCCCAGTACAATCACAGGATGATATACACGGTAATTCAGGTATATAATAGTCGTGGAAAACGAGGAAAGACAATGTACAGAAAAACATGGCTGGAGATCGATACTGACAAGATCCGGCACAACATAGAGATCCTGCGCAGACACAGCGGGAAAGAACTGATGGCTGTCCTGAAAGCCAATGCCTACGGGGCCGGAGATATCGGTGTCCTGCATGCGGTCAGAGCTGCAGGCATACACAAGATCGCTGTCTCATCACTGGAAGAAGCCCTGCACATGCGCAGATATGGTGATGAGGATATCCTGATCCTGGGACCGGTCGCTCCTGAGCATGCCGGAATCTGTATAGAAAACAGGATCACGATCCCCGCGTATGACATGGCGATGATCAAAGCCCTGCCTGATGACTGTACAGGTCTCAAGGTACATATCAAGGCAGATACAGGCATGAACCGGATCGGTCTCGATAACCTGAAGGATATCCAGGAGGCAATACGCATCCTGCAAGAGAAGCACGCAGATGTTGAGGGTATCTTCACCCACTTCGCTACAGCCGACAGTGATCTGGAATATACCGAGATCCAGTTTGACAAGTTCTCGCACTTTGTCAGACACTGCGGATATGACTTCAGGTATATCCATTGCGACAACTCGGCAGCCACGATGGACTTTCAGGATGATCTGAGCAACCTCTGCCGTATCGGTATTGCCATGTACGGTATACCGCAGGGAGAACTGCAGCACGCTGTCAGTTTCCATACAGCCATTGCCATGGTCAAGAAAGTCAGACGCGGTGAAACGATCAGCTACGGCACGACATATACCGCCCAGCAGGACGAATGGATCGCCACCCTGCCTGTCGGTTATGCGGACGGACTGCTCAGAGCCAACCAGGGCAGACATCTCCTTGTGAACGGAGAGCTCTGCGAGATCGTCGGCAGAGTATGCATGGACCAGTGCATGATCAGACTTCCGCAGGAATATCCTGTCGGAACACCTGCAGAGATCTTCGGTGAACATATTTCTGTGGAAGACATGGCTGAAGACCTGCATACGATCCCCTATGAGATCTTTACCGGCATTTCCGACCGTGTCACCAGGATCTATCTGGACAATGGTACAAAAAAAGAGTATCACTTCCGTTTTGACGGCAAATAATACTCTCCTGTAAATAAACATATCCCCTGAGGTACCTGCCTCAGGGGATATTTTAGTTATCCAAGGAATTCTTCCAGACTCTCTGCCAGATCACCGGCAGGTGCTTTATCCTCACCGTTGCTGTCGGCAGGGTTCTTCACCGCTGTCGCTTCCGCCAGCAGTCTTGCCTTTTCGCGGCGCTGTGCTTTTAACTGCTCAGCACGGGCAACGATCTTACGCGTTGTCTCACGCTCATAGTCAGGACGTCCTGTACCGGCAGGAATCAGCTTACCGATAATGACATTCTCCTTCAGACCTGTCAGGGTATCGACTTTACCCTTGACAGCAGCCTCGGTCAGGACACGTGTTGTCTCCTGGAAGGAAGCAGCTGACAGGAAGGAATCCGTCTCAACCGCAGACTTGGAGATACCAAGCAGTAACGGCTTGAACTCTGCAGGCTGTCTGCCGGGATTCTCATCATCATTGAGGATATCATTGTTGATGGCATTCATCCTCGCGAGGCTCAGACTCTGTCCGACACTCAGACCGGAATCACCGCCGTCCGTAACGATGACCTTCCTCAGCATCTGCTTGATCATAACTTCAAGGTGCTTATCGGAGATATCGATGGACTGTGAGGAGTATACACGCTTGACTTCTTTCAGGATGTACTCTTCGACCGGACGAACGCTTGCGACATCAAGCAGTTCCTTCGGTGCGATCGTACCTTCTGTCAGAGGTTCACCGGCATAGACCTTGGATCCGACCTTCAGATCAGACTTGACCGGCTGTGTCAGGTCACACTTATGTTCAACGACTTCAGCTTCATCGTTATCACGGGCTCTGACCACTGTAATGATCATACCCTGATGATTCTCCTGTTCACGGATATCCGTGACTTCACCGTTGATCTTGGCAATGACCGCAACACGTTTCGGTGTACGGGCTTCGAAGAGTTCTTCAACTCTCGGCAGACCCTGTGTGATATCACCGGAGTTGTTCGCAACACCGCCGGTGTGGAAGTTACGCATGGTCAGCTGAGTACCGGGCTCACCGATTGCCTGAGCAGCCATGACACCGATCGCTTCACCTGTCTCTACAGGCTTGCCGGTAGCCATGTTCTTACCATAGCACTTGCAGCAGATACCATCCTCACATGTACATGTGAAGACATTTCTGATATATGCTCTGGTAACGCCGGCATCGACGACCTTCTTGGCCAGATCATCCGTGATGTAGGAATCCGCATCAACGATGACTTCACCGGTCTTCGGATCAACGATCTCCGTACGTGTGTAACGTCCGGCAATTCTGTCATAGAAGCTCTCGATCACAGAGTTGTTTCTCTCATCGAGCAGGCTCTCTACGAGGTAGCCTTCGGATGTACCGCAGTCTTCCTCGGTGATGATGACTTCCTGAGCAACATCGACCAGACGTCTTGTCAGGTAACCTGATTCAGCTGTCTTTAACGCTGTATCGGTCAGACCCTTACGGACACCGTGTGTCGAGATAAAGAACTCGGATACGCTCATGCCCTCACGGAAGCAGGAGTAGATCGGAACTTCGATGATCGAAGGCTGATACTCTTTACGTGACTTGGACTGGGTAGGACGGGCCATCAGACCGCGCATACCGGCAAGCTGTGTAAAGTGGTTCTTGTTACCGCGGGCACCGGATACCGCCATCATGTTGATGGGGTTCATACGGGCCATGGAAGACATCAGTGTATCACCGACTTCGTTCTTAACACCATCCCACAGTGTGGAGAACTTACGCTCCCACTCCTGAGGAGTAAGCAGACCTCTGTCACGCAGTGCATTCAGCTGTTCCGCCTGTGCACGTCCGGCACTGACGAGTTCCTCCTTATGAGGAGCGACACTGATATCACTCAGTGCAACCGTCATACCGGCTGTTGTTGAATACAGGTAACCCATATCCTTCAGGGCATCCAGAATATCACTGGTACCTTCGGTCTTATACTTATCGAATACCGCAGCGATCAGATCACCGAGATTGCCCTTCTTGAATTCAGGAGCGATCTTTCGGGATGCGATCTCCTTCTTCAGTTCTGTGCCCATCGGTACAAAGTTGCTGTCCGGTGTAGCTCTCAGGGTCTCTGCATTAACAGCATTCAGATAAGGGAAATCAGCCGGGAATACATTGTTGAAGATGATCTTTCCTACTGTTGTCAGCAGGTAGGATTCATTCTGTTTTTCCGTAAAGCCTGTCTTATGCAGGGTCTTTGCGGGAAGCGCAATACGTGTATGCAGATGTACGGAGCCAACCTGATAAGCCATCAGGACTTCGTTGACATCCTTGAACAGATGTCCTTCGTTGTCACCGTATCTTCTCCACTTGGCAGCCTCATTGGGCAGTCCAAGCTTCTCCAGCGTATCAGCCTTCTTGTAGAACTCCTCAGCTGTCTCTTCCATGTTCAGATAGAAGTTACCCAGAACAAGGTCCTGACCGGGAGTAACGATCGGCTTACCATCCTTAGGACCAAGGATGTTGTTAGCGCCGAGCATCAGGACTTCCGTCTCTGCACGGGCCATCTCAGACAACGGTAAATGAACGGCCATCTGGTCACCGTCGAAGTCTGCGTTGAAGGCAGGACATACCAGCGGATGTACACGGATCGCATGTCCGTCAACCAGTTTCGGGAAGAAGGACTGGATACCCAGTCTGTGCAGTGTAGGTGCACGGTTCAGGAATACAGGGTGTTCGGCAATGACCTCTTCAACCACATCCCAGACTCTCGCATCCTGTCTTTCGATCAGCTTTTCAGCTGTCTTGGGGTTGCTGGCGATCTGCTGATTCACCAGTTCACTGATCACAAACGGCTTGTAAAGCTGAATAGCCATCTCCTTCGGGAGACCGCACTGCCACATCTTCAGATCCGGTCCGATCGCAATAACCGAACGTCCGGAGAAGTCAACACGCTTACCCAGAAGGTTCTG
>DFIS01000057.1 GCA_002372175.1 Solobacterium sp. UBA3691
AGAAGTCACTTTGTCAACAATCTGAAGTTCATCTTGCGATGAACTTTTTATTATGACTTATGCGCCGAAGATCTTCAGCATGAAGCCTGCAGCAACTGCAGAGCCGATAACACCGGCAACATTCGGACCCATGGCATGCATCAGCAGGTAGTTGGAAGGATTAGCCTTCTGACCTTCGATCTGCGATACACGGGCAGCCATCGGTACTGCGGATACACCGGCAGAACCAATCAGCGGGTTGACCTTGCCGCCTGTCAGCTTGTACATCAGCTTGCCAAGCAGCAGACCGCCGATCGTACTGAAGCTGAATGCGATCAGACCAAGAACGATGATCTCGATCGTACGCAGAGTCAGGAACGTTGTCGCAACAGCCTTGGCACCGACAGAGATACCCAGGAAGATGATGACCGAGTTGGTCAGAGCATTCTGTGCTGTATCACTCAGACGGTCTGTCAGACCTGTTTCCTTCAGCAGGTTGCCGAACATCAGCATACCTACGAGAGGTGCTGTATCCGGAATCAGCAGGACAACGAAGATCGTAACGACGATCGGGAAGATGATCCTCTCGGTCTTGGATACCTGACGTGTCTGCTTCATGACGACCTTACGCTCTTTCTCTGTTGTCACAAGACGCATCAGAGGGGGCTGGATCATCGGGATCAGAGCCATGTAGGAATATGCCGCAATGGCAATTGCCGGCAGGTAATCCATAGCCAGCTTGGAAGCTGTCAGGATCGCCGTCGGACCGTCAGCACCGCCGATAACACCGATAGAAGCTGCTACATTAGGCTCAAAGCCCAGAACAAGCGCCATCAGGAAGGCGGTAAAGATACCGAACTGCGCACCGGCACCCATGATCAGAGAGGACGGGCTGGCAATCAGCGGTCCGAAGTCAGTCATGGCACCTGTACCGAGGAATACCAGAGACGGATAGATTCCGTACTCAACACCAAGAGACAGATAATGGATCAGACCATCTGTGATACCCGTACGCGGCAGGTTAGCCAGTAACATACCGAAAGCGATCGGGATCATCAGCAGCGGCTCATACTTCTTGCCGATACCAAGGTACAGCAGGAAGCAGGCAATCAGGATCATGATCAGATAACGCGGATCTGCGAAGATCCCAGCGAAACCGGACTCCTGAAATATCTTAAGAATGACATCTATAATAATCATACAGTGTCTCCTTACTGGATCGTTGCCAGAACCTGATCTGTCTGAACGTTAGCTCCTTTTGTGACGGTTACGGAAGTAACTGTACCGCTCTTAGGTGCAGCAATCTCATTCTCCATCTTCATTGCTTCAAGAATGAACATGGTATCACCCTCTTTTACGGACTGTCCTGCAGATACCTTGATCTCCAGGATCGTTCCCGGCATCGGGCACTTCACCGGATCACCGGCGCCGGCAGGTGCTGCCGCAGGTGCCGGAGCAGCCGCAGGTGCAGGAGCAGCCGCAGGTGCCGGAGCAGCTGCAGGTGCAGCACTGACTGTTTCCGCAGGTCCTGCATAAACAGCCGTAGCTTCGCCCTTTTCAACCTCTACTTCGTATTTCTTTCCGTTTAATGTAACGATATATTTCATTTTAACTTCCCCTCTCAGGCTACTGCCTTGATTGACCTGAAGATGAGCTGATCCAGAGGGATCTTTGTCTCATCACTGATGATCGCCATGATGCAGGCAGCGGTCTTTTCATCAACACCGTACAGTGCGATCTCACCGCCGTATGTCTGCGGTTCCTTCTCTTCCTTAACAGCAGGTTCAGCAGCCTTTGTAACAGCAGGTGCCGGTACCGGCTGAACTGCCTTGCCTTCAATAGCGGAAACGACCTTGTTTACAACAGCCAGAATTCCCCACAGAAGCACAAGCATCAGGAAGACGACCAGGAAACCGGATAAGGCAATCATTAATGCCTGACCGATAGTTAACGACTGGCCCGCAAACATTTACTTAGCCTCCTTGATCGTATAAGAGACCTTCAGAGCTTTCTTCTCCTGACGTTCCTTCAGGAATGCCTCAGCCTGCTGCGGGAAGGCAACATAGCTCAGTACATCCTCTTCACTTTCTGCCAGATCACCGAGGTATGCCTTGGCACCCGGGATCTCAGGCTCGATCGTATCATCATAACGGCCCTCGAAAGGCTTCTCATCACCAAGTGCCTTCTCCATCAGTTCAGCAGAGATCGGCGCCGGAGATTTACCGTACTCACCGCGGCAGTAAGACTTGATCTCTTTGGAGACCAGCTTGTAGCGCTCACCTGTCAGCACGTTGGTAACAGCCTGTGTACCAACCATCTGGCTCATCGGTGTAACCAGCGGCGGATAACCCATGTCTTCACGGACACGCGGTGTTTCCTCAAGAACCTCATCCAGTCTGTCAAGCTTGTCAACAGCTGTCAGCTGAGAGATCAGATTCGACAGCATACCGCCGGGGATCTGATAGTTCAGGGCATCGATCTTCGTTGTCAGAACGGACGGATTCAGACCGCCTTCCTTCAGGAATCTTGCCTGTACAGGTTTGAAGTGATCATTGATCTTCTGGCATACCTTCAGATCAACACCGCTGTCATATCCCATCTCATTCAGAGTATAGATCAGGGACTCTGTAGACGGATGCGAAGTACCTCCGGAGAAAATGGAGATCGCTGTATCAACGCCGGCTGCACCGGCTTCGATCGCCTTGAGCAGTGTCATCGGGCCAAGACCTGTTGTGCTGTGTGAATGCACAAAGATCGGCAGATTAACTTCTTTCTTTAATGCACTGACAAGATCATAGCAGACCTGAGGACTCATAATACCTGCCATATCCTTGATGCAGAGAGAATTGCATCCCATGCCCTCAAGGGTCTTGCCGAGAGCTACATAACTTTCAAATGTATGAATAGGACTGATCGTATAGCAGATCGTTCCCTGCGCATGACCGCCGGCCTTCAGACACTCATCGATAGCTGTAGCCATGTTCTGCGGGTCATTCAGAGCGTCAAAGATACGGATAATATCAATACCGTTCTCGACAGACTTACGCACAAAAGCACGTACTGTATCATCAGAGTAATGTCTGTAGCCCAGGATGTTCTGTCCCCTCAGAAGCATCTGCAGCTTGGTCTTCTTTACTTTGGACCTGATAAAACGAAGCCGGTCCCACGGATCCTCATCAAGGTAACGGAGACAGGAGTCAAATGTTGCACCTCCCCATACCTCCAGGGAATAATATCCCGCCTCATCCATTGTCTCGAGAATATCCTCGAAATCTGAACGGGGCATACGGGTCGCAATCAAAGACTGGTTGGCGTCACGAAGTACTACTTCCGTGATCTTTACTTGTTTGCTCATTCAGTTTCCCTCCTTCTTGCTGAAAACAAAATTCCCCCCTAATATAACACATAATTTTTATGTTTTGTTACATTGTTCACGAAAAAAAGCGACATTCAGAAATTGTCTGCCGCTTTGATAATTTCTCTATTATTTATGATAATTTCGTTATCATTATCGCAAATATTCTCTTATATATTATCAAGGTTTTATTATAAGTCTTCCGGCGTTGTCAGCTTGATATTCCGGTATTCCCCTTCAACTACCCTGATCTTTATATCGGAGAAGTGCTCCACCAGATCACAGTCATCGGTTCCTGTATACCCGTCACGTCGTGCTTTTTCCATGCATGCACACAGCAGTTTGGTACAGAAGCACTGCGGTGTCTGTGCCGCATACAGTAAGCTTCTCGGTATCGTCTCCTGAATATATCCGTTCCTGACGATCTTGATCGTATCCTTGACCGGGATCATCGGGCATACTGCATCATCCTCCTGCAGTGCCTGCTTCAGCCTCTGCAGCAGATCCTCCGAAAGATACGGCCTGGCACCGTCATGAACCATGACATATGCCTCTTTTACCAGCGCAAGACCATTGGCTACACTCTGCTGTCTGGTACTGCCGCCCTCCGCAAGGATGATCTTACCGGCAGCCTCACCGATGATCTCTCTGTAATCTGCGGTATTTGTCACAATGATGATATGCGCACAGTCGTCATCCTGATCAAATACATGTACGGTCTTCTCAAGGACCGTTTCCCCGTCCGGACGGTAGTAGACCTTGTTATACCCAAGGCCCATGCGGCTGCCGCTGCCGGCCGCCACGATCACTGCATCATACTTCATCATGGCTATCCGATCAGGGAACCAATCAGTCCGTACGAGAAAAGCGTCATGATCACTGCCGCCAGGAATACACCGATCAGGATCGATATGCTTGCACGCTTCAGATCCATGTCAAACAGTGCCGCCACAAGACTGCCTGTCCAGGCTCCTGTACCGGGCAGCGGGATACCGACAAACAGGGTCAGACCCCAGAAACCGTACTTATCGATCTTCGGCTTGTTTTTCGCTGCTTTTTCTTCCAGCCATACTGCCACCCTGCTCAGATGGTGATCCGCCATCCAGTGGATGATCTTCTTGATCAGCAGCAGAATAAACGGAATCGGAATGATATTGCCGATCACACAGATCAGTACAGCTCTCCACATCGGCAGACCCAGCAGCTTCGCCAGTACAAGACCTCCGCGTTCTTCGATCAGCGGTAACATGCTTACAATGAACACCGACAGTTCAGGCGAGATATGCTGACCGATCGTATTCATAAACCACTGTATAAAACTGTTCATATTCTATCTCCAAACCACTTCACTTTATCACATGCCCGAAAGAGTCCGCAACCGCATATCTTTTCAGCAGATTCTCTGCCTGCCGTATGCCGTCGACTGCCGAAGAGACGATACCTCCGGCATATCCGGCACCTTCCCCGCAGGGATAAAGGCCCGCGCATTCCGCACTCATGCCGTCCATACCCCGCAGGATGCGGATCGGTGAACTGGAACGGGATTCCAGACCGATCATGATACCGTGATCCGCAAAGCCATGGATCTGCCTGTCAAAACGCAGGAAGGCCTCTGCCAGTGATGCATTCTGCTCATCGCTGAAGAACGCACTCATGTCCCGGTATGCCGTATCCAGCGGATAGGATGAAGGGATCACTGCCTGCTTTGATATCTTTCTGTCCAGGTAGTCCCTGATATTCTGTACGGGTGCCGTATACCCGTCAATATAAGCCTGTGTTTCCAGCTTCTTCTGATACCGGAAGCCATCCAGCGGATGCCCGCTGTCAAAGTCTCTGCGGAAGACCTGAACGAGGATCGCACTGTTGGCATTCTTTCCGTCTCTGGCCGCATAGCTCATACCGTTAACGACCATGGTCTCCGGTTCCGACATCGAAGGAATCACGATCCCTCCCGGACACATGCAGAAGGAATACACACCGCGGCCGACGGATGATGTATGCGTCAGGCGGTAGCTGGCTGCCGGCAGATCATATTCGCCATAGTGTATGCCGTACTGGTTGCGGTCGATCATCTGCTGCGGATGTTCCACCCGTACACCTAGCGCAAAATCCTTCTGTACGATTGCGATCTTCTGCGCCAGCAGCTGTGTATATGTCTCCTTGGCGCTGTGTCCCGTACAAAGCAGCAGATCCTGACAGGGTATCTCTCCCCTTGATGTCTGCACACTGTGCAGCTTTCCTGCCTCTGTATACAGGCGCTCCAGTCTTGTCTCAAAGCGGATCTCACCGCCGAGCCGGCATACCTTCTCACGGATATTTCTGACGATCTTCTGCAGAACATCGGTGCCGATATGCGGCATAGCCTGCCAGGCGATCTCCGGATCAGCACCGGCTTCGATCAGTTCTTCCATGACCTTCTGCACACGCAGATCCTTACTGCGGGCTGTCAGCTTGCCGTCGGAAAACGTACCGGCACCGCCTTCACCATACTGGATATTGCTTTCGGGATCGAGAATACCATCCCGGAAGAATCTCTCGACATCTTTTGTGCGCTGCTCCACCGGCCGTCCGCGTTCGATCACGATCGGTCTGTATCCGCACTCTGCCAGGATCAGAGCCGCAAACATACCGGAAGGCCCAAAGCCTGCGATTACCGGTCTCTCATCCGGCAGCCTGCACGGTTTCGGCATCTCATACACCTTCGGCTCTCCCGCCTCCACATCCCGGCGCCGCAGATATACCGATTCATTCCTGACCTTTGCATATACGCTGTATACATGGACTAGTTCATCATGTCTTGCATCGAGCGAACACCTGTCTATGGTATAGGAAAGAATATCCTCCGGCCGGCAGTGCAGTTTTGACGCTATTTCCTCCCTGCTAAACTCTCTGTTCACAGGACATTTAATCTGACTGATCTTAAGCATACCTATATCTTAAAGAAAAATGACGGTATGTACCATCATTTCTGTCTTATCTTTCTCTATAACCTGTTTCATCCGGATCATACGCAAAGGTGATCTGCCGGCAGTTCCTGCAGATATATCCCGGAAACAGATACGCACCAAAGAGGTGATTTGCCAGCAGGATCTCCCCTTCTTTCGGCAGTAAGGAAAGCTTATGTCTGCGCTTTACCCAGGCAGCCATGCGTTCTCCCTGAACATAGCCGCTTTCCATCTCTTTTCCGCATACCGGACATTTCACAGGCGTTTCCTCATCTCCACATGGGGTATGCCGTCTTCGTCAAATTCATCGGAAGTTACCGCAAAGCCTGCTCTTTCATAGAACGGAACCGCGTATGTCTGTGCTTCCACACGGATACCCTGATATCCGCGTTCTCTGATCTCATCGGACGCATATCCCAGCAGGATACTGCCGATGCCCCTGCGTCTGTAGCGGGAAAGCACTCTGCCGATCTGGGCGATCCCCTCCTCACTGCCGGGGAACCAGCGCAGATAGGCACAGATCACACCATCATCATCGATCATGAACAGATGCCTGCTCAGCGGATCAACACCGTCCACGTCCTGGTATACACAGTTCTGTTCAACCACGAAGACCTCACTGCGAAAACGCAGGATCTCATAGAGTTCCCACACTGTCAGCTCTTCAAAACCTTTTGTCACATATTTCATACAGGTATTATACCGTATTCTGCAGCAGTTCTTCCGTATTTCGTATCATCTGTTCCAGTTTTTGTTTCTCATCCTTCATCCGCAGTACAGCCGACTTCAGGATATCTGTTTCCGGATATTCTCCGTCCAGACATGCGCGGATCTCCTTCAGTGTCAGTCCTGCCTCTTTATAGGATATGATCCTTCTCAGCCTTGCGATCCCCTGTTCATCATAGATCTTGGCAGACTGCGTGCCCTGTCTCTGATACGGTCTTACAAGGTCCAGATGATCATAGTAAAACAGGGTCTTCCTGGTGATACCCAGAAGTACACATACCTCTCTGACCGTGTATAACCCTGTTTCCTTCATCAGGCATATCGTAAAGGGATATCACTGTCAAAGATATGCCCAAGATCTTTCCGGAACTACCGGTGCCGTGATCTGTTTACGGCATCTTCGATCTTTTCGGGAGCGATCGGTTCTCTGCCGCGCTGATAGTCTTCCTGCGTGTCATAGATCTGATCACTGCTGATCGGATTGACATGTCCGCACTTCCGGCATGTCCAGGATGACAGATGATCATCAAAGCCCGGCTGTCTGCTGATCTCTGCTCCGCATTCATCACAGTACCAGATGATCCCGGGAAACCGTTTATCCGGATCATCCCCGGCAAAATAGTGTTCATACTTCTCGGGTTCCAGCATATACAGGATCTGATCGACCAGAGTCATATCATCGGTAAATCTGCGCCTGAGGTAGGTAAAACTGCTGTCATAGGACTGCAGAAGATGCCACATCTCATTGCGCAGAAGACCGCCCAGAAGCAACCAGAGCCAGGCATTGACAAGACCCTCGGCATCCCTCATATTCAGCTGGTATACCGCATTGTACAGCACACTGTCAAAAACATCGTCATCAAGCGCAAACAATTCACTCATCCGCTCGGTTTCAGAGCACTTCAGCCGCTCTTCCAGCAAAGTAAATACCGCCTCCCAGAGACTCTTTATAAAGTATTCAAGCGCATCATCGCTGAGTAAAAAGATCAGCCTGTCGGCATTCTCCTGCAGAATACCGATCAGCTCCGGTTCCTTCATCATCTTTACCGAAAGATACCGCTGGATCTGCTCCGCCGTTCTGCGCTCCTTCTCCTGGTTGCCAAGCGCCGTCCCGATCAGTCTGCCGAGGATCTGCGTCACCCGCGCATCATTGCCGCAGTACAGCCGTCCATGGACCCTGCAGGCATGTATCCTGTGAGCAATATCATCGTAGTATGCCGGCTTTCTTCCCGCTTCCTCCGTGATCAGAAGTCCGGGCAGCCATTCTTCCAGAAGATCGAGCTGATTCGCTGTCTTTCTGCCTGATGCCTGATCATATAAAGCTGCGATATAGCCAAAACGCATCTGCATTGTTTTCTTCATGCGCTTTCCTCCCGCATACAGTATGGCACAGCAGGTATATCGTTTTTTTGTACAGGCAAAGAAAAAGACCGGCTTTACGGTCTTATGTGCATGTTGGTGCCCATGATCGGACTCGAACCGATACACTGTCGCCAGCGGCAGATTTTGAGTCTGCTGCGTCTACCAATTCCGCCACACGGGCATGTGAAATGCCTCTTAATCATAAATCACACACCCCGCAAATGCAATACAAGCCGCATATTTCAGCGGCTTGTACTATATCTGCTAATTAAGCGTCCTTCTTGGCTTTTGCCTGTGCAATAACCTTCTCGGCAACATCATTCGGAGCGATCTCGTAACGGTCAAACTTGATCGTATACTTACCGCGTCCCTGCGTCATCGAGCGAAGCTCTGTCGCATATGTCAGCATCTCTGCCATCGGTGCTTCTGCCTCAATACGCTGATCACCGTCTTCATTCATGCCCATATCCAGGATCATGCCTCTTCTCTTTGTGAAGTCACCCATCAGTGTACCTGTGTACTCTTCCGGTGCTTCGACAACGACCTTGGCAATCGGTTCCAGCAGAGCAGGCTTGGCATTCGGCATCGCGCTGTTATAGGCGAGTCTTGCGGCTTCCTTGAACGCTACTTCCTTGGAGTCTACCGGATGATAGGATCCATCATACAGTGTAGCCTTGACACCGACGACCTTGAATCCTGCCAGAGGACCATGTTCCATACAGTCACGCAGACCCTGTTCTACAGGCGGGAAGTACTGCTTCGGTACAGCACCGCCGAAGACTTCCTCTGCGAATACCATTTCATCACTGTCAACCGGTTCGAAACGGACAAATACTTCACCAAACTGACCGGCACCGCCGTTCTGTTTCTTATAACGGCCCTGTGCTTCTGCCTTGCCGCGGATCGTCTCACGATACTGTACGGTAGGTGTAGATGTGGTTACTTCCACCTTGTATTTGGACTTCAGCTTGGAGATGATCAGATCGATGTGCTGGTCACCCATACCATAGAGGACCTGCTCACGTGTTTCCGCATTCTTATCCAGACGGATCGTCTTGTCTTCCTGGCAGAGGTTGCGGATACCGACACTCATCTTGTCTTCGTCAGCCTTTGTCTTCGGCCAGATCGCGAAGCCGAGGTTCGGTACAGGATATGCAATAGGCTCGTAGTGAACGACCTTGTTGGAGCTGCAGAGCGTATCACCGGTCTCTGTATCGGACAGCTTGACAACAGCACCGATATCACCGGTAAACAGCTTACCTACACCAACCTGGAACTTACCGTTGATGACATAGACCTGCGAGATCTTCTCAGTTTCATCTTTATTGGCATTGACGACCTGGGAATCGGAATTCAGCACACCGCTGAGGACCTTCAGATAGGAGATCTGACCGACAAACGGGTCAATGATCGTCTTGAAGACAAGAGCGGAGAGAGCTTCATGTTCATTGGTCTCCATCTCAATGGAATCACCCTTGGCATTCAGCGCATGGATATGCCCCTTCTCTGCATAGCTCGGGAAGTATTCCGTGATCAGATCCATCAGTCTCTCAATACCTGTACGCTTGTCTGCACTGCCGCAGTATACAGGACGGATCTCACCGCTGCGGACACCGATACGCAGACCCTTGGCAACCTCATGTTCTGTAAATTCTTCTTCCATGAAGAACTTTTCCATCAGTTCATCATCGGTAGAAGCGATAGCTTCCGTGATCTCAGCAAAGTATGCTTCAACCTGATCCTTCATGTCCGCAGGAACTTCCTGTGCCTGATCATGATTGTCGTAGTACCATGCTTTACGGCGGAGAATATTGACAGAACCGATGACTGTGCCATCCTTGACGATCGGCATTTCAAACGGAATAACTGTCTTACCGAATTTGTCATGCAGTTCCTGATATGTCTTCTCAAACGAAGCGTTGGGATCATCCATCTTGTTGATGAAGAAGATCGTCGGCAGTTTGCGCTTGGCAGCAGCTTCCTTCCAGGCTCTCTCGGTACCGGCTTCGATACCTTCCTTTGCATCAACAACGATCAGGGCATTGTCACCGACAGTCAGACCGGTGATCTCCTCACCTTCATAGTCCATATACCCGGGGGTATCAATGAAGTTGATCTTTCTGTTTTTCCATTCAACAGGAGCGAGATGGCAGTATACAGACAGGCCGCGTTTGCCTTCCTCTGCATCAAAATTCAGAAATGTTGTACCATCATTGGCTTTGCCGTAACGGTCGATTGCCTTCGTGAATGCCAGACAGGACTCGATCACCGAGCTCTTGCCGGCACCGGAATGGCCCAAGACAACAACATTTCTTACCTCATTCGCAAGATAATCTTTCATATACTACATTCTCCCTCTATTACTTCAAAATATCCTTCAGATCGTTCAGGCATTCCTTACGAACGTAGTGAATAGCCATATTACCGTCATAATCCTTGGTGTACTTATCTGCACCGTTCTCCAGAAGGAAGTTAACCAGTTCCGGATAGCCGATATATGCTGCTCTCATCAAAGCTGTGCATCCCTTGGCATCGATACTGTTGACATCTGCGCCTCTGTCGATCAGCAGCTTGATGATATCTGCCTTGTAAGCATTGACTGCTTCCATCAGCGCTGTACGACCCTGCTCATCCTTGGCATTGACATCTGCACCCTTGTCGATCAGATATTCAACAACTTCTGTCTCACCGAGCAGAGCAGCTCTCATCAGCGCTGTACGGCCCTTGTTGTCAAACGCATTGACCTGGGCACCCGCATGTTCAAGCATCTTGCAGATGGCCAGATGACCCTTCTTTGCGGCTCCCATCAGAGCTGTCTTGTTGTTCTTGTCACGGGCTCTCGGGTCGGCACCGTTGTCAAGGAGAAAGCGAACGATATCCTCATATCCTCTCTTTGCGCTGCGCATCAGTGCTGTACGGCCGTCACCGTTGGCAATGTTCACATTTGCGCCTTTTGACACCATTGAGCAAACCTTTTCGAAATCTCCGCGGGCTGCTGCGTCAAAAAATTCCTGATTAGTTAAATCCATACCTTAGTCCTCCTGGTCTACCGGAAAAAAATAGACGAACAGATTTCGTCCATCTAAAAAGCTAATTCATCAGATTGCAGAAGAACACCCAAAAGATTCTTCTCCGAAACAGCGATAGCATCTGATACAATGAAAACCTGCTCGCTCCTGTGAATCATGATAGGTATTCTCCAATCTAATATTAGTTCCGTCTTTATTGTACCGTATCTTCAGATTTGTTCAATATCCTGCCGGGAGGATTAAAGAATAAATTCCGTGAAATCTGTGTGAAATGCTGAAAAGTCTTTCACTGTTTCAGCAGGGCTTCATATGCCTTGTACTGGGGCATATACCGGCGTATGACAGCGTAGAAAGCAGCCGAATGATCCTGTACCAGAAAGTGAGCATATTCATGCAGAAGGATATATTCCAGCGCTTCCTCGCTGTAGTGGATCAGACGCATGTTCAGGGTTATGCGGTGTTCTCTCGGCACACAGTATCCCCAGCGGCTCTTCATGTGCCTGACGCTGATCTCCGGAGGTGTGATACGGTTTCTGAGACAGATCTCACGGTCCCACTCCGGGCGGTGCTTCGCTGCCAGCTCCAGTACAGCTTTGCCGGCATATCTGCGGAATGTCTTCTGTATCCTTGTATCGGTGATCTCCTTCAGATAAAACGTAATGATATCGCCGGAGATCTCCATGCGGTCTCTTGCGGCCGTTTCATAACGCACATACTTCCGCTCGCCGAGCCACCAGATAAACGGTCCGTCTACTCCCTCTCTGTTCATCACCTCGTGCAGATCCTGCTTCGCTGCTGTCTTCCGGATCCAGTCCTGCTTCTGCATGATAAACATCCGTATCCGCTCATCACTCAGCCGGTACGGACAGGTGATCTGCAGATGCTGTCCTTTGATGCGCAGATACATGTTTTTGATCGGCTTGCGGATGATATCTACCTGGTACGAAATACCATCCAATGTAATCTCTGTCAGTCTGTTCATAAAATTCCTGTTGAAATAGCTTTCTCTTTAATATACAATAACAATGCTCATGGCGGCTATGGTGAAGTTGGTCAACACACTGGATTGTGGCTCCAGCACTCGTGGGTTCGAGTCCCACTAGTCGCCCCATTAGAGTAATAAAAACCGCATATGCGGTTTTTTATTTTTTCTCATACCCTGAGATCATGGTTGCCAGGAAACAGAAGATCGTTGCCCAGGCAAAGAATTTATGCCACTTCACTGCTGTATTGCTCCTTTGAGATAATTATACCATCTCATCCTGACGGATGAAGGCTAACACTGCCGAGTCCTCACAGAGTCTCGCTTCATCGGTAAAACTGTACGTATCACTGTCGGGGATCAGCCTGACAGCACCGGCCTGTTCTGCCGCCGAGAGAATATTGACATCCTCTTTATTCAGTGCCAGTACAGCTAGATACGGTGTGCCCGAAGAATCCGGATCATTGAGATCCAGTCCCCTGTGATCTTTTACAGCGATCAGTCTTACACCTTCGAACAGCCGGTCATTGACAGACATCTCCTCCCGTCTTCCGATCGAAACATAGACATCTACACGCTGTCCGGCGGAGATCGTACCGCCAAGACTTGTCAGATCGATCTGCAGTGTATAGGCTGCCTGCCCCTTCTTCAGCTGTAATGTAGGATAATCCGGAAGCTCACTCTCCTCATACAGCATGCCCTTGTAGAATGCAGACCCGGCAGGAATCAGCCCCTGTATCTCCGTATACTTGCCGATGATCTCCTCCTTACGCATATATGTATGATCCAGAAGATAGGCAGCAGGTATCTTCGCTTCCATCAGATCTTCTTCTGTCACTCTGGATCTCGGCGGTATATCCCTGGCCGCAATATATACGGTCTTCAGGTTGATCTCCCTGTCTGTATATACTTTAAAGCCGATGCCGATCACCGTCAGTATCGCCAGTACACAGCCTGTGATGGCCGCAATTTGAATCAGTGTCTTACGGTTCATGGTTCACCTCCTGTCTTTCATATTTGCGTACAGAAGGTCTTTCCCACGAAAAAAGGCATGACTTTCATCATACCTTCTGTATATCTATGCGTTTGCGGGATGCTCGGCAAGATACTGCTTGATAGCTTCTTTGGCTTCGGGTTTGCTGGGCTTACAGCTCATGACATCACCGGAACCGTCTGCCAGTGCAGCCGCCATACCTGAGCAGCCGGGATAGCCGCAGCCGCCGCAGTTGTATCCGGGCAGCATGGCCAGCAGATCTTCTGCTCTGGTATCCGGTTCAACATAGAACACTTTGGACGCAAAGCCGAGGACCAGGCCCATACAGCCGCCGAGGATAAGCATAACAAGTATTGCCTTGATCATGATTCTTTCTCCTTTTTCTCTACAGTTTTCCGCAATGCACATGTCGTAATGCCGCATGCGCTGCACTGCGGTTCCAGATTCTCACAGCCTTCGGGAACCGGTGTCTTGCGGTTTTGGATCGTCAGCCAGATGTACATGCCGAACAGGGCACCTACGATCAGTACTGCGTAAAGGTATTTCATACTCTTATACGAGTCCGGCAAAAGCTCCGAATGCAATTGCCATGATCGCAGCAACGATCAGCGCAATAGGATTGCCCTGGAACGCTTCCGGGACATCATTGCCGTCAAGGCGTTCACGGATCGTCGCAAAGACAACGAGCATGAGCATGAAGCCTGCAGGAACACCGATGGAATTGACCATTGTCTCAAGCAGATCATACTTCTGAGTAATGTTATCCAGTGCCACGTAGAGAACGGCGCAGTTGGTCGTGATCAGCGGCAGGAAGATACCGAGAGACTTATACAGAGACGGAGACTGTTTCTTGATGAACATCTCAACGAACTGTACGAAGGATGCGATCAGCAGGATAAAGCAGATCAGCTTCATGAATTCCAGTCCTGTAGGTACCAGTACATAGTAGTACAGGAACCAGGAGAATACCGAAGCACCGAAGATAACGAAGGTAACTGCGATACCCATACCGACAGCAGAACTCAGCTTTGTGGATACACCCATAAACGGGCACATACCGAGGAACTTTGCCAGAATGATATTGTTGATCAGCATTCCGCTGAGGAATAATGTGAACAGATTCATGCGTTAGCAGCCTCCTTTGCCTTGGCGGCAGCAGCTTTAGCGGCAGCTGCTTTCTCCTTCGCTGCAGCGGCAGCAGCAGCCTTGGCAGCCTTTTCAGCTTCCTTGGCTTTCTTTTCCTGACTGATCTTCATGCCGGCAACAGCAGCCGCCAGGATTGCAAATGTCAGGAAGGCACCTGTCTGTGTCGTGAATACCGGGATCTCAAAGCCGGCAGGGATCAGGCGCAGACTGAAGACCTGATTGCCTGTCATCGGATTGCTGAAATCAACGATGCCGGTACCGAGGATCTGACGGATCAGGGACATGGCAAGAAGGCTGAATGTATAGGACAGACCCATCATCAGACCATCTCTGGCCGAAGCCGCTACACCGTTCTTGCAGGCATATGCTTCCGCACGTCCGAGAATGATACAGTTAACAACGATCAGGTCAATGAAGGCACCGAGAGCTGAAAACAGCTGAGGAGTAAATGCCTGCATCAACATACCGACGACCGTGACCAGGGTAGCGATAATTACGATATATACGGGAATATGGATCTCATCCGGTGTCAGCGGCGCAATCAGTGATACCAGAATATTGGACAGGACAAGGACAACGATAACCGCTACGCCCATACCGATCGCATTATTCAGGCTGGTCGTGATCGCAAGAGTTGAACAGATACCCAGATATAATCCGAATACCGGGTTATTAAATACCATTTCCGAGAAGAAACTCTTCTTTTCTTTTGTCTCACTCATGGTCTCACCTCCTAATGTCCGGCATTGAATAATGCCTTGGCAGCGTCATAGCCCTGCTGGATCGCAGTGGATGTCAGCGTAGCACCGCTGAGCAGCGGAGCCGTATCGGAGACTGACAGTCCCTCGATCTGACCAACATAGCCCTCATCGAAGCAGCGGGAACCGAAGCCGTCTGTTTCACCGTGTTCAAGAACCTTGAAGCCGGCTACCGAACCATCATCATTGAACGCGATCAGGAATGTAAATCCGTTGGAGTTATAACCTACGTTATGGATCTTATAGATCATACCGAGGCCCTCCGCCTTATATACACCCGTAACCAGTTCCGTAGGATCTTCATAATCCGTGACCTGTGTGAATTCAGCACCGGGGTAGATCAGTTCAAGATTCGCTCTTTCCGTAGCGATCTGCTGTTCCAGAATGATCGGTGCTGTAACGGAGTTAACACCGGAGAGGATCAGACCGCAGACTGCACAGAGGACACCGAGAAGAACAACTTTATAGATCGTAGATTCTTTTTTCATCTTCATCCCCTCCTCAGTTGCCGGCAGCCGCATTCAAAGCAGCTTTAACCATTGCATTCACGGAACTGCTGGTCCATGTAGCACTGGTTACCGTATGCAGTTCCGTATCCAGCGTAGCACCCTTAAACGCATTGAGAGCACGCTTGCTGGTAGCCGTATCACCGATACCTTCCGTATCACCGAAGTTCTTCAGCACGACCTTGGCAACACTCTGTGTTGCAAGATCGACCGTGATCTCCAGCTCATTGCGGGAATATTCATGACCGCTGGAAGAAGCGATACCATCGGGATCGATCAGACCGAAACCGTCAGCACTGACATGGTAGACAGCTGTACTGCCGTCATTGGAGATCTCTTCGACCTCTACCTTGTACTGATCATCACCGGCATCTGCAGAAGCAGGCGCAGCAGCAGGAGCTTTCTCCTCCGCAATAGCACCGACACCGAGAGCGACCAGAGACAGACATCCGCCGATGATCAGAACTTTGTTTCTGATCTTCGCGAAGTCCTTGATCTGGCTGCCTTCCATGATCTTGTCGATTGCCGGTGTCATCATGTTCATCAGCAGGATCGAATACAGAACACCGTCAGGCATGTTGGAACGCAGACGGAAGATCACTGTCAGCACAGCAGCACCGATGGCGAAGATCACTCTGCCGGCGATCGTCACCGGTGAAGTTACCGGATCAGTCATCATGAAGACACCGCCGAAGATAACACCGCCGGCCAGGACATGGAACAGCGGATACCAGAGACCGCGTCCGCGCATCAGACCGATCACCAGTGTGATCACAAATACGCCGCAGATATAGAAGACTGTTGTCTGCCAGTCAATATCCTTCCGCCAGATCAGGAAGGCAAAGCACAGCAGGATCAGCAGTGCACTCGTATTACCGATAACACTCGGATACCAGCCCAGGAACATCTGTCCGAGACTGCCGAAGCCCTTATCAGCCAGGAATGTACCGAATGCCTCGTTGCTTGCCATCCAGCCGTAAGCCTTCATCGCTGCCGCCGGTGTAGCACCGGTCAGGACATCGGTATTACTGCCGGCAAAAGTATTCATCAGGATTGCTTCGCCGAAAGCTGCGGGGTTGAAGATATTCTGTCCGAAGCCGCCGAAGACCATCTTGCCGAACAGGATCGCGATCACTGTCGCAACACCCAGAGCATAAACACTGACATTAATTGAAGACATCAGGGTCAGGATCATACCTGTGACCCAGCCGTAAGATGTCTTGATACCGGTCAGTACATCCTGTTTTGTACACTTGTACCAGACTGCCTCTGTTGCCAGAGCACAGATGACGGAAACCGCCATCATGATCACGACACGAAGACCTGCCGAAGCACCAAGTGTCATGGAATAATACAGCACGGAGAATATTGTGATTGCGCAAAGACACAGTGTCAGATCGCGCATGATGCCGGAAGTACTCTGAGGGCTGCGGTAATTAGGCGCGGGTTTGTATACCAGTTTCATCTTTCCTTCCCTCCTACTTCTTCGCCATCAGAGACATATATCTCTTTGCTCTGCGGATGCCTTCCGTAACGTCGATCTTACTCGGACATACATATGTGCACATACCGCATTCGATACAGCTCATGACATCCAGTTTCTTCAGGGCATCGATATTCTTGACTTTTTCCATTGCGTTGATGCGTACAGGCTGCAGTCCGCTCGGGCAGGATTCTGTACACTTGCCGCAGCGCAGACACTTGACCGTCTCGGGATCTTTCTTGACGAAGATCGTGAGACCGTTGCTTGCAGGACCGATCACAAACTGATCATTCGGGATTGAAGAACCCATCATCGGACCGCCGGCACAGATAATGCACTCATCAGAAAGATAACCGCCGCAGGCTGCGACAACATCGTGGGCAACCATACCGATCGGCACATAAACATTATGGGGATCCTTAACACCGTCACCGGATACCGTCACATACTTATGGGTGATCGGAGCACCGTTGACCAGAGCATCACCAAGAGCAATCGCTGTCGATGCATTATTCAGGATACAGCCGGCTTCGATCGGAAGTCTGTCGTATCTCTTCTTCGTCAGCAGATAGACCAGTGTACGCTCCCATCCTGCCGGATAGATATCCGGTACCGGACGGACTTCGATCGCTGTACCCGCAAATGTCTTCTGCAGTTCTGCAATCAGGTCTTTCTTATCCTCTTTTACGGAAATGCATCCCTTAGGTGCCTTACTCAGTTTCAGTAAAGCCAGAGTACCTGTCTTTAAGAGATCAAGATTGGCAGACATGTTCTTGTAGTCTGCCGTCAGATAAGGCTCGCACTCAACACCGTTCACGATGAACAGATCAACGTTTTCAGGATTCAGATACTTGACATAGGTCGGGAAACCCGCACCGCCAAGACCGAGCATACCGGCATTCTTGACGAAATCGAGCAGTTCCTCACGGCTTACTGCCTCGTAGTCGATCGGCTCAAATGCGCGGACTCTCTCCTGCTTGTGATCGTTCTGGATCTTCAGATGGTCAGCCATCTTCATGGAAGTTGTCATCTTCTTCTCGATTCCGACAACTGTACCCGAGACCGGAGAAAACAGCGGAAGATAGAAACGGTCATTTCTTTCCGCCACTTTGGTTCCGACCTTCACCTCATCACCGGCACTGACAAGTGAATTGCACGGGGCATTGCCGTTCATCAACGGCAGCCAGATATAATCCGGCTCCTCCACATGAAGGACTTCCTTATGATTAGTAAGATCCTTGTGCCCGTCGAGGTGCTGATACATGCGTCCTGTTAAAATTGGCATATTTCTTTACTCCTCTTCAGTCTAGAAAATTATAACATTATTTAATGCTTATAAAAGAGATATCTCTATTTGTGAATACATTACTATGCTATAATTTTCGCAATATGAAAAAATCATTTTTAACAGTATTTCTGATCGCCGCATGCACCCTCTGCGGGTGTACAAAAGCCCCTGTTTCGCCAAGTCCTGCCGCCCAGGAAACCCATAACGGCACATGTCTGGTCGGCTGCGGCTTTGACACATTCTTCATGCTGAACGACATTCCCCTGCCCCAGCAGAACTTTGACAGTGTCTTTGAGGATGCCCAGAAAACGTTCCGGCACTATAACGATCTCTTTGATATCTATAACGACTATGAAGGCATCAATAACCTGAAGACGATCAACGACAATGCCGGCATACAGCCTGTGGAAGTCGAGGATGTGATCATTGAAATGCTTGAGGAGGCAAAACTGTATACCGAATTATCCGGCGGTGCTTTCGATATCACGATCGGTTCTCTGCTTTCGGTATGGCATGAATACCGCACTGCAGGCATCGCCCTGAACGAAGCAGGAAAGAATGCTCCTGTACCCACTTATGAAGAACTCAGTGAGGCAGCACAGTACAGCGGCTGGGAACACGTCCACATCGACCGTGAAAACGGTACCGTATATATCGATGATCCGCATGTAAAGCTGGACGTCGGCGGGATTGCCAAGGGCTTTGCGGCAGAGAAGATTGCCCGGAGACTGGAAGCCATGAATGTACAGGGCGGACTGGTCAATGCCGGCGGAAACAACCGCATGCTGGGGCCCAAGCAGAACGGCACGGACTGGCGCATCGGCATCATGGACCCGGAAAACAACAATAACCGGATCGTCGTGAATATCTACGGTAAGATCTCGTCGGTGACCAGCGGCGACTATCTGCGCTACTATGTCGGTGAAGACGGTGTCAAATACCATCATATCGTCGATCCGGAAACACTGTATCCGTCACAGCGCTACCGTTCGGTATCGGTATTCACCGAAGATTCCGGCTTTGCGGACTGTCTGTCCACGGCTCTTTTCAATCTCAGCTACGATGACGGGATAAAGCTTATCAATAAATATAAAGATCTCTACCCGGAAGCCAGAGTTGAAGTCGTCTGGCTGATGGATAAAGATCATACACCGGAATGTGACCGGTACTTTGAGACCAATGATTTCTATGTCATGTATACCGAAGGTCTGGAGGGACACATCAGTCACTAGACAAACATCGGATCTACAGCCTTGATCTGTGCATGCAGCTCACGCGCTGATAACCGCAGTGCCCCGTGCGCAAATATTGCGTTCTGGATCAGACCGTCGGAGGAAGCCACGGTCAGCCGGTACTTCCCCATCAGTTCTCTTGTAATTCTTTCGAGATATGCGTCTGCCGTCATATTCGAGCGGGTATAGACGACCGTCATATCTCCTTTTTTCATTTCACTGCCAAGGCTGTCCTTTACCTTGTATCCGTCAAAGACCAGGATCACCTTCTGCTTCAGATATGCCTGATAACTGTAGATCAGATCGATCAGCTTCTCTCTGGCTACACTGATATTCTCCTGGGCTATATCATGGAACTCATCCCACGAAAAGATCATATTATACCCGTCAATAAGCAGACACCTGGGCAGATCCTCGGTGATCGTCACATGGTCGGGAAGCTCCGGTACTTTCTTTTTCTCGGGCGGACGTTTGTCGGGATTGCGGTTGTTTCCGGATGCCCTTGCCAGCACCATATCCATTTCTTCGTCACTGACCCGGTACGTCTCCCGCCGGTAGGTGCCTGCGGTTCTTTCCCGTGTATCGATATGCATATGCTCATCCGCAAGATACCAGGGGACATAATACCCGGCCCCGTGCGCACAGAAAACAGATCCCGTAGGATGGGCAATATCACGCTCACTGTCATAGCCGCTTTCAGCGATCAGTTTATCACTGTCAGGACTTGGCTTATACCCTTCCGGCCAGGCATTGAAGATTCCCTGTCCTCTTGTATATGTGATCACTTCCCGCTGATAGTTCATCAAAAGACGCACAGGTCCTGTGCCCCGGATGATCATTGTTTCATCTCCGGCATCTTCTACTGCTGTCTCGGCATGTCTTGTCTCCAGTTCATATAAAGCACGGCTCAGATATTCCCTCGGCAGTGTCAGCACAAACCGGTAATACGGTTCCAGCAGGATACATTCCGCTTTTTTCAGGGCCTGCCGTACCGCCCGCAGAGCTGCTTCACGGAAATCACCGCCTTCGGTATGCTTCAGATGTCCTCTGCCGGCTGTCAGCACGATCCTTACATCTGTTAACGGTGAACCAGTCAGAACACCATAATGTTCACTTCCCGCCAGCGCCGCCAGGATCGTCCGCTGCCATACCGAAGAGAGAACATCACCGGACACCTCGCTGTCCACTTCGATCCCGCTTCCTTCCGGCAGAGGCTCCAGGCGTACATGTACCTCCGCATAGTGACGCAGAGGCTCAAAATGCCCGGCACCGTTAACCGGCTCCGCTATCGTTTCGTAACAGAAGATCTCACCTTCATCAAAGCTGACCGGAATGCCGCAGCGCTCCAGGATCCGTCTGCCCAGAATCTCCATCTGCATATCACCCATCAGACCGATACTGATCTCATTGGTATCGGGATCGATATGAATATTCAGCTGGGGATCTTCCGCTGCCAGTGCCCTGACCGTGCTTAAAAGCGACAGCAGATCGATGTTATCGGGATAATTCAGCCGGTAATGCATGAACGGTTTCAGCATCGGCTTGAACATGTTCTCTTCAAAGCCAAGACCGTCACCGCTTTCGGCATGCACGATGCCTGTCAGCACGCATGTCATGCCTGCCCTGACTTCACTTACAGCCGTGTAGTTTCTGCCGTTATAGATACGGATCTGATCGGCTTTATCTTCGGCGGAGATCTTCTGCCTGGCTTTCAGGATACCGCCGGTAATGCGCACATGCGTCAGTCTTGTGCCCTTTTCATCCGAAGATATCTTGTATACTCTGGCTCCGAAGGCTTCCGGATAATTCTTCTCCTCACTGAAACGATCCAGAAGATCCAGCAGTTCCTCCGTTCCCTGATGCTTGAGAGCAGAGCCGAAAAGCACCGGATACATCTCCCGGTGATGAACAGCCCGGCGGATCATCTCCTCCGTAACGGTTCTGCCCTCGGTCACAGCTTCCAGCATCTGTTCGTTGACCAGCGCCAGTTCTTCTTCATCCGCATGCCGCAGATCAATGATACTGTCGCTGCAGTGACGGCGCAGATCCGCCAGCAGATCATCCTCCGTCGCATGGGCTATATCCATCTTATTCACGAAAAAGACAGCCGGCACATGATACTCCTGCAGACACTTCCAGATCGTTTCGGTATGACTCTGCACACCATCCTGGCCGCTGATCACAACGACCGCAAGATCCAGCACCTGCAGGGCTCTCTCCATCTCACTGGAAAAGTCCACATGCCCCGGTGTATCGATGATATTCACAGAGGTATCCTTCCACGTAAAATGTGCTTCCTTGGTATAGATCGTTATACCGTGATCTCTCTCGGCATCGTCATAGTCCAGAAAAGCATTGCCGTGGTCAACTCTGCCGGCCTGTTTCAGATTTCCTGAACGATACAGAAGACTTTCGATCAGGGTCGTTTTACCGGCATCTACATGTGCCAGGATACCTACAGTCAGATACTTCATGGTATTCATTGTACAGGAATACATCTGCTGTTGTAAAAAGAAAAGCTCACCCCCTTCCGGGATGAGCAGTCTTACAGAATTCTCTTATTCAGGTTTTGTGAAGGAGATCTGTGTAGGACCTGTCAGTGCATCTTCAGCGAGCAGAGAGATAGGTGCTACTTCAAAGTGCAGAGTCTCGAACTTGCCTGTGTAGCCGCTGGCTGTTGTGAATTCGAGTGTGAATTCAAGTTCGCCGGCAACGTCAGCCTTCTCTGTGAGTTCGAGTGTAACGGATTCGCCGTCCTTCAGAGGTTCTGCAGCATAGTTTTCTCCCTTATCACCGGTTGCATTGTCGATCAGATAGAGCTCAGTAACATCTTCACCTGTTACGTTGTAAACAGTGTACTCAGCCTTAACATCAGGAACTGCAAACGCGATCTGTGTAGGACCTGTCAGTGCATCTTCAGCAAGCAGAGAGATAGGAGCTACTTCCCAGTGCAGGGTCTCGAACTTACCTTCGTAACCGCCTTCTGTCTTGAATTCTACTGTGAACTCCATGTTCTCTGTCTGAGACTTCGGCAGTTCATCAAACTCGATGTCGAAGTACTCACCGTCTTTTACGCCGCCTTCAGCATAGTTCTCACCCTTATCGCTGCCGCTGTTGTCATAGATGTACAGATCAGTAACTGTCTCACCTGTAACGTTGTAAATGGTGTATACAGCCTTTGTCTTTTCCTCAGCTTCAGCAGAAGCTTCCGGTGTAGGTGTAGGTGTAGCCTCCGGTGTAGCTGACGCAGCCGGTTTTGACTGAGAACAAGCACCCAGTGCAAGAGCCAGCAGAGCAGCCATACCTGCATTCAAATACTTTTTCATTTCTTTCCTCCTAAATGTCATCTTATCTAGAGACACAATCATAAGTTTACACTTTTATTTTACATTTACAAGACACCTAAAAAGTATATTGTATGCAATTCTTGTCAGCATGATCTGTGCTTATCAGAACATTTTTCGTGCTGTCGGACAGCAGTGCATAATAATGCAGAGTACATGACCGGAAAAAGATTTTACTGACCGATAAGATATTATGTTTGCAATTTTTATCGTACAATACTACAGTAAGTGTTAACTAACATAGTTAGGCAGGAGGTCATACATGAATCTTCGTGAACTAAAGGAAGGTGAATCGGCAGTTATTCTGTCGGTAGCAGGAGAAGGTGCTCTGCGTCAGCACTTTCTCGATATGGGCGTCATCCCCGGAGCATCTGCAAAAGTCATCAAATTTGCGCCGATGGGCGATCCGATGGAACTGGAGATCCACGGTTATGAACTGACACTGCGGCTTGCGGACGCCGAAAACATCGAAGTCCGGAAGCTTAATCCGGAAGAGCAGCCGCCGGAGAAGGAGATCATCCCGGTACATTCGAATCATCCCGGTCTTGGTGAAGGCGGAAAATTCCACTCCCGCAAGGATGAGAATCCCCTGCCCGAAGGAACCGTGCTGACATTTGCCCTGGCCGGCAACCAGAACAGCGGCAAGACCACCCTGTTCAACCAGCTGACCGGTTCCTCCCAGCATGTCGGCAATTTCCCCGGTGTGACGGTCGACCGCAAGACCGGTGTCATCCGCGGCTACCCGAATACCGAAGTCACTGATCTTCCCGGTATATATTCAATGTCACCCTACAGCAGTGAAGAGATCGTATCACGGCAGTTCATTCTCGGTGACAAGCCGAAAGGTATCATCAATATCGTGGATGCGACCAATCTGCAGCGCAATCTGTACCTGACCCTGCAGTTAATTGAACTGGACGTGCCGATGGTCGTTGCCCTGAACATGATGGATGAGATCCAGAATAACGGCGGTTCCGTGCGTATCAACGAAATGGAAGAGATGCTCGGGGTGCCGGTAATTCCGATCTCCGCGATCAAGAACCAGGGTGTGGATGAACTGATTGCCCACGCAGTCCATGTCGCAAAGTATCAGGAAAGACCCAGACGTCAGGACTTCTGCCGTCCGGAAGACCACGGCGGAGCTGTCCACAGATGTCTGCACGCAGTCATGCACCTGATCGAGGACCATGCCGAAAGAGCCGGTATACCGGTACGCTTTGCGGCCTCAAAGGTCATTGAGGGTGACCCGGTGATCCTGGAAGCTTTACAGATGGATCAGAATGAAAAGGAGATGCTTGAACACATCATCCTGCAGATGGAGAATGAAAGACATCTGGACCATGCGGCAGCCATTGCCGAAATGCGTTATGACTTCATTACACAGGTCGTTGAACAGACGCTGATCAAACCGCACAAGAGTATTGAACGCACCCGCAGTGAAAAACTCGATCAGATCCTGACCGGCAAGTATACAGCGATTCCTGCCTTTATCCTGATCATGGGGGCTGTCTTCTGGCTGACATTCAACACTGTCGGTGTCTGGCTGCAGGACCTGATGGCAGCCGGTATCGACCTGCTTGCCGGTGCCTGCGAAAGTGCGATGATCGCTGCCAATGTCAACCCGGCAGTGCAGTCACTGGTACTCAAAGGTATCTTTGAGGGTGTCGGCAGTGTCCTGAGCTTCCTGCCTGTTATCGTTACCTTGTTCTTCTTCCTGTCCCTGCTTGAAGATACCGGATACATGGCCAGGATCGCCTTTGTCATGGATAAACTATTACGTCAGATCGGTCTTTCCGGAAGAAGTATCGTACCGATGCTGATCGGCTTTGGCTGTACGGTCCCTGCCGTCATGGCCAGCCGCACACTCCCCTCCGAAAGAGACCGCAAGATGACGATCCTGCTGGCACCGTTCATGAGCTGTTCTGCCAAACTGCCGATCTATGCCTTCTTCACGGCTGCCTTCTTCCCGCGTAACGGCGCCCTGATCATGATCGGTCTGTATGTCCTTGGTATCATTGTCGGCATCCTGACAGCTCTGCTTTCCAAACAGTTCGTCTTCAAGGGAGAAGCGGTTCCGTTTGTGATGGAGCTTCCCAACTACCGTATGCCTTCGCTGAAGAATGTCATGCAGCTGCTGTGGGAGAAAGCCAGGGACTTCCTGACCCGTGCGTTTACGATCATCTTTGCGGCAACGATCATCATCTGGTTCCTGCAGAATCTGGATCTTCACCTGTCCTTCACCGCCGATCCCGGAAGCAGTATACTTGCCATGGTCGCAAGCGTACTCGTACCCCTGCTGAAACCGCTCGGTCTTGGTGACTGGCGTATCTGCACTGCGCTTCTTACTGGCTTCATGGCCAAGGAGAGTGTTGTCTCCACGATCAGTATCCTGTACGGAAGTACAGAAGCTCTGCTTCAGGCTCTGACCCCTGCAGCTGTTATGGTACTGCTTGTCTTCTGCCTGCTGTATACACCGTGTGTGGCGGCAGTTGCTTCGGTGCGCAGAGAGCTCGGTGGCAAGTGGGCTGCCTTCATGGTTATCTTCCAGTGTGCTGTAGCCTGGGTATGTGCCTTGCTTACACATCTGCTCATCATACTGTTCTAATGGATTATTAAAGGACCGGTCACCCGATCCTTTTTCGTATGTCTTATTCTTTGTCGAGATATGCCGAGCAGTCTTTCAGCTTATCTATGATCTCAATGTGCTGAGGACATGCGGCTTCACACTGTCCGCACTGTATGCACGCGGAAGCTTTATTGCTGGTAGTCGCCAGCAGACCGTCATAGTAGAGATGCGGACGGTTATGATCACCGAAGGTCAGATACATGTTATATGCCTTGAAGATCTCCGGGATATTGATTCCCATCGGACATCCCTTCGTGCAGTATCTGCAGGCTGTACACGGGATCATCGGCACCGACAGGATCTTCTCCGTGACCACTTTTACAGCTGCTCTTTCTTCATCGGTCAACGGTTTGAAGTTATCAAACACCTTCATGTTCTCGATCATCTGTTCAGGCTCATTCATGCCTGACAGTACGACCTTGACATTGGGCAGACTGCCAACAAAGCGCAGGGCAATGGCTGCCGGTGTATCCTCGGGATCGATCTTTGCATAGATCTCAGCATACTCAGGCGCAATATTTGCCAGCATGCCTCCCTTGATCGGTTCCATGACCGTTACATCCTTACCGTACTTTTCACAGATCCTGTAGTTCTCTCCGGACCAGATCACTTCGTTGTCCCAGTCGATGTAGTTGATCTGCAGCTGGACAAAATCCACTTCCGGATGTGTCTGCAGTAATTCTTCCAGCAGATCAGGTGCCCCATGATACGAGAAACCAAGTTTTCTGATCTTCCCTTCTGCTTTCATCTGCCCGCAGAATTCCCAGCAGTTGTACTTATCGTAGAAACCGACTCTTGAAGGCTGCAGACTGTGCAGCAGGTAATAATCAAAGTACTCCAGACCCGCTCTCTGCAGTGATGTATTGAACATGTCTGCCGGTCCGAAGTCATCCCGCAGACTCCAGCCTGCCATCTTTGAAGCGACCGTGTAACTGTCCCGCGGATACCGTTCTACCACAAACTCCCGGAATGCTTCCTCCGATCCGGCATAGGCATACGCTGTATCAAAGTAGGTATACCCGTTTGAGAGAAACATATCCGCCAGTACCTTGCTTTTTTCAATATCGATCTTGCCGTCCGTGCGGGGCAGACGCATCAGGCCAAAGCCCAGTTTTTTCCGTACTTCCATAGAGTCCTCCTGTAATTTAATTATACTATTATAAAGAAAAAGCCTGAAACTCTGTTCAGACTTTGTGTATTACAGCCATTTTCTGCGTCGGAACCAGAACAGGCTCAGCACAACGATCATGATACTGATGACAATAACAAGCGGATACCCGTATGGTGAGTACAGCTCCGGCATGTTGACAAAGTTCATCCCGTACCAGCCGACGATCAATGTCAGAGGCATGAAGATCGCCGTGATCACGGTAAGCAGGGTCATGATGTGGTTCTGCTTGATCGCCAGCTGTTCCGAGACAAGATCTCTTAACTGTACAATATAATCTCTTAGTTCTGTGACCGTATCCTGCAGACGCTGACATCTCTCTCCGAGCAGCCGGAAGTACCGCAGGTTATCCTCACGGAAGAACTCATTCTCATTTTCTTCCAGTTCCTTGGCAAGATCGATCATATGGTCATAATGGGTATGCATCTCCAGAAGATCCGAGCGCACATCATTCAGCTTGGCAGGATACTTCTCAATCTCGCCGTCCATGATCAGATCTTCTATATGTTCCAGTTCTCTTTCAAGCCTTTCCAGATACTCGGGATCAGGTGCGATCGTCTCTTCCAGAAAGTCGTAGATAAACCGCTCCAGTGAAGGAAAGCGCCACTTTCTGGTCGCCTGGATGCGCCGTACCACATTCAATGTATAATCATCATTATCAACGAAGACGATACCGTCACCGTCCAGCATGAACGCAAGATGATTGTTCTTGGGAAGATCTCCGGGCATCTTCGGAATATCAAGCGTTCCGGCCAGGGAATTGTAGTTGACTACAGCTTTTGTATTAAACAGATTATTGATCCTGAGATCAATATCCAGCCCCATGCGGAATATATCCTGAGCATCCATATACTCCTGCTGATTCAGAACTGCCACATACTGATATTCCTCATCATCCACAGCTGTCTGATCACTGTCTGTAAGGATCTCCTTGATCTGGAAAAAATACATGTCTTTTCACCACCTGTTTATATTAATAAGATACTGCAGGATACTGTCATCCGCCAGTATGATTTCCCGGTATATGTCCCTGTTTTATTGTCATATTTCTCGGAAACAATTATTATTTTGGTAAAGGATGTTTTACGCAAAATAATTTAACGGAGGGGTTATGTTTAAAAATCTGACGAAAACAGAACGTGCCTGGGTACTCTATGATGTCGGCAATTCTGCCTTTACGATGCTGGCATGTTCACTGATACCGATCTGGTTCAAGGATCTGGCTATAGGTACAGCACCCGGACAGATCTCATCTGACAATGCCACAGCGTATTACTCACTGGCTGTTGCATTCGTTACCATTGCGGTTGCCCTGCTCGGACCTGTGTGCGGTGCTCTGGCGGATCACAAGGATATGAAGAAGATCTTCTTCTCGACAGCTGTAGCGCTTGGTGTTATCGGCTGTATCGTTACAGGTTTTGCGAAGACCTGGCAGATCTTCATCGTGATCCACGTACTCTCCAAGATCTGCTATTCCGCTTCCCTGACATTCTATGATTCGATGCTGAATGACGTTACCACGGAAGAACGTATGGATGAGGTATCCTCCTACGGCTATGCCTGGGGCTATATCGGTTCCTGTATACCCTTCACCATTGCCATGATCGCATATGTAATCAGCGGCGGTCTCAGCGAGAACCTGATGGTATTCTCTCCGCAGGTCGGTAAGATCATCGGTTTTGCGGTCACCGGCATCTGGTGGCTGATCGTTACCCTGCCCCTGATCAGGAATTATAAACAGATCAACTATGTCGAAAAGCAGCCCCATGCCATCCGCAAGGTCTTCGGCAAGATCTTAGGCACGCTGAAAAAGATCGCTACCCAGGATAAGAAAGTACTCTTCTTCCTGATTGCCTTCTTCCTGTATATTGACGGTGTCGGTACGATCATCGACAACTGCATCAACATCGGTACCGACCTCGGTCTTCCTACGGTAGGACAGGTCGTCTTCCTGCTGGCTACCCAGGTCGTAGCCTTCGGCGGTTCCCTCGTCTTTGCAAGACTGTCCAAGAAGTATGATACCGTACCGCTGATCCTGGTCTGCATCGTCGGTTACTTCTGTGTATGTCTGTATGCCCTGACATTAAAAACACTGCTGCACTTCGGTATCCTTGCCTTCGGTGTCGGCTGTTTCCAGGGTTCCATCCAGTCCCTGTCCAGAAGTTACTTCTCCAAGATCATTCCTCCGGAAAACTCCGGTGAATACTTCGGTATCTATGATATCTTTGCCAAGGGTGCTTCCTTCCTCGGTTCTGCTGTTATCGCCTGGGTCAAGCTGGCCGGCGGTACGATCAACATCGCCGTCGCATCTCTGGCTGTATTCTTCGCCCTTGGCTTTATCTTCCTGAAACTTGCGGACAAGCAGCCTCTGGCAAGATAACACTTTCTGTTACACATACCTGAAAAAAACAGCATGACCTTCCATGCTGTTTTTGTATGATCAGAAATACCCCGTTATGGCATCCTTGAAAAACGAAAGTGTGCGGTCTTTTTCCGAGAGCACCGGATCATCTGTTCCCCAGTCGATGCCAAGATCAGGATCGTTCCAGCGGATGCCTGCAGACGCATCACGGTCATACGGATTATCTGTCAGAAAAGTATATTCCGCATCATCTGTCAGGGTCAGAATTCCATGTCCAAACCCCCGCGGCATCAGGATCATCCGCCTGTTCTCCGCTGACAGGATCATCGTTTCATACTGCATATATGTCGGACTTTGCGGTCTCAGATCTACCGCTGCATTCAGCACGGCACCGCGGATGCAGCGTACCAGCTTAGCCTGAGCCAGATCACCTTTCTGAAAGTGTATGCCCCGCAGTGTTCCCTTCTGAGAAGAACCGGAATGATTCTCCTGTACAAAGTCATAGAAAAGTCCGTTCTGTTCAAATTCCCGCTGTAACCAGCTCTCCATGAAGAAACCGCGGCTGTCATTATGCACTGCCGGTTCAATGATCCATATACCTTCCGCTTTACCTTCGCCGAACAACATATACTTCCTCCAAAGCAACTATGCTTATTATACATACGCAGACACCGGAAAGAAAAACAGCAGCGCACTCTCTGCGACGCCATAACAAAAGTCCGTCTGTGACGGACTAATATACTAATGGTGGAGCACTCTCTGCGACATCATGATCAAAAAAAGAGGTCTACCGACCTCTGATTTTGTACATGGTGGAGCATACGGGGCTCGAACCCGTGACCTCATCGCTGCCAGCGATGCGCGCTCCCAGCTGCGCCAATACCCCATGAGCAAAACTATTATTACATAAAACGATCAAAAGATAAATGACTTTATTACATATTTGTATTCGTTGTATCTGGTAAGTATAGAGGAGAGAGTGTGACTCTGTTTGATATGAAGAGTCACTGATCTCTGGCATATACCTGAAGAAAGACATGTCTTTCTGATCCTTAGGCATGTGCCTGAGCATACCAATAACGGAATCATCACAGCCAGTACAACAGAAAAAACTGCCGATCTTCAAATCAGCAGTTTTCCGTGTGCTCCAGACACACAGAGAGGTACTTAGTATTCCAGATTCTTCTGATCTTCCTTGGAGAAGACATGTGCTGCTTTGCCGTCAAAGCGAAGATGTACGGTCTTTCCGCGGTAGTCAGGGCTGTCCCCTTCCGTAGGTACGATCACGATCATATCTTTGCCGTTTACGGTCATATGCAGGTGGCTGGATGATCCCATACGTTCGGAGACATCCACGGTACCTTCAATACCATCATCTGCCATGGACAGATGTTCCGGACGTACACCGAGGGTTACACTCTGCTCCGGTACATTCTTTGCCTTCAGCCTGCCCTGCTTCTCATCGGCGAGACGTACACAGATACCGTCTGTAACAACATGATAGTCACCGTCAATGATCTTCAGTTCACCGTCAAAGAAGTTCATCTGCGGGGTGCCGATGAAGCCTGCAACAAACAGGTTTGCCGGATGATCGAAGACTTCCTGCGGCGTACCGATCTGCTGGATGTATCCATCCTTCATGACAACGATACGGTCACCGAGTGTCATCGCTTCGGTCTGATCATGGGTAACATAGATAAACGTTGTATTGATACGTTCTCTGAGCTTGATGATCTCTGCACGCATCTGGTTTCTCAGCTTGGCATCCAGGTTGGATAACGGTTCATCCATCAGCAGGACTTTCGGGTCTCTGACGATAGCACGGCCGATCGCTACACGCTGTCTCTGACCGCCGGAGAGTGCCTTCGGTTTTCTCTCCAGATACTGTGTGATATCCAGGATCTCGGCTGCTTCACGCACCTTGCGGTCGATCTCAGCCTTCGGTGTCTTCTGGATCTTCAGCGAGTATGCCATATTGTCATATACGGTCATATGCGGATACAGTGCATAGTTCTGGAAGACCATGGCGATGTCTCTGTCCTTGGGTGCTACGTCGTTGACCAGTTCACCGTCGATATACAGTTCACCGGAAGAGATCTCCTCAAGACCGGCGATCATGCGCAGTGTTGTCGACTTACCGCAGCCGGAAGGACCGACCAGGACGATGAACTCCTTATCGGCGATATCCAGATTGAAGCTCTGTACGGCAACGACACCCTCCGCAGTTAACTGCAGATTCATGCCTCTGCGGCGTTCCGGCTCCTCATCCTTCTTGCCGAAGAGACTTCTTTTCTTTTTTGGCTCCGATACCGGATAGATCTTTTTAATATTTACAAGTTTAACATCAGACATATGCTTTCTCCCTTATCCTTTGACACTTCCTGAAGTTACACCCTTGATAATGGACTTTGACAGGAACGAATATACGACCATGACCGGCAGGATCGCCAGCAGAATGAACATGAAGACCTTGCCCATGTCAAACTTGGAGTAATCCGCCGAACGCAGCTGTGCGATCATGATCGGTACTGTCTTGTACTCTGCCTTGGTCAGCAGCAGTGAAGGCATGAAGTAGTTGTTCCAGGAACCGACAAAGGAGAAGATCATCTGTACAGCTACTGCAGGCTTCATGATCGGAAGCACGATGTCATTGAAGATCCTGAACTCACTGGTACCGTCGATACGGGCTGCCTCTACCATTTCCATCGGCAGTACACTTTCCAGATACTGCTTCATGTAGAAGAAGACGACCGGTGCCGCAATACTCGGGACGATCAGCAGCCAGAGCTTGTTGGTCAGACCGAACTTATATGCCAGCTGAATGAAGCCGACAGCGGATACCTGTGACGGGATCATCATGATCGCCATGATGAATGTGAATATCGCATTCTTCAGTTTGAAGTCATAGACATGGATCGCATACGCTGTCAGGGCTGAGAAGTATGTAGTCAGCAGTGCTGATGACAGGGCGACGATCAGACTGTTGATCATACCGCGCGGAATGTTGATCGATGCGTCTGTCCAGGCATTGCGCAGATTCTGCAGGAAATGACCGCCCCAGGAGATACTGAAGGCTCCCTGCAGCTGTGAATTCGATCTCGAAGACATCAGGATCAGCATGACAAAGAAGAACAGACACATTGCGCACAGCAGAAGGATAAATGCATAAGCGAGTGTACGCAGCAGGATCAGCTGGATCCGAGCCTTTTTATTCTTTTTACTCATATGTCCTCCTAGCGCTTATACTGCTTTGCCATCTGGCGGTAGACAAACATGCTCAGAATACCGGTGATGATGAACAGCAGTACGGACAGTGCTCCTGCCATGCCGTAGTTCTTGGATATGGACAGGAAGTTGTTCAGCATCATGATCACAGTGGTATTTGCCATATTCGGCGTACCTTTACCGGCTGTGATGACCTGCGGAACATCAAACATCTGGATACCGCCGATCAGTGATGTGATCAGTGCGTATGACAGGATCGGCATCAGCAGCGGCAGCGTAATGTCAAAGAATACATGAAGCGAACCGGCACCGTCGATCTCTGCCGACTCAAACAGGCTCTGGTCAATACCCATGATACCGGCCATCAGGACGATCGTTGTATTGCCGAACCACATCAGGAAGTTCATCGAAGCAATCAGGGCTCTGACGGATACCTTCACAGTCAGGAAGTCAAAGGTCTTGTCGATCATGCCTGTAGAGATCAGCAGTTTGTTTACAGGACCGATATTGTTGAACAGGGCAAATACCAGCATGGAGAAGGCAGATGCCATGATCAGGTTAGGCATGTAGATAATAGACTTTGCCAGTCCCTGCCCCTTGATATTCAGTCTTGAACTGGTGAAGATGACTGCCAGCAGCAGAGCTACCGCAAACTGCGGAACAGCACCCAGGATCCACAGCAGCATCGTATTGCCGAAATACTTCAGCACGTCGATGACCCCGGCACTGTCCGGTGTCAGCAGTTTCTGATAGTTGCCGAGACCGACAAAATTAGGACCGATCTGGGTCAGACCGTCACGGTAGTTCTCAAAGAAACTGTTGTATACGGTCAGGATCTGCGGGGTCAGGGTAAAAATGATATAGGAGATAAAGAACGGCGCAATGAAGATATAGGCCCACTTGGAGTAACTGACGGACTTCCTGCGTCTTTTCCCTTCTGTCTTTTTCATTGTTTTATCCTCTCTTTTAAATAAACCAATAATCTGGAATTATTCGCTTATCTAAAAAACCGTGGCAGGGCATGGTCACCCTGCCACAGCTTTATCTCTTTTAAACTCTATTCCGGTGTATGAACTGCAGGGAATTTCTCATTCAGATACTTGTAGTAGTTCTTCATGGCTGTTTCTTTATCAACTTCGCCCTTCAGATATTCTACAAAGTATGTCTGCAGACCTTCAGCACAGAGCTGGTCATAGTTTGTATGATTCTGGAACTTGATATTCTTGGCAAGATCAAGGAAGAGTGCTGTATCGTTCTGACCGCCGAGGTATGCATTTCCATATTCGGGATCTGCAGCGAACTTCGCATTGACTGCCTGGTTGTTTGTGAACTGTGCTTCCTTTTCGATCAGGTTGGAGCATACTTCTTCATCATTGATGAATGTGTTCATGACATCTGCGAGCATCTCAGGGTTATCGGAACCTGCAGCTGCGAGCAGCCATGTACCGCCCCAGAAGTGAGCCTGCGGACCTTCGACAAGACCCCAGTCACCTGTAGAGTCTGTGCCTTCCTTAACAGCATCTTCACCGAAGGCAGGACCCATACTGAAGTTATAGAACCATGCAGGTCCGAAGTAGCACATTGCTCTGCCGTCTTTAGCACTTTCAGCCATAGCTTCAGCATCCCAGATACCGGCTGTCAGCGTGTAGTTGTTCTTAACAAAGTTCTCTGCCTGCTCCATCCATGTATTGATTGCCGGATCGATCACGAGGTTGTTGTCCTTGTCGACCCAGGGGCTCTGTGTATTATTGGAGAATACACGGAATGTGGAAGCGTAGGAAGCTGTCATCAGGTAACCCTTTTCAGCTGCCAGAGCTGCAACTTCGTTGAACTTATCCCAGCTGTCCAGTCTTGCCTGTACTTCTGCAGGATCAGATGTGCCGAGAACGTCTTCAGCGATGGAACGGCGGTAGATCAGACCTGCCGGGCAGCACTGGAAGGAGACACCCTTGACAACACCGTTGGCATCGGAAGCTGCTTCAACAGTATATTTATAAGTGTTGGAGAAATCCGTAACACCAAGAGCTTTGATATCCTGTGTATACTCGGAGTTTGTATACTTGACGATGTAGTCAGCTTCAGCCAGGAACATATCTACCTTTTCGTCGGCAGCTGCGCTTTCCTGGTTCATCAGAGCCAGGTCCAGAGCATCCTGATACTGACCGTCTTCGTTCGGAACGATCGTCCATTCAACTGTAATGCCTTCAGGAACTTTGTAGTACTTTTCGAAGAAACCTTTGAACTCTTCATTCCATGCATAGATATGGAATACTTTGCCTTCGCCGCCGGTCTCACCGGATCCGGAAGGTGCAGGTTTGTCGGAGCATCCCGCGAAGGATACTGCGATCATTGCTGCTGTAAGAATACTTAATAGTTTTTTCATATTTTCCTCCCACTATTTAAGCAACGATGTATGTCCATCGGTCTGCTGCCGATGTTATACCTGTTTCAGTGTGACTGTCCTGCCTTCGATCAGTTTGCCCATGACTACCGAGTGTTCAACGATAGCATCGGGATCTTCAATGGCTTCGATCAGTCTGCGGCAGGCGATCCTGCCGAGTGCGTTGGTATCCTGCTCGTAGGTTGTCAGGCCGATGGCCTTGGCAAGCTGGATACCGTCATAGGACATTACCGAGATATCTCTTCCGGGTGTCAGCCCCTTCTCTGCCAGTACCTGCAATGCTCCGAGATAGGAGTAATCATCCGGGAAGATGATGCAGTCAGGCACATCGGGCATGGCCAGAAGTTCTCTCGTTCTTTCTGCACACATCTCGATATCGTGATAATCACTTTCGAGGATGTACTTTTCTTCGATCTCGATTCCCTCCAGGCGGCATGCGGAGAAGAAGCCCATCATGCGGTTCTTTGTGACTTCTGTCATCTCACCGTGGATGTAAGCGAATCTCCTGTGTCCGCGGGAAACGGCGTACCTGACCAGCTCCTGCAGCCCTCTTGTGTTATCGGAGACGACTGCCGGACAGTCATCGTAGATGTAGTCGATCGTGACAACAGGCAGATCGGAATGCACCAGCTCGAGGATCTCGGGATTGGTGAAGTCTGCCAGGATCACGGCGACACCGTCGAAGCTCCGGTATTCACAGTGCTTGAGATATGTGCTTTCTTTCCCGTCGATCGTGTGGGTGATGAACGTGATGTCATATCCCGAAGTTTCTGCAGTCTTCTTGAAACTCTCCAGGATCGAGGAGAAATACTCATGGGCGAGTCCGGCATTTTTCGTATCGTTGTAGAGAACGCCGATGTTATAGGTCCGCTTTGTGCGCAGTGCTCTGGCCGAAGCATCCAGCATATAGCCCATTTCAGCAGCTTTCTTCTGAATGCGTTCGCGGGTTGCCTTAGCAATATCCTCTTTATTGTTCAGCGCTTTCGATACGGTGGCCGTTGAGACTCCGCAGCTTTTCGCTATTTCCTTTAATGAGACCATATTTACCTCGCACAGATTACTTAATCGATTTCGTAACTCTATTATAGCGCATTTTTTAAAAATGCAAGTACTTTTTTAGAAAACGCTTACAAATATTACAAAACTTCGCTAAACAAGCATATATCTTGGCTAATACTGCCGAAATATATGCTTAATCGATTTCATACATATATCTGCATTCTGTCCGTATTATCGTGCATAACACCCCGTTTTATCTTAAATGCATGTTTCAGTGCTCCCGAAACGCATTGTGCTTACTGCCGGAACAGAAAAAAGTCCGCATCATCTGCGGACTTGTACATACTCCATGGTGGAGGCTACAGGACTCGAACCTGCGACATCACCCCTGTGAAGGGTGCGCTCTCCCAACTGAGCTAAGCCTCCATGCGTGAATAATTATAGCACACTCATCTCTTTTTGTACCGAATTAATCAGCGTGTATGTTCTGCCTGCTATAATACCGGTATAGCGAGGTATACAGTTATGATCATTACCAGCAGTGTTATCTTTCTGCCCTGCCGTGATATCTGCAGGACATATGCCTTCTACCACGAAGTATTGAAGCTTCCCGTTGCCCAGAAACAGGGCGAAAACCTGTATATCTTTGACACCGGTTACGGATACTGGGGATTCTGTCAGTATGCGGACGGCAGACCACCTCTGTCAGGACCGCAGGGTGTATGCCTGTCACTGAATCTTGAAACATCAGACGAAGTACTGCATACATACGAAAGACTGAAAGATCTCTGTGATATATACAAGGCTCCGCAGAAACATCCCGACTTTCCTGTCTTCTCCTTCTTTATCAAAGACCCGGACGGTTATCTGGTTGAGTTCCAGAAGATCCACGATCCGGATCGATCGCTGAAAAACATGGCCCTGCAGATCAAATGATCCCGGGTCATTTTTCAAATACGACACTTCCTGCCTGTGTAGGATGATCATATACCAGCTGGTCTGCAGATGCAGATCTGTACTTCAGCAGCAGGATAATGATCAGAATATCCCCGCCTGCACTGACCGTCATCAGCAGTCCGATCCACAGCAGTAAGGCAGAGCCTGTCATCCAGGATATCACAAGCGGCAGGATGCCGAGAATGATCAGAGGCATGGCTGTACCGGTCATATGCCCAAGTTTTGTCAGCGGGGCAGCACATGTACAGTACGGTGTCAGATATTCCTTCATGAAACCGAATTCGATGTCTTTCATTCCGTTCTTCGCAAAGAAGCTCCAGGTAATGCCATGGATCAGTTCATGCACAGGAATAAGCACAAGATAGGCAGCGATCATGAGGATACTGTCTGTACCCACTGCAACCGGCAGAACACCCGGATTCATCTTTACAAACAGATATATGCCAAGTGCACATACCGGTAATGCCAGCAGGATCGCAAACACATTGGCCTTGACGATGCCTACCGTCAGTTCGGTCTTCTTATACCCTTCTGCGATCAGTTCTTCACTGATCTTTTCAAACCTCTGCAGACGCCTTGTTTCGGCTGCCGAGAGCTTACGCTGTTTCTCTTTCTGATCAATTGCCATGATGATCTCCTTACCCTATTCTGTTATACGCCTGCGGAAAGCTTCGATCTCCTCACTGCTCATCCCTGCCTTCTGCAGGTATTTTTCCGCATAGGCAGAAAGATCTGCCGATGTAATATCTACTGTATCATCATTTACGACTGAGCGTATCATCGCATCCAGATTTTTTTCCAGGATCGTTTTATACTTCTCCGGTTCGCTTTTCTCCGTGATCCTGTAATAGTTGTCATACGTCAGCATGTAGTCTTCCGCGATCTCCTGATACGAAGCTCCGGCCAGTGCCTCCACCAGCATGCATACAAAACAGGTGCGGTCCTTGCCTTCCGTGCAGTGGATCAGATACGGCGGTTCAAGCCGGCTTAATTCCGTCAGCCCCTGCGCAACTGTCACCGCGAATTCATCCGAGAGATAATTCATGTTCAGAGCCAGCGGAACGACCTTATCTGCCTCATACAGGGAAAGGAAATACGGTGATGAGAAATCGTCCTTCTCAAGATATCCCCGTATCTTCAGATGACTGTCGGAAAGATTCAGGATCGCATTGATGCCGTTCTCCTCCATCAGTGCATCCACATACGGTGCTCTGTTGTGCTGGTTATCACACGGAGATGCCGAACGGTACAGACTGCCGTTCCTGATGCTGCCCGGGGCAATACTGCGGAAATTCGCAAAGACGATATCACTGGGATATTTTGTGGGGTCATCGGAATAATGGATATCTCTGGCTGCCTGGATATCCGCATACTTTCCTGCCTCGTTCAGATAGATGCTGGCTCTGGAGTGTTCATCCAGCTTTGCCTGCACGAAGAGACTCTCATACCGCGTTGCCCTCAGTCCCGCTCTCTCCCACAGATCTTCTCCGTAGTTGATCGCCGCCTTGACATAGTCATATCCGGGATAGGCAATTAACAGCGGTTCTCCCGCATCCACATAGTAGCCGTTATAGTACGGGATATCCTCCAGGGTATATCCGTTTGAGAAAACAACGCTGACACTGTCGCCGTACGTAAACCCGAGATCGTTGAAATCATCGATCGTGATCCCGATGTATACACCGCCGAATTCCGTCTCGTGCTGTGTCGCAAGATCCTCGATCTTTACCGGTTCCCTGACTTCTTCTTTCTTTGTACAAGCGGGTATACAGCCCAGTACAAGGACAGCCGCAATGATCTTCCGTATTCTGCTCATGAACGTCTGTGGCTACATATATTTGTCAAGCAGCGCATCGACTGCCGGATATTTCTTCACCTTCGGGTCTTTGATCAGTCTGCCCCGGATCATGACTGCGGAAACATTGCGCAGTACGGAAAGATCCTGCGTTGGATCGCCGTTTACCACGATCATATCCGCACTCTTGCCCTTTTCAATACTGCCGGTCTCGCCGTCAATACCGACGATTTTCGCATTGCCGAGGGTAGCGGTATACAGCGTATCACGGTTTGATACACCGACATACTTATGGAAGTAGCACAATTCCCGCCAGTAGTTGTAATGCACGACAAACGGACAGCCGACATCATTGCCCAGTCCTACCGGTATGCCTTCCGCCAGGGCTGTCTTTGCGCATTCAATGATCCCATCCATGACGATCGTACCGTTCTTCTTTGCGACAGGCAGGGCATGGCTCTCACGGAGATCAAACATGGCATACGGCAGTGCCGGTGAAATCGTGCAGATATGCGCAGCTTTGCGTTCCTTGAAGAGACGGATCGTTTCCGCATTCAGTCTGGCCCCGTGTTCGATCGTATCCACCCCGTTGGACAAGGCTGCTTCGACCCCTTCCGGGCTTTCCACATGAGCAGCGACCTGGTAGCCAAGACGGTGAGCCTCGTCACAGGCAGCCCTGATGATCTCTCTGGGCATGCGCAGCACACCCGGTTCGCCTTCTTCCGAAGCATCCATGACACCGCCGGTGACCATCAGTTTGATCAGATCCGGGTGATCGGCAGCGATGCGGCCGATATCACACACAGCCTCCTCCGCACTGGCCGATTCCGTCGCGATGGATCCCGCAAAGTGTCCTCCCGGCACCGAGATCCCCATATTCGCCGCAAGAATACGCGGACCCAGGGCTTTCCCGGCATTGATATTATCCCGGATCACAGAGTCGAAATTCATGACGCCGCCGACCGTTCTGATCGTTGTCACACCGCTCAGCAGCTCGGTTCTGGCATGATTGGCAAACATGCGCCTGGCAATGGCATTGACGATCCGGCTGCTGGTCAGTATCTGTACCAGACGTTTGTAGTTTGTCGGCTTTTTCTTTTCCTTCGGGGGCTTTCCGCTGGAAGCCAGGTGTACATGCAGGTTGATCAGACCGGGCAGAAGATATGCCCCTTTCAGATCGACCACCTCATATCCGTTCAGATCTGCCGGTGCCGCAATAATATCCGTGATCTTTTCGCCGTCGGTCAGGACAATATGTCCCTCGAGAGGTTCCATCTCTTTTGTGCCGTCAAGAATGATACCGTTGATCAATGCGTATTTCATATGCCCGCTCCTTTTATCTTCTTTCATTATACAAAACAGGACATCATACGTCCTGCCAGGCCAGACCTGATCGCTTCTGTTTCAGTAAAGGCATGACTTTCTTCGGCCGCAGGACGATCAGTATTGCCGCACTGTAGAGTACGACCCACAGCAGTACACCCGCTGCCGGGACATCCTGTGCACGGTTCAGGATCGCTGAGAGACCTTCGCCGCTGAGCCAGCCGCCGCTGATCATGCCCGCCGCATCATAAAGCGCATGCAGAAGGATGATAAAGCCGATATTCTTTCCGGTGCGGAAATAGATGGCCCCGTAATACATTCCCGCAAATGCTGTAACAAGCGCCTGCTTGAAAGCTGCCAGCCAGCTGATCCGCGGATTCATGGCATTGGAAAGATGCGCAAGGCCAAAGATCAGACCGCTGATGACCACTGCCCTCAGCACATGTTCAGGAGTATCTTCACCGAACCACCTGTGCAGTGCATTCTGCACGATACCGCGGAACAGGACCTCTTCACAGAAGCCGATCAGCAGCACATGTCCCAGAAAGAATACTGCCTGCAGGATCGTCACATCCGCACTCAGAAGCTTCGCAAAGCCGGATATGAAAATGAAGATGATCAGGACGATCGCAAAGCCGGCAGATGTCCAGCCCCTGCGCAGATGCTCAGGCTCCGCATGCAGAATGCTTGTCTTACCGAGAAGCACGATCATGATCATCACCACTGCCGCAAAGAATGCCTGCGCCGCAAAGTATCCGGCATAGGGATCGGTGATCATCCCGAAGACTTTTCTGCCCGCAAGACTATAGAGAAACATGCAGAAAAACACTGCCAGCAACGCACGGAAGAGTCTGATCAGTTTCCCTGTATTATTCATCGGAGTATTCCTTTTCTCTGATTATAACGCAAATGCTTTAGTTCCGTGAAATGGGTATAATGGAATCAGTAAGATAACTATAAAGAAATCA
>DFIS01000034.1 GCA_002372175.1 Solobacterium sp. UBA3691
ATAAGCCGAAACATCCGGTCTTGATGACCTTTACTTCATTCTCCAGACCGTATTTTTTGAGGGCTTCATTAAAATTGTCATAGATCAGTGCTGAATCGCTGGCTGTACAACCCGTACCTGCGCAGCAGAGAACATTTGTACGATACATTAATTATGCCTCCTTGCTCTGGGCAGCATTTACAGTGAACTCTTCGATAATGTGACCTTTACCGATATGCTCTTCCAGGATCTTTGCCGCCTTATCCGGATTTACATGAACATAAGTTGTATGTTCACCATCTTTTCCGTATACTTCAACGATCGGCTCATAGACGCACATACCAATGCATCCTGTCTGTGTGATCGTACAGTTATACGCTTTTTCTGCCGTTTCCTCAACAAGACGGTTTAAGACCGGACGTGCACCGGCTGCGATACCGCAGGTAGCCATACCGACAACAACACGGTAGTCCTTCTCACCCTCGCGCATTTCGACACGCTTTAACGCTGCTTCACGCATCTTTTTGAGATCTTCTAAACTCTTCATCTCATTTCCTCCTTTGCTTGTTCAATGCCCTCGTTTATATAAGATCTGATCCAGAGGAGGATATCAGGTTCACAAATGCTTACGCCCTCTAACTGTTCCTTAATATCTGCCGTTCTGAATAAGAACTCATTGACATCTGTTACATAACGCAGTTCATAATCGATGTCTTCATTAGACTGTATGCACTGCATCATCATAGCTCCGATATTCCCCATTGGCGGAGTATCTATGTGATCGCGCTGTACAGATGCCGTTAGTTTTGTGCCAACACCCAGTGTACTGTCGATATGCAGCGAACCTCCGCAGGTCTCCGTAAGACCCTTCATAAAGGCCAGCCCCATACCGATGCTCCGGGTATTTCTTGATGTTGTAAAGGGATCTGTTACCCTGGCAAGAAACTCAGGTGTCATACCCCTTCCGTCATCTTCTATCTCCATCAGGATCAGGTTTCTGAGGATACTGTCAGTAATAACGATTCTGATCAGCCGGGCATCCGCCCCGATACTGTTCATAATGATTTCCAGCATATGCATTGCCAGATCTTCCATCATATCCTGTCACCCCACAGCCTGCTGAAGTCTTTATCTGATATCTCGTGCTCCCTTTCTGAGATATCGATCAGTCTGTGCGCATCGGAATCGATCAGCCAGACCGTATCATTCTCCCTGATCCAGGGATGTGTATCAAGCACTCTCTGTTTCTGTTCGGGAGTCTTTACCTCAAGACCGTCATAAGGCAGTCCCATCGGTATAAAACCAAGCTGGTTTGTCACACTGTTCTCTCTGTCAAGAACATGTGCCAGTACGGCAGCACCGCCGCACTCGTGGATCTTATCCACCGTTTCTTCCAGACTGACATCCAGCGATACCAGCAGAAGTCTGTCCTCGGTACCGATGACCTGATCGTTTTCATCACAGATCAGCTGATCACCGAAGAAATCCGTTCTGTTAGGTATATCCGGCATGTGCATGTCGATCCATTCCTGAAACGGAAATGTATCTTCCAGTCTGCGGAACAGACCGAGAATATGCACTTCTTCGATCGTCTGGATCTCACAGCCGCAGAGCACTTTCATGCCTGTAGCCTCTGCTGCTTTGACAAATGCAGGCAGCTGTTTCGTCGAGTTATGATCCGTCAGTGCGATCAGATCAAGCTCCTTGATCAAAGCCATGTTGCAGATATTGTTAGGAGTCATTTCATTCTCCGCACATGGTGAGAGACAGCTGTGCATATGCAGGTCGTAAAACATTACACACCTGCTTCGATCATCTTTTTCGCTGTTTCAAATACAGGGATACCTGTCTCTATGACAGCGATCTCCTCTTCTTCTGCTCTTGCAGCGATCTCTTCCGGAAGATTAGCTCCGTCAGCGATCAGTATGCAGGAGAATTCGCGAAGTTTGGAAACAGCAATAATATTCATATGAACCTGAACTGTGATCCAGGCCTGACCCGGTTCCCCGTTGCCCATGACCCAGCTCAGCAGATCACCGCAGTAAACACCTGTTATTTCGGTATTCAGATCTACGTTCTTTGTTACTGGTTTCCAGCCGGTCTTTTCGATCAGCTCACTGATTAACATCTTCTTCCTCCTTCATAACAGGCAGTATACGACAGTCTGTCAGCTGACGTGTGCCTTTAACGATCTCTTCGGCCATGATCCTGCATGTCTGCATGCCGCAGGCACTGCAGTCATAACCCGGCAGTTTCTCCAGCATCTGATTCACTTTATTGAAGAAACTGATCCTCTCGGCAAACGTCTTGATCGTGTCTGTCGGAATCGTCATTTCATCTGTAAACATGATATCAAACGGGATCGATATATCCGGACGGTCATCAGTCTCCGCCAGTGCATGTATGTTGTTCCTGGCAAGATAACTGTTGCCGAAGAGCAGATGCCCTCCTGCACACCCGTTAAAGCACGGAAACAGATACAGAAGCTGGAAAGACTTCAGCAGATCAAACTCTGCCAGATCAAGAATATTCGTTACCTTCTCAAATCCGTCAGCGATCAGGTATTCCGGTTTCTGAAGCATCAGTGCAGGATTGCAGGACTGCAGACCGTTACGGTAAGGTCTGACTTTCAGTCTGCCCTGCTCCATATGTCTCTGGATCTCCGGGAAGATATCGACGATCGCCAGTGCATGATCTGTTTCATAACGCATATTCCCGTACGGATACTTGGCCAGCTCCAGCTTTGCTTCACACTCACAGCAGTTGAAGATACCAACTCTGCCGTGATCTGTGAGTCTGCTGCGTATCATCTTGGCTGCGATCTCACTGGGATACGCAATAGGTGCCAGATGATCAAGCAGCATCGGATAGCTGTGTTCTACAAGTTTATTGACGACCGGGCAGAATGATGCAATAACCGATGTATCAGCGTATTCGTCCGCAAGCCGGTATACTTCCGACATAACAGCGCCTTCATACGGACTGATATCGACGACTTCATCAAAGCCCAGACAGGATATCGCATTGAACAGGTCTTCCAGTTCATCCAGCCCCGAACAGTTGCTGATCAGGGAACTGGGAACCATGCACACCGTATAATCATACTGTTCAAGATCATGCAGTGTACTGCCTCTGGCAAGCAGTCCCTTGCTGTGGCAGGAACTGATGCATCTTCCGCAGTTCAGACATCTGTCATCATTGATGATGATGCGGTTATCAACCATGCTCAGCGCCGAAGTCGGACATGCTTTAACACATTTCATGCACTTGATGCACTGATCCAGTGTATATGTCACGACTGACCGCTTATGCATTGTGGAAACCTACCGTTAAAGTTGTCCCTGAAGGACTTGTCTTGATATCGAACGTATCCGATACTCGTTTAATATTCGGAAGTCCCATACCGGCACCAAAGCCAAGATTTCTGGCTTCATCATTCGCCGTACTGAATCCCGGCGTCAGAGCTTTTTCAAGATCCGGTATACCGGGACCAACGTCGGTAAAGGTCAGGATAATATCTCCGTCATCCATGATGTCAAGGTCTACTCTGCCGCCGTCGGAATGAATCACCAGATTGATCTCGGCTTCATAACAGGCAACCGCAATACGTCTGAGCACCTGTGCACCGACACCGATCTTCTTCAGCATGTCTTTGACTCTGCTGCTCACCTTACCGGCATTACCGTAATCATTTTTGCTTACAGTATATTCTTCATGCAGAATGACTGCCATGGATCCCTCCAAGCCCTTTGGAATACAGTATTCCGCAGGTTTCATACATTGTAAAACCTGTCGTAAATAAATTGACACCGACATCTTTGGCCATTTCCAGAGCTTCCTCAGGGAGACTCTTTCCGCGGACAAATATGATCATTTCAATATCAAGCATCTCTGCAGTACGCAGTACCTGAGAATTGCACAGACCCGTGATCAGGATCGTACCTTCCGGAGAATCCTGGATCAGAGCAAGTGCATCGGACATCAGATCACTAGCAAATGCTGCCTCGTAATCCTTTTTGAGCAGATGCTCATTCCAGATCGAAAGCGGCTTTGCATTGATTGCATCGATGATATCCTGAGCAATCATTATGCAGGCAGTGTTTCCTGAGTAGCTTCAGCACTGCGGATCGCGTTGATCTCCTCAGCGATCTTCTTCTTTGTGCAGGCGCCGACAACACGTCCGTCAATTACACATACAGGAGCAAGACCGCAGGCACCAAGGCATCTTGTTGCATCAAGAGAGAACAGGCCGTCGGCACTGGTTCTGTTGACTTCAGCACCGGTAAGCGCGATTGCTTCATCGATCAGGCTCTGCGCACCCTTAACGTAGCATGCTGTACCCAGGCATACATTGACAACATGTTTACCCTTAGGTTCTGTTGTAAACTGCGCATAGAAGTTAACAACACCGAAAACTTCGGCAGCACTGACACCGGCAGCATTTCCGATCTTTTCCATTGCCTCAAACGGAATGTAACCAAGTTTGTCCTGAACTTCATGCAGCATGACGATTACAGGTCCGGGTTCACTCTTGTGAGCCTCAACGACCTCATCAATTAATTTGAGAGCTTCTCCATTGAGCTTTTTCATGCTTCTTCCTCCTTAATCTCTCAAACCGGTATAAACCGGGAATATACCGAATCGGATATCCATGCCATCCGGCATAAGCATATCTATCATCGAATACAGGCTTAAAGAATGCACTGCAGTCTGATTGCTTCATGAAGAGACTTCACAGCAGATCAATCAGCCATTCAGGCCTGTGCATCCTTTCACAAGTATTATACTATAAATCACTTGGACCGCCAGTATTATCCTTGTCACAAAGGCTGTTTTTTAAGCCGGGATACTTATTTTTTTGCTCTGATCTCATCAAGCAGAAGCTCCTTGGCTTCCTCAAATGTAAGCTTTGTCTCCTGCTTCTGACCATATCTTCTCAAGGTCACGGAGTGATTGTTCACTTCGTTGTCGCCGACAACAAGTTCCACCGGGATCTTCTTTGTCTGGGCTTCTCTGACACGATAGCCGAGTTTCTCATTGCGGTCATCGACAGTCACTCTCATACCGATCAGCTTCAGCTCATCCGCCACGTGATGCGCATATTCACCATGTGCATCCGGAGATACCGGAATCACCGTGATCTGTGTCGGGGAAAGCCATAAAGGCAGAACACCCTTTGTCTCTTCCAGCAGGAAAGCGACGAAACGGTCAAGGGAGCCGAGGATCGCTCTGTGGATGACGACAGGACGTGCCTTACTGCCGTCTCTGTCTACATATTCAAGTTCAAATCTCTCCGGCAGCTGATAATCAAGCTGGATCGTGGAAAGCGTAAACTCATGACCGAGAGCACCGCGGACCTGAACATCGATCTTAGGACCGTAGAAAGCTGCTTCCCCTTCTGCCTCGTAATACTTGACACCCATCTCCTTGAGGACTGCACGCAGTTCGGATTCACTTCTCTGCCACAGATCATCGTTGGCAAAGTATTTCTCCGTATTGTTCGGATCACGCAGAGACAGACGGAATTCGTAGTTGTCAAAACCGAAGTCTTTATATACATCCAGGATCATCGCGGTTACAGCCTTGATCTCCGATGCGATCTGGTCGGGACGGCAGAACAGGTGCGAGTCATTCTGTGTGAAAGCACGTGATCTCTCGATACCGGAAAGCGCACCGCCGGCCTCAAAACGGAAGTCATTGGCGATCTCAGCGATACGAATCGGCAGATCTCTGTAAGAATGCAGAGTGCTCTTGTACATGATCATATGTTCGGGACAGTTCATCGGTCTCAGAACATATTCATCGCTGTCTCTCTCCATGACCGGGAACATGTCATCTTTATAATGGGCAAGATGTCCGGAGATCTTATACAGCTTTGTGCTGACAACAGACGGAGTCATGACGTGCAGATAGCCGTTGGCGATCTCCTTGTCCATGATGTAGTCACTCAGAATACGTCTGACGGTAAAGCCGTTGGGAAGCCACATCGGCAGACCGGAACCAACCGTCTCCGAGAACATGAACATGGAGAGTTCCTTTCCCAGACGTCTGTGATCTCTCAGCTTGGCATCTTCAAGATCAGCCAGATGTTCCTCAAGTTCTTCAGCAGTCGGCAGACATACACCGTAGATCCTCTGCAGAACCTTATTATTCTTGTCACCCTTCCAGTAAGCACCGGAATGCTTCGTCAGTTTGAAGTTCTTCAGCAGTTTTGTGCTTTCAACATGGGGACCGCGGCAGAGATCGGTAAAATCACCCTGTGTGTAGCAGCTGATGACTGTTTCATCTTCATCCATACGGCTGATCAGATCAACTTTATACATGTCATCCTTGAACATCTCCAGAGCTTCAGGCTTGCTGAGTTCATGACGGACAATACGTTTGCCGTCCTTGGCAAGCTTCTTCATCTCTTTTTCGATCTTCGGCAGATCCTCATCACGGATAACCTCATCCCCAAGATCGATATCGTAGTAGAAACCTTCCTCTACAACAGGCCCAACCCAGAATTTAGCCTGCGGATACAGGTGTTTCACAGCCTGTGCCATCAAATGAGCACAGCTGTGATTCAGAATATTAAGACTCTCGTCTTCCTTAAAATTGCGCATGTTCTCCTCCTGTAAGTAAAAAAGCGCCCTGTTCAAGGACGCTTATAAGCGCGGTACCACCTTAATTCTCATCAGATGATGAGCACCTCAAGTCTTTAACGCAGACCTGCGTGATCGATTAAGATCCGGCTCGCGGGCGGTAATCTCACAGTCTCTCACATGCCTTGCACCAACCGGCATGCTCTCTGAATCCTGACCTGCGGATCGTGTCCCGTTCTCAGCTTTCTTATATGTTATAACGTATTTACTGCTGTTCGTCAATCACTCATCAGCGGGAAACATACGGGCTGCCGCAACAGCTGTCTGCCATCTCTGATAATACTTGTCAGCATCTTTCTTTGCCATCAGCGGTGTATAGATCGTATCCCCTGCCGAAGGTGCGCGCAGATCGTCCATGGTCCAGTAGCCGACAGCCAGTCCGGCAAGATTTGCAGCACCGATCGCGGTCGATTCAACACTGGCAGGACGAATTACAGGATGCTGGATCAGATCTGCCTGGAACTGCATCATGTAGTTGTTTGCGGATGCGCCGCCGTCGACCTTAAGTGTATCGATCTGCTTGCCGATATCCTTTTCCATGGCTTCCAGAATATCTCTTGTCTGATATGCCAGAGAGTCCAGTGTAGCTTTCGTGATATCATCTACCGACGTGCCTCTGGTCAGACCAAACAAGGCACCGCGGCAGCGGTCATCCCAGTACGGAGCCCCAAGCCCGACAAATGCCGGTACAAGGATCACGCTGCGGTCATTCTTCGAACGCAGGGCCATCTCTTCGGACTTCGAAGCTTTATCAAAGAAGTGCAGTTCGTCTCTGAGCCACTGGATAGCAGATCCGGCAACAAAGATCGATCCCTCCAGAGCATATGTGATCTCTCCGTTCAGACCCCAGGCAATCGTTGTGACAAGACCGCTCTCCGACTTCATCGGCTGTGTACCGGTATTGACAAGCATGAAGCATCCGGTGCCGTATGTATTCTTTACGGAACCGACATCGAAGCATCCCTGTCCGAACAGTGCGGCCTGCTGGTCACCGGCAATTCCGGCAATCGGTATCTCAGCACCGAAACCGCGGTAATCCGCTGTCTTTCCGTATACACAGGAACTGTCTCTGACTTCCGGCAGCATGCACATCGGAATGTTCATGATCCGGCAGAGCTCTTCATCCCACTTTTTCTCATAGATATTGTAGAGCAGTGTGCGGCTGGCATTCGTATAGTCCGTAATATGCACTTTCTGACCGCTCAGGTAATATACAAGCCAGGAGTCGATCGTTCCTGCCAGAAGCTTGCCCTCTTCCGCCATCTGCTGGGCACCTTCCACATGATCGAGGATCCAGCGTATCTTTGTCGCAGAGAAATAGGCATCGATCTTCAGACCGGTCTTCTCTTCAAACAGAGGAACGTAACCCTTTTCCTTCAGTTCATCGCAGATGTCTGCTGTCTGTCTTGACTGCCAGACGATCGCACGGTAGATCGGAAGTCCGGTTTCCTTGTTCCAGACGACCGTCGTCTCACGTTGGTTGGTGATCCCGATCGCGGCAATGTCCGTGGGCTGAAGATTCGCTTCCATCAGACTGGAAGCCATGACAGCCTGTACAGCCAGAAGGATCTCATTGGCATCGTGTTCTACCCATCCAGGATGCGGAAAATACTGTGAGAACTCCTTTTGCGCCATGGAAATTACATTGTGCTCATGATCAAAGATCATTGCTCTGGTACTTGTCGTACCTTCATCAATTGCCATTACATATTTGCTCATCATCATGTCCTCTACCCAAATTATAGGCATGTACAAACACCTCTTCAAGTAAAAACCCCCGCATATATGATGCAGGGGTCTCAAGCATTGTATCGGGATGACCGTTACTCTTCAGTAACTGCCTTTGCTTTTTTTCGCGAAGCTTTTCTCTTCTTCCCGGCAGTGTTAGACCGGTAGTTGAGTGCAGCTTTCTGGGCAGTTGCTTTCATCGCAGCAGCTCGTCTTACGGCGGGTCTGTATGTGCTCATTCACGGTCCTCCTCAGTATAATTACTTCTTCTTTGCAGGTTTCTTTGCAACTTTGGCAGCCTTCTTGGCAGCAGCAGCTTCACGGTCAGTTCTGATCTTGGCCTGTGCAGCAGCAAGTCTTGCCAGAGGTACACGGTAAGGTGAGCAGGAAACGTAGTTCAGACCAACTCTGTGGAAGAATTCTACAGAAGCAGGATCGCCGCCGTGCTCGCCGCAGACACCGAGGTGCAGATCCTTACGTGTGCTGCGTCCCTTTTCGGCAGCCATCTTGATCAGCTGGCCGACACCGTCGACATCAACATGAGCGAACGGATCACTCTCGTAGATGTGCTTGTCATAGTAATCACCCAAGAACTTACCGGCATCATCACGGGAGAAACCGAATGTCATCTGTGTCAGGTCGTTTGTACCGAAGCTGAAGAATTCAGCTGTTTCCGCAAGCTTGTCTGCTGTCAGAGCAGCACGCGGGATCTCGATCATTGTACCGACTTTATATGTCATCTTGGAGTTAGCCTCAGCGATGACCTTGTCAGCTGTTTCCTTAACGATCTTCGCTACATAAGCAAGTTCCTTAGCCTCACCTACCAGCGGGATCATGATCTCAGGAGTAACCTTCCAGGAAGGATGCTTCTTATTTGTAGCAAGTGCAGCCTTGACGATAGCACGAGTCTGCATTTCAGCGATCTCAGGATATGTAACATCCAGACGGCATCCGCGGTGACCCATCATCGGGTTGAACTCATGCAGGCTTGCTGCTGCTGCCTTGACATCGTCGACAGTAATGCCGAGTGATGCAGCAACATCAACCATCTCTTCTTCCGTCTTCGGCAGGAATTCATGCAGAGGCGGATCAAGCAGACGGACAGTAACACTTCTGCCCTTGCCCATAGCTTCGTAGATACCCTCGAAGTCTTCCTGCTGATAAGGCTCAAGCTCACCAAGGGCAACCATTCTCTGTTCTGTATTCTGAGCTACACAGAGCATACGAATAGCTTTAATTCTCTCAGCGGAGTTGAAGAACATATGTTCTGTACGAACCAGACCGATACCTTCAGCACCGAATTCAACTGCCTTGGCAGCATCCTCAGGTGTATCAGCATTTGTTCTGACTTTCAGTGAACGGCGTGCATCTGCCCATTCCATGAACTTCTTGAAGTCACCGGAGATCTTGGCAGGACTTGTCTTGATCTCACCCTGGTATACGCAGCCTGTTGTACCATCAACAGAGATGATATCGCCTTCCTTGAATGTCTTGCCGCCGACAGTGAACTGTTTCTTCTCTTCGTTGACGGAGATATCACCTGCACCGGAGACACAGCATGCACCCATACCGCGGGCAACGACTGCAGCGTGGCTGGTCATACCGCCGCGTACGGTAACGATAGCTTCAGATACATGCATACCTTCGATATCTTCAGGAGAAGTCTCAAGACGGACAAGAACGACCTTCTTGCCGGCATCAGACCATGCCTTGGCATCAGCAGCTGTAAATACGACAGCACCGGAACCGGCACCGGGAGATGCAGCCAGACCCTTGGCAATGATATCACCCTGATGAGCCTTCAGATCCTTAGCATCAAATGTAGGATGCAGCAGATCATCAAGCTGTTTGGGCTCTACCATCAGCAGTGCATCATCTTCAGTGATCAGGCCTTCATGAACGAGGTCAACAGCAACCTTCAGAGCAGCAGCAGCGGTTCTCTTACCGTTACGTGTCTGCAGCATGAACAGTTTGCCTTCCTGGATCGTGAATTCCATATCCTGCATGTCATGATAATGTGCTTCCAGTTTCTTTCTGACATCATCAAGAGCCTTATATGTTTCAGGCATCTTTTCTTCCAGTGAAGGATATTTAGCCATTCTGTCTTTCTCGGAGATACCATTGGACTTAGCCCATGCCTGGGAGCCCTTCTTGGAGATCTGCTGAGGTGTACGGACACCGGCAACAACATCTTCACCCTGAGCGTTGATCAGATATTCACCGTAGAAGTACGCATTGGCACCGGTGGAAGGGTCACGTGTGAAGCATACGCCTGTAGCACAATCATTACCCATATTACCGAAGACCATGGACTGTACGTTAACAGCTGTACCCCAGTCGGAAGGAATGTCATTCATTCGTCTGTAGTAGATAGCACGTTCGTTGTTCCAGGAACGGAAGACTGCTTCAATAGCTCTTTCCAGCTGTACATTCGGATCCTGAGGGAAATCCTCACCCTTTTCAGCCTTATAGAAATCCTTGAACAGAGCTGTCAGCTTCTTCATATCATCAGCATCGAGATCGATATCGTCCTTAATGCCCTTTTCAGCCTTCAGTTCATCAATAATAACTTCAAATCTCTTCTTGGACAGACCCATGACAACGTCAGAGAACATCTGAACGAAACGACGGTATGAGTCATAAGCAAAACGAGGGTTATTACTAGCTTCTGCGATCTTCTCAACTACGACATCGTTGATACCCAGATTCAGGATCGTGTCCATCATACCCGGCATGGATGCACGGGCACCGGAACGTACAGATACGAGAAGCGGGTTTTTGGGATCGCCAAGTTTCTTACCCATCGTCTTTTCGAGCCATGTCAGGTTCTTCTTGACCTGAGCCATGATCTCATCATTGATCTTTTCACCATCAGCATAGTACTGATTGCAGGCTTCCGTTGTGATCGTAAAGCCCATCGGTACAGGTAAACCAAGACCTGCCATTTCAGCCAGGTTAGCACCTTTACCGCCAAGCAGTTCTCTCATCGAGCCATTGCCTTCGGTGAACTTGTAGACATATTTCTTTGTCGACATATTGCCTCCTTCTTTTAGACAATTTGATTATAAACTAGGCAATTTCACAAGACAAGATAAGTTGTCTTATTACCTATAACAAATATCACAAAACTTATATATGAATTCGTTATAAGTCAAAAGGAGTGCACTTCCGTACACTCCTTGCATGATTATTTGCGCAGGAAAGCAAGTCTTTCCGTAACAGCTGAGAGCTGCTTCTCATAATCGGTCAGCTTGCGTTTCTCCTCTTCGATCTTGAAAGCCGGTGCCTTCTTCATGAAGCCTTCATTGCCAAGGATACCGTGACTTCTTCTGATCTCTCCGTTCAGACGCTTCTCCTCTGCTTCCAGCTTGGCAATCTCTGCCTCCTTGTCCAGCAGTTCGCCAGCCGGGATCAGAATCGTACCGGAATATACCGTCTCGACCGCAAGATCCCCTTCCAGATCCTTCTGCCAGTTGGCTTTCGCCATTCTCTCAAGCATCTTTGCCTGTTCCGCATCCAGATCAACACTGTTGCCGTCAAGGTCACGGATGCTCAGGGTGATTGGTGTACTCGGTTTCAGGTGGTTGGTCACTTTCAGCTCTCTGACCTTGGAGATCACCGAGATCAGTCTGTCCATGGCCAGTGTATCGATCTCTCTGATCGTATTGACCCCTGTCGGCCAGGACGCAAGGCAGATCGTCTCCTCATGACCGGGCAGTTTCTGGTAGATCTCTTCCGTCACAAACGGAATAAACGGATGCAGGAGCTTGACGATATTCAGCAGTGCAGTATACAGGGCTGCCTGAGCTGCCTTTCTGACCTTGGCATCATCACTGTTCAGGCTTGCCTTGGAGAGTTCCACATACCAGCTGCAGAAGTCATCCCAGACAAATGAATACAGTTCATTGCCGACTAAGGCAAACTCGTATTTCTCCATATTCTCCGTGATGTGACCGATGACCGTATTCAGTTTATTCAGGAACCAGAGATCAGTCTCCGAGAGATCCTCCCAGCAGATCGCCTCCGGATCAAAATCATCATCCAGATTCAGCAGCACGAATCTGCTCGCATTCCAGAGTTTGTTGACAAAGTTCCAGGAAGCCTCGACCTTCTCCGGAATATACCGCATATCCTGTCCCGGTGTGCTGTTTGTTGTCAGGAAGAAGCGCAGTGCATCAACACCGTAGTCCTCAATGACCTGCATCGGGTCAATGCCGTTGCCGAGGGATTTGGACATCTTACGGCCCTGGGCATCACGGATCAGACCGTGGATCAGAACATCTTTAAACGGCCTGTTCTTCGTAAAGTGACGGGCCTGGAAAGCCATTCTGGCAACCCAGAAGAAGATGATGTCATAGCCTGTGACCATCGTGCTTGTCGGATAGTACCGGTCAAGATCTTCGGTCTCCTCCGGCCAGCCGAGTGTCGCAAACGGCCAGAGCGCACTCGAGAACCAGGTATCCAGGACATCCTCATCCTGGTTCCAGTTTTCGATATCGGCAGGTGCTTCCTCACCTACATATACCTCCCCTGTCTCCTTGTGATACCAGGCAGGAATGCGGTGACCCCACCACAGCTGACGGGAGATGCACCAGTCATCGATATTCTCCAGCCACTGCTCGAATGTACGCTCGAATCTTTCGGGATAGAAACGGATATGCTGTTCAGGATCCTTCTGGTTGTTCAGAACATCCTCAGCCAGCGGCTTCATGCGGACAAACCACTGTTCGGAAAGATACGGTTCCACGATGCAGTGTGTACGTTCACTGTGAGCTACCTCATGTTCGATATCCTCGATCTTGACGAGGTTTCCGGCGGCTTCAATATCAGCAGTTACGGCATCACGGCAGACATATCTGTCCATGCCCTCGTATTTGCCTGCCAGTGCATTCATCGTTCCATCCGGGTTCATGCATATAGGCATCTCGAGGTTATGACGCAGAGCGATCGCATAGTCGTTGGGATCGTGAGCAGGTGTACACTTCATGGCACCGGTACCGAACTCCATGTCGATATAATCATCCGTGATGATCGGCAGCAGAGCGCCGTTTGCCGGGTTCACCGCATGCTTGCCTACAAGGTGCTTATATCTTTCATCCTCGGGATGAACAACGAGGCAGACATCACCGAACATCGTCTCCGGACGTGTTGTCGCAACCGTAAAGATATCATCTGTCTCTGCTACCTTGTAATTAAAGTAATACATCTTGCCGGGAATAGCCTGATGATAGACCTCAATGTTGCTGAGGGCTGTACGGGCTTCCGGATCCCAGTTAATGATCCTCTTGCCGCGGTAGATCAGACCTTCTCTGTACAACGTAATAAAGACATGTTTGACAGCTTCGTTAAAGCCTTCATCCATCGTAAATCTCTCACGTGAATAATCCAGGCTGTTGCCGAGCTTTGCCCACTGCTTGCGGATCGTTGCGGCATACTCCTCTTTCCACTGCCAGGCTCTTTCCAGGAACTTCTCCCGGCCGATATCATAGCGGGAGATGCCTTCTTCCTTCAGACGTGCATCAACTCTTGCCTGTGTCGCAATGCCGGCATGGTCCATACCCGGCAGATACAGCATGTCATATCCCTGCATGCGCTTATAGCGGGAAATGATATCCTGCAGGGAATTATCCCAGGCATGTCCGATATGCAGAATACCGGTAACATTCGGCGGCGGGATCACGATCGTAAACGGATCCTTGGACTTATCTCCTGCCGTAAAGTATCCGGCTTTTACCCATTGATCGTACCGTCCTTCTTCTACCTTATGATGATCATATTTAGTTTCTAGATTTTCAGCCATACTGTCCTCCTCAAAAAATAAAAGCGTCCCTCCGAAGGACGCTGAACATGCGTGGTACCACCTTACTTGCTTCTCAAATGCGTAACGAGCATATACGGGTCAACTTACTGATATTCAGAAGACCGGCTCCCGGACGACTTCATTTCATCTGCCTGCCCCGTTTCCACCATCCCGGGTTCTCTGTCAGTGCATACCGAAATTACTGCTTCCGTTCACAGCCGTATAGGTATTATAACCGTATTCACGTGAATTAATCAATCCCTGATCTTCCAGCGCTCTGCCCAGACATTATTGATGATATGATTCGTTGTCAGGATATCAATGATCAGGGTGATCAGCACAGCCGCCAGGTTAAAGTACGGATGTGCCTGCATGATCGTCAGAAAGATCAGAAACAGCATATATACGACCAGAAATGTCGCGGCGAAGATGATCATCGTCGTCAGGAAATACTGGCGTTTGACAGCGTTGGATTCTTTGTAAAAACGGCTTTTCATACTGCTATTATATACCAAAGATCATGAATATCGTAAAATGTAGACATGTGCGGAAGATATCAGTTTATTGATGATCAGAGTGAAGTTCTGAAGAAGCTTGCGGAAGAGCTCAGGCAGAAGCTGCCGGAAGCGAAATACGACCAGATCTCTCTGTATGAGGTATTCCCCTCCCAGTATGCCTGTGTCGGTGTCTATGACAGTAAAGCAGCCTCATTCGGTATTGCCGTCATGCACTGGGGTTTCCCCGTAAACGGAAAGATGCTGATCAATGCCCGCAGTGAATCGATCGAAGAGAAGATCACATTCCGCAATTGTTCCCCGTGCGTGATCCTGGCTTCAGGCTATTACGAGTGGTCCAGACAGCCGAAGCGCAAATACCATTTCACCTGCAAAGACAAACCCCTGTATCTTGCCGGTCTATGCCGCACGGAACATGGTCAGCAGCAGTTTGTCATCCTGACCGAAGATGCCGGGGAACCTGAGATCCACATCCATGACCGCCAGCCTGTGATCTTATCTGCCAATGAGGCAAGGCGCTGGTGTAAAGAAAAGGATATACGCCGCATGCGTACATCCTCACGTAATGACAGGATCATGACTGCTGTTTAAAACAGTCTGCTCTTATATACAGCCCCGAGATGTTCATAAGCTTTCTCGGTAGCCACTCTGCCTCTGGCTGTACGGTTGATAAAGCCGATCTGGATCAGATACGGT